>JAVBPC010000046.1:0-3585 GCA_031549905.1 Eubacteriales bacterium
GGGGGGGACGCTGGGACGCTGTCCCAGACCCGGCTTAAGGGCATAATGCCCTTAAGAATCCCTGTTTTTTCGCCTCACGGCGGGGCGGGTTTTACAAATACAAATTTTCAAAAAGCGATATGTACCCGGAAAGGATTTCATTATGAGCGATAAAATAAAGGCGCTGTATCAAAAGTACGGCGAGATGCTACGCTATCTCGTGATCGGCGGGCTGACCACGCTGATTGATATCGTCGTTTTTGCGCTGCTGAGCGCGGCGGGCATGGACGTGACGCCCGCGAAAATCATCACCACGGTGGTGGCCGTGGCCTTTGCTTACGTCGGCAACCGGTATATTGTGTTCCAGTCAAAGGAAACCGGGCGCAAGGCCGTGGCAGGTGAAACCGTGCGGTTTCTGCTGTCCCGCGCGGGCACGATGGTGCTGTCCGTGCTGATGATGAACCTGCTGACCGGGCCGGTCGCCATGGATAAAAACGTGGCAAACATCCTGACCAATGGCGTCGTGATCGTGCTGAATTATGTGCTGAGCAAGCTGCTGGTGTTTGTGAAGAAGAAGTGAGGCGGGCACGCATCATGTTTCACACAATGGACCCTTCCTGGCCGCGGCGCGAGCATTTCTACCATTATATGGATGCCGTGCGTTGCACCTACAGCCTGACCGTGCAGATTGATGTCACGGCGCTTCGGCATGTGCTGAAGAGCAACAACCTTCGAACATACCCGGCGCAGATTTACATGCTGGCGGCGGCGGTCAACCGTTTCCCGCAATTCCGCATGGGGGTATCCGGCGCGGGGGAGCCTGGCTATTGGGATGAAATGCATCCCGCGTACACCGTTTTCAATGCGAAAACGGAGACTTTCTCCTGCATTTGGACGCCGTACAGCGAAGATTTCCGCACATTTTACCATGCCTGCACCCAGGACATGGAAAGCTACCAAAACGCATCGGCGCTGTTTCCAAAAAAAGATGCGCCGCCCAACACATTTGATGTATCCAGCGTGCCGTGGATCGATTTCACCGCCTTCAACCTGAATGTGTACACGGCGGGCAAGCACCTGCCGCCCATTTTCACCATCGGCAAATATATAGAACAAGACGGCAAAACCCTGCTGCCGCTGGCGATGCAACTGCACCACGCGGCCTGCGACGGCTATCACGCCGGGCAGTTCGTGGAGACGCTAAGAGAAATGTCCACAAACTGTGAGAACTGGCTGCCCCACTAAAAAACCCCCTCCCTCCGCCGCAGCGGAAAAAGGGATTCTTAAGGGCATAATGCCCTTAAGCAGGGGTGTCGGGGGCAGAGCCCCTGACCGTCGCTCCCCGTTCCCCCGTCCTCTACCCCTCCACCTCCAGCCCCAGCAGCCGCGCCAACCCCACGGCCTGCATGGCGGTAACCTTCGCGCCCTCCAGCTCTTTCCTGTCCCCCACAACAATGCCCTCCAGCGCGTTGCTGCGCAGGTCCATGCCGGATAGGCGCACCTGCAGCAGCTCGGCCTGGGTCAGGTTGCAGGCTTCCCATTGCAGGTTTTCGAAAGCGGAATAGGCGAATGTGCCGTGCGAAATGTCGCATGCATTCATGCGGACGTGCGTCATTTTTGTGTTGCCGAAATTGGCGTAGGATAGCTTGCAGTCATCAAACGAAACATGGCGCAGCGATGCATCGGTGAAGTACGCGCCGACCATGCGGCACGTTTTGAAGCGCGTGCGGATCAGGGCGGCGCGGTCCAGGCGCATCTGGATGAACTCGCAGCGGGTGAACGCGCAGTCGGTGAAGTCGTACTGCTTCACATCGGACGGCGTGAAGGTGCAGCGGTCGAACTGGCAGGCGCGAAAGGACGCGCGGCGGCCGGTGATCCCCTCAAAGACCGCGCCGGAGAAGCGGATGTTTTCGACGTCATCCAGCGCAAAAAGGGTATCCCGCATGTCGTCTGTCAGCGCGTCCGTGTCGGTCAGGTCCTCCGGCAGCGCAGGCTCCAGCAGCTGCACAGGCTTTTTTGTCGCCATGATCAAATTTCCCCCTTTTAACGACGTAGATTTTATCAGCATAGCAAAATACCCGAAAAATGCGCACAAAAAAACGCCCCCACAGGCAGGCGCTACACAACAGGAAACATAACCCCTCTATCAAAGTAGGAAAGAAGACCCACCGCCCCCGGTGGATTGATGATACGTATACTATACGATAAAACCGCAAACCTGTCAAGCCTTTCTATGAAACGCGCGCAAAAGCACCCTTTTAGGCCCAAAACGCGCCGCAAATGCATCTAAGCCGCGCAAACGGGCTTTGCGCCGCAAGCGGGCAATCTGCTAAGCTGATGAACCCGGAAAAACGCACACCAAAGGAGGGCGCGGCCATGGCGCAAATCACGCTCACGGATATTCGCAAACATTTCACCGTGTATGAAAGGCCGGAAGGGCGGTTCGGCCTGCTGAAAGGCGCGGTCATCCGCAGCAAGCGCACCGTAAAGGCGCTGGATGGCATCAGCTTTTCCATCGATCAGGGCGAGCTGGTCGGCTACATCGGCCCCAACGGCGCGGGCAAATCCACCAGCGTCAAGGTCATGGCGGGCATACTGGTGCCCGACTCGGGCGGGTGCGTCATCCAGGGCCGCACACCGTGGAAGCAGCGCGTGCAGCACGTTTCCCGCATCGGCGTGGTCTTCGGCCAGCGCAGCCAGCTGTGGTGGGATGTGCCCGTACAGGATTCCTTCGACCTGCTGCGCGACATCTACGACATCCGCCCTTCCGATTACATGGAGCGCCTCGGCCGCCTCGTTTCCCGCCTGGATATCGGCGCCCTGCTCAAGACCCCCGCGCGCCAGCTGTCCCTGGGCCAGCGCATGCGCTGTGAGCTTGTAGCGGCCCTTCTCCACCAGCCCGATATCCTTTTCCTGGATGAACCCACCATCGGCCTGGACGCCCCCTCCAAGCTCTCCCTGCGCGATTTCCTGCACGAAGAGAACCGCCGGCGCGGCACCACCATGCTGCTGACCACCCACGACATGGACGACATCGAGGCCCTTTGCAGCCGCGTCATGGTGATAGGGCACGGGAGGCTGCTGTACGACGGGGGCATGGGGAAGCTGAAGGAAACGTACCAGGAGACCGAGGGGGAAAACATCGACGAGGTCATCGCGACGATGTACAGGGCGATGGCGCTGTAAGAAGCAACGCCAGGGGCGCTGCCCCTGGACCCCGCTTAAGGGCATAATGCCCTTAAGAATCCCTTTTTTTCGCCTCACGGCGGGTTGGCTGCCAAGCATCACAAACAAACTCTTTTATTCATAGGAGGTATCCCATGCGTTATTTCCGCAAAATCGTTGGCGATCGCCTGTACCTTTCGCCTTTCAGCGCAGAGGACGCCGAAATCCATTTCAAAAACGGAAAATACACGGATGTGGTATACATGGATATCCTGGCACGCGAGTTTGAAGCGTAACCACACCAAAACCCCATGTAGGGATTCCTAAGGGCATTATGCCCTTAGGCAGGGTCTGGGACAGCGTCCCAGTGTGCCCCCCCCCCCGCGGCAGGGCCCGGGGGGGGCGGCCCCGGCGCGGGCGGGGCCCCCGCCGCGGCGGGGT
>JAVBPC010000102.1:0-50808 GCA_031549905.1 Eubacteriales bacterium
CCCCCCCCCCCCCCCCCCCCCCCCCCCCCCCCCCCCCCCCCCCCCCCCCCCCCCCCCCCCCCCCCCGCCCCCCCCCCCCCCCCCCCCCCCCCCCCCCCCCCGGCCCCCCCCGCCCCCCCCCCCGCCCCCCCCCCCCCCCCCCCCCCCCCCCCCCCCCCCCCGTCCCCCGCCCCACTAGAAACGGAGGGACCAACCATCCCCAGGCAAGTGAAAAGAGTCGATCCCCCGCTGCGCGACGGCGAGCAATCGCCCGGCTGCTCGATGAACCTGACGGAAAAGCTGGAAATGCTCCGCCAGCTGGAGCGGCTGAACGTGGACGTGATCGAGGCTGGCTTCGCCATCTCATCGCCGGGCGACTTTGAGTCCGTCCGCGCGATTGCCGAATCCGCCAAAACCGCCACCGTCGCAAGCCTTGCCAGATTGACGGAGAAGGACATCGACGCGGCGGCCGAGGCTGTCAAACCGGCGAAAAAGCCGCGCATCCATGTGTTCCTGGCAACATCGCCCATCCACATGGAATACAAGCTGAAAATGTCTCCGAATCAGGTGCTTGATAAGGTCAAGACCTTGGTGCGGTATGCCAGAAACTATGTCGAGGACATCGAGTTTTCCGCTGAGGACGCCACGCGCAGCGATTGGGCGTTCCTGACGGAAGTGTTCTCCGAGGCGGTGCGCGCCGGTGCGACCACGCTGAACGTGCCGGACACCGTGGGCTACACCACGCCGGACGAGATGTACGCGCTGATGCGCCACCTGACATCAACCGTCTATCAGGCCGACCGCGTGACCTTCTCCACCCACTGCCACAACGACCTGGGGCTGGCGACCGCCAACTCCCTGGCCGCGATGCGCGGGGGCGCCACGCAGCTGGAATGCACGCTGAACGGTATCGGCGAGCGCGCGGGGAACGCCTCGCTGGAAGAGCTGGTGATGGCGATCCACACGCGCGGCAGCTATTACGGCTGCACCACGCAGGTGGATACCACACGCATCTATCAGGCCTGCAATGTGCTGTCGCGCATCATCGGCCAGCGCATCCCGCCGAATAAGGCGATCATCGGCGGCAACGCGTTCGCGCATGAGGCGGGCATCCACCAGCACGGCGTGCTGGCCAACCCGCAGACGTACGAGATCATGAGCCCTGCGTCGATCGGCCTGCCGACCAACCAGATGGTGCTGGGCAAGCACTCCGGCCGCCACGCGTTTGTGGATAGGCTGCAGGCGCTCGGCATCGCGCTGGAAAAGGAAGAGATCGATGAGGCGTTTGCGCGCTTCAAGGCGCTGGCCGACCGCAAGAAAGTTGTATCCGATAAGGATATCGAAGCGCTTGTCACCGGCAAAAGGACCGCCGTGGCCGAAACCTTCACGCTGGAAAGCTTTGTCGTCAACAGCGGCAGCACAATCGACGCCACCGCGACCATCGCACTGCGCGGCCAGGACGGCGTGGTCAAGACCAGCAAGATTGGCATCGGCCAGATTGAGGCCGCGTTCTCCGCGATTGACGAGCTGGTCGGCATCCATCCGAAGCTGGATGACTACGCGCTGCACGCCGTGAGCGAGGGCGAGGACGCCCTTGGCGATGTGACTGTGCGGCTTGCGCTGGGTGACCAGACGGTGACCGGGCGCGGGCTTTCGGTGGATATCATCGAAGCCAGCATCCGCGCGTATGTAAACGGCATCAACAAACTGTTAAACTAAGGAGGTCCGCCTGCCATGCCTATGACGATGACGCAGAAGATCCTGGCCCGCCATGCGGGGGTTGCCTCCGTGCGCGCCGGGGATCTGATTGAGGCGAAGCTGGATGTGGTGATGGGAAACGATATCACTTCCCCAGTCGCGATCAACGAGTTTGAAAAGGCCGGGTTTGACAAGGTGTTTGACCCGGAAAAGATTTATTTGGTGATGGATCATTTTACCCCCAACAAGGATATCAAGGCCGCGCAGCAGTGCAAGCAGTGCCGCGATTTTGCCGGAAAGCACGCCATCAGCCACTTTTTTGATGTGGGCGAGGTCGGCGTGGAGCATGCGCTGCTGCCCGAAATGGGCTATGTTGGCCCGGGCGAAGTCATCATCGGCGCGGACAGCCACACCTGTACGTACGGCGCGCTGGGCGCGTTCTCCACGGGCGTGGGTTCCACGGATATGGCATGCGGCATGGCCAGCGGCAAACTCTGGTTCAAGGTGCCGCAGGCGATTCGATTTGAGCTGGTCGGAAGGCCCGGCCCCGATGTGTCCGGCAAGGATGTGATCCTGACCATCATCGGCAAAATCGGCGTGGATGGCGCGCTGTACAAGTCGATGGAGTTCACCGGCGAAGGCGTGCGGTACCTGACAGTGGAAGACCGCCTGTGCATCTGCAACATGGCGATCGAGGCCGGCGCCAAGAACGGCATTTTCCCGGTGGATGAGCAGACCCGCGCATACCTGGACAGCCGCTATACCAAGCCGTACGAGGTGTTTGAAGCGGATGCCGACGCGCAGTATGAGCAGACCATCACCATCGACCTGTCCGAAATCGTGCCGGTGGTGGCGCTGCCGCACCTGCCCGAAAACGTGGTCGCCGCCAAGGACGCCGACAAAAACGACATTCACCAGGTCATCATCGGCTCCTGCACAAACGGGCGCATTGAAGACCTGCGCGCGGCGGCCGACGTGCTGCGCGGGCGGCGCGTGAAAAAGGGTGTGCGGTGCATCATCATCCCCGCGACACAGGCGGTGTACCGCCAGGCGATGGATGAGGGGCTGTTCACGGTCTATCTGGATGCGGGTTGCGCGATCTCCACGCCGACGTGCGGGCCGTGCCTGGGCGGCTACATGGGCATACTGGCCGACGGCGAGCGCGCGGTGGCGACCACCAACCGCAATTTTGTGGGCCGCATGGGCCATAAAACGAGCGAAGTCATCCTGGCGGGGCCGAAGGTGGCGGCTGCCAGCGCGGTGCTGGGGCGCATTGCCACGCCGGACGAGTTGATGTAGGGATTTCTGGCGAAATCCCCTTATGGCGCGATATTTTCAAATTCGCGCCAAGTATGGAGGTAATTTGATCATGGCAGCGCAAGGTAAAGTTTTCAAATACGGCGACAACATCGATACCGATGTCATCATCCCCGCGCGGTACCTGAACACCCCGGATGCCAAGGAACTGGCGCAGCACTGCATGGAAGATATCGACGCTGATTTCATCAAGAAGGTGCGGCTAGGCGACATCATCGTGGGCGGCGAGAACTTCGGCTGCGGTTCATCCCGTGAGCACGCGCCGCTTGCGATCAAAACGTGCGGCGTGTCCTGCGTGATCGCCTCGACCTTTGCCCGCATTTTCTACCGCAACTCCATTAACATCGGTCTTGCCATCATCGAAAGCCCGGAGGCGGCCAAGGCCATCCAGGCGGGCGATGAGGTGCGCGTGGACTTTGAAAGCGGCGTTGTGGAAGATGTGACCACGGGGCAGACTTTCTCCGTGACGCCGTTCCCGCCGTTCCTCAAGAAGATCATTGACGCGGGCGGGTTGCTCGCCTCCGTTCGGGAGGATATGCAATGAACAAGCGGATCGCGGTCATCCGTGGCGACGGCATCGGCCCGGAAATCATCGAAGAGGCGCTGAAAGTGCTTGCCCGCGTGGGCGAAAAGTTCGGCCATACCTTTCAGACCGACGAAGTGCTGGCGGGCGGCTGTGCCATCGACCAGAAGGGTGAGGCGCTGCCCAAGGAAACGGTGGATAAGTGCCTTCAGTCCGATTCCGTGCTGCTGGGCGCGGTTGGCGGGCCGAAGTGGGATAATGTGCCCGGACATCTTAGGCCCGAGCGCGCGCTGCTGGGCCTTCGCGCGGCGCTTTCAGTATTCGCGAACCTGCGCCCGGCGATCCTGTACCCGGCGCTGGAGGATGCCTGCCCCCTGAAGCCCGAAATCGTAAAGGGCGGCCTGAATGTGCTGATTGTGCGCGAACTGATCGGGGGCATCTACTTCGGAAAGCGCGGCCGCGTTGAAACCGAAATGGGCGAAGCCGGCTTCGACACGCTTCAGTACAGCGTGGGCGAAATAGAGCGGATTGGCCGCGTGGCGTTTGAAATGGCGATGAAGCGCGGCAAAAAGGTGACCAGCGTGGACAAGGCGAACGTGCTGGACAGCTCCCGCGTGTGGCGGGAAACCATGCACCGCCTCAGCGCCGAATACTCAGGTGTGCAGTATGAAGACATGTTTGTGGATAACGCGGCGATGCAGCTTGTGCGCAATCCGCGCCAGTTTGATGTGGTCGTTACCGGCAACATGTTTGGCGATATCCTATCCGATGAGGCGTCGATGATCACCGGATCGATCGGGATGCTGCCGTCGGCTAGTTTGTCATCGACGACGCTTGGGCTGTACGAGCCGATTCACGGCTCCGCGCCCGACATCGCGGGCACCGGCAAGGCCAACCCGCTGGCGACGATCCTGTCCGTTGCGATGATGCTGCGCTATTCTTTCGGCATGATGGCGGAAGCAAGCGCAATAGAAGCGGCCGTAGAGCGCGTGCTGAACGATGGGTACCGCACGGCGGATATCATGCAGCCGGGCATGCGGGCCGTGGGCACGGCGGAGATGGGGCGGCTGGTTACCGAGGCGATCTAACCGATACAGTAAACAGACATGAAAGCGCGCGCTTCCTTGCGGGAGGGCGCGCTGTGCTGTATACTGGTACGGTACTATCACCACCAACTGGAGGCCGCAATGCAAACATTCAAACCCGGCATTTATCGCCATTTCAAGGGCAATTTTTACCGCGCGCTGTTTCTGGCCACGCATTCCGAAACGCGCGAGCCGATGGTCGTCTACATCGCGCTGTATGGAGACGGCGGCATATTCACGCGCCCGCTGTCGATGTGGGGCGAAACCGTCAAACGCGACGGGTACGAAGGCCCCCGCTTCGCCTTTATAGAAGAGCAAAAGCCGGAAGAATAGCATGCTGAAAACGAACGTAATGCGCCTGCTGGACGCGGCGGGCATACCCTACGATGCGCTTGAATATGCCGTGGATGAGTCCGATCTTTCCGGCGAGAGCACGGCAAAAAAGCTGTCTCTGCCAAAGGAAACGGTGTTCAAAACGCTGGCGCTGTCGGGCGAAAAGGCGGGCGTGTTCCTGTGCGTGATCCCCTGCCATGAGGAGATCGACCTGAAAAAGGCGGCGCAGGCTGCTGGCGAAAAGAAGGCGGCGATGCTGCCCATGAAGGAGCTGCTGCCCTTAACCGGCTATGTGCGCGGCGGGTGTTCGCCCATCGGCACGAAGCGCCAGTACCCCGTGTTCATTGATGAAAGCTGCCTTTTGTGGGAGAATATTGCCGTCAGCGCGGGTGCGCGCGGGGCGATGGTGTGGGTTTCGCCAAGCCATCTGATCAAGTACATCGGCGCAACCGTTGCGGACCTGACCGTTCTGTAAGGAGAAGCAAATGCCTCAAACGCCCTCTCACGGGGTCATGCTGGAGATTGCGGGCCTTGCCGCGCAGATCATTCTGGAAAACGGCGCGGAAACATACCGCGTGGAAGACACGGTGCAGCGCCTGTGCAAAAGCTATGGCTTTGGCGAGGTGAACGTTATGGCGCTTACCACCGGCGTGTTCATTTCCATTTCGGCGGAGGGCGAGAGCCACTCGGCGGTGCGGCGCGTGGGCAAGCGGGGCATCAACCTGGCGCGTGTCAACCGGGTGAATGACCTGTCCCGCCGGGCCGCGGAGGGCACCGTGCCGATGGAAACGATGCTGGCGCTGCTGCGGGATGTCAGGGCAAGCCACGCGCTGCCCCCGCTGCGCACGGTGATCGTTTCGGGCGTTGCTGCTGCCTGCTTCACGCTGATGTTTGGCGGCGGTGTGGTGGAATGCCTGACCACGCTGGTGTGCGCAATCCTGGGGCAGCTGGCCGCGCACTATCTCAGCCGCGCGGAGATGTCACTGGTATTGATCAGCCTTGCGGGCGCGGCAATCAGCGCCGCCGTTGCCGGCTGCGCGTTTTATATCTTCCGCTGGACGCCGGCGGAGCTTGAAACCACGATTTCCGGCGCGATCATGCCGCTGTTGTCCGGGCTGATGATGACCAGCGCCGTGCGCGATTCGCTCAGGGGCGACTTGCTCAGCGGCCTGGCCCGCGCGGTGGAGGCGCTGCTGGTGGCGGTCATGGTGGCGCTGGGCATCAGCGTGCCGCTGAAGGTTTTGCTGCCGGGCGAGATGGAAATGCTGCTGGCCACGCCGCCCGCGTGGTACCTGGCGGTGATGTACGCGGGCCTGGCTACGCTGTTCTTCGCGCCGCTGCTGCGGCTGCCTACCCGGGCATACCTGCCGGTGGCGCTGCTGGGCGCGGCATCGTACGCGGGGTATCTGCTGCTGGTTGATGTCATCGGGTGGAGTACTACGCTGGCGCTGTTCGCGGCATCCGCCGTGGTGGCGCTGCTGTGCGAGTTCCTTGCCAGGCGAATGCGGATGATTGTCACCGTGTTCCTGACCGGCGCGCTGATCCCGCTGGTACCCGGACTTGCGCTGTACCGCACGATGCGCGCGCTGCTGTATTCGCAGTATCAGGACGCGCTGACGCAGGGCCTTGCCACGCTGTTCGCGATCGGAGCCATCGCGCTGGGCGCGGCCGTGGGGCCGGGGCTTAGGCAGCGGGGCGTGAACCGGGTGGGGGACCGGACGTAGAGGGGTACGCTGGGACGCTGTCCCAGACCCTGCCAAAGGGCCTAAGGCCCTTTGGAATCCCTTTTTCGCCTCACGGCGGAGTGGGCAATATGAATTTCTTTGCGGTGTCTTTTCCTGGCAGGCGCGCTCTCGTTTTTACACCGGAAACATCATCTCTTCAATAAAGGCATTCTGGAAAACGGGATCGGTCGCCAGATCGATCACGCGGGCCTTGCGGCAAAGCTGTTCACCCGCCTGCACCGCCTCATCGCTGAGCAGCATCATCGCCGCGCCCATGCCCGCCGCGTTGCCGATGGCCTGCGCCCGCGCGGCCAACCCTTCCGGCAGCAACCCGATGCGCCCGGCGCTTATGGGGTTCATCGCCGTGCCGAAACCGCCCGCGATCAACACTTCGCCAAGCGCGCTTTCTGCGATGCCCGCGCGCTTGATCAGCGTTTTTACGCCGCTGCAGATGGCGCTTTTCGCCAGCTGTACCTGCCGAATATCCCTTTGCGTCAGCACGACGTTTGTGCCCGGCAGCGTCACGTCTTCGCCATCTTCAAAGCGGCCCGTGTCATCCAGCGCTTCCGTTTCCAGCAGCGCCGCCACCGCATCCAACAGCCCGCTGCCGCAGATGCCCAGCGCCTCGCCCCCGCCGATCACATCGCAGGTGATTTCCCCACCCACCACGCGCACGCGGTGGATAGCCCCGGTGCGCGCGGTCATTCCGCAGGAGATGCCCGCGCCCTCCAGCGCAGGGCCGGCAGCCGTGGAGCAGCACAGCAGCGCGTCTCCGGTATCCAGCGCCATTTCGCCGTTTGTGCCGATATCCACTAACAGGCGCGGCTTTTGCGCGGGCCGGTCGAACCCGGCGGCCAGCATCGCGCAGGTGATATCCGCGCCGACGTACGCGCCCACGCAGCCGGGCAGATATACCGCCATGCCCGGCAGGCCGATGCTTTCACCGGGAACCGTTTGGCCGAACAGGCAATCCGCGTCAAAAGGAGCCACCGCGATAGAGCCCGGATTCCGTCCGGTCAGGAAGTACAGCATGGCGGTATTGCCTGTCAGCGTTGCACGGGTCACAGCAGATTGTGATACACCTGATTTTTCACACAAAACCGTGAGCAGGCGGGCAATGCATCCGCGGATCGCCTGCGCCAGCGCGGCGCTTTCCCCTGCCAGCGCGCGGTCAATGCGGCTGGTGACATCCGCGCCGAATGCGCCCTGCGGGTTCTTTTCCGCCGCTTCGGCAAGCTTTGCCCCGTCAGACAGTCGATATAGGTACGCCGCGACGGTCGTTGTGCCGATATCCACGGCAAGGCCCGCGCCGCTTTCGCTTTTGTGTGACAGGATGATTTCCGGCATCTGCCCGGCGGTCTGAATAGAATCAGTGCCGCGCGCGGAAACGGGTTCAACCGTAACATCCTCCGAAAGCGCCTGCGCCAGGCACGCCAGCCGTACCCCTTGCGCAAGTTCATCAGGGGTCAGCAGCGCCCTTTCTCTCTCGCCGGGCGCATCCACATCCCCATGCGCGATCACGCGGCACTTGCCGCAACGGCCGCCCCCGCCGCATGGCAAATCAACCGGCGTACCCCGTTGCCGCAACAGCTCAGCCAGCGTCATTGCATCGTCTCCTGCTTTGTTTTCTTATCCACCACATGGCGGCTGGCCAGCTCTTCCGTCACCTCATTGAGGCTGATGCCCATTTCGGCCATCAGCACCAGCACATGGTAGCACAGGTCGGCGATCTCGTACACGGTTTCGGATCGGCTGTCCTTCATCGCGCCGATGACGACCTCCGTGCACTCTTCGCCCACTTTTTTCAGGATTTTTTCCTTGCCCTTGCCAAACAGGTAGGTGGTGTAGGAGCCTTCCTGCGGCTGCTCCTTGCGCCCCTTCACCAGATCGAACAGCGCGGGAAGCGAAAATTCCGGCTCCCCTTCCGGTTCTGGCGCGAATTGGGACATATCGCGCCATGAAGAGATTTCGCCAGAAATCTCTTCCTTGATCGGATTGAAGAAGCAGCTTTCCGCGCCGGTGTGGCAGGCGGGCCCTTCCGGGATCACCGCGATCAGCAGCGCGTCCCTGTCGCAGTCGGCCGTCACGCGCACCACGCGCTGTATATTGCCGCTGGTTTCGCCCTTGCGCCACAGTTCCTGCCGCGAGCGCGAGTAGAAGCACGTCCGCCCCTCCGCCAGGGTGACGGCAAGGCTCTCTTCGTTCATGTAGGCCACCATCAGCACGCGGTTTGTGCGCGCATCCTGCACGATGGCGGGGATCAGGCCGTTTACGTCAAATTTCAGATCGTTCATGGTTCGTTTTCTCCTTGGCTCTGTCAGACAGAGGTATTGATGAGCGTATTACTAACTTTGACAAACATCAAGGTTTGATGTCGGGATATTTTCCCCCATAAACTGTGCCGTTGGGAACGCTTTGATAAATAGCCCTGTGTTCTTCCGTGTACTCAATATACTCGGGATTTTTGTATTTGTCATAGAAAGCCCAGTAAACCAATCCGAAATCATCGACACGCTTTTTTACATGAGGTTCGCTCCTCATAGCAGACGCGGCCATAAAGTAAAGCCTGTCGAAGGAGATGACCCTGAAATTCTCATGCTCAACCGCGGCAACCCCATAGAAATGATAATCCATGTGGCATACGCATAAGTTGAACGAATACTTCCCCAGAACAACGGATAGGTTCCCCCAGACATCTATTGTGTTGTCAGGGTATTTCTCCGCCAACACGCGATAATCTTTGTCGGTGACGAACATATCAATATCGTCCCCATGTTTGCGCAGGCCATAGTACTCCATAGCCATGCCGCCAAAGATAAGCGGTTTGGAGGAAAAGATCACATTCAAGTGGGATAAATCAAGGTTGGCCTCAATAACTGATTTATTTCCCATAGCCTTACTCCTTTACCGCACCGCGATGCCCGCGTCCCGCAGCGCATCCTTCAGCGCTGGGATCGTCGTCTCTCCATAGTGGAAAATCGACGCCGCAAGGCCCGCGTCCACCTGGGGCAGCTTTTCAAACAGCTCAATGAAATGCGCGGCCCCGCCCGCGCCGCCGCTGGCGATGATGGGCACATTCACAACATCCGCGATGGCTTTCAGCATCGGCAGGTCAAACCCCTGCTTCATGCCGTCGGCGTCGATGCTGTTGACAACGATTTCGCCCGCGCCAAGCGCCACGCCTTCCTTGGCCCATTCTACTGCGGAGCGGCCCGCGTCCTCCCGCCCGCCCTTTGCGAACACGCGGAAATCGCCGTCCACGCGCTTTACATCCATCGACAGCACCACGCATTGGCTGCCGTAGCGCCTGGCGGCGGCGGTGATCACGGAAGGATCGTTAAGCGCGCCGGAATTGACGCTCACCTTGTCGGCGCCGGCTTTCAGCACGCGGTCGAAGTCATCGACGGTGCGGATGTTGCCGCCCACGGTCAGCGGGATGAACACCTGGCTTGCCACGGCCTTCAGCACATCGGTGAAAAGCGAACGGCCCTCAAAGCTGGCGGTGATGTCGTAAAAAACCAGCTCATCCGCGCCCTGCGCGTTGTAGCTGGCGGCCAGCGCCACCGGGTCATCCACATCGCGGATGCCCTCGAACATCTTACCCTTGACCACGCGCCCGTCCCGAATATCCAGGCACGGAATGATCCGCTTGGTGATCATACTGCCAGCGCCTCCTTCAAATCAATTCTTCCCTCGTACAGCGCCTTGCCGATGATTGCGCCGGGGGTGCCCAGTGCCGACAGCCTTTCCACATCGGAAAGCTTGCTGACCCCGCCGGACGCGATCAGGTTCATGCCCTCAAGCGCCGAAAGCAGTGCCTCATATGCTAAAAAGTTGGGGCCGGAAAGCCCGCCGTCCCTGGCGATATCGGTGTATATGATGGTCTTGACACCCATCTGATGCAGCTGAACGCAAAAGGTTGTTGCATCCGTGTCCGATACCGTCAGCCACCCGGCGACGGCCACCTTACCGCCCTTCGCATCCACGCCCACGGCAATTTTGTCACCGTGCAGCGCGATCATGCGCGATAGGAAATCGGGGTCTGAAAGCGCCGCCGTGCCCAAAATCACGCGGGATACGCCAAGGTCAAGCAGCTGCCGCACGCGTTCCGCCGTGCGGATGCCCCCGCCCGTTTGGATGAACAGCGGCAGGCGGGTCAGCCGCGCCAGCGCGTCGCCGCTTCTGGGCGCGCCGTCCTTTGCGCCGTCCAGATCCACAACGTGCAGATGCGTCGCCCCCGCGGCAAGGAAACCCTCCGCCACGGGCACGGGGTCCTGCGCGTACACTGTTTTCTGGTCAAAATCGCCCTGTGTCAGGCGCACCACCTGGCCGCCCGACAGGTCGATGGCGGGATAGATCGTCATGTCATGCCCCTTCCGCGAAGGCTCGCAGCATCTTCAGCCCCGCCTCGCCGCTCTTTTCCGGGTGGAACTGCGTGCCGCAAACGTTGCCTTTGCGCACGATGCCGGGCACCGCCACGCCGTATTCAGACTCCGCGACGACCGCGTCCCCGCACCCTTTGGCGTAATAGGAATGGACGTAGTACACGCAGTCGCCGGGCCTGTGATATTTCAGCAGCGGATCATCCGGCCGGCGCGCGATCAGCGGATTCCAGCCGATCTGCGGCACGCGCAGCGCCTGCGGTATATCGCCAAACAGCGGCGAAACCGTGCCCGGCAAGAACCCTAGCCCCGCCCATTCGCCGTTTTCCAGGCTTTTTTCAAACAGCAGCTGCATGCCAAGGCAAATGCCCAGCAGCGGCGTGCCGCGTTTCACGGCTTCATCCAGCACGGGCACCAGCCCGGATTCACGCAGCCGCGCGATGGCGTCCTCAAACGCGCCAACACCGGGCAGAATCACCCTGTCGGCCGCCAGCAGCCGCGCCGGGTCGCCGGTAACCTCGCTTTCAAGCCCCAAATGCGACAGCGATGCCGCCAAAGAAAACAGGTTGCCCACGCCATATTCGACAATCGCGATCATAGCAGCACGCCTTTCGTGGAGGGCAGCGCGTTTGGCCGTTTCAGATCCGGCGACACGGCGATGGCCAGCGCGCGGCCCAGCCCCTTAAACACCGCTTCCAGGATGTGGTGCGCGTTCTCGCCCGCCATTTGCCTGACATGCAGCGTCAGGCCCATCTGGCGGCACAGACCCAGCAGGAATTCTTTGACCAGCGCGGTGTCGAATGTGCCCACCTTGTCCGCGCCGGGGGTGACATCGTATGACAGATGACACCTGCCGGAAACATCCAGCGAAACCAGCACCAGCGCCTCATCCATCGGCAAAAGGAAGCTGCCGTAGCGCGTGATGCCGCGCCCGTCACCCAGCGCCTCGCGGAATGCCTGGCCCAGCGCGATGCCGCAGTCTTCTGCGGTGTGGTGGTCATCCACCCAGGTGTCGCCCTCGCAGGCCAGGGCAAGGCCGAACCCGCCGTGACGGGCGAACAGCGCTAGCATGTGATCCAGGAAGCCCGCGCCGGTTTTGATTTGCACATCGCCACCGGATAGCGTGAGCGTAAGTTTTATCCGTGTTTCCGCTGTGTCGCGGGTGATGGTGACGGTATCTTTCATGGTTGCTCCCCCTCGATTTCGGTAAGCGCGGCAAGGCAGCGCTCCATCTGCGCCCGCGACCCCATGGTCACGCGCAGGTAATCCCCCGTGCGCGGCCCCGGAAAATGGCGCGTCAGCACGCCCTTTTCGCGCAGCTTGCGGTATAAATCAAGGCCGGACAGCGCCGGGTGCTTCACGAACAGGAAGTTCGCCAGCGAATCGGTCAGCGTGTACCCCCGCGCTTTCAGCACATCCGCCGCAAATGCCCTGGTTGACATGATTTCTTCGACACAATCCCTGAAATACCCTTCGTCCCGCATGGCCGCCGCGCCCACCGCCTGCGACAGCGCGTTCACATTGTACGGGTGGAAAGCAAACTTGATCCTCCGCAGGTCGGCGATCAGCTCCGCGCTGCCCAGCGCATACCCGATGCGCGCACCCGCAAGGCTGCGCGATTTGGAGAATGTCATCACCACCAGCACGTTTTCGCGAGTGGACAGCAGCGAAACCGCGCTTTCCGCGCCAAAATCGACATACGCTTCATCCACGATGACCAGCCTGTCGGGGTTGTCCTCCGCGATCTGCGCCACGGCGGCAAGCGGCAGCGCGATGCCGGTCGGCGCGTTCGGGTTGGCGAGGAACACCGTGCCCGGCACGCCCCTAAATGTTTCCGGTGACAGCGTGAAGTCATCGGCCAGCGGGGTAATGGTGGCGGTCAGGCAGTACAGCTGCGCCAGCGCCTTGTAAAATCCGTAGGTGATGTCGGGATACACGGGCGGCGTATTCCGGTCGCAAAACGCCTGAAAGCAGAATGCCAGGATCTCATCTGAACCGTTCCCGGCGATGACCTGATCGGGCGACAGGCCGTAGCTGCCTGCAATTGCATCCTCCAGCACCTTCGCGGTGGGGTCGGAGTACAGGTTAAGCGACGCGACGCGCTCACGGCTGACCGCTTCAATAACCCCCGGCGCGGGCGGGAAAGGGCTCTCGTTCGTGTTCAGCTTGATATATTGCTGGTCGCGCGGCTGCTCGCCGGGAGTATACGGGGTGAGACTATCCAGCCTTGGCGACAGAAAGCGGCTCATTGCACATCCCCCTCAAAGCGGATGGTGATGCTGTGCGCGTGTGCATCCAGCCCCTCGCGGTTTGCAAAGTCGGCGATGCGGCCCGCCGCGCCCTGAAGTGCCTCGCGCGTGTAATAGATGAACGATGAGCGCTTGGCAAAATCATCCACCGAAAGGGGCGATGAGAACCTGGCCGTGCCGCTGGTGGGCAGGGTGTGGTTCGGCCCGGCGAAGTAGTCGCCCAGCGCTTCGGGGGCGTAATGCCCCAGGAAGATACTGCCCGCGTTCTTCACCTTGGAAAGCAAGGCGAACGGGTCGGCCACGGAGAGTTCCAGATGCTCCGGCGCGATGCGGTTGGCGGTGTCGAGGGCTTCCTCCATGGTATCGCACAGCAGAATCGCGCCGTACGTGTCGATGGACGCGCGGCATATCTCAGCGCGCGGCAGCAGCGGAATCTGCCGTTCCAGCTCGGCTTGCACAGCGGCAGCCAGCCGGATGCTGGTGGTGACCAGGATGGATGACGCCAGCCGGTCGTGCTCCGCCTGTGAAAGCAAATCCGCAGCGACGTAGGCTGGGGTTGCCGTGTCATCCGCGACGACCAGGATTTCGCTGGGCCCGGCGATCATATCGATGTCAACCAGCCCGAACACCTGCCGCTTTGCCGTGGCGACGTAGATATTGCCGGGGCCGACGATCTTATCAACCTTCGGAATTGTTTCGGTGCCGTACGCCAGCGCGGCCACCGCCTGCGCGCCGCCCACGCGGTACACGCGGCTGACGCCCGCGACGCGCGCCGCAGCCAGCACGGCGGGGTTCACGCTGCCATCCTTGCCCGGCGGGGTAACAATAACAATCTCAGGCACGCCCGCGATTTTCGCGGGGATCGCGTCCATCAGCACGGTGCTGGGGTACGCGGCGGTGCCGCCCGGCACATACAACCCCACGCGCTGGAGGGGCATCACCTTCTGCCCCAGCACCACGCCGGGGGTGTCGGTGACGGCGTAATCGTGTCGTACCTGCCGCTGGTGGAATGCGCGGATATTTTCCGCGGCCATTTCCAGCGTGCGGATGAAATCCGGCGGCAGTGCGGATAGCGCCGCTTCGAACGCCTCTTCCGGCACCTCGAACGCATCAAGCGCCGCGCCGTCAAACTTTTCCGTATAGCGGCGCACGGCGGCATCGCCTTCCTTGCGCACGGCTCCCAGGATATCCGCCACGCGGCGCTCTATTGCTTCCATATCGGCATTGTCGTTTGAGGCCCTTGCCGCCGGGTCATAATCTTTCGCGTTCATGATGGGAATCATTTCGGTTCCTCCTCGGTAAGCCTTTGCGACAGCGCGTCTATTTCTTCGCGGCTGAACGCGTAGCTTGATTTGTTCGCGATCAGACGGGCGCTGACCGGTTCGATCTCCGCCAGCACCCCCAGGTTGTTTTCGCGCAGCGTGGTACCGGTTTCCACAATATCCACAATCACATCGGAAAGGCCCAGGATTGGCGCCAGCTCAATCGAGCCGTTCAGCTTGATGATCTCGATTTCCCTTTCCTGCCCGCGGAAATACCGGCGGGCAACGTGCGGGTATTTCGTCGCCACCCGAAGCGGCGCATCCGGCCTGTCGCGGAAATCCACCGGCCCGGCAACCGCCAGGCGGCACTTGCCAAGGCGCAGGTCGGCCAGCTCGTACACATCGGCACCTGCTTCCAGCAGCACATCCTTGCCCACCACGCCGATGTCCGCCGCGCCGCGCTCAACGTAAATGGCCACATCGGAAGGCTTCACCAGGAAATACCGCGCCTTGCCGCTGGGCGGTTCAAACACAAGCTTCCTGTTTTCGGTTTCCAGATCGGGGCAATCATAGCCAAGGCGGGCAAACCGCTTGTATACGGCGTCGCCAAGCCGCCCCTTGGGCAGCGCGATGTTAAGCATGGCCGCGCACCTCCAATACCTGCTGCCAGCGCATGTTTTCGGGCAAGCTGGTCGCCGCGAACACGCGCTCTCCCCGTGCCACGCGGGATTGCACCACGTGCCAGACAACCGCCGGGTCGGTGTCGGCGTCGTACAGCACGACGGTATCCACAGCCGTATCCGCCTGGTCGGCCAGCGAGCGCATCAGCTGATCCACATACAGCGCGAACCCCATTGCCCCGCCGGGCTTGCCCATGCGGCGCAGCAGCGGGTCATATCGCCCGCCGGACAGCACCGCGCGCGGCACGCCGCCCACGTACCCGCGCAACATCAGCCCGCTGTAGTAGGTGGCGTCGCCGCTGATGGAGAAATCCAGCCGCAGCGGTTCGGCCTCCCCAGCGGCGGAAAGGGTTTGGTACAGCTGGGTCAGTTCCTGGACGGCGGCGCGCATCATGTCGCCTTCCGCCAGCGCGGCGGCTTCCGGCAGCGCCTGCGGGAATGGCCCGGATAGCTTCGCCAGCGCGCACAGGCGGCTTAACTGCCCTTCCGGCAGGCGCGCGGCAAAGGCTTCGCGCAGGTCGTGCGCGTTCTTGCCCTCGATCAGGCGGCGGCACAGGCGCAGGTCATCTTCCGGCAACGGAAGCGATGCCAGCAGGCCGTCCACGAACCCCGTGTGCGAAATCTCCAGCACGCACGATGCGCCTGCCAGCGACAGCGTTTGCGATGCCAGCAACACAATTTCGGTCGCGGTGTACGGCGTGACATCCCCGATGCACTCCACGCCCACCTGCGACGCCTCGCGGTATTCCTCCACATCGCGGCCGGGGCGGAACACGCTTTCCGTGTAGTACAGCCGCTCTACGCCCGCCTTTTCGGGGCGCGCTTTTTTAACGATCGACAGCGTCACATCGGGGCGCAGCGCCATCAGTTTGCCATCCAGCCCGGTAAATGTTATAATCTGACCATCGGCCAGGAAATCCCTATTGCCCTGATAGAAGTCGTACTCTTCAAAGCGGTTCATGCGGAATTTCTGATAGCCATAGCGCTCATACAGCGCGCGCAATGAAAGCGTCAGCTTTTCATCACGCCGGAGCAGCTCGAATCCGGCTTGCATGGGAAGCCCTCCTTGCTTGCGTTACTGTGGCCGATTATACGACACTTTAGCGATTTAGTCAAGTGTCGTGATAAACTTTCGGATCATTTGATTCAGACCCAAACTAAACCAAAAGGAGAACTATGTCAACCATTACCTACCAACAGATCAAATCAGACCCTACCATCCGCGCCTACATCGAGGCTGCGGACGCATCCATGTGTTCCATCGGATACACGGAGCACAGCTTTGCCCACGTTACCTTGGTTTCCGAGAACGCGGGCTACATCCTTGAAACGCTGGGCTATTCGGCGCATGAAGTGGAGCTTGCGCGCATCGCAGGCTACCTGCACGACATCGGCAACCTTGTCAACCGCGTGGCACACGCGC
This sequence comes from Eubacteriales bacterium, assembly GCA_031549905.1. GTDB lineage: Bacteria > Bacillota > Clostridia > Christensenellales > Aristaeellaceae > Avichristensenella. The sequence goes on from JAVBPC010000102.1 coordinate 16,656, forward strand.
AGTCCGGCGCGATCATGGCGTTTCAAATCCTGACCGGCATGGGCATGGAGCCCACGGATGTCGCCACCATCGTCACCGCCATCGGCAACCACGATGAGCGCACCGCGGAGCCGATCCACGCGGTCGCCGCGGCGCTGATCCTGGCCGACAAGACCGATGTGCGCCGCAGCCGCGTGCGCAACCAGGAGGCCACCGCCTTCGATATCCATGACCGCGTGAACTACGCCGCGAAAAAATCCGAAGTGAAGATCAACCAGGAAAAAACGCTGCTGAAACTGAAGCTGACGATCGACCCGCACCTTTGCTCCGTGATGGACTATTTTGAGATTTTTCTGGACCGTATGCTGCTGTGCCGCCGCGCCTGCGAAAAGCTATCCCTTCAGTTCAAGCTCATCATCAACGAACAGCAACTGATGTAAATTGGTGCCATAAACCCGTTGAAAAAAGGCATAGCGCATAAACCGTCGGGACATACTCTATCCCGACACACGCTTTGCGCACGCAATTCAATGGGAGGAATCATCATGAACAAAAAACTGCTTCCCCTGGCGCTATGCCTGGTGGCCTTGCTGACCGCCTGTGCCAGCGCCGAAACCCTGTCCGGCACCGCTGAAGGCTACGGCGGGCCGCTGACCGTATCCGTTATGATGGATGGCAGCAACATCACCGCCGTGGAAATTGTAAGCCACAACGAAACGCAGTCCGTCGCCGGTACCGCGCTGGAGAAGATCCCGCAGGAAATTCTGGCCAAGAACAGCGCCGACGTGGATGTCGTCACCGGCGCAACGTACACCAGCCGCGCGATCATGAATGCGGTCAAAGAGGCCATCAACCCCGGTTCCGGCGCGCCCGCCGCGACAAACGCGCCTACCGGCACCGGTACCGCAGGCCTTGGCAGCGACTATGCGATGGGCAGCGGCATTCACACCTCCGGCCGCGTCGGCCCCGGCAAGGACAACACCGATACGCAGATCTACAGCTTCAACGTCGTCATGGCGAACGCCATCTTTGACAAGGACGGCCGCATCGTCGATATCCACATTGACCAGCTGGAGGTCGCCACCCCGAACTATGACAGCGCCACAATGCCCCAGTTCAGCGGCTTCCCCGGCCAGGGCGGCTACAACTGGGATAAGAACGGCACCGGCACGGTGGAAGGCAAGACCCCCGATACCGACGAAAACTTCCTTGATGAAATCAGCCGCTGGAAGACCAAGCGCGACCGGGGTGAAACCTACAAGATGAACACCGGCACCTGGACCCAGCAGATCGATACCTTTGAGCGCGTATTCATCGGCAAGACCGTGGCGGAGATTGACGAGTGGTTCCGCAACTACTGCTCCGACCGGAACGGCAGGCCGCTGAAGGCCGGCAGCGAGGATGCGCAGGATGCCGCCAAGTGGGACAAGCTATCCGACCAGGATAAGTCGATGCTGGCAGATGTGACCACCAGCGCCACCATGAGCCTGAACGACGCGCACGGCAATATCATCGCCGCCATCCATGCCGCGTATGACAACCGCGTGCAGATGGGCCAAGAGTCGGGCCTGGGCGGCACGGGCACGAATAACACGCCCGCCGCTACCATGGGGCCGACAGTTGCGCCCATTGTGCCCACCGCCGCGCCCGGCTCCACGGTGAATCCGGGGAACGGCTGACGATAGATGGGTTGCCAGAAAAAGCCGAGGGACAAACAATCCCCCGGCTTTTTCATGCTATTTGCGCTGTTTACTCCTGAAAGGTCAGCGTCAGCCCCTGGTCCTCCTGCATCACACGGTCGAGCTCAGGAATGATCGTGATGGTTTTCGGTATGCGGATGATATCGGTCATTGATGCGCGGTAATTCCACACATAGGTGCCGTCATCCTGTTTGATGGGCCGCTCGGTATCCGTGCCCCCACCAGAGTTACCCGTCCAGTCGCCGCTGCCTTGCTCATCCAGGAACCTGAAAACCCACCAGCAGGGATTGCCATGATCCGTTTCGAAATATTTCGCAAACGCGTTCGCGGCGGCCTCATCGGCAAACACGCGCTCCAGCGTGAAGGTGGCGGTATTGGGGGTGATGTCCGCGCGGGTAATGCGCAGGGTGTAACCGTCATTCTGTTGCTCAACGGGCTTGCCGTCCGGCAGACCGGACAGCGTCTTCACACTCTGTTCCATCTCAAACTCAACTGCCAGGTCACTCCTGCGCTCCATCATGCCGGATGCTTCCAGCAAGTCGGCACGGGTGGCGTTTTCGGGCGCCTTGGGGTAGTGGCTGCCGAACTCGATCACGCCGTCGGGGGCGATGGGCACGTTGCCCGCCTCGATGATGGCGTCCACAGCTTCGGTATAGCTAACGGAAACGCCGTCCTCGCCCATAGGAATTTCAAAAGCCACCACTTCGCCCTTTGCGGCAAATGCGGCAAACTTCATGCTGACGGCGCATGTATCGGCGGGTGTGGCCTCGTTGCCCGGCAAGCCGAACACAATATCATCCGTGCGGCAGCTGAATCCGCTCTGAATGGTTTCGCCGGGTTTGATGAACAGCTCATCCACGCGGCTGCGCATGCCCGCACCGCCGTAGTTGCCGTTCATCAGGATATCACACAGCAGGTACAGGTCTTCCTGCGTCTTGTTGGTCATTGTCCAGGCCGCAACCAGCGAGCTGCCGTCAAATATGGCATCCACCATTTCTACCTTAAGCTGGTCGTTTTCAAATGTTTTGCCGATGGGGGTGATCAGCTCCACCATGGCCTCGTTCACGCTCGTTTTACCATTCATGTCCGTGTGTGTAATCAGCTCGCGGCTGCCCCACGCCGCCGCCAGCGCCGCGCCGCATAGCGCCACAATCATCAATCCAATCAACAGGGGCTGCCATTTCATTTTCTTCACCGGTTCATCCTCCTCTAGTATCGCCAAAGTATGGCGGAGGCGGGATGAAACGATATCCGGGGTTTCGCCAAAGACCCGCTGATGTGTGAATCGCTTTTTCATCAGATGATCGCCTCCGCTTTTTGTAAATCTTCCTGGAGCAACCGCCTCGCGCGCTTGAGGCGGCTGGTCACGGTGCCCTGCGGAATGCGCAGGATCGTCGCGATTTCCTTGGTGGAATATCCTTCGATGTGGTACAGGACAAACGCGCCGCGGTACTTGATATCCAGCGTTTGCAGCATGGACAGCGCCAGCGGGTCGCCCGCGTCGCTCTCTGGCAAAGCGGCCTCTGGGATATCGGCCAGGGCGATGGTACGCCCGCCCTTCCTGCGCATCGTTTTGCATTCGTTGATCAGGATGCGCGTGACCCAGGTTTTGAAGTACTGCTCATTGCGCAGGGTATGGCGCTGCTTCCATGCCTTGAGCACGGCTTCCTGCACCGCATCGGCGCAGTCAAAGGGCGTGCGAAGGTATGTGCGGGCCACCGCGTACAGCGACGCCTCTATCGCCAGTGTTTTTTCCGTGAATGCTTGTTTGTCCATTTAGTACCTCGCTGGCGCGAATTCGAAGATATCGCGCCATGAATGGAATTTCGGAAGAAATTCCTGCCACATCGGTATCCGCAACGTTGCTACACTGATTAGACACGCGTGTGGGGCGGTTCGTTGCACGCGGCAGGAAAAAGATTGGGTGGCGCGTTAATTGCATGAAAAGCCGGAGGTTTTATGAAGGAAAAAGAAAGCGTGAACCTGGAAGCGCTTGCCCTGCCCGCCGAAGTTGCCCGGTGGACCCAAGGCGCTCCCCTATATGAAAGCAGCGGGTGTTCCGGCGCGAAAACCCTTTTCGTCGATAAAGATGGCGGCGCGTACCTGAAGATTGCCGAACCCGGCGCGCTTGCCAGAGCCGCGCGGATGCAGGCGTACTTTGCCGGGCACCACATGGCACCGGCGGTGCTGTGCTATTTGGCAGGGGATAAGGATTACATGATCACGGAAGCCCTCGCCGGAGAAGATGGCACGGCGGATGCACACATCGGCCACCCCGCGCGCCTGGCGGAGGCGTTCGGGCAGGCGCTGCGGCGGCTGCATGCCATTGACGCGCGCGATTGCCCCGTGCGGGATGCGCTGTACGGCATGGCGGATCAGGCAGCGGGCGCGCGCTTTCTGCAAGCGCACCTGGATGACATCGCAGGCTACATCGGCCCGGCGGATGCGGAAAAGGCGGCGGAAGAAATCGCCGCCACCCGCCGCCTGCTGCAAAGCGATGTGCTGCTGCACGGGGACTATTGCCTGCCCAACATCATGCTGAAGGACTGGGCGTTTCAGGGGTTCATCGATGTGGGGGAGGGCGGCCTTGGCGACCGGCATTACGACCTGGCGTGGGGGCTTTGGACGCTGAATTTCAACCTGAAAACCCCTCAGTGGGGGCAGCGGTTTCTGGATGCGTACGGTCGGGATGTGATCGACAGGGATAGGCTGCGGCTTTGCGGGCTGCTGGCGGCGATGGAATGAAGCCGTCCTATGGCGGTTCCTCCTCACCCTCGACATATTCCAGAATATCGCCGGGCTGGCATTTGAGTACCCTGCAGATCGCATCCAGCGTGGAAAAGCGGATGGCGCGGACTTTGCCCGTTTTTAGGTAGGACAGATTCACATTGCTGATATCGACCCTTGCCGCAAGGTCATTCAGGCGCATTTTTCTGTCCGCAAGCATCCTGTCAAGGCGAATGATGATCATAGCGTGTGATCCGCCTCATCCTGCAAATGTACGCCGTAGCGGATGATGTATGCGGCAACAAGGAAGGCCATGCTTGTGAAGATGCCCGCAATCATGTTCTGGCCTGTTGAAACGTACAGCTCGTTTGCGGATATCGCGGTTGAGACCGCGCAGATCAAAACCTGCAGAATCGGAACGCCGACCGCCGAAAAAAGCTGGAGCAGGCCGAAGTACAGGATGCGGCGCGCATTTTCCTCTATGAAAATTGCGCCGCGCTTGATATTTGACAACACCTTGGTGAGATGCCAAAAGGCGAAAAACATGGGCAGAACGCTTACAATGACCAGCGCCGAAATGCCGATGCGCGCCGCGGTATCGATTTCGTCATTTGCATAGACGTGGAGCGTTCCCACCGGATCGGTCGTAATGTTGATCCCGCGCTTATCCCGCGCGCCGTACTCGGTGTCCGCAAGCATCGCGAGCTCGTGCATGCCGGTGGAATCATGCAGGGTAAAGGTCTGCCTGCCCAAAATGCTCAACACAATTGCACCGATACACAACGCCACCATAACATAGCATGCAAAGTTCAAGAATCCCACCATTTTGTTGACGCGGTGTTGCGTCAGCATGCCGTTCAGCTTTTTCATGTACGCCACCTCCGGCACCATGATAGCATGCGGAGTTAATCACAGTCAATTATTTTTTAATGTTTAACATTAAAAAGAGCTGCCGCAACTTTTCTTTGCTGCGACAGCTTCTACGTTGATATTATGATTGCGACCTTACGGCCAAACCGACCGCACCATCAGCCCGCCGCCAAACAGCACCAGCGGCACGCCAATGACAAGCCCGATGATGCTCATCGACAGCAGTACCCCGATCACCGAGATCGACGCGCCCATGCCGAACGCGAACAGCCTGCCAATCGCGGAGAGGATCAGCGAAATAATCCCTCCTGCAAGCGCAAATGGCCATGTAAAAATCTTAAGCATCGCTAAACTCTCCTTTCATTTCGTTGGGTTGATGTTCATCCCCTGACTGGTATGAGTATAGCAAAACCCCCCTTCCCCGTAACGGGAAAGGGATTAGAAACCGATAAGACGATTCTAATGTGTCAGGGGGATAGATTAAAACCGCAGGGTCACCGGATGCGCACACCGTACACATAGCATCCGCGCGTGCCGATGACCAGCATATCGCCAAACACGGCGGGGGAGCCCTCTATGTTGCCGGTCAGTTTCAAGGTGTCCAGTATCTCACCCGTGCGCGCGTCAAACAGGCGCAGGTTGCCCTGCGAATCCCCCAGGATGATGTGCGCTTCGCCCTCCGCGCCGTATATTGCTACCGGCGAGCTCCACCCATAGCGGGGCAGATCGCGCCGCCACACGATTTCGCCGGTTTCGGCATCCAGCGCCAGCAGCACGCCGTTCATGCCGGATACGCTGGTGGTTTTCGCCACATGAAAGAACACGGTGCCATCCAGCACGCCTTGGCCTACCAGCGGGGAGCCCAACAGCCCGCCGTTGAGGAAATCATCCCACTGGCAGGGTTCGGCCACTTCCCATACAAGCCGGCCGGTCAGCGCGTCAAAGCAGCGCAGGTATGCCTTGCCGCCGCTTTTTTGCTTGTCCACTTCGCAGCCGGTGAACAGCAACACGCGGCCGTCGGGCCTTTCCAGCAGCGCGGTGGTAGAATCGGTATCATCGGTGATGTTCGCGGCCCAAACGGGCTTCAGCGTGGCAAGGTCGATGCATTGCAGCAGCCCGCCGTTGTCGGCAAAGTAGCCGTAATGGCCGTATACTGCGATGCTGTTTTCGCTGCCAAGGCCCCGGCTGTTGTTGTAGCGGTAGCCGCCCTTGACCGGGTCTATGGATAGCTCGCCCGTGACCGGGTTGAACGCCGTATTCAGCTTGTATGTGTTGATCAGGCCGTTTTCGCCCGGGGCGATCAGCGTATCGGTTACGGCATCCACAAGGCACACGGAGTCAAACGCGCCGTGCCGCCGGTGCGCATCCGATGTGATGCCCGGCACGCGGAACAGCTCTTTCCCGGTGACCAGGCTGATGATGCGCAGCCCGATCGGCCCCGTTTTGCCGTGCACCGTGGAAATGCCCTGTCCCGTATACAGCAGCGGCACGCCGCGCGGGTCAATGCTGACGCTGCCTTTCATCGGATAGCCGATGTCGATGCGCTCGCGCGTGGGGCTGCCGTCTTCCAGATCCCAGAAATAGATGTGCCCATCCAGCGTGCAGTAGATGGCTTCGATCAGGCCACCTTTTTCTTTCTTTTCATCTTTCAGGTTCATCACGCGGCGAAGGCTTTCCGGCCACTGCACCAGCGCGGGCTGGCCGTTCCAGCCGACACCGCCCCAGTTATCCAGCGCGCCGATCCTCTTTTCCCACACGATCTCCAGCTTGCCAAGCGGCGCGGTGGCATAGCCGTACGCCGCATTCTGCCGGTAAGGGCCTCCCCTGAACGTGAACACGCCGGGGATTTCCGAATACCCGCCCTGTGCTGGCAGCGAAAGCCCGGCGGGCACATGGCTGCCGATGGTATCGGCGCTCAGGCGAAATTTCTCCGGCAATGCCTCTTCCACCACGGCAAGCTGTACTGGGGGCGACGGCGGTGGGGGCGTGGGCCCCGGCGCGGGCGTGGCGGTGGGCGCGGGGCTGAGCGTTGGCGCGACAACAAAGCTGCGAGGCCCCGTCATCGGCACCGCAAGGGCGACCGATGAAAGGGCCAGCAGCAATCCTATGAGCGCTACGGCTAGCCGCCTGCGCATGGCAAATCAGTCGAAGTAGACCGGCTTGCCGCTTGCCGAAGAGGCGTAGATCGCCTCCAGGATTTTCGTGACCACCAGCGCCTGTTCGGGCTTGGTGTACAGCGGCTTGCTGTCATCCATCACATGCTCTATCCACATTTTCGCTTCGATATCCTGCGGGGCGGCCGAATGCCCCTCATAGAACGCCGCGCCGCCTGCTGACATATCCGGCTCGGTAACGTACAGGTTGCTGAACTTTTCGCCGTTCAGGCGCAGTTGGCCGTTCTTGCCCATCATATCCGCGCCGCCCTCGGTGCCGCACAGCAGGGTCTTGCCGTCATGCGTATCCAGCGTGTTCAGCGCCCAGGTGGCCTCCAGGTAGATCGTGGCGCCGTTTTTCATGCGGATGAAGCCGAACGCGGCGTCTTCCACCGTGAACTTTTCGGGGTCCCAGGGGCCCCAGGCGTTGGCGCTGTTTGCCTTGGGGGCCAGCTTGTGGTACTTTGCGCCCATGACCATTTCCGGTTCATAGTTGTTCATGCACCACAGCGTCATATCCAGCGCGTGCGTGCCGATATCGATCAGCGGCCCGCCGCCCTGCTTTTCTTCATCCAGGAAAACTCCCCAGGTGGGCACGCCACGGCGGCGCACAGCCTGCGCGCGGGCGTAGTAAATCTCGCCCAGGTCGCCGTTGTCGCAGCACTTTTTGAGGTACAGGGTATCCTTGCGGAAGCGGTTCTGATACCCGATGGTCAGCTTTTTGCCGTTGCGCTTCGCGGCATCCACCATGGACTGCGCTTCCACCGTGCTGGTGGCCATCGGCTTTTCGCACATGACGTGCTTGCCGGCATCCAGCGCGGCAACGGTGATGGGCGCGTGGCTGGAGTTGGGGGTCAGAACATGGATGACATCCAGGTTCATCTTGACCAGCTCTTTATAGTCGGCCGTGACAACCGCGCCGGGCGCGCCGTATTCCTTGGCGGCCTTTTCGGCCCGGTCCATAACGATATCGCAGAACGCGACCATTTCAACCTGCTCCACCTTTTTCAGCGCGGGCATGTGCTTTCCGTTGGCGATCCCGCCGCAGCCGATGATGCCAACCCTTACCTTTTCCATGAACGGTTGTCCTCCTGTGTTGCTAGTGTGATGTGGCTGACCCTATTGTACACGGATTGATTCTATATGACAAGAGCCGCGCGCTTTTCCAGCGGCGGCTCTTTTTCATGTAGGTTAATCTTGTGAATCGGTGATTTCAGGGCCCTTTGGTTTTTTCTTCTTCCCCACCACAAACCGATCCAGCGCCGCCATCAACCCCGGCAGCACGAACACCACCAGCGCCGTGGAACTGACGCCGCCCCTGGCGATGATCAGCAGTATCTCCGAAATGGAAGGCTCGGAGCGCGCGTAGACAAGCCCCAGCACGAAGGTCACGGTGATCAGGATCAGCGAAGAGGTAAGGATGGTGTGAATCGAGCTGTTCAGCGCGGCGGTCACGGCCGGCTTTACTTCCATCGTTTCCCTGGCCTCGCGGTAATACGATGTGTACAGAATGCCGTAATCCACCGTTGCGCCCATCAGCAGGCACTGCACGATCAGCAGCGGCAGGTAGTAAATGCTGCTGCCCTGGATGTACAGCGATGCCATCGTGATGAAAATCGCGCACTGGATGACACACACCAGGATGAGCGGCACCGCCACCGAACGGAACGCCACCGCCACCACCAGGAAGATCGCCACCGCCGTCAGGATGGTGATCAGGTTCATTTCACCCGGGAAGCTGCCGTTCATTTCATACGCCATGGAGGAGTTGCCCACCAGCGAGTATTCCCCCGCAAGGGCCGCATCCAGCTTTGTTTCCAGCGAGGCGATCAGCGCGAACGTTTCCGGCGATTCCTCGGGCAGGTTCAGCGTCAGAATTGCGCGCGAGTGTTCCTTGCCGACAAGCTGGGCGATTCCGTCATCCAACTCCGCACCGGCCGTTTGAAGCTGCGCCAGCGCATCTTCCGTGAAGAAGGGCTTAAACTGCTCATCATTCGCCACGTCAGTCAGAATGAATCGCATGAAGTCTGCCATAGCGATCTTGCCCTGCGGCGCTTCACCCTGCGCGGCGGCGTAGTAGTAGAACAGCTGCTTTACCATCGCTTCATCCATGCCGATGGCGGCGGCAAGCTCCGCGGCGGTCATCTCCTCCGTGGCCTGTTCCGGCGTTTCGGCATCCGTGCTATCACCGCCCAGCACGGCCAGCTGCTCCATCGCGCCCTCCGGGAAGAAGGCCGCATACTGCGGGTTCGCCGCGATGGTTTCGGAAAGGAATGCCACCAGACTGGTCAGCGGGATGCTGCCGTCCTCGGTTTCCCCATACTGTGTGAAGTAATAGCCGTACAGCTGCTGCACCAGCACGGTGTTCATGCCGCTGAGGGCCGCGAAATCTTCCGCCGTGAGCGAAGCTTCGCCGCTTGCCATGGCACCGACGGCATCCAGCTGTTTCAGGTTTTCTTCCGTGAAGAAAGGTGCAAACTGTTCGTTGGTCACCACATCATCCTGAATGAACCGGATGAACTCGGCAAGGGTGAGCTTCCGCTCGGGCAATTCGCCCAGCTTATCAAAGTAATAGCCGTACAGCTGTGCGGCAAAGGTTTCTTCCATGTCTGCCGTTTCCGCCATCTCACGGTAACCCATTTCCTTGCCAAGCGTGGTGGAATAGGCGCTGACGGTATCCAGGCCGGGATCGGATTCCAACTCTGCCGCAATCGCGCCGACGGCGGCTTCATCCCGGTTTTCGTACACCAGCACAAGCGTGTTATCCAGCGGGAATGTGTTGTTGATCTCGTAATACTCGCCCATGGTGTAGCTGATCTCCACGTTGCCCTGCAAATAGAAGCTGACGGCAAACAGCACGATGAACGCGATGGGGATGACGCGCCTGGCCCAGTAGCTAAACGCGCCGATCTTATCCATCTTGATGTGCAGGGATTTCTTTGCGGTCTTTTCTATCGCCCTATCAAAAATCAGGATCAGACCGGGCAGCGCGGTGAAGATGCAAATAAGGCTGAGCAGCACGCCCTTTGCCAGCACGAAGCCGATATCGCGGCCGATGGTGAAGCTCATGAACACCAGCGCCAGCATGCCCACGATGGTCGTTACCGAGCTGCTGGAAATGGAGGCGAACGCGTTCTGCAGCGCGCGCTTCATCGCGTCGTTGTTGCTGCCGCCCAGCGCCTTTTCCTGGCGGTAGCGGTTCAGCAGCATGATGGAGTAATCCATCGAAAGCACCAGCTGCAGGATCGCAGCGATTGCGGCGGTGATATCGGAAACGCTTTCGAATGCGGCGTTGGTGCCCATGTTGATGATGATCGCGATGCCGATGGTGCAAAGGAACAGCAGCGGCTCCACCCACGAATTGCACATCACAAACAGGATCACCATCAGGATCGCGAACGCCATGGCGGCCAGCATGGGCAGCAGCTCCATTGCGGTGTTGCCCAGCGCGTCTCCGCTGAGGGTGAGGGGGTAGTTGCTGTACCGGTTTTTAATCGCCGTTGAGATTGCCTTCACCTCAGGCGAAGCGGCGGCCGCATTCACCTGGATGACGTACAGCGTTTTGTCATCCACATTGTACTTTGCGCTGTCATCATGGGCGACGCCGAATACGTTGTCAAGCCCGGCGATGTAATCGCGCACGGCGCTTTTCTCGCCTTCCGGCAGGCCCTTCACCATCAGGTTGAAGGAGCTTTGCGCGGGGAACTCCGCATCGATCACGGCAATGCCCGCCTTCATGGGCGATGTTTCCGGCAGGTATTTCGTCATGTCGGAGTTGATGGTCATTTGGGTCATAAGCCATGCACAAACCAGCGTAAAGCATATGAAAAGGATGAGTACCGCTTTATGTTTTTCCACCAGAAAATTGGATAGCCGCTTCATTCAGTCCTCCTGCGTAATGCATTGTTGACACGGATGCCTACAGGGTATTATAGTAGCAGCGTGTTTTGTTTACAACCGACTGTTGATTTCGCATTGGATGCCAAGTCAACACATTCGGTGTTTGTGTCGATGTTGGAGAAAGGAAAAATTTGCATGAGCGAAAACCAAAGGGTGCGCCTATCCAAACAATGCCTGCGCGAAAGCCTGATACGGCTTTTGAAGGAAAAGAGCATTCACAAGATTTCCGTTCGGGAAATCTGCGAGGAGGCCCAGATCAACCGCACGACATTTTACAAGTACTACGGCAGCCAGTATGCGCTGCTCAGCGACATGGAAAATGAAGTGCTGATGCTGATAGACAAGTATCTGGGCAACATTGACGATATCGATGAAAACGCCGCCCGTAGGCTTGAAAGCATCCTATCCTACGCGCAGGATAACGCGGACCTGTTCCGCCTGCTGATTGGCAACAAGGTGGATACGGGATTCTTGCAGCGCATTATCAACCTGCCGATGGTGCGGCAGCTGCTTAAAGAACAGCTTACGGCGGGCTATGCGGCCAATGAGCTGGAATACCTGCACGGGTTTATCATCAACGGCAGCATCGATATGGTCACCAACTGGATAAGCAAGGATGAACGCGAAAGCCCCGAAGAGATCACCGGCTTGCTGATGAAGGCGGTGTCCAAGCTGTTTGCGTGAAGCGCGCGGCCACTTCGGCGCCTTGTCCTTTTTCCTGCCATCTGCTATGATAGAAAATGGGTTTATATCGCACACAAAGAGGAGATGATTCTTTTGCCGCACCGCCTCTCCGGCATCACATGCTTCCTGCTGGATATGGACGGCACATTCTACCTGGGCGATCAGTTGCTCGAAGGCTCCCTGGATTTCCTGAAAGCCATCAAGGATACCGGCCGCCAGGCGCTGTTCCTGACGAACAACTCATCCAAGGATGCCGTGGCCTACCTTGAAAAGCTGCGCCGCATGGGCGTGCCGGAGGAATTCTGCCGCGTGTATACATCCGGCCAGGCGGCGGGCCAGTATGTGCTGAAAAACCTGCCCGGGAAGCGCGCGTACCTGGTGGGCAATGATCTGCTGCGCCGCGAGCTTGACCAGATGGGCGTGCCGCTGTCGGATGATCAGGCAGATTATGTGCTGCTGGCATTTGATACCACGCTGACGTACGAAAAGCTGAACCGCGCCTGCCGCCTGATCCGCGAAGGCGCTCCCTATATTGCTACGCATCCGGACTTCAACTGCCCGACCGAGGATGGCCCCATCCCGGACACGGGTTCCATGATTGCGCTGATTGAGGCATCCACCGGCCGCCGCCCGGATATCATCATTGGCAAGCCCAACCGCGGCATCGTCGACGGCGCGCTGGCCATCACCGGCACAACAACCGCGGAAACCGCCATGGTGGGCGACCGCCTGTACACCGATATCGCCACCGGCGTGCTGTTCGGCATGACGGCGATCCTGGTTCTGACCGGTGAAGCGACGATGGAAGACGTTCCCGCAGCCACCCACAAGCCCGACCTGATCTTTGACAGGCTGAGCGATATGATCCCTTATTTGTCGAAATAGAAAGGAAGTACGCCCATGAAAACCCCGATGAAAGCCGTCATCCTTGCCGCCGGAAAAGGCACCCGCCTGGAGTGCGAGGCCGCCGAATTGCCCAAGGCACTGCGCCTGCTCAGCGGAAAGCCGCTGATCCGCTATGTGCTGGAGAACCTGGATTTCATGGCCCCGGAAGATATCACCATCGTTGTGGGCTTTTATAAAGAAAAGGTCATGGCGGAGCTTGGCCCCGCGTATCATTATGTCGAACAGCATGAAATCAACGGTACCGCCAGGGCAACTTTGGCCGCAAAGGAAGTTCTTGGGAACTTTTCGGGCCCGATACTCGTCTGTTATTGTGACATGCCCTTTTTGGCAAGGGACACATACCGCGCGATGTTTGACAAACACATCGAGTCGGGGGCCGGCAACACGTTGCTTGCCGGGCGCATTCATCCGATTCCGCCGTTTGGACGCCTGATCCGGGATGGCGAGGGGAAACTGGTGGATATCATCGAAGACAGCGCCTGCACGCCCGAGCAGAAATTGATCGATGAGGTCAACATTGGCATCCAGGTGATGGATGGGCCGGGGATGTTCGGTTGGCTCGAAAAGATCGACAACGACAACCCCAAGCGCGAGTATTACCTTACCAGCGTGGTGCGCGTGCTGGCGGATTTGGGGGTCCGTCAGGAAGTGGTAACGCTACGCAATGAATACGAGATGCTGGGCATCAACACCATGGAGGACATGCACCAGGCGGAGAAATTGCTCCGCGAACTGGATAAGTAAAGGCATCCCGGTACCCCAGCGACAGGACAAGAAGAGGTGAAGACGAATGGATACAATCCGCTTGATGCTCCTATCCCTGCTGATCGGCGCTACCGTGTCGACCAGCCCGACCTTTACCGACAAAGGGTTTAACCTCACGCAGACGATTGTGCTCCAGGCGGGCGGCCAAGTGGTACAGCCGACGCCCATGATCGTCTATGTTACGCCTCAGCCGACCCAACAACCCACCCAGCGCCCGACCGCCCGGCCGAGCGCGACAAAAAAGATAATCGACACGGGCACGATGATCACCCGGGAACTGTACCGCGGCTGCACAGGCACGGATGTGACGTATCTGCAGCAGCTGCTTGCAAACCTTGGGTACAATATCAAGCCCGACGGAGAGTTCGGCGCGAGCACCCAGAACATCGTGCTGGCTTTCCAGAAGAACAACGGCCTAAAGCAGGATGGCATCGCGGGTGAGCAGACGATCAGGAAGCTGGTCAGCGGCACCGCGGTAGGGCCGGGCACCACGCCTGCCAGAACAACGCTCTATTACGGCATGAGCGGCCAAGATGTCAAGGACATGCAAACGCGCCTGTGGTACCTGGGGTACTACCGCGATACGATTTCAGGCAACTTCCTTGACAATACGCTGGCGGCCGTGCGCTGGTTCCAACAGAACAACGGCCTGCTTGTGACAGGCATCGCCGATTCGCAGACGCTTTCGCGCATGTACGGCGCATCGGCCGTCCCGGCGGGCACGACGCCCACCCCCTCGCCGCAGCCGGGTTCTTTCTACCGCAACCTGTACATGAACCTTTCCGGCCCGGATGTGACGCTGCTGCAGCAGTATCTGGTTGATCTTAACTACCTCAACACTGTGCCGAACGGCTTCTTTGACACCAACACCTATTGGGCGGTAAGGAATTTCCAGGCGACCAACGGGCTGACCGTGGATGGCATTGCGGGCATATCGACATATAGCCTGCTGCAGAGCGGCAAGGCTAAGGCTTACCCGGGCACCACGCCCAGGGTACCGACGCCTACCCCGCCGACGCCCACGCCTCCGACGCCCACGCCGCCGACGCCTGTAGCGCCCACCCCGACCCCGACGCCTACCCCGACACCTGAGACCTGTGCGCATTGCAACCAGCCCAAGGTGGCGGGCAGCACAATCCATGATCACCAGCTTGGCTGCGGTCATTATGAATGTGTGGCGGGCGACCATGTAAAGTGTACATTCTGTGACGCGTGGATGTGTAACCCAAACATGCCTGCAACCTGTTCGGATGAAAATCCCGCGGGTATCGATGGTGGACACTCGTTTGCACTGTAATTGCAATTTACCGACTCCGGGAGCTCGGAGGGCTTCGGCCCCCGGGCTCCTTTTTTACGTGACAATTCCATATCGATGTGTTACAATTATATGAATTTCACCGAGGACCGCAAGGAAAGGGCTACCCATGATAAAGCGATGGATTGTGTTGCTGCTGGTGCTGTGCTGCCTGCCGGTGGGGGCACTGGCCACGGACTATTGCGAATGCCCGGATGCTGATACCCATAAGAAGCGCCAGGAGGCGATGGAGAGCGAGCTGCGCGCGTACAAAGCCGTGGGCGCGGCCATCGCGGTGATCAAAGACGGGCGCATCATCGATACATTTTATTACGGCAAGGCGAACAGGGCGGATGACATTCCCGTGGGGCCGGAAACGCATTTCCGCATCGCGTCCGTTTCGAAGATGGTTTCCGCCGTGGGGATTTTGCAGCTGGTGGAACAGGGCATCCTGGAGCTGGACCGCGACATCAGCGATTATTACGGGTATACCATCAGAAACCCACGCTACAAGGATACCCCCATCACGCTGCGCCAGATCATGTCCCACACCGCGACGCTGAAGGATGGCTACCATTACGAAAAGGCGACGATGGGTGAAATCACGCCGCTTAAAATCGCGCTCACCGGCAACTATGTCCGTGAAAACTTCGATGGATACGAGCCCGGCACGCATGTGTCGTATTCCAACTTTGGCGGCGGCCTGCTTGGGTCGCTGATTGAGGGCGTGACGCCGTACCAGATCGATGAGTATATGACCAACAACGTTTTTACCCCCTTGGATATCACGGCCGGTTATCACATTCCGTGCCTGCCGGAGGGCAGCCAATTCGCGCGCATCTATTCCACCGGATCTTACGGTGTAACGCTGGACCCGACCGCGAACATGGACTGCCACTACGACCCGGATATGGAGCTTGCGTATGTGCACAGCGCGGGCGGGCTGAACATCACGGCGACGGGGTTGGCAAAAATCCTGATCGCGCTGGCCGGGGACGGTGAAAGCTATGGCGTGCGCATTCTGAAACCCGAGACAGTGGCCATGATGCGCACCATGCAGGACCACATCGGTTCCGTGCAGTGCAACGCGGATCGCGGGCTGAACCTGAACATCATCACAAACAGGCTGGTAAACGGCCGCACGCTGTACGGCCACCAGGGCAAAGCGTATGGGATGATCTGCGCCGCGTACTTCGACCCGAATGATCAGACGGGCGTGGTACTGCTGACCAACGGCTGCGAAGTCGCGACCGTGGACAGTGTTGCCCGGATTGCCAGGGCCGTCATTGCTAGGGCGTACAAGTTTTTTGAATAGCAATACCCTTGGAAGCCTTTCCAGTTTTTAGAATTCGTGCTATAATATAAGGGATTACTCTGCTAAAAGGATACCATTGCATGCAAAATAACGTGAAAATCATCGGAGATTCCACCTGCGACATGCCGCGGGATTTACGAGAGAAGCACGACATTGATATAGCGCCCCTGTATGTGGAGCTGGACGGCAAGAATTATCGCGACGGGATCGACTTGACGGCGGACAGGCTTTTGTCCATCTGCGAAAAGAAAAAGACGGCGCCCAAAACATCCGCGACAAGTGTGGGTGACCTGATCGACCTATTCCGCAAATATGTGGAGCAGGATCGCGAGATCATCTTTTTTCCAATCTCCAGCCACCTGTCGGCCGAATACCAGAACGCGCGGCTGGCCGCGGCGGAGTTCCCGGGCAAGTCCATCCATGTGATTGATGGCAAAAGCCTGTCCTTCGCCACCGGTCTTCTGATCCTGGAAGCTGCCGGGCGCGCCGAAAAGGGGATGCCCGCCGCCGACATCGTGCGCGAAGTAGGGCCGATGGTGCCAAAGCTATCCACCACCTTTGTTGTGGATACGCTCTCTTTCCTTCGGCGCGGGGGCCGCTGTTCGGGGCTTACGGCGTTTGGTGCGGCAATGCTGAGCATCAAGCCGATGATCCACATGGTGGATGGCAGGCTGGAGCCGGGCGCCAAGTTCCGCGGCAACATGCACCGGGTGATGCGCAGGTACATCCAGCAGCACCTGGAGGGCATTTCGGGCATCCGGCCGGAGCGCGCGGCCGTGGTATACACATCACTGGATGAAGAAATGAAGCGCGAACTGGTGGAGACGGTGCGCGCCACCGGTTATTTCAAAGAGGTGCTGCTGGTGCCCGCCGGCTGCGTGATCAGCAGCCATGCCGGGCCGGGCACGATGGGGCTTCTGTACATGAACAGATAGGAGGTGCCATAGATGGCGCTTGGGGGTGTCTTTCTGATTCTGCTGCTGGCCGTGATCGCTGTATTTTTCTTTCTGCGCGCAAGGCAGGGCGGCGTGGTATCCGGCGACCGCATTGGCGACGGCCTGCGCATATTGAAGGCAAACAAAACCCGGTATGCCACGCTTACCAGGGAAATGTTATCCGAAACCCCGGATGAAGAGCTGGTTTCCGTGGTACTATATAACCTGTGGGCGAAGATGGATGATACCCTGTCCGACGCGCAGCAGGTGCTGTCCGGCCTATCCCAGGGGCGGATGCGCATTTTTGCGCTGTATGCATTCACCGGCGGCGTGATGGAAAACGGAATGGATAAAACGCTGAACGGACCGGACGGCGTGTTTGCGCAGGAATGCGCAAGCGGCCTTGTGGATATTGGCGCGGAAAACAGTGCCGAAGTGCTGCGCGGCGCGCTTGCGGCTGGTGCGGATGCGAAAGAGTACGAGGACACGTACTTGGAGGCGTTTCAGGCCGAAGACGGCCGCGCGCGGATGGCGCTGTACATTCGGGAACATCTTGAACAGTTTGTGGATTTATCGTGAACTGTTTTGTTGCAGCAGGAAAAAGAACACCTTTGGTCGAAGGTTCTCCATAACCGGTTGAACCTTCATTTTTTATAAGGAGGTAACATATATGAACATCCGCATGAGCTCCAAGGATTTCGCGGTTTCCCCCGCGCTCTGGGCCCGCATCGAGCGGAAGATCAATAAGCTATCCAGGTATTTTGATCCCAACGTGGAGGTGCACGTCCGCCTGACCACCGAAGGCAAGCGGCGCATCGCTGAGATTACGATTCCGTTCAAGGGCGGTATCCTCCGCGCGGAGGAAAGCTCGGCCGATATGTATCAATCCATCGATGCCGCGCTGGTCAAGATTGAGCGGCAGATCCGCCGCCACCGCACCCGCCTTGAAAAGCGGCTGCGTGAGGGCGCGTTCGAGCAGGAAACCCCGGAATTCTACGAAGAGTACGAACAGGAAGATACCCCGACGGCCAAGATCGTGCGCACCAAGACCTACCCTGTCAAGCCCATGAGCGTGGATGACGCGATTGACCAGATGGAAATGCTGGGGCACTCGTTCTTCATCTTCCTCAACAGCGAAACGGAAAAGGCGTGCGTCATCTACCGCCGCACGGATGGTGACCTGGGCCTGCTGGAACCCGAGGTATAACGCTTGGTTTGATAATACGGAGCCGGTTCTTCAAGAACCGGTTCCTTTTTGTTTTGGATCAATGACAATATTTTTGAAACCCCTTGACTGTTCCCCTGGGGGTTGGGTTATCCTTGATGCGAGGTGATGGATTATGTTGATTAGCGAAGTGAGCAAAACCACGGGCCTGACGAAAAAGGCAGTCGAATATTATATGGAACAAGGTTTGGTCAGCCCCGCGGTGCTGGATAACGGCTACCGGGAGTTTGCCGAAAGCGACATTGACCGCCTGCGCAAAATATCCACCCTGCGCAGGCTTGGCATCGGCACGGAGGAAATCAGGGCGGTGCTTACAGATGAGGCTGGCGACGCGCTGCAAAAGCTATCCCTGCAAAAAGAGATGCGCGTGCGCAGGGAACAGGAAAAAAAGCGCCTGCTGGACAGGCTGGCCCGCGGTGAAGACTATGCAGAGATTGATGCCCGGCTGCGCGTGTTGGAACAGAGCGCAACCATCACGGAAAAGCTGCTGCAGGCGTTCCCGGGGTACTACGGCAGGTTTGTGTGCCTGCATTTCGCCAGCTTTCTGAATGAGCCGATTCAGACGCGGGAACAGCAGGATGCCTACGAAAAGATACTGTCATTCCTGGATAGCGTGCCACAGCTGGATTTTCCCGATGATTTGCGCGATATTTTGCTTGAAAACACAAAGCAGCTCGGCACCGCTGAGATGATGAAGATTACAGAAGGCGTGAAAACCACCATGGAGAACCCGGATGATTTTCTTGCAGAAAATAGGCAGATGATTGACGAGTATCTGGCGTACCGCCAATCGGATGAATACCTTGCGTCGCCCATGCACAGGCTGCAATCCCTGATGAAGGCGTTTAACAGCGCAAACGGCTATTATGATGTATTCATCCCAGCGATGAAGGCGCTTAGCCCCTCCTACGCCGCGTACCACAAGCAGATTGAAGCCGCGAACGAAAAGCTGCTTGCCATATATCCGGGCGCGGCAAAGCTGAACAGCTAAGTAACCGCTGATTTATTCGCCTGTCAGACGCCGTGCGAATAAATCAGCGGTTACCTAGAGCATTTTGCGGAAAGATTCGGAACGTCTTTGCGGATCTTTTGCCGCCTCGCGTTGCCTCGTCCACGCGGCGTAGCGCTGCTACGCCTTGTTCCCTCGGCTTAGCGAGACAGCAAAACTCTGGCAAATCCATTCCGAATCTTTCCGAAAATTGCTCTAAAACACGCTACGGCAGCGTCACGGTGAAAACGGTTCCGTCCTCCGGCGTGCTTCTCACTTTAATCGTACCGTGATGCACCGCCACGATCCACTCCACAATCGACAACCCCAGCCCGCTGCCGCTGCGGTCGCGCGCCGAGTCCGCACGGAAGAACCTTTCAAAGATATGCGGCAGATCTGATTCCGCGATGCCCGGCCCGTCGTCCGCAACGGTGATGCTGCACGTGCCCTGCGTTTCCGCCGCCGAAAGGCGCACATGCCCATCTTCTTTGCCGTATTTCAGCGCGTTTTCCAGCAGGTTCAGCATCATCTGCGTAATTAAACTCTGATCGCCCCGCACATGCGCGCCGTTTTCTACATCCAGCGTGACGGTGATGCCGCGCGCCCGCGCCATGCTTTCCAGCTGCTCCGTCACCATTTGCAGCACTTCGGCCATGTCTACCGTTTCTGCCGTCAGCGCGTATTTGCCATCTTCCCCGCGCGTGAGCATCAGCAGCTGCTCGATGATGCGGCGCATGCGGCCCGTTTCCACCAGGATGGTCTGCACCGATTTTTCCGCGTCTCCGCCCGGCGGAACCTCCTGCGCAAGCAATTCCGCATACGCCAGGATAACCGATACGGGCGTGCGCAGCTCATGCGAGGCATCGGAGGCAAACCGTTTCTCGCGGCGGAACGCGGCTTCCAGCTTATCCAGCATGTTATTGACGGTGCGTGTCAGCGCGCCCACCTCGTCGCTTGCGGGGGAGCCCTGTATGCGCTCGGATAGGTCGCCCTTTGCCACGATGTTTGCGGATGCGATGATCCGGTCGATCGGCGCGAGGGATCGCCTCGCCATGGCAAGCCCCAGCAGCGCCGCGATGATCAGCAGCGCGGGCCCCGCGATGAGGCTGGCAGTCTGAATCACGCCAAGCGTGCGCCCAATGTCCTCCATGGATAGGCAGATGCGGATGTACACATCCAGCGCATCCTGTTGCTGCTCGCCGTCTAGCAGCAGCCATGTTTCGCCGTCCGCGTGCACCTGGCGCATGTTGCCGTTTTCAAAGGGATGCTCCGCCACGCCCGGGGGCATCCGGTATTGCGCCAGAAGATTCCCTTCGCCGTCGGTGATCTGGTAGGCCGCGTTTCTGGGCAGTTGCAGCTCATGTTCCACTGTGAACTCACCGTGTTCCATTTCAATCAGCGCGGTCAGCTGCGCGTATGACAGCCGAAGCAAATCCGATTGGTTATGCGTGAGCGTTCCGCTGACAGTAAAATACAGTGCGGAAAGAAGCGCGCAGAAAATCAGCCCTGTAAACACGCTGTAGAGCAGCGTCATCTTGTGGCGCAGCGGCATGTGGCGCATGGTCACTCTCCCTCGGGCTTGAGCGTATAGCCATACCCGCGCACCGTCTGTACAAGCCTCACGGGCATATCCCTGTCAATCTTGTTGCGCAGGTAGCGGATGTACACATCCACCACGTTCGATTCCACGCCGAAATCGCTGCTCCACACATGATCCAGTATCTGCGCCCTTGTCAGCACGTTCCCGGCGTTGTACATCATGTATTCCAGCAGCGCATATTCCTTGCTTGTCAGCTGGATGGACTGCCCCGCCCGCGTGACGGTGTGCGCAGCCGTATCCAGCGCCAGGTCTTCCACCGCCAGCACGGCGGGGGTTGCGGCATTCGGGCGGCGCAGCAGCGTGCGCAGGCGCGCCATCAGCTCCTCAAACGCGAAGGGCTTGACGAGGTAATCATCCGCGCCGGCATCCAACCCGACCACCCGGTCGCTTACGCTGTCGCGCGCCGTCAGCAGCAGGATGCCCGCGCTGCACCCCTGCGCCCGCAGCGTGCGCAGGATGGTCAGCCCGTCCACCCCGGGCAGCATGATATCCAATATGATCGCGTCAAACTGCGCACACTGCGCGAAATCCAGACCGCCCTGCCCGTCACGGCAGGTTTCCACCCCGTACCCTTCCTTCGCCAGCCGCTTGGTAAGAACCTGCAGCAGCGCGCGATCATCCTCAATGATCAAAATGCGCATAAGCATCCTCTTTTCTCAGTAGAAAGAGTATATCACGGAAAAATGAGAATTTCATGAATTTTATTTTCTCATGGCCTTTTCATGTTCCGCCTGTAGCATGTGCCCGAAAGCATTTACAAATGTACGGAGGGAAGTATGCGAATGTGTATGAGCAAGCGGACGCTTATTTGGACAGTGGCGGCTGGACTGATCCTGCTGCTTGGTATTTGGAGGGTTTCCGCAGCGCTGGGCCAGCAGAGTCAAGGCGGCAATCAGCCTATCGTGTCGCAGTCAGTTCAGTTTACCGATACTTTCGTGGAGCCGCAAACCTTGCAGGCAGCACCCCCGGTTTCCGTCGAGAAACCGCTTTTCGCCCTGGTACCCGCCTGTTTTGACGGCATCGCCGACTACAGTTATTTTTCAGAGCACCTGGCCATCCAAATCGCAAAGCGGCAAACGCCGTCATTTACATATTTCGTTTGCGATATACAAGCCACCGGCGCGGACGCGCTGCAAACGGCGCTTTCGCAGGAGACGGTAAACGGATCGCTGGAGCACGTTTCAGATATTGCCGCGCGGCACGATGCGGTGCTGGCTATCAACGCGGATGATTACGGCGTGCACAAGTACGGCGTCATCCTGCGCGGTGGGGAATTGATCCGCGCCAAGGGCACCACGCGCCACATGCTGACGCTGGATGCGCAGGGGAACCTGTCCGTGATCACCGACCGAAAAGGCGAGGACCCCAAGGCGCGGGCGGATACGCTGCTTCTCAGCGGCATACGCGAAACATGGGAATTTGGTCCGGAGCTGATGCGCAATGGGCAGGCGATCCCGCTGGACAGCAAATTTGATCTGATCACATTGCGTGATACCGCGCTGGAACCCCGCACGGCGATTGGGCAGATCGATTCGCTGCACTATGTCATCATCGTTGTCGATGGCCGAAGCCCCGGATACTCCGACGGCGTTTCCCTTTCGGGCCTGCAGCAGCTGTTTGTTCAGGCGGGGGCGCGCACGGCGTTCAACCTGGACGGCGGCGGTTCGAGCACGCTGTACTTTTGCGGCGAGGTGCTCAACACCCCTTCAAGCGGGCATGAGCGTTCTGTTTCCGATATTCTCTATTTTCGGTAAAACATACCGTTTGTGATTCTCATCGCAATCTCATCTTGCGGCGGTAATCTGTATACGGTTCCAAACAAAACAAAAAAATGGAGGTTATGCATGAACAATCAGAAAAACAAGGATTCCCGTTTGTGTAAGAAGCTCGCGGCTGTGTGCCTGGCGCTGGTGCTGATCCCGGCAACCGTTTTGCCGGCTGTCACCCTTGCACAGGATGCCGCGCCTACAGATACCGCTGCGGATGGCGCAGGGCCGATGGTCATCGCGCCCGCTCCGGGGGCGGAAAATGTTCCCACCCCTACGGACATCACGCCGGCCGGTGAGGGTAACGGAACCGACCCGCAGGATGAAAAGATCGGCGGCGCCGAGGGCGTATTTGCCGAGGCCGGGATGCTGACCTTTGAGCAGGCGAATGAAAAGGCGCTGGAAGCCCACCCGGGCGCGACCATCATTTGCGTGGAGATTGACACCGAGGATGACTTTATTGTATACGAAGTCTCCTTCTGGACCGAGGACAAGCAGTTTCAGACCATCCTGATCAATGCGATTGACGGCACCACCGTGCTGGCCGATACCGCCGCGCTTGCCGAAAAGGCCACCATCACGCAGCAGCAAGCCATTGACGCCGCGCTTGCCCTGCATGCCGACGGCATCATCGTGCAGACCGGCCTGGATGAAGAAGACGGCATGGTCGTATATGAAGTAGAGCTGCAAACCCCGGCGGGCGAATACTTTGAGATCGTGGTTGACGCAGCTTCCGGCGAGGTTGTTACCAGCGAAAGCGATGCGTTCGATGGCGAAGAGAATACGGAAGAAGGCCAAGGCTGATAGAATGGAAGAGGCCCCGCAAAGCGCGGGGCCTTCGTTGTGTTCAGGGAATCCCGCTTTCGTGGGCAATGCGAGGCGGGATTTTTTCCGTGCTTTTACATTCCGCGCATTGCTGGCAGCTTCTGTCAATGTTATACTGGAAGCGGCGCAGGTTACGCGGACCCGCCGCCTGCCCAATACGCACATGGAGGGACCTATATGCGCAAGATGCTGGCAATCTTCCTCTCCCTGATCATGGCCCTTTCCGTCCTGCCCGTGGTGGCCGGCGCGGAGGGCGAGCCCCTGACCCGTGAAGCCGCCGCCGTATTGCTGGATGAGCTGTTCGCCCTGGCGGATGTTCATCCGTCTATGATCCCGACGTATGAAACGACCCCGAAGAACCTTGGCTACACTGCCACCAACGGCGCGATCGTCACCGCCAATGTCATCCCGGCGGCAAAGGACTGCGTGGCGCTGGAGACGCTGCCCCAGATTGAGGCCGTGATCAACGCGGGGCTTATGGCGCTGGATACGGACAACCTGTCCTTCCGCCCCAAGGCCAAGGTGACGGCAAAGGAATTTGCCACCGCGATCGCCAAAGGCATGTTCGGCACAGACCTTGATGTGGATCACCTGCAGCTGGCGCAGGATTTAGGCGTGTTCGCCACCGACGCCATCACCGACGATGTGCCGGCCATCGAGGCCGCGCAGGCGATGGTGGATGCAGTTGCCGAAAAGCTTCAGCTGGTGGCCGTGTTCGCCACATCCGATATCCACGGCAACTACATCCCTTACAAGTCCAGTGACGGCAACTTCCAGATCGGTTCCGTCGCGCGTATTAAGGTCATCATGGATGAAGTGACCGCGCAGCTGGGCGAAGAAAACGTGCTGTATGTGGATGGCGGCGACTCGCCCTACAACACCACGCTTGCCAACATCACACTGGGCGATGTGTCCGTAGCGGCGCTGTCCGCGCTAGGCCTGGATGCGACGGTGCTGGGCAACCACGACTATGACTACTCCTTCGAAAACCTGCTGCGCCTAGCGCGCGAGGCGGCGTACCCGATGCTGTCCGCCAACACCAAGTACAAGGAAGGCCACGCCCCCGAAGGCGCGGAAGGCCTGTATCCGGAAGAGTTTGGCGACTACATTGTGGTGAAGGCCGGCGGCCTTACCATTGGCGTGTTCGGCGTAACGGATATGGACAGCGCCTCCACCACGCTGCACACTAACACGCAGGATATCACCTGGGACAACGACCTGGAAAAGGGCGCGGAAGTCGTCGCCACGCTGAAAAACGACGAAAAGTGCGATGTGATTATCGCCTTGTCCCATGTGCACGGCAAAAATGCACAGCTGGTGCTTAATAACGCGGATATCGACATCTCCATCGGCGGCGGCAACGATATCGCGGGCCGTCCCACGATCCTGGGCGACAACCAGTACCTGATCAACCCCGGCAAGCACGGCGAAGCCGTGACGCAGATGAACCTGGTGATCTATGACGGCCAGATGACCGGCATCGTGCACAACCAGATTTACCTGACCGATGCGTACGCTGAGGATGCCGAAATCAAGGCGCTTGTGGATGAGTACAACGCGCAGGTGGATGCCGCGCTGGATGTGACCATCGGCTACATCGCGGATAACCTGGAATGGTCCAGCGAGCTGGTGCGCTGCCAGAACTCGCCCATCGCGAACCTTGTGACCGACGCGCTGCTTTCCTTCTTTGAGCCGGACGGCGCCGAGCTTTGCATCGTCAACGGCGGCGGCATCCGCGCCAAGCTTGACGCGGGCACCGTATCCATCCGCCAGGTGACCTCCGTGCTGCCCTTTGACAACAACATGATGCTGGTGGAAACCAGCGGCCAGACGATTTGGGATGCGCTTGAGAACGGCATCTCCGCGTACCCCACGACGAACGGCAAATTCCCGCAAGTGGCGGGCATGACGTACGCCTTCAAACACGACGCCGCGGCGAACACCAACACGCTGACCTCCGTCACCCTTGCGGACGGCACGCCGCTTGACCTTGACGCGCAGTACAAGGTGGTCATCAACAGCTTCCTGGCGGGCGGCGGTGACGGCTACACGATGCTGAACGTGCTGGATGCCTCCAAGGACATGGCGACCGATGTGACGCAGCTTGTATACGTCAACAAGACCTACATGCGCGATGCGCTGGAAGCGTACTTCGAGCAGAACTCGGCGGAGGAAAACCCGATCAAGGTTGACCTTGAGGAAAACCGGATTGTAATTGAGTAATTGGATACAGAAAGAAGACCCTGCCGGACGGCGGGGTCTTCTTTTCATTGAACAGTCCGTATATCGCTGAAAGGGAACAGGACGGCCCGCACATGCGCCACGATCTGATCGCGTTTGATCGGCCCAATGATGTGGCTGTCGTTTGAGTTGGAGCGGTTGTCTCCCAGCACAAAGTATTCGCCCTCCTGCACGGTATAGGCGGCCATCGTGTAGTTGGGGCGGTGGGTGATGTATTCCTCTTCGTAGCGCTCGCCGTTGATGATCAGGTAGCCGCCCTCCACGGCGACGGTGTCGCCCGGCACGCCGACCACCCGCTTGACGAAGTTTTCTGTGCGGCCGGGGTATTTGCAGATCACCACATCAAAGCGCTCGGGGTCCGCAAACAGATAGTCGTACTTCGTGGCAAACATCAGCTCGTTGTCGGCCAGCGTATCGTTCATGGAGTTGCCATCCACAAAGAACGGCGAGAACGCGAACGCCCGGATCGGCAGCGCGATGGCCACCGCGCACACGAAGGTCATCGCCCATTCGAATGCTTCGCGCTTCCAGCTTTTTTTCTTGACCGGCGGTGTATTTTCGGTTTGTGTTTGTTGCATGGTATATCCCTCTTATCGCTATAGTAAAATTCTGATTGCCTGCGCTGCGCCGGCGGCGGGCAGCAGTGCGATGAGCAGCCCGCATACCGCCGACAGCGACAGCTTGATGCTCAGCTGGTTTCTTTTTTCCTGCCGAAGCCTGCGCGCCGCCTCTTCCAGCCGCTGCTTTTCGCGCGCTTTTTTCATGATTGCGCCCATGTGCTCATTCATTTGGTACCCCCCTGTCAGTCCTGCCAATCATCCCTGAACCTGCGCAAGCTTTTGCGGATGCGGTACAGCGCGATCTTCACCTGCGCCACCGAGATCCGCATTTCCGCCGCGACATCGCGGTAGGATTTGCCTTCCAGCGCGTACGCCACAAGGATGCGGCGCTGCGGGCCCGGCAGGCGCTCCACCTGCGCCAGCAGCGCGTGGCGGTACATATCCTCGATGAATGCGCTTTCCGGCGTTTGTGCGCCCGATACCCGCTCATCCATCGCAGCCGGATGCTCTCCGCGCCTGCGCAGCGCATCGATACTTTTGTGCCGCGCAATGGCGGCCACATACGCATGGAAAGAAAAGCGCGGCTGATAGCGCGCCCGCTGCACATAGATATCCGCGAACACATCCTGCGCCACATCCTGTGCCAGCTGCGCATCCTTCACAATGCCCTGCGCCACGCGCTCCGCCACCGGCCAGTACTGTTCCACCAGCGCTTCAAACGCCGCCGCGTCCCCGGCGCATACCCGCGCCATCAGCTCTTCGCCCTTCGCCATCGGCAGACAATCCTCATGTAATACCAATTCCAAATAAGTTTTACACAAATCTCGCGGATCTTTTTTCGCCCGGCGGCGGCGCTTTCCAATCTGTACGCCCCGGCAGCAGCCTGCGGCTGCCGCCGGGCTTCGGGCGGCAGATCTATGATTTGCTCGCCCTCGGCCTGGCCGATGGCCAAGCGCTTAGCGTAGCCTCCTGCTACGCCTCCTTCCGGCTTCTTGCCGGACAAAAAAATCTCTCGCGATCTTTCGTGTAAAACCTATCTGGAATTGGTATGAAGTAGATCTACGCCTATATAGTCGCAGAAAAAGAAAAAAAGTTACATGCCAATGAAAATAAATTGTTGAAACAAAAAGCGCGAAGGGATTTGCCCGCTTCGCGCTTTGTTTTGCACCTTATCCGACTACCAGGTTCAGCAGCCGCCCCTTGACATACACAACCTTCCTGACCGCGCGCCCTTCGATCAGCGCCACTACCTCCGGCGCGCCGGGCAGTTCCTGCTGGCCTTCTTCTGGCGTCATGTCCGCGCGCACCATCATGTGCCCGCGCACCTTGCCGTTGATCTGGATGGCGATCTCGATTTCGTCCTTCTGCATCGCCTTTTCATCGTACTTGGGCCACTGCGCGTGTACCATCAGCCCGGGGAACCCGAGGCGCGCCCAGATATCTTCCGTGATGTGGGGCGCTACGGGGTTCAGCAGGCGCAGCAGCACGGACAGTTCGCCCCTGCTGACGGAACCTGTGGCGTAGATGATGTTGACCAGCGACATCATCGCCGCGATGGCGGTGTTGTACTTCATCTTTTCGTAATCTTCGCCGACCTTTTTGATCGTTTGGTGCACTTCTGCCTGCACCGCAGGGCGAATGCCCCCGTCGGTGGTAACGATCTCCTGCAGGCGCCACACGCGCTCCAGGAAGCGGCGGCAGCCGGCCGCGCTGGTCATGGACCACGGAATCGCCTGATCAAACGCGCCCATGAACATCTCATACAGGCGCAGCGCGTCCGCGCCCAGCTCACGCACCATGTCATCCGGGTTGATGACGTTGCCGCGCGATTTGCTCATCTTTTCGCCGTTTTCGCCCAGCACAAACCCGTGCGAGGTGCGCTTCGCGTACGGCTCGGGGTAGTTCACCACGCCGATATCGTACAGGAAATGGTGCCAAAACCGGCTGTACAGCAGGTGCAGCGTGGTGTGCTCCATGCCGCCGTTGTACCAATCCACCGGGCCCCAGTACTTGATCTTCGCGGGGTCTGCAAGGGCCTGCGCGTTGTGCGGGTCCATATACCGCAGGAAATACCAGCTGGAACCGGCCCACTGGGGCATGGTATCCGTTTCGCGCTTTGCGGGCGCGCCGCAGTGCGGGCAGGTGGTGTTCACCCAGTCGGTCATCGCGGCCAGCGGGGATTCACCGGTGTCGGTCGGCTCGTAGCGGTCCACGTTGGGCAGCAGCAGCGGCAGTTGGTCCTCCGGCACGGGTACCCAGCCACAGGTATCGCACCATACCAGCGGGATCGGCTCGCCCCAATAGCGCTGGCGGGAGAACACCCAGTCGCGCAGCTTGAAGTTGACCTTCGGTTCGCCCAGGCCCTGCTCGTTAAGCCACGCGGTGATTTTTTCCTTTGCTGCCGCGACGGTCAGGCCATTGAGGAACCCGGAATTGACCATGGTTCCTTCTTCGATATCGGTGTACGCTTCCTTCGCGATGTCGCCGCCCGCCACGACCTCCACGATCGGCAGGCCAAACTTGGTCGCAAACGCCCAGTCGCGGGTATCGTGGCCGGGAACGGCCATGATCGCGCCGGTGCCGTAGCTCATCAGCACGTAGTCGGATACCCAGATCGGGATCGGGTTTCCGGTGACGGGATTGACTGCCGTGATGCCGTCGATCGCAACGCCGGTCTTATCCTTGGCCATTTCGGTGCGCTCAAAGTCGCTCTTGCGCGCGGCTGCCTCGCGGTATTCGCAAAGCGCCGCGTAGTTGGCGATGCGGTCCTTGTATTTTTCAATCAACGGGTGTTCGGGCGAGATGACCATGTACGTCGCGCCGAACAGGGTATCGGGGCGGGTGGTGAACACGCGCAGCTTTTCATCGGTTCCGGATAAGGTGAAATCAACCTCCGCGCCCGTGGAGCGCCCGATCCAGTTGCGCTGCTGCACCTTTGCGCGCTCGATGAAATCCACGCCGTCCAGCCCGTCCAGCAGTTTCTGCGCATAGTCGGTGATTTTCAGCATCCACTGGCTCTTGACCTTGCGGATGACCTCGCTGCCGCACCGCTCGCACACGCCGCCGACGACCTCTTCGTTCGCCAGCCCGCACTTGCAGGAGGTGCACCAGTTGATCGGCATCTCGCTTTTGTAGGCCAGGCCGTGCTCGTACAGCTTTAAGAAGATCCACTGCGTCCACTTGTAGTAGCCCGGATCGGTGGTATCCACTTCACGGCTCCAGTCAAATGAAAAGCCCAGCCGCTGAATCTGCTCGCGGAAATGCTTGATATTTTTCTCGGTAACCACGCGCGGGTGCACATGGTTCTTGATCGCGTAGTTTTCGGCGGGCAGGCCGAACGCGTCCCAGCCGATGGGGTAGAGGACATTAAACCCTTCCATGCGGCGCTTGCGCGCGATGACATCCATCGCCGTATAGGGGCGCGGATGGCCGACGTGCAGCCCTTCGCCGGATGGGTACGGGAATTCGATCATGCCGAAAAATTTAGGCTTTGATGCGTCATCCTTGGCGGCGAACGCGTTCGCTTCCTTCCAGACGGCTTGCCATTTCGGCTCTATTACACTTGGATCATACTCAGGAATGTGCATGTTCTACCCCTCGATTTCATAACTTTCCATGACCGGCGCGCATTCTAATGAGGATGCGCCCAAAACGCTACCAATTAAAGTAGAATAGCAAGGTGAGGGCGGGATGTCAAGCATTTTGGGCTTTTTGCAGCAGATAGGATCGCACATGCTGGGGTTCCTGGGCGGCTGGGATGCAACGCTCAAGCTGCTGCTTGCGATGATGGCGCTGGATTACACATCCGGGCTTGCGGTGGCGTGCCTGGGCAGAAGCCCGCACAGCAAAAGTGGCTGCATTGACAGCCGCGCGGGGCTTAGCGGGCTGCTGAAAAAAGGGCTGATCCTGATGGTGCTGGCGGTGGCGGCGCAGATTGACGATACGATGGATGGGTCATTTGTGCGCGGCGCTACAGCGTGGTTTTATATCATCAACGAAGGGATTTCGGTGCTGGAAAACGCCGCGCTCGCGGGCATTCCGATGCCGCAAAAGCTGAAACAGGTGCTGGGAATGGCAAAGCGGGAGCTTGAAGAAGGGGCGGCCGGCGAGAAAAAGATACAGGTAATTGTGGATGGCGGGGCAAAGGACCCGGAGGAGAGGGGCAGACAGTAAATAATGTCGAAAAATGAACTTGCCTGCGAACGGTGTCGGGCGAATCATCCCCCGATTCCGTTCCCGCGCCTATGCATTTGCATATTCTGTTAATGGCATCTGTGTTTTCTGTTTTATCCAAGCAGGCAGAAGACCGCGCCAATCGTTAGGGGGAATCTGAATGGTAAACTATCGCTTCGGCGGATATAATAACAGCAATGCGACGCCTGTAATTTCGGCGGGCACCGCAACCATAAGCGGGCAGGTACTCGGCACGAACGGCTATCCGGCCGCCAATTATCCCATGAGTGCGGCGGTGAATGGTCAGATGAGGCCGCAAAGCGGCACCGATTCATCCGGGCGCTACTCCGTAACGGTTACGATCGGTTCCACGGTAACCGTTGCGCCGGTTACACAGGCCGGCATCACTTCGGAGCCGCCCCGTTATACCTTCTCCAGGATACAGGCGAATGCCCCTGGCAGCAACTTCCAGCTGAAGCGCACATAACGCGCAGCGCTGAACCCTCCCGGCAGGAGGACGCGCGCGGCATCATGCAAAGATGCCGCGCTTTTTTTGCGGCAAAGAAAAGCGGAGTGTCCCCGTTGCTGTGCCCATGCAATTATGGTACACTGAGGTAACACTGGCGCCTTGCGCGGTGTTGCCTGAAAGAAAACAAAGGGGTGGCTGCCATGAAAAAAACAATGCTTTCCGTTTTTCTTTCGATTGTGCTGTTGTTGCTTTGCGTGGGCGCCGCCCTGGCTTCTCCGATGCCCGGCACAGAGGATGCCGCGTTTGCCGCCGCGCTGGAAGAGGACAAGCTGCGGCTAAAGCCATATGATATTTCCATCAACATTGATAACCAAAACCTGTATGGTGAAATCACCCGCCTGAACACGGTGCTTGAACAGTATGAGATGGAAACATACAGCCTTCTGTACGTTCCCACTGAAGGGGAAACCGCCATTGCCGGCGATGATTTCTATTCGTCCTTCTCTTTTTATTCCCTGTTTTCGGGCGGTAACAAAATGCTGCTGACAGACGGACACGGCCTTGCGATGGTCTATGACGGGGACAGCGGGGAAGCGCGCAGCATAGTTCCTGTGGAGGGACTTGACCCTGAGTACTGCGGCCTGATGTACAGCCTTCTGTGCAAGCCGGAACCCGCGGGCGTTGCCTGGTCATCCGACGGCAGGTACATTGCACTGTCTTTCCTGCGCAATACGCTGCTGATGGCGCGGCTTGACTGCAACCTGCTGCTCATCGATACCGAGGAGGGCACCGTGCGCCCTCTGCTGGATCTGCCCTATCCTGTTAAAGCTATAACCGGCAACTTTTTCGGCGCACCTTTCCGCGCGGTGTTTGATACGGAAAAGCCGGTGCTTTACTACGAAATGTACCGTGTGCCAAACGCGATTGCGGGCCCTTACAACCAGCTGCGTGCCTATGACCTTACCACCGGCGAAACGCGTGTGCTGTCCCTGTCTGATTTTTCGACCACCACTTCCGATCCCGCGCTGCTGGTCACCCCGCTTGGGATTGCGAACACGTACGCGCACATCAAGATGAATGAGGATTTCGGCATCGCCTTCCGCGGCGAGCGCAGCACGGGCACCTACATCCACGGCGACCCGGAATCGCCTATAGCCGCGCAGGCGCGCAACAGCCGCCTGCTTGCCGTATCGGATACGCATGGGCTGCTGCTCACGGGGCTTAGCGGCGCGCAGCCGGGTACCGTTGGGCCTACGATCCACCTGTTTGCGCTTGACGGCATCTCCGCCGCGCTGTATGATACGGTGCTGTCCATCCAGCCGGATAATGCGCCCCAGGAACGCCTGGCGCAGGCAAACCTTGCGGACTTGCTGGCTGCCGACGCGGCTGAAAATGTACTGCGCCCCCAGCTGCACAACGCGGTGTTTTCGCCCGATGGCAATTATATCCTGCTGGCATACCATGTGCAAGGCGGGGAGTACGGGCTGTACATCCATGATATCGCGCGCGGCGTGACCGGCAGGATTGATCTCTCTGCCGCGTTTGAAACAAGCCCGAA
This sequence comes from Eubacteriales bacterium, assembly GCA_031549905.1. GTDB lineage: Bacteria > Bacillota > Clostridia > Christensenellales > Aristaeellaceae > Avichristensenella. The sequence goes on from JAVBPC010000102.1 coordinate 49,289, forward strand.
TTACTTGGGCGCGTACGGCTTGCCTTTCACCAATGCCGATACCGGCATGCACTGGCTGCCGGATGGCCGCATCATGCTGGCAGTCGGGGACGGCATGCGCATCTTTGAGCTGTCCATCGCGGAGTAAACCGTTATATTTCACGCTATATCACCCCATCGAGAGGAGCACTCCATGAAACTAGGCATCGTCGGCCTGCCCAACGTAGGCACGAGCACCCTGTTCAACGCGATCACCCAGGCGGGCGCGGAGGCCGCCAACGACCCCTTGTGCACCATCGAGCCAAACACGGGCATCGTGCCCGTGCCGGACGCGAGGCTTGACAAGCTGACGCAGATGTACACCCCCAAGAAAACCACCCCTGCCGTGGTGGAGTTTGTGGACATTGCGGGCCTTGTGCGCGGCGCAAGCCGTGGAGAGGGCCTTGGCAACAAGTTCCTGTCGCACATCCGCGAGGTGGATGCCATCGTGCATGTTGTGCGCTGCTTTGCCGATGAGAACGTCATCCATGTGGATGGAAAAGTGGATGCCGCGACCGACATCGAAACGGTGAACCTGGAGCTGATCCTGGCCGATATGGAAACCGTGCAGCGGCGCGGCGACCGGGCGAAAAAGATGATCAAATCGGGCGAAAAGCGCTACCAGGATGAGGCCGAGGTGGCAGACCTGTTGCTTGCCCATCTCGAAAAAGAACACCCCGCGCGCACCTGCCCCCTTACGCCGGAACAAAAGGTAATCGTGCGCGACTGGTTCCTGCTGACGACAAAGCCCACGCTGTACGCCGCCAACATCGGTGAAGACATGCTGGGCATGCCGGAAGATGACATCGCGGATGTGGTGCGCATCAAGCAGCTGGCGCAGAAAGAGGGCGCGCAGGTGTTGGTCATCTCCGCGAAGGTAGAAGAGGAAATTGCCCAGATGGACCCTGCCGACAAGGCGGAGTTCCTTCAGGAGCTTGGCATAGAGCGCTCCGGCCTGGAACGCCTGATAGAGCGCAGCTACGCGTTGCTGGGGCTGATCTCGTTCCTAACCGTAGGCCCCGATGAGGTTCGCGCCTGGACGATTCATAATGGCGACAAAGCCCCGCAGGCCGCCGGCAAAATCCACACCGATTTTGAGCGCGGGTTCATCCGCGCGGAGATCGTGCCCTATGCTGCGCTGATGGAAAAGGGCAGCATGGCCGCCTGTAAGGAGCAGGGGCTGGTGCGCTCTGAAGGGCGCGAATATGTGATGAAGGACGGCGATGTGACGCTGTTCCGCTTCAACGTGTGACCATGCAAACAGATACCATTGCCGCCGTCGCGACCCCGCCGGGCGTGGGCGGCATTGCCATTTTGCGCATCAGCGGGCCGGATGCCGAGGCGATTCTGCGCCAGCTGACGGGCCGCGCCAAGTGGGAAAGCCACCGGCTGACGCACGCTTTTCTGCGGCGTGACGGTGAAATGCTGGATGAGATCATGGCCGTGCTGATGCGCGCACCGAAGTCCTATACGCGCGAAGATGTGGCCGAGCTGCACTGCCA
>JAVBPC010000098.1:0-10352 GCA_031549905.1 Eubacteriales bacterium
CCGGCCCCCCCCGCCCCGCGGGGGGGGGTTTTCGGGGGGGGGGGGGGGGGGGGGGGAACGGGGCAGGGTGAGGGACAGGCACGCCAGGGGACGCGGTCCCCTGGACCCCTGCTTAAGGGATTTCATCCCTTAAGAATCCCATCATGGGGGGATTTCATTATGAAAATTACTATCCCGCTGTGAAGCGAAAATGAAGGGATTCCAAAGGGATGAAATCCCTTTGGCAGGGTCTGGGACAGCGTCCCAGCGTTCCCCCTCATCCCCTTTACAACAGAAAGGAGGGATTCAATGGCAACCCAAGTGGGTGAGCTTTTTGCGGTTTTGACGCTGGATGACGCGGCTTTTACCGAGGCGCTTAACCGCGCGCAGGGCGGGCTTGGCGCGCTTTCGGAGGCGCTGGTGGCGATCCGGGAGACGGCGGCGGGCGCGCTTTCGGGCGGGGAGGGGCTGGGGTTATCCGGCTTGCTTGCTGGAATGGACGGCGATGGGTTTGACCCGGAGCCGTTTTTCGCGCTGGGGCAAACGGTTGCGGAAACCGTGGCGCAGGGCATTGGCGCGGGAACACCGGCTGCGGCGCAGGCTGCTGACGCGGTGCGCATGGCTGCCCTTACAGCGGTTCAGCCGATGGAACAGGACATGATCCAGGTGGCGCAGATTGCGATGGCGGGGCTGGAAGGCGGCATCGCGGGGGCGGCCGGGGCGGTGGCTTCGGCGGCTGCGGGTACGGCGGATGCGGGCGTGCGGGCGGCGGAAAGCCGCCTTTCGTACGGCGAAGGGTACGGGATCGGGTCCAATTTTGGCAGCGCGATGGCTTCGGGCATCGCGAGCACGGCGGGGATGCTGGCGTCGGCTGCGATGTCGGCGGTCAGCCAGGCGGTTTCCGCCGCGAAAGGGGCGCTTTCGATCCACTCGCCTTCGGGCGTGGGGCTGGATATCGGCGAAAACTTCGGCGGGGCGATCGCGATGGGGCTGGAAAAGATGACGGGGCGCATGGCGCTGGCGACGGATACGGCGATGTCCGCGCTGACGCAGCCGTTTGTCGCGCCGGAAGCGGCGTCATCCATCGACTATACGCGGATTGAAAACGCGCTGGCCGGCGCGGGCCAGGGCCGCCAGGCGGACATCCCCGCCCGCGAAATCGGCGAGGCGATGGCCGATCGGCTGATCGCACGCGGTGCGCTGAATCAATCGCTGTATTTGGACGGCGAAAAGGTGGGCCAGGCGCAGGCGGGCGCGGTGGCCCGCGAAATGAAAAGAGAAAGCCGGGCCTCGTATGCGGGGCGGTCGGCGGGAAGGGGGGTAGTCGGGTGAAGTTTGCGGGCGTTGACCCCGCCACGTTCGGGTTTGTGAAGGTGACGGGGTGGAAGGATGAGCGGCAGCCGGACGGGATGCTGTCCGTGCTGACATATAGGGGCGGCGTGCGCGGCGCGGTGCGGCAAGAGGGCCTGCGGCAGGTGACGGTGACGTTCCTGGTGCTGGGTGAAGATGAAGTAGCCATACGGCACACGCTGTCAAGGCTTACCGGGTGGCTGACCGCGCCAAGGGCCGCGTGCGCGCTGTTCGGCGAAGGCGAGGCATGGCGGTACTACCGGGCGCGCTGCCAAACAGTTTCCGCACCGGAAAGGCAGGGGCTGACCGCGCGGGTGACTGCGGTATTCCAGTGCGAGGACCCGCGTCCCTATTCCACCGCGACGGGAAAGCCCATGATCGACTGGGACGCGCCGCTGTGCGATTTCACGTTCGCCGGCAAGCACTGTTACCGCGATTTCGGGTTGCTTTTCGAGGAAACCGGCTACCAGGTGCTGCCCGCGCCGGATGCATCCATTTACAGGATTCCCGGGCGCGACGGCACCATCCGCATGGCGGACGCGGGGCGCATGGTGCGCACGATCACCGGGCGGCTGTACCTGTGCCGCGCGGACGGCGTGGACGCGCCGCTGTCGCAGGGGGAAGCGCGCAGCCGCATGCACCGCGTGGCCGAATGGCTGACGGGGGCCGGGCGCGCACCGCTGATCATGGACTACGAGCCGGACAAGTACTACGAGGCAGAGGTGCTGGACGCGCCGGTGATATCCACCGAGAAATGGCCCAACGGCTGCTTTGAGGTGACGTTCGTGTGCCAGAGCGCGATGCTGTCCGTGGAGCGTGGGGGCGTGGAAAAGCAGGGCATTTCGGAGCCGACACTGCTGTTGCTGTTCCCGCTGAAAACGGGGATGGAAACGCCGCTGGTGATTGATGTGTGGAACACATCGGATGTGCCGCTGACGGGCGTTGACCTCTCGCTGCGGGATGGTTCCATCTTTTCCGTGCGCGGGCTGTCGCTTGGCAGCGGGGATCAGCTGACGGTGGACGGTGAAAAGCAAACCGTGCTGGTAAACGGTAAGGATGCGTTTGAGTGCTACGCGGGCGGGGCGTTTCCCGCCATCACGGGGGAACCCAATGAGCTGCGCGTAACGCCATACGGCGGCGCGACGGTCAGCGCGCTGGCGTCGATACGGGGCAGGTGGCTGTGATGAAGCCGATCCTGTATGACGAAGCCATGCGGCCCATCGGCATGCTGGCAAACGCGATGGATGTGGGCTACGCCCTGAAATGGAACAACCTTTCCACCGCATGGCTGACGCTGCCAAAGGATGACCCCATGAACGACCGCATGCGCATGCACCGCCCTGTCGCGATATTTGACGGCGATGAAAAGGTGGGGCTGTTCCGCGTGATCGCGTCGCCGCGGAGCGATTTGACCGGCGCGGACGCCAGCATCCGCTACGACCTGGAGCACGTTATCGCAACGCTTGCCGATGATTTCCTGCCCGGGTACCACGAGTTCGGCGGGGAGGAGCTGCCCATTACCGATGCCATTCATTACCTGCTGAACCGGCAGCATGTGAAGCGCTGGCAGCTGGGGCGGTGCGCCTTTCACACCTTCTTCCAGTACAAATGGGAGAACGAGACGCTGCTGGCGGCGCTTTTTTCGGTGGCGACGCCGCTTGCCGCGCCCTACACCTGGGTATTCGACACGGAAACGACGCCCTGGACGCTGCACCTGGACGCGGCGGACGACACCCCCGGCGCGGAGCTGCGCTACCGGCGCAACTTGGAGAAGATTCAGCGCGAGGTGGACGCTACGCAGCTTTGCACGCGCCTGTACTGCCTGGGCTACGGCGAGGGCATCAACCAGCTGACGATTGAGAAGGTCAACGGCGGGCTTGCGTACCTGGATGCCGACACGCAGGATGTGTGGGGCGTCAAAAGCATGCCCTTCATCGACAAGAAAATCGAGGATGCGGGGTTGCTGCTGGCCGCCGGGCGGCAGGTGCTGGAGAAGGTGAAGCACCCGCGCGTGGCCTACCGCGCGAAGGCTATCGACCTTTTCCGCGCGACCGGGCGACGGTGGGATAAGTTCTTGCCGGGCAAGCTGGCGCGCGTGACCGAGGGCGGCGTGGAGCTTACCGAACGCATCGTCGAAATGAAGAAACCCGATGTGGACGGTGACCCCGGCGAGATGGAGATACAGATCGATTCCAAGATTGAGGACGCATCGGACAGCATCGCGGAAATTGCGCGGCGCACGGGCGTGAACGAGCTGTACGCGCAGGGCGCGACGAACCTGTATTGCCAGCAGATTGCCGACAACGCAGACCCCGATAAGCCCATGACCATGCGGTTTTACCTGCCGGAAAACCTGGTCAGGGTGAACAAGGTGCTGCTCAAGTGGTCGTTTGAGCCTTTCAGGGCGTACTCGACCGGGGCGGCCGCGGGCGGCGGGGCCACGGCCACCAGCAACGCGGGCGGGGGCGTGACCGCCACCAGCGATGCGGGCGGCGCGGTATCGCAGACCAGCGGGGCAAGCAGCGTGAGCACGGTGGAGATCAGCAACGCGGAGACAAGCGTTTCGCTTTCCGGCACGATGACGGGCTATTCCAGCCCCGGCGCGGATTGGCTGATCCGAAGCGCGGACGGGGACACGGGTTCATCCGGTGGCACGACCGCCTACAGCGGCACGCACTATCACGACGGTTCCAATCACCGGCATGATGTCAGCGTTTCCGGGTCTACAAGTTCCGTCAGTACCACCGCCGCCAGCGCGGGCGGGCATTACCACACCGCGCCCAACCACCGGCACGCGGTGGATAGCACATCTTACACGGGCTATGCGGCCGGTACAACAAGCACCGATGGGTCGCACACGCATTCTGTGGGCAGCCACAGCCATACGGAGTCCGCATCGGGCTATTCGGGCTATGCGCAGGGCACGACATCCAGCGACGGGTCGCACGTGCACGCAGGCGGCAGCCACACGCACGCGCTGGCGCACACGCATGCCATGCAGGAGCATACCCACAGCTTCGGCAGCCACACGCACGCGTTTGGCCACAGGCATGATATCAGCCATACGCACCAGGTGACCGCGCCCAGCCATCAGCATGCCGTGACGCTGCCCACGCATACGCACCAGGTGACCATGCCCACGCACACCCATTCCATACAGTATGGAATATTTACCAGCGGCAGGGCATCGCAGGCCACATTTGAGGTGGACGGAAACCCGGTACCGGCTGAGGACACGCAGGGCGAGCGCGAGCTGAACATCACGCCGTACCTGAGCACAAACGACGAAGGGAAAATCAGGCGCGGCAGTTGGCATACGGTGACCTGCGCGCCGGACAGGCTGACACGCATCGTGCTGAACCTGTTCGCGCAGGTATTTGTACAAAGCGTAGGAGGAGGCGACTATTGATGAAAACAATGCATCGGATGGATGTGGTGCTTTCCGGCGGCGACCGGGGGCACGTTTTCGCGGTGCGCGCGGGCGACTGGGGATCAAGGCAAGTGCGCGCGCGGCTGTTTGTGGAAGAGAACTACAAGGACGGCGCCAAGGGGCGGCTGAGCCCCTACGCTGTGCCGGACGGGGCCATGGTGCTGCACAAGTATGCCTACACCGACCCGGACGGCGTGGAGCGCGCCACGGAATTTTTCGATGTGGACACGGTGGACGGGCAGGAGGTGACCTTCGTGCTGCCGGGCGCGCCGCTTGCCGCCGCTGGCGAGGTGCGCGGGCAGCTGACGATCGTGCTGGGCGAAGAGATGCTATCCGGCGCGGTGTTCACGGTGGATGTGCTGGAATCGCTGCACGCGGTGGAGCATGCGGGTGATGACCAGATGCCGGCGCTGCTTCGGCTGCTTGCCGCGGCGGAAAAGGCGGAAGAGGCGGCGGATGACGCAACCCGGCGCGTGGATGGGTTCATCGCGGAGGCGGAGGAGGCGCTTGGATCGGCTGTCGCCTCCGCGACCGGCAAGGTTGATGCGGCGGTTGCGGGCGTTGACACCCGGACGGATGATTTCCTTGATGACGCCCAAAACGAGCTGAACGCGGCATGCTCAACCGCATCCACAAGGGTAGACGGGTTTCTGCTGTCGGCGGATGACGCGCTGGATGCGGCGGTCACAGGCGCTTCTACACAGGTGAATGATTTCCTGGCGGATGCCGAAACCGCGCTGAACGCGGTGGTGGGTTCCGCAACGGACAGGGTGGATACGGCGGTAGCAAGCGCCGCCGCGCGCGCGGATGCGTTCCTTTCGGGCGTGCAGGGCACGCTGGATGCCGCTGTGCTGGATGCCGGCAGCCGCGCCACGGCGGCGGTTTCGGCCGCGAACGGCGCGGCGGAGGCCGCCTTTGCCGCGCTTGACAGGCTGACGGCCCCCATCTCGGCGTCGGGCACTTCGCCCACGCTGAAAGGGTGCGTGCAGGGTACGGCGGTGCGGGTCAGCGCGCGCTTTGCGCCGGTGCAGGCCGGCACGGGCACGGTATCCCCCGATAACGTGCGGCCCATCACCTGGACGACTGCGCTGACCGTGCGCCATAACGGCGCTTCGGTGGGCACGATCGCGCTGCCTGCGCCGCTGTACGGGCTTGCAAACCTGCCCGTCACCGCCGATATCACCGGCGGCACCGCCACCGACACGATCAACCTGCTATCCGACCCGGCCACCGCAAACTGGATACTGACCGAAACGATTCCCGATACAAACTATGTGTCGCTGAACATTGTCAAGGATTATACCGGCAGAAAGAGCGGCACCGGGAATCTGCTGTGCAGCCACCTCCCGCTGATCGCGTTTGCCACGGGCGCGAACCAGGAGGGCGTGTGGGGCAATACCACCGCCGCGCGCGTGGTGGGCGTGGTCATCAAGCGCAGCCGGCTGGAGCCGTACGGCGCGACGGCCGACCGGGGCACGCACATCGCGGCGGCAAAGGCATGGTTCGCGGCGGAGCGCGACGCGGGGCGGCCCGTGCAGATTCTGTATGAGCTGCTTGAGCCGCGCACGGTCACGTTTGCGCCGCCCGCGCTGGCCGCCGTGGACGGCGATAACCAGATCGCCGTGGATGGCGCGCTGGATGTGACCGCGACCGGGCGCATCGGCGCCGCGGGGCTGCTGGCGCGCATCCAGGCGCTGGGGGGCTGATGATGCGGGCGGTATTAGCGGCACAGGTGGTGAACATGGCGCTCTCCCTTGTAAAAAGGGAGGGCGTCATTCCGTATGTGCTGGGGGGCGAAAGCCTCTCCGGCATGGACTGCCAGGGGTTTGTGGAGTACTGCGTGCGCCAGTGCGGCGGTCAGATGGATTTTGCCGGCAGCAACGACATGTTTCGGAACGCCTGCGCTTGGGTTGGCACGGTTGCCGAGGCGAAACAGCTTGGAAGGCTGCTGCCCGGCGCGGCACTTTTCATCCTGAAACAGGACGGAAACGAGCCCGCGCGCTACCAGGCGGACGGGCTTGGCAACGCATCGCACATCGGGCTGTACCTGGGCGATGCGCAGATCGAGGCGGCGCACAGCTCATCCGGCAAAGGCAAGGTCTGCCAGACCACCCTTGCAAACGGGTGGACGCATGTGGGGCTGATCAAGGCAATCGATTATGAAACGAAGGAGGCGGCAAGCGTGACGCCTATGACAATGACCGTTTGGGCCGAATCCGGCAAGACCGTAAACCTGCGCGCCATGCCGGACCCAGCCGCGAAAAGTGTGGCGCGCGTGCCCATCGGAGAAGGCGTGCTGACATACGGCGAAACGGGCAATTACACCCGCGTGGCCTTTGCCGGCATGGACGGCTACATGGAAACCCGCTTCCTGTTGCCCGACCCCGAAAAGGGCATGGTGCCGGTGGCGGAGCTGCTCGCCCTGATCGCGAAATATGGCGGTGACGCCTGATGAGCGCGGAAATTTGGGTGGCACTGCTTGCGCTGGTTGGCACGCTGATGGGCTCCGGCGCGGGGGTGCTGGTGGCAAACCGGCTGGTCAACTACCGCATTGAGCAGCTGGAGCGCAAGGTGGACAAGCACAACCAGCTGGTGGAACGCATGGCCGTGGCGGAAAGGGATATCAAGACGGCTTTTCGGCTGATTGACGGGGTAAGAAAGGATGGTGCAAGTTGATGGAACAGTCAAGGTTCAGATCGCCGGTATTCTGGGGCGCGGTGGTGGCACAGGTTTTGTCGCTGCTGCTGTTGGTGGGCGCGGTGGATGTGGGATTGTCTGAAACGGCGGAGCAGGTGGTGGCGGGGGTTTTGCAGCTGCTGGTGCTTTTCGGGGTTTTGAATAACCCGACGGATGGGGCGGGGTTTTAAAACAATACACAACGCAAAAGGGGCTGGTTTTTGACCGCCCGACATAAGAAAACAAGAAGAAGCAGTTCGCTGTTTCTTCTTGCTTTCATTTGCATTGCACTCAAAACAGCTCATCAAGCAAAATGAAGTAACGGATTTTATCTTCGTTCGGTTCGATATCAAGCTCCCTAAATAGCATTGCTTCATATTTTTGATACGCATGCTCATCACAACCGGCATATTCCATATAGTTGCTGCGCAGTGAACGGACACACAGGGCTATATCCTGCCAACGATCAGCAACGCCGCCATTGCCCCAATCAAGGAATCCTGTTATGGCATTGCCGGATACAAAAACATTTGGCAGGCAAAAATCACCGTGAGAGAACACTAAATCCTCAACTGGACGGTTTTTGTCAAGATAATCGTATAAGTCGGGCACGCCTTTGAAGCCCTCCGTTGTAAAGGTTTCAGGGTTGAAGTCATCCATATCTACAAAGCCGTTTTCTATGTTGTATTTTGCCTGAATGAGTTTTTCCACTACCGTGTTTTTGCAAGGGCAGTTCGCAATATCTGTCCTCCACAGCAGTTTCAAACCGGTTGCCAATGCTGTGACCGTATCTTCAACGCTTTGTAGGCTGTTATCCGAGCAAGCCATTTCTCCGGGTATTTTTGACATAAGCAAAAAGCTGTAACCGTCATGCGTTGCCGCCTCAATGACTTTGGGTACAGGCAGTTTGTTGGCAAGCCAACCGAGCAGCAATTTCTCATGTTCAGAAGAGCGGCTGATTTTCTCGATTTTCAACACCATTTCTTGAAACAACAATATTGTAGAATCAGACATGCCAATGGAATCATACGTCCATTTTAACCCGGCAATTCTGTTTGTGATTTGTTCAGGCAGCTTGCTTACGTCAAACATTGTAATTTTCACCTTATACAAATTTTCTTGAACGCGCGTGTTTTGATTATACGCCACATGATTGGAGGCAGCAAGCATAGGCACTAGGTATCCTCCGAAAAAAGTATAAAACAGGCAAGGGTTTATCCCTGCCTGTTTTCATGCAAAATGTTTTCTTATGGCGGCGCCCCTATACGCCGGCCCTTTTTGCCTTACACATACTTCCTAAGATGCGTCAGCGCGTTCTTCTCCAGCCTTGACACCTGCGCCTGCGAAATGCCGACTTCCCCGGCAACCTCCATTTGCGTGCGGCCCTCAAAAAACCGCAATCTCAGAATCCGCCGTTCCCTGTCGCCCAGGCGGCCCAGCGCCTCTTTTAGCGCGATGCCTTCCAGCCACAGCGTGTCGGCCTCTTTGTCGTCCTTTACCTGATCCATGACGAATACCGCGTCGCCGCCGTCGTTGTACAGCGGTTCGAACAGGGAAACGGGGTCCTGGATCGCTTCCAGCGCGAACACCACATCTTCGCGGGGCAGTGACAGCGCGCTTGCGATCTCGGTCAGCGTGGGTTCCTTGCCGCTGCCGGCCGCCAGCCTGTCTCTGGCCTGCAACGCCTTGTATGCGGTATCGCGCAGCGACCTTGACACGCGGATGGTGTTGTTGTCGCGCAGGTAGCGCCGAATTTCGCCGATGATCATCGGCACGGCATAGGTTGAAAACCGCACATTTTGGGAAACATCAAAGTTATCCAGCGCTTTCATCAGGCCGATGCACCCGACCTGGAACAGGTCATCCGCGTTTTCGCCGCGGTTGTTAAAGCGCTGAATGACGCTGAGCACCAGGCGCAGATTGCCCCTGATGAACTCCTCGCGCGCGGCCGTATCGCCGCCATGAACCAGCGGAAACAGCTGGCGCATTCTTTCGTTTGTCAGTACAGGCAGCGTCGAGGTGTCCACACCGCAGATTTCCACTTTGTTAATCGGCATTGGCTTCCCTCCGTGTCCTCGGAATGAAAGCAGTATGGCCGTACGGGTGACGGTTTATACGCCTTGAAGGCGGTTTGATGCCCTGCCCGTTCACGTCATCCGCGCCATTTCTTTGCGCAATCGGTGCAAAATTCTCTTTTCCAGCCGTGAAATATAGCTTTGCGAAATGCCCAAACTGTCCGCAACTTCTTTTTGCGTGCGGCCCTGTCCGCCCTCCAAACCGAAGCGCAGGCGCATGATTTTTTGCTCGCGCCCGGGCAGCTTTTTCAGCGCCGTGCGCAGCAGCTGCTTTTCCACATCCTCTTCGATTTCGCGGTAAACGGTGTCGTCCTCGGTGCCAAGGACATCGGAAAGCAGCAGCTCGTTGCCATCCCAGTCGGTGTTGAGCGGCTCATCGAGCGAAACCTCCTGGCGCAGGCGGCTGTTGCGCCGAAGAAACATCAGGATTTCATTTTCAATGCAGCGGCTGGCGTATGTGGCCAGCTTTATTTTTTTGCTGGGGTCAAATGTATTGACCGCCTTGTTCAGGCCGATGGTGCCGATGGAGATCAAATCCTCCAGGCCAACTCCGGTGTTCTCAAATTTTCGCGATATGTACACGACGAGCCGCAGGTTGCGCTCGATCATCAGCGAACGCACCGAAAAATCGCCCTCTGTGAGGCGGCGCAGGGCCTCGCGCTCCTCCTCGCGCGACATGGGCGGCGGGAGGGTGTCGCTGCCCCCGATGTAATGCACCTCGCGCGAGAAAAGCCGTCCTAACCATCGGCCAAACTGGCGCAGCCATCCCGGCAGGCCCTGATTCGCATTCATCTCGGTTGTTCGTATAATGCTATTCTTATCCTTTTCCCCCGCTATGTGTA
>JAVBPC010000108.1:0-6424 GCA_031549905.1 Eubacteriales bacterium
CCGGCATCGGCGGCTTTGCCGCCGAACGGACAGAAAAACCGCAAGGTTTTTCTACCTCGCACGGCCGGAAGGCCGTGAGGGGGATTCTAAAAGGGGGACGTGTCCCCCTTTTACGTCGTCAGCCGACAACGATATCCTGCCATTTTTCAATAATATCTTCCTTGAAGTTAGCAGCCCAGTCGAAGTCGTAGTCGCACAGGTCCAGGTCGGCCAGCGCGGGCAGATCGCCGGTGTCCATATCGCTGCGGACAGGGCGGCGGCTCCAGTTGGTGGACTGTTCGGTCTGGGCTTCCAGGCCCGTCACGAAATCGACGAACAGCTGGGCGTTGGTCAGGTTCGGGCATTCCTTCACGATGGCAACGCCATCGGGCACGGCGCTGTTGCCGGCGGGGTAAACATAGGCCACGCCGTCGTTTCCGGCGTACAGCACGGCGGATTTTTCGATGGTGACGCCGATGGCGTATTCGCCGCTGGCCACCAGCTTATGGCAGTTGCCGGAGCTATCCTGCACCTTGCCATCCAGGTTGGCATAGAACTGCTCAACGAAATCCCAGCCGCCGCCGTCGGGGCCGCCGTGGGCAAAGATCATCGTGCACAGCTGCGTGAACGCGGAGCCGGACTTCGCCGGGGACGCGTACGCAATCTGGCCCTTCCACTTGGGATCGAGCAGGTCATCCCACGTCTTGGGAGCCTCTTCATCGGGCACCAGCTCACGGTTGTAGAAGATCACCATCGGCAGCGGGGATTCGCCGATCCACAGATCGTTTGCATCCTTGAACGCCTCGGCGATCACATCATCGTTTGCGCAAACGTAGGGCTGGAAATAGTCGTTGAACGCGGCCAGGGAGTCGGCGCCGCCGCCCCACAGCACATCGCACAGCGGGTTTTCGGATTCGGCCTTGATGCGCTGCAGCAGCTCGCCGGTGCCGGCGGCAACAACCTGCACATCGATGCCGGGGTAGGCAGCCTCAAACAGCGCGATGCCGGCGTTGAGGGGGTTCGCGTCGTGCGGGGAATAGACGACCAGCGTGCCTGACGCCTCGTCCGCCAGGGCCAGGCCGCAGGTCAGCAGCAGCATCGCCGCCAGCAGGATAGCCAGGGTTTTTTTCATGGATGTATCCTCCTTTTTGATGTGGGTGGGAACTGCTCTCCAAATAGGAAAGATTTCTCCCGAATGCTATCATTAGTATACAGTTTTTGCGCGGGGGTTTCAAGGGCAGAACAGTCCCCGGCGGGAGGTTTGTAACAAACTCTTTTCGCGGGCACAGTTCATCTTTCATGCTGTTGCTATGTGCACCTTGCGTCATACCGTAGACTATGCTATACTAATTGTTACCCTAACCTGGATCATTAGCCGCTTTCGGCAATCTTGGAGGCGCTTTGATGCAAAATCCCTTCATCGCCCTGGGCGTGGGCGCGGATGCCAGCCGGGAACAGGTGCGCGCGGCGTACCATGCGAAAGTAAAGCTTTGCCACCCTGACCTGGCCCGTGACGCGGCCTCGCAGCAGGTGGCACAGGATGAACTGACCCAGCTGAATCTCGTCTACCAGGAAGCGATGCGCCGCGTTGCGGAAAGGGAGACCACGCGCATCACCATCCCTGACCCGAAACAGGTGGCGCAAAAGCTGTATGAACAGGGGCAGCTGGACAGCGCGCTGCGCATCCTGAATAAAACGCATGACCGCGATGCCGGCTGGCATGCGCTGCAAGGCAGCATCCTGCTGAAAAAAGGGGAGCCGGAGGCCGCGCACGCAAGCTTCCGCGCCGCCATTCACCTCTCTCCTGCCGATGCGCGCCTGCGCGAAATGGCGCTATCCGCCGCCGTGATGATGCGCAAGCAAAAAACATTCAGGGGCCGCGTGGAATGTTGGGCGCGCGGCGTAATGGGCAGATAAAAAGCAAAAGAAAAACCGACTCGCCTGGTGGCGGGTTTTGTTTTTTGCTGATTTGTTTTTTTGACAAGGTTTCGTTGCTATTGTGCTGAAAAGGTTTCGTTGCCTTCGCATTGCCAAAGTCGCACGTGAAAAATCCCCACCCCCGCCGCAGCGGAAGCAGGGATTTTTAAGGGTCTTAGACCCTTAAGCAGGGTCTGGGACGGCGTCCCAGCGTTCCCTACCCCAGCGTCCCCCGTTCCCGTCACTCCCCGGCCCGCGCCATAGCTCTCTCCACCAAATCCCCCGGAAACCCCATAATGCCCAGCAGCCGTATAGCGTTCCTGGTAGTCGCCGGGCCTTCCTTTATTTTATAATCAAACAAAATTTCCCCGTCCCTGATCTCCTCTTCGAAGTGCGCCATGCGGTATCCGTCCCGCAGCAGCTCGCACAGTTCGCCGTCGTGCGTGGCGGCCACGATCAGGCCCCTGCCGCCGGCCAGATCGCGCAGCAGCTCCGTGGAAGCGGCGATGCGTTCCTTCGTGTTGGTGCCGCGCAGCACCTCATCGATGATGGCAAGCTGCCTCTCGCCCCGCTGCTTCGCATCCAGAATGCGCTTGATCGATTTGATCTCCGCCACAAAATAGCTGTCGCCGTCCAGGATGCTGTCCGTAACAGCCATTGATGTCGCGATGCGGAAGGCGGTCGCACTGTATTTCTCGGCGGATACGGTGCACACGCTCTGCGCCATGATGGCGGAAAGCGCCACGCTTTTAAGGAATGTTGACTTGCCGGAAGCATTGGAGCCTGTCACCAGCATGGAGCCCGTCAGCACTAGATCGGAAGGCACAGGGTGGCTCAGCAGCGGATGGCACAGTCCGGTCACATCCATGCGGGGCGGCGCGCTTTCGTCAAAATCGATCTGCGGCAGCGTCATGCGCGGCAGCGTGCAGCGGTAAGACGCCACCGCGATGGATGCGTCCAGCCGCCCCAGCGCCTCATGCAGCGCGAACAGCTCGTCGCGGTGCTTGGCCATCTGCTTGCGCAGGCGCCTAAAGGACAGCAGATCCACCAGCAGGAACAGGCTGACCACCTGCAGCAGGTCGTTTCCGCCGGTGGCCGCCGTCACGCCCGCCCGGCGCAGCGAACCCGACTTCACCACTGCGTCCGAAAACCCCGGCAGCATTTCGCACAGCGCTGGGTCAAGCCCGGCCACGCGCTTTGCGGTGCGCGCGATGGAGGCGGCATAGTTCGCCGTGACAAACGCAGCCGCCAAGCGCTGCGTCATGATTTCGTGGTATAGCGAGTTGACAAGAATCAACCCGATCATCGGCAAAAGCAGCACATGCGCGAAGATCGCGCCCACCGCGCAGCCAAGCAGTCCCAGCACCAGCAGCGGCGCAAGGTATAGCAGCTTCGCTTCCAGCGGCTTCGGTGAAAACATCGCTTCAATATCCACGCGCCGCCGCTTGTTAAGCTTCCACAGCGCGCGCGCAATCCGCAACCGCAGCTGCGGTTCCTCCTCCATATACGCGATCAGCTTCTCCCGCCGGGCATACTCCCCGCCGTCCACAGCGGGGCTGCGCAGCAGATAGTACAGCACATGCTCGCCCGCCGTGCTCTGCGCGGCATTGACCTTGGCAAACACCTCATCCATCTGCAGGTCGCGCCATGTCGTTTCATCCACCAAAAAAGGCTCGCCATCGCGAGCCTTGCGCAAATCATAATAGGCGCGAATCTCGCGCATGTCTTCCGGGGTGGCGTCCGCTTCCGGCAGTTTGCCATATGCTTCCGCAAGCAACCGGTTCAGCTTCCTCTTGTTCATCCATGCTCCTTTGCGGCGGTGGTGTGGGGAACGCCAGGGGCGCTGCCCCTGGACCCCGCTTAGGGGCCTAAGGCCCCTAAGAACCCCTGCTGTTTCGCCTCACGGCGGGCAGGGGGCAAAAATGAAAGTGAAAACCCCTATGCAGGGATTCTTAAGGGCCTTAGGCCCTTAAGTGGGGTCTGGGGCAAAGCCCCAGCGTTTCCCCAGCGTTTCCTCAGCCCCCCGACGTTACTTCTTCAACAGCCTCTCCGTCAGCTTCTCCATCACTTGCCCGATGTCCAGCGGCTTGCCGATGTGGTCGTCCATCCCAGCAGCCATGCACCGTTCGATGTCCTCGCGGAAGACGTTGGCCGTCATCGCGATGATGGGGATGGCCTTGGCCTGCGGGTCATCAAGCGCACGGATGCGGCGGGTGGCTTCATAGCCGTCCATTTCAGGCATTTGCACATCCATCAGGATCAAATCGTAGCGCGAGGGGTCCTTTTCCACCATGGCCAGGGCGACCGCGCCGTTTTCCGCGCAGTCGATCTCAAGACCGGTGGGCTCCATCAGCGCAATGACGATTTCGCGGTTGATGTCAATATCCTCCGCCAGCAGCACGCGGTGGCCCAGGAAACAGTTGGTGTTGTCATCCTTGGGCGCGGCGGCGGCCTCGGGCGTGATGCCCAGGCAATCGTTGATGCAGTCGGCAATGGTGGACGGGAACAGCGGCTTTTGCAGAAACTTGGCGACCCCGGCGGCCTTGGCTTCGCGCTCGATAACGCCCCACTCGGTGGATGAAATCATGATCACCACGGAGCGCCCCTCGCCGTACTCGTGAATCTTGTAGGATAGCTCAATGCCGTTCATCACGGGCATCTTCCAGTCCACGAAATAGATATCGTACGGGCCTTCGCACTCGATGCGGGCGCACGCCTCAAACCCGTCCGCCGCCACATCGCAGTGGATGCCCAGCGTTTCGGCGATATCGCTGAAATATTCCCGCACATCCCAGGAGTCATCCACCACCAGCACGCGCAGGTTGCCCCAGTTGATGCCCGGGCCCAGCAGGCTTTTGGGTTCCTTGCCCTCGCCCGGTTTGGCGTCCACCTCAAATGTGAAACAGGAGCCGTTGTTCGGCGTGGATTCCACAAAAATGCGGCCGTTCATCATCTCCACAATGTTTCTGGAGATCGCAAGGCCAAGGCCCGTGCCGCCAAACTTGCGGGAGATGCCCGCATCCGCCTGCACAAAGGATGTGAACAAGCGCTGCTGCTGCTCTTCGCTGATGCCGATGCCGGTATCGGTAACGGACACGCGCAGCCGCAGCCGGTCATCCTGTCGCGACACCAGCTGCGAGGTCAGCGTAATGGCGCCCAGCTCGGGCGTGAACTTGACGGCGTTGGACAGCAGGTTCGCGATCACCTGGGAAAGCCGCTGCTCATCGCTGATCAGCGTTTTGGGGATCGCCTGGTCGATCTTCACGTTGAAGACCTGCTTTTTCTCTTCCACGCGGAAGTTGACGACGTTCGTCACCTTCATCAGCATCTTTTCGAAGTTAAACTCGCTGTAGGACAGCTCGAACTTGTTCGCTTCGATTTTGGACATATCCAAAATATCGTTGATGACACCCAGCAGGTGCGTGGATGCATCGGCAATCTTGCCCAGGCAGTAGTCCTTTTTCTCCAGATCGGGCGCGCCGCGCGCGATGCTGGTCATGCCGATGATGGCGTTCATGGGCGTGCGCATCTCATGAGACATGTTGGCCAGGAAGTCGCTCTTCGCGCGGCTGGCGCGCTCGGCCACTTCCTTTGCGCCGTACAGCTCGCTGGCATCGTGCATCAGCACCAGCACGCCGGCCGCCTCGTTTGCGCCGCCATAGGTCAGCGCGTTGATCTCAAATGTTTTGCCGCCCGCAGCAGCGGTGCGGGATGCCCGCCCGTCTTCCGCTGCCTGCGCATCCTGTACCGCGCTTTCCAGCGCGTCGCCCAAGCCATCCGGCAAATACCGCTTGGTAATGGAAGAAAATTCCCGCCCGGTCAGCACGCCGGGGGAATCCGCGCCCCACAAGGTGTAAAGCGCCTCCGTGCCCACCTGAAACCGCCCGTTGGCATCCAGCAGGAAAATAGCATCCGGACAGTGCCGAAGCAGCAGCGAAATCTGCTGATCCAGCCGCACCTTGTCCGCCTGCATCATCTTGGAAAAATTCTCCTGCGTGCTCATGTTCAGGCGCAGCGTTTCCATCAGCTTTTCCTGCACGCGCTTTTCACGCGAAAGCTTCCGGTTTTCCATCTCCAGCGCCTTGATCCTGTCCAGCAGCTCCGCCGTTGTTTGGGCAAAGAGCCGCTCTTCGTGGGCCATCCCTCTCACCTCAATAATGGAGAAAATTATTTTCAGTATACCCAACCCCGCGTGCCGCCACTGAAATCCCGCAAATTTCAGTGAAAACTCTAGCCGCAGCGTCCACCCCGATACGGCGGTGCACCTGAAATTTCATGAATTTCAGGTACCCCCCAGCCCGGGGCTTGAGGGGCCGAAACCCCTCAAACCCCAGCGTGAGCGCCCACCCCCCATACGGCATTCCATCTCGAAATTCCATGAATTTCGAGAGAACGCCCAGCCCGGGGTGCTCGGGGGCAAAACCCCTCAAACCCCAGCGTGAGCGCCCACCCCCCCATACGGCATTCCATCTCGAAATTCCATGAATTTCGAGGGAATGCCCAGCCCGGGGTGCTCGAGGGGGTCTCA
>JAVBPC010000038.1:0-46819 GCA_031549905.1 Eubacteriales bacterium
TGTAAAGTCAGTCAGCCATCCACTCATTCGCAACGTTCGATTTACGCAGGTAGAACCACTAAATGCGTTCGTGTCACCAAACAGATTGAATCGGCAATGAGGAAACGATGGACCGCCATTTGCATCATCAATCATCAGGAGGTAAGCAATGAACGCGGTAGGAATCGACGTATCCAAAGGAAAAAGCATGGTTGCCGTCGCGCGTCCCTTTGGGCAGGTGGTGGTCACACCCTACGAAGTCCGTCGCACCGCCCGTGAACTCCGGGAACTGGCACGCGCCCTTCAAAGCCTGGACGGTGAGACACGAGTTGTCTTGGAGCATACCGGAAAGTACTATATGCCGGTAACGCAGGCGCTTTGTGAAGCCGGTCTCTTCGTCAGCGCGGTCAATCCGCTGCTCATCAAGGAATATGGCAACAACTCCATCCGCAAGGTCAAGACCGACAAGGCCGATGCCCTGAAGATCGCCAGATATGGGCTTGACAACTGGTCCGAACTGCGGGAACATACCCCTATGGAGACGAACCGCGAACAGTTGAAAACCATGAACCGGCAGTACCACCTCTACGTCAAGAACAAGGTCGCCTCAAACAATAATCTCATCGCCTTGCTTGACCAGAGTTATCCCGGTGTGAACGCCTACTTCGCCAGTCCTGTCCGTGAGGACGGCAGCCAGAAGTGGGTGGATTTTGCCGCGTCCTTCTGGCATGTGGACTGTATCCGAGGCATTAGCCTCAGCGCGTTCACAGGCCGCTACCAAAAGTGGTGCAAGCGCCAGGGCTACAACATCAACGCCTCCAAAGTCGAAACCATCTACCAGGAGGCCAAAGAACTCGTTCCCGTATTCCCCAAAAATGAAAGCACAAAGGTGCTCCTCCTTGAGGCAATCGGCCAGCTCAATGCGGTGTCCCGAACCGTGGAGGTTTTGCGCGCTGAGATGCGGCGTCTGGCGGAAACGCTTCCCGAATACCCCGTGGTCATGGCCATGTACGGCATTGGCCCATCCATGGGGCAACAGCTCATGGCCGAGATTGGAGATGTGCGCCGGTTCAAACATAGGGGCTCTCTCACCGCTTTCGCGGGCGTGGATCCCATGCCCAGCCAATCCGGTACACATGAGCGCAAGAGCAATCCTTCCTCAAAACAGGGCTCGCCATATCTTCGCAAAACGCTCTTTGTTGTCATGTCAATCTTGCTGCAAAAAGTGCCAGCGGATGATCCTGTTTACCAGTTCCTTGACAAAAAGCGTTCCGAGGGTAAGCCGTACTACGTCTACATGACAGCGGGGGCGAACAAGTTCCTGCGTATTTACTATGGGCGCGTCAATGAGTATTTGGACTCGTTGGATAACTGCCCATAATACAACGCTTTCTCACTTCCTTTTGCTCATTGCAACTCCATGTTCGCGATGGCTTTTTTCTTGCCCCCTTTTTTCCCGCTCTGCCTTCCTCATTTCTCCCTTGACTTCTTATTCGCAGGCTTTATATTTCTGTTGATGTTGGGTGAATTGACTGTGTCCGGCGCATTCCCCGGCCCGTGCGTATTGCCCGCACTGCCTGTCCGTCCTCTCCCCGATCGCGCACCCGGCATGGCACTTCACCAGGATGCGCCCGCCGTCGCCCTCGCGCACGGATAGGCTCTGGTGCCTGTCGTCATGCGCGGGGCACCTGGCGGTGATCTGCCCGCCAGACCCCTTCACGCCCGCCAGCCGCGCGCTAAACTCCGAAATGGTCACTTCCTTCCTCCTTTCGTACTGCGGTCTGTTTTCCGGGCATGAAAAGCCGCCCGCCCCGCGCCATCTGTTCCGGGTATAGCAAAACCGCCAATCCAAATCAGACTGGCGGTCTGTTTCCGCGCATCGAGCCCTCCGGACATGCAAAACCCGCCTTCCGGCACAGGCCGGTCAGCGGGCTTATCAAACGGTTATGCGCTTATATCCATCCCATAAACAAATGGCCACCGGCTCTTCCCACCCGTGACCACATTAGCATCATAGCACAAGGACCCCCCCATGTAAAGGGACAATTCTGGGACATTTTTGGGACATTGTGGTTTAAACCACCAATTTCAGCGGCAAAATAAAGTTGCCCAAACAGCGGTATTCTCTGCCCGCAAGCGCCCCTTCCGCGCATCAAAAACCACCGGCATTGAACCGGTGGTTGGTTGCTGTTGCGGCAGATCGGCGCCAACCCTATTCTACTTCTATAGCATGCACATGATTATCACATGCCCATATGATACAGCCATCTTCTATCGTGCACTTCTCATGGCGCCCCGGCGTCCCTGCCGCGTGCCCGCATGGGTAATCCGAACACACACCCACCCCGTGCTGCCCCACGCCAGCGCACCCGCCGCACCCAAATTCACACACACCGTGCGCCGGGTTATGCCCGCAGCCGCCTGTCGTCTCATCCTCCGGCTCTCCCGGTGCTGCAAAAATCTGCACGCAGTAGTTGGCCCCGTGCGTGCCAATGCAGCTGTGTTCCCCGCAGAATATGCACAGCGCGGTGTGTGTCGCCTTATCAAACCCATTCATGCATGCGCGGTGCACACCATCCCCGCAAGGCTGTATGGCATGCGCCCCGCTGTTGTCCCAGTGCTTGCGGCACACGCGGCACACCTTATGCTCGGCGGCGTTCTCGCTCGTCACGGTAACCCCGCAGGCCCTGCACGCCGCGGGCTTCTCCGGCGCCGCGCCCGCCTGCCCCAAAGCCAGCACCAACACCAGCGCCAGCAGCAGCCCCACAAACCTTTTGCGTCCCATGGCTGATTCCACCTTTCCCACTCAAATATGTGGCATCGTTGCCAAATGCTTCCAACTGACAACATTTTACCACACACAATGTTTTTGTCAACCCGCTTCCTTTTTGTGCCAACCCGTGCTATAATATCAGACAAACAGACGTGCCCCTTTTCGGGACCGATCACACATCCGGAGGTATCCGCCATGCAACTGACCCCCCAGGCCGCCGCGTACTGGCAAGCCTTCCTGGCCGAAACCGGCCGCGACCCGGACACCCTCTGCTTCGAGTGCTTCCATTTCGATCTGTCGGAAAAGTGGTCCAACCTGCTGCTGCAGCTTGTGCTGGATGGCAAAAAGCGCGCCACCACATCCAGCGTTCCCTCCTATAAGCTCCGGGGCGAACCCCTGCCCCAGCAGGGCGACCTCTCCATCATCACCGACTACGCAGGCGCCCCCCGCTGCGTCATCCGCACCACCGCCGTGCAGACCCTGCCCTTCCGCGATGTCACCTTCGACCTGGCAAAGCGCGAAGGCGAAGATGAAAACCTCGATTCCTGGCAGGACAATCACGCCTCCTTCTTCACCCAGGAGGGCCTCCGCCTCGGCTTCAAGTTCGCCTGGGACATGCTTGTGGTGTTTGAGGATTTTGAGGTGGTGTATAGGTAAAGGAACGCTGGGGGAACGCAGGGGCTTTGCCCCTGAACCCCACTTAAGGGATTAAATCCCTTAAGAATCCCTGCATGGGGTGCAATAATAAAAACCCCCTGCCCGCCGTGAGGCGAAGCAGGGGTTCCAAGGGGATTAAATCCCCTTGGCAGGGTCCAGGGACAGCGTCCCTGGCGTATATTTTCCGCCGTCCCTGGCGTCCGCCCCACTCATCCCTTCCCATTCGCATCCTGCAGCTCCCTGAGCCTGTAAATCTGCTGCAGCACATACTCCTGGAATTCGGGCTTCAGCTCCTGAAAAAGGTGCAGCAGCTCATCCAGCGCCTTGTCGCGGCGGGGTTTTTCCGCAAACATCTCACCCCAGCCGGTGACCAGCCACTGCTTGTTCACGCGGAAGATATCGCAAATGTGCCTTATAAACAGCTCTTTGGGCGCCACCCTGTTCAGCTCAATATTGGCAATCACCGAGCGGCTGACCCCTATTTTCTCGCCGAACTCAGCTTGGCTCAGCCCCAGTTCCCGGCGCAGCGTTTTGACGCGTTCGTTCATAGCTGTAGCACACTTCCTTCATTGCAAGAATAAAACAGATTATAGCAAACTCAAAATGTTGTGTCAACACACATTCCTTTTTACAAACATTGACAGCAGAATTCCCGTATGCTATCATGTGTCAACAACACAGGATGACGAAGGGAGAATGTGTACATGAAGCAAGCGGATGACAGCATTGAGATAACCCGGGCGTTTATGGAGCTGTCCAGCGAAAACCGTGACTATGTATTGGCAATCGTACGGGCGCTAAACTTTGCCCAAAAGAATGCTTCCGCACAGCCGCCCCAGCCCAAGCAGGGCGCGGACAAGGGCGCGTAACACCGGATAAAGTGCCCTATGCGTGTGTAAAAACTGCGAAAATGCGGATTTTCACTTATTGAATCTGCTTTTGATCTACATTTGATCTGCAATCTGTGCTACAATGAAATAGGGAAAGTAACCTATTGTGTAATGGCGGAGGGAGGGATTCAAATGTATCGTAGCCGCTTGCCCTGCGCGCTGTTGCTGATGATGGCGATGATACTGTCACTCATCCCAGGCGCATCCGGCGCGTCCGGCGCGTCCGGCCCCGTCTCCTGGGGCGATTTCGTTCAGGTAGCGCAGCGTGAAATCGCCGCCGCCCCCGCGGGCGCAACCGTCACCGTAAACAGCCACACCTTAGGCCCGGATGGCCAAACCCCCATCGGCTGCGTGGTCGCCCGCACATTCGCCGGCCCCGACTACAACGATGCCATCACCATGCGCGGCGCGGCGGAAGGCGTCACCCTGCGCATCTGCGGCCTCACCTTTGAGGGCGGCATGGTGCTCACCACCGGCGCGTACATCCTAGATGACATCAATACCTTCGGCGTCACCTCCAGCATTGCCCTGGAAGAAGATCATGCCGAAAACGCAACCACCGACATTACCCTTACGCTGGGCAAAAACAGCTTCATCGGCACGCCCTCCTCCCCTGTCGCGGGCAGCGGCATTTACGCCAGCTTTTCCGATGAAAGCGCGCGCATCGCCATCACCAACCTGGGCCGCATACACGCCAGCACCGCCGGCATCAACCTGACCGCAAACGGCGAAAACGTGCAGATCGCGCTGGATAACCGGGGCGTCATCTCCGGCGGCACCCCGCGCGGCACGGGGTTTGGCGTCTCCATCCGCACCAACACCATCCCCAGCGAGGTCACGCTGGGCAACACGTTGGATATGGCCAGCGCGGTCGCCATCCGCAACACGGGCGAAATCGTCGGCAAGCAGGCCGCGCTGGCCCTGTTTGTGAATGAGCACACCGACCTCACCCTCATGGGCGGCGGCCTTCGCGGCACCGGCGTGTACACGCCCCGCCTCATGGCCAACCAACCGTTTCAGGATGTCATCGTGTCGCTGCAGCTGCACTACGCTGACCCGCTGGACCGCCATGCGCTGATGGAAAGGCTCACCCGCATCTTAAACGAAAGCGGCCTGATGACCATGCAGGAGGGCATCGTTCTCCTTTCCGGGTACAGGGGCTTCTGCACGCTGGAAACCCCGCTTGCCATCGGGCCGTAAGCCGCCCGGCGAAGCATAACCCTCCGCACGCGGGGGCTTTTCGCACGCCCGCAGCTGTGGTATGATGGCACCACAAACCAGCAAAGGAGCTGCCATCCCTATGAAATCCGATACCCCCCGCCTGCTGTTCCCCGCCCGCGCGGACTTTCGCGCGTGGCTCTCATTGAACGCCGAAACCAGCGGCGGCGTGTGGCTGATCTTCGGCAAGAACAAAACCGTCCCCACCCTCACCGCAAATGAAGCCCTGGAGGAGGCCCTCTGCTTCGGCTGGATTGACGGCCAGATGCAGAGCATAGACAGCGCCAGCTACATCAAATACTTCGCGCGCCGCCGCCCGAAAAGCCCCTGGTCCGCCAAAAACAAAAAAACAGCGGAGGCGCTGCTTGCGCAAAACCGGATGACCCCGCTGGGCATTCAGTCCGTTGAAGCCGCCCGGCGCGACGGTACCTGGGATGCCCCCGCGCAGGCGCCGGTCACCCAAGAGCAGGCAGCGGCCTTCGCCGAAAAACTGCGGGGCCGCTCCCCCGCGCACGAAAACTTCCTGAACATGCCGCCGTCCGTGCGCGCCACGTACACCAGGCGCTACCTCTCTTTCAAATCCGAAGAATCCCGCCTGCGCGATTTCGAAAAGATTGTGGACAGGCTGAATCAGAACCTGAAGCCGATGTAGGGCAGATGGGTGTGTGAGGGGTGTGCGGCAAACACTTATGTCTCGCAAACCGGCAGTCCTATGCCGATTCCAAATGTTCTTACGCAGAAACACTTTTCGCCCTTTCCCCATATGCTGTAAAGAGGGGTAACAACATATGCAAGCGGAATGGCCGGAAGCTGCCGCGAAAAGCGCGCAGCCTCAGCTTCCGATAGCGAGAAGGAGACTTTCCCATGGCATTTTGCAACCAAATTTTCAATGGCAATCCGTCCATTAACCCCATTCGCATCACCGGCATAACCGGCCCCATGGGCCCCGCCGGCCCGCAAGGCCCCACTGGCCCCACCGGCCCGACCGGCGCAACCGGCATCGGCATCACCGGCGCCACCGGCGCGCAAGGCCCTGCCGGTGTGACCGGCGCAACAGGCCCTGCCGGCGGCCCGACCGGGCCTACCGGGCCCACCGGACCGACCGGACCCACCGGACCCACCGGCGCCGATGGCGCAACCGGCGCCGATGGCGCGGAAGGCCCACAGGGCATCCAGGGTATCCAGGGTATTCAAGGCATTCAGGGCGTGGCGGGCGATGACGGCGCTGTCGGCGCAACCGGCCCGCAAGGCCCGCAGGGCGTGCAGGGCATCCAGGGCGTAACGGGCGCAACGGGCGCGGATGGCGCTGTCGGCGCAACGGGTCCTGCCGGCGTAACGGGCGCAACCGGTACTGCCGGTGCCGCCGGTGTTACCGGCCCTACGGGCGCAACCGGCCCTGCCGGGGTCGCCGACTTCATGAACTCCGTCAACACGGTAGGCAGCACCATCGCGGTCGTGCTTGCGGGCACAGATGTGCCGCTGCCCACGTTCGCCGCCAACGGCTTCACCGCCAACGGCACGTTCGATACCTTCACCGTCACGGAGGCCGGCACCTACCTGATCACCTACAGCATCCGGCTTACGGCGCCGCTGGCGGTCTCCAGCCAGGTGCTGCTGAACGGTATAGCGATTCCCGCCTCCATCGTCTCCCCTTCGTCCGCAACCGACTCGCTGTCCGCCTCGTTCACCGTCGACCTGGCCGTGGGCGATACGCTGCAGCTGCAGCTGTTCGGCCTGCTGGGCTCCGCCACGCTGGCCAGCGGCAACGGCGCGTCGCTGACGGCGATCAAAGTGGGATAACAGCGGGTAGGCATGCCCGTGCTTGAAATAACAGCCGCCCGCCTGAGCACAAGATAAGATGCCCGGGCGGCGCGGATATCCAACCTGAAAGCAAAGTCCCCGAAGCCATACCGCTCCGGGGACTTTATCGTCAGCGAACCACCGCCCACGCGCACCGGCGCTACTCCGCCATGCGCGCGAACAGCAGCCTTCTGACATCCGTAAAGAATGTGCCCGCCTCAAACCCGGCGGCCTTGCACATCTTGCGGTACGCATCGCGCGCCAGCGCAACCTCCTGGCGCTTATCTTTGTTGCCGATCCGCTTCATGATGCCGTCCACCTCCGGGTCGGTCAGATGTTCCAGCGCATATGCGCGCAGGATGTCGTCATCATCGATGATCCGGATCAGGCTCATGCGCAGGTAAGGGTCTTTCACGCCTGCGTACGCGTCGCGCAGCATCCTCTGGCTGCGCACGCCCCGTATCGCGCGCATGCGCAGCGCGGGTTCCGTTTCCGCCTGGAACACACCTGCCAGGAACGCGTCATCCGTGATCTTCTCCAGCGCCAGCACGCGCAGCTCGCGCTCCGTCGCCTGCCGGTACACGGCCTGCAGCGCACCTTCATCGCTCAGCGCGGTGATCGCGGCGGCACGCAGTTCCATCGGGACGCCCGGCGCGGCCAGCGCAGCCAGCGTCGCCTGGTCTTTGATGTTCGGGGCGGCGGCGCAGCGCACCTTGGTATCGCTATGGCGCGTGATGATGGTCTCAGCCATACCGGCATCCTTCACGCGCCCGCAGGCAGCGCACGCCAGGCTTTGATCATCCAGCGCGAACACCAGCTCAAACAGCAGCTTTTCATTCCGCAGCCGCTGGATCAGTTCATTGCGAAGCTGCCCAAACTTGCTGCCGATGACGACATCCGCGATGAACATTTCATCGGTCAGGCGGCGCGCGGCGGCCTCGGCGTTTGCCCTTTGCCCGGCGGTCAGCGCGATTTCGGCCAGCAGCTCCTGGTCGTCGATGTAACCGGCGATCTCCTGCGCAACGGCTACGTACAGCGTATCGCGCAGCACGCGCGCCTTCGCGCCGGTATCGGTGATGTAGCGCAGCACGGGCAGGCACTCCTGCGCGCTGTTCCTGGAAAGCGCGAATTCGCACAGCGTCTCCTGGCTGCGGATGCGCGACAGCGCGATGGACCTTACCTGCTCATCGGATGCCTGGCCCAGCAGCGCGCACAGCGCACTTTCGCCCTGTACGCGCCCGGCGGCGGCAGTGCGCGCCTTGCCCGTTTTCGCGGACTTGGCCAGCCGCACCAGCGCATCGTCGCTGTCAATCCTTTCGATCGCGGCGGCAGCTGCCTCCGGGTGCGTGGAATCCTTCGCCACGGCCTCCCTGTCGGCGGGCTTTTGCACGCGGATGGCCGCGGCCGCCGCAACCTCCGCCCGGCTTGCGTGCTTTGCCAGCCGCACAAGCGCGACCTGCCCATCAATTGCCTCCACAGCCCAAACGCGCGTATCCGTGGCGCAAAACTTATTCTCCGCAATTTCCAGCAGCTTGCGCTGGTCGTGAATCTTCGCGACCGCGCGCCGTCTGCGGTTTTGGTTGTTGCTCAAATATGCCGGTTTGAAAGGCCACACGCGTCCTCAACTCCTCGTCGTCTACTGTGGTATGGTGGTTGTCAGCGCAGCTTGCTTTGCAGCGCAATCCGTATGTTCAGCGGTTTTGAACCGGCCCTGTTCAGGAAAAGCCCGTAAAATCCCCTGCGGGCATCGGCGTTGAGCCCCAGCTGGTTTGCGGTGTTCACCACCAGGTCCCCGAACGTGCGCGCCTGCATATCGGTGTATACGCCGTCCAGCTGCTTGAACAGCAACTCGATCAGCTGTTGCAGCTGCTGCACACCGTCGCCCTGCGGCGTCACCTGCGCACCGGCCCCGGCGGCATTGTCAAGGTGCCGCTTCAGGTGGTCCGACCTGAATGTGCGCACCGATATCTTCCGCCCGTCAAAGTTGATCTGCGCATCCGCCGGCAGCGCGTCAAAGTACGCCAGCTTGATATCCCGGGCGAAGTCCTTTTGCAGCATTTCATTGGCGAAATGCGTGTTGATCCCGGCCCGCATATCGTTATCCACGGTGAAGTACTGTGCCGTCAGGTTCAGGTTTTGATACTGCGACCTAGCAAACGCGGATGCCGTCTGCCTGTTTGAAATGCCCCGAAACGCCCGGTTCGTATCGGCAAAGAACGCGTTCATCGCCAAATCCTTTGCGTACATGTTGTTTTTCGTTTTGCTGTCCTCCGCAACCGCCAGATCCTTTGGCACCACCGCGCAGATTTCCAGATATGATTCCAGCGGCAGCCCGCGGTTCTCCACCTCGCCCAGCATCTGCCTGACCAGCAGCGGCCACTGTTTTTCCAGCACTGTCAGCTCCACCGCGTATGCCGCGCGGTGCGCCTCCACGGTTTGCTTTACCATTTTGTACAGCGGCGCGATGCCCTCATATTCCTCGTTCACGCTGGCAGCGCGCTTTTCCACCTGCTGCGCCACAATATCCAGCACCCGCGACGCCACCGGCGGCTCGTGCAGCAGCTTCCCAAGCGCCGCGGCCGCGCTTTGCGCCCCCGCAATTCCGCGCAACGCGTACGCATTGCGGATGCTGTCAGCAACGCCGCGCATGGCACTCTCTTTCGCTCCGTCCGCTTCCAGGTATACCATCTCATATGCCGGCAGCGCTTCAATCGCGCGGGTAAGCCCTTTGATGTTTCCATCGGCCAGATAATCGGCGCACCTGCGCACCTGCGCATCCTGCATCGCCTGGAAGAAACCGTCCCCCCATGCAGCACGGCACCGGTTCTGCGGTGTATTGTCGTGCAGCTGCCTGTATGTCGCGCTTTCCTCCACTGTAACGCACGCGAAAAATGATCTGTATAGGCACAGCGCCTTCTCCAGCGGGTGCTTTTCCGTGCAGAAGCCCGTTTCCGCGTGGATGGCGGCGCGGGCGTACAGCGCGGCCATCCCTTGCAGCAGCCATGCGTCCATGCCGTTCAGCCGCTTGGGGTTAAAATCCTCGGAGATCAGCGCATCGTTGAACACCGCATCCCAGTCGCCGTCGAATGCCTTCAGCCAGCCGCTGGCCGTGCCGCCTGTGATGCCCGAAAGCTCAGGCGTGACCTTATTGCCTCCCCGGATTACCTCCATCATCAGCGGGAACAGCTGCTTCGCATCCGGCGCATCATAGTCGCTGTCCCGCAGCGTGGTCAGTTCGTCGTACAGGCGGACTGCCGGGTCATGCATCTCCTGCCGCAGGGCTTGCGCATCCGGAACTGGCATGTGCTCTATCATGTTGACATGCTGGGTCATCTCTATGGGTTTAAATGTCGGGTCGGCCCTCAGTGCCTCAAAGCGGTTCATCTTGGTCCCCTCCTGGATGTAAATGCCGGGCAGTCAGCTTACTTCTCTTTCGCCCGCTCCTCAAAAAGCTCTTCCACAACGCGTACCAGGTGCGCGCCCAGGTCGTTGGCGATACAGCGGCGCCTGTCCGTGGTCTCCGCCGCAAGCTCATCAACCCAGATGTCCAGTTCTCCATCCGATGGCGACAGTTCCTGCGCATCCATCGCCCGCGACAGCGCGCCGTCCAGGTCGCGCAGTTCATACAGGCAGATGGACCACAGCTTCAGCGCGTCCACATCGCGCGGGTTCAGCGCGTTTGCCGCGCTCAGGCGCTGCACCGCGCCTGAGAAGTCCCGGCGCTTGTAGCACGAAAGCGCCTCATTGTACAGAATATCCGGCATCGCGGCGATATGCGCGTAACAGGTCAGGTCCGCGCCGCACTGGCAGGCAAGGTTTGAAACCTCACGCGCGCAAACTGGGCATTTCATGGCGCACCTCCTTGTATAATCCGGCATCGGCGGCGTTGCCGCCGAACGGACAGGAACTCCGTAAGGCTTTCCCACCTTGCGTCCTCCTCGCCCGGAAAACCCGCAGGTTTTCAGAGGAGGACGTTCCCACCCCGTTCCTCCAAACGCGTGAACCTCAGTTCATGCGTTTGCCTCTACCCTATCATCGGGATATTCCCGCCCACATCGCCGCCGCTGGATGTCTTGATCTCAACATCCTCCCACTCGGCGTGTATCCTGCGCAGGTTCTCCACGATGCGGCCAAGCGTATCTTCGGACGCGTATTCGTTGATCTTCCTGAACAGATCCTCCAGCTCTTTCATCACCTGCGGAATCTTTGCGGCGCGGCCGGCGTTCATGTTGGTCACGCGCACGCGCTCCACCTTTTCGCTGCCGTCCGGGCCTTTGCCGGTGGGCATCTCGGTGATCTTGCCGCTGTGGATGTCATGCGCTGCCGAAAGGCGGCGGTACAGGAACGCGCAGAACCCTTGCACCCTCTGCCACAGCGGCGCGTCGCTGCCACCTGTCGGCGCGGGCTTCAATGAATCGGCAAGCTTGGAAAGCCTTGTGAACGTATCGGTCAGCAGCGCCTGGTCCTGCTCCTGATAGCAGCGGTATCCGGCGCTGCGCAGCGCCTCGATCTGCCTGCCGATCTCCGCGTCGTTCCCCTTATGGTTGCGGTTTATGTCCTGCGCCTCGCGAATCTTCGCGTCAAACGCATCCTTGGTGGGCTCCAGCTGCTTGGGTGGCTCCACCAGGGAGCGCACGGCATCCATCACCTCGCGCAGCTGATGCTGGTCGTCCGCATCCAGCGCGGCGTTTGCCTTGTCGCGCAGGCGGTTGAGCTGCACCGTTTTCTTGTGCTGCTCCACCCTTTCCAGGTAGCCCACGGCTTCCCTGG
Organism: Eubacteriales bacterium; assembly: GCA_031549905.1. Lineage (GTDB taxonomy): Bacteria > Bacillota > Clostridia > Christensenellales > Aristaeellaceae > Avichristensenella. The sequence goes on from JAVBPC010000038.1 coordinate 12,088, forward strand.
CGATGCCAACGGCCTCGCTCACCTCTTCCGGCGATATCTTCTTGTGCACCGGCGGCTCCAGCGTCTCTTCGTGCGGCGCGCCGTCGCCCACCTGCGCCTGCATGCTGATTACCTGCGTTGCGGCAACCTGCAGCGCGATCTTTACCGGCGTGCCGCCAGGCAGGTTCTCATCAAACGGCACCTCGATCTTGCGCAGCATGTTCGTGCCCTCATAGATGAACAGCACCAGCAGGCCGTTTGATTCGGGGTTGGTGACCAGCTTGATCTCCCGCGTGGCGGGCAGCTGCGCGCCTTCCTCGATCAGCACCTGCTTTTCCACCTTGCCGGTGGCGGGGTCGATCGCATCCACATAGTAGCTGTGGGACATCGTGACCGGCGCTTCGCCCGCGGCGATGCCAACGGCGTTAAACGGGAAGCTGAACACTGTCTCGCCCTTTTCCATGATGCTGACGGTGTACATGGCGATCTCGCCGTCGGCGGGCAGCCCGGCGAAGGCAAACGCGCCGTCCGTCCCGATGGGGAACTCCGCCCGGAACGACCCGTCATCCCGCGTCACAACGGCCACCAGCTGGCCGTACGCATCCGCGCCGCCGATCACGCCGGTCACCTTGCTCTTGCCGCGCGCCATCTTCGGGTTGTCGATGCGCGGCATCAGCGGCTTTTTGCCGGCCACGGGCGCGTCCGCCTCGATGCGCACGCCGCGCCCTGCGGCGCAGATCGCGGCGCCGTATCCCACGGCCATGTCCGGTTCATCGCGAAGGGGCGCATCCGACTTGGTGTGCATCTCAAGGGCAGGATCGCAGAACGCCTGGCGAATCATCTCCTGCACCAGCGGCACATGTGTGGAGCCGCCCACCAGCAGCACCGCGTCAATCATGTCCAGCGTGATGTTCTTCTCCGCCACCTTTTTCAGTGTGTCGCGGCAGATATCCACCGTGTGCTCCACCGTGTCGCGGATCAGCGCGTCAAACTCATCGCGGGATATGGAAAACTGTAGGTTGACGTTCCGGCCGTCCTTATCCAGGAACAGGCCGCACTTGTCCACATAATATTCGTCGGTGTTCGACAGCGCCTTCTTGATGATCTCCGCCTCCAGCTTCAGCTTTGTGAAGCAGCGAGCGTCATCCGGGTCCTTGTTCTCATCAAAGCCGTCGAAGTTGTAATCGTCTTCCTTCAGCTTTTCCAGCAGGAAGCGGGCCAGCAGCTCATCAAAGCTGTCGCCGCCGCAGTAGTTGTCGCCGGAGGTGGTGACCACGGAGGTCTCTCCGCCGTCGCGGCGCAGGATGCTCAGGTCGAATGTGCCGCCGCCCAGGTCATACACCATGAAGATGCCGTCGTCGATCTCATTCTTGTAGCAATAGTACACCGCGGAAGCGCTCGGCTCCTGAAGCAGCATCTCCACCGTAAACCCGGCCTTTTCCGCCGCCAGCGTCGTCGCCTCTTTCGCATCCAGCCCAAAGTGCGCGGGCACCGTGATCACCACGGAGCTGACCACATGGTCTTCATAGCCCGGCGTGCCGCTCAGCTGGTCCTGCATCAGGCGCACCAGCTCTTTGACGATCTCGCTGGATACGTCGATGGGGCTGACCTGGCGGTCGCCAAGGGCCGTGCGGTACTGGCGATCGCCCATGCGACGCTTGATGGAAACGACAGGCTCCGGGATCGTGCCGCGCAGCATGAACGCCTTTCTGCCAACGATCAGCCCCTGCGTGCGCGGGTTGACCGCCACCACGGAGGGCACCGTGCGCTGCTTGGTGACAGGGTCCATATAGCACATGATGGTCTTGTTGTCCGTGCCCATCATCGCGACTACGCTGTTGGTCGTGCCCAGGTCAATTCCGGCGGTGACATGCTTTTTCATTGTGAATCGCTCCCCTTGTCTTTTTTGCTGACAGATGACAGGAACCCGCCCGCGCGGGATGCCGCGTTTTTGACCGCCGCGCCGCCCTTTGAAAGCGCGCGCTTCGAGCGGCCCCACAGCCGCTTGGCCATGTCGGCGGCCGCGTCCAGCGCTTCCTGCACGCCGAACACATCGGGGGTGTCATCCGTGGTTTTTTCATCGAAGGTGTCTGGTTCGGCGTGCGCTTTGGCGCTTCCGTCCGGTTCCGCGCTCGCGGCGTCCTGCGGTGTTTTGGCAGAAGGTTCCACCTTTGCGACCGCATCCGGCATTCCCGCGCCGGCGGCGCTTTCGGAAGGCTTTGCTTCCGTCGGCGCTTTGGGCGTCTCGCCCGCGCCGGCAGCAGCCTCCCCCGCCTCCGACGAAGACGCCGCGCTTGCCGCAAAGATGCGGGCGATGCGCACACGGCGACCATCAATGGCGATCTCCGGCTGGTACACCTCGCTGACGACGGCTTCCGGCTCCGTGCCGACGGACCAGCCGAGGATCTCCACGTCTTCCAGCGAAGCGACAGGCTGCCCTGTCCGGTCCACAATCTGGACGCCCGCCTCAGCAAAGGCGGTAACCATCGCCTGGAACGCTTCCCCAGCGGATGCCCCCTGCGCCACGCCGCGCTTTGCGCTATGCAGCGCGTCCGCCAGCGCGATCAACCGCCTGTGGTAATCGGCGTGCGTCTTTTCAAGCGCCTTCATTGCCTGTTCATCGCGCTGCGCCATTCGCCGCGTCATCTCATAGGCGGCGGTGACGGGCAGTTTCGCCTCGATCCCCTCCGGGATCTGCCTGCGCCCGCCTACGGTTGGCATGGTTGCCATCGAACCCCTCCTCATCGCAAGTGTTGTTTGAAAATGCGCGCCATTCCGGCTTTGCCCTGCGCTTCATATGCGCCCGCGGCCTTGTTCACCAGGCGGTTGTGATCGGGTATCCTGGCAAAGTATACGCCCATCTCTTTTGCCTCCCGGAACGCTGCAAGGTAGCTTTCCAGCGCGGCGGCCATGTCGCCGCCTTCCGCGCGGCAGTCTCCAAGCGTTTCCAGCGTGATGGCCTTTGTTTCGGCGGATATCCCCGTCTCCTTCAGCAGCGCCTCACAATAGGAAATACACTCGCCGTACGATTCTCTTTCAAAGGATTGCGTCATTTTTTCAAATAATGTTTCTTTTTCGCTGACGGCGGGGTGGGAAAGCAGCTCGATAACTTCCCGCGCGCTTGAAAACCGCGCCCCTTCGTTGAATTCCAGGCAGCGGCGCAGCACCGCGTCCAGCAGCTCGGAGGGCTGCACCCCGTCGATCTCGCCGCCCGGCTTGTAGCGGAACATCACGCGCATGCGCTCCGCGGCGGCGTGCTGCGCGGACGCGCCCTCCGGGGTGTCGGGGTAGAAGCCCGGCATGTGGCCGTATGCGTCTATGCCCGTCCACAGCCGGTAAAACATCAGCCCCGCCTGATACAGGTCAGACTGCGTGGAGTGCCTGCCGCTGAAGTTTTCCGGCGCGTAGATGGACATCGTGGTCATCAGCTGCGCATCCGGCATGGAGGCGTCCGCGCCCATGCCGAAGTCAACGATCTTCACCACAGAATCCCGTATCATCACGTTCGCGCCCTTGATGTCGCGGTGCAGCACCCCTGCCGTGTGCGCCGCCGCCAGCCCTGCGAAAAACTGCCGCATCATGCCAAGCACATACTCCGCGTCGGGCGTGAAGCCCACGCGTTCGTTGTTTTCCATGATGTTTTCCAGCGTTTGCGCGCGGTCCAGCAGCTCCATCGACACATAGGCGCACCTGCCCACGGGCGTATCCATCCTGCCCCAGCCGTATATCGGCACGAAATGGCGCTTGACATCTTCCGGCGCATCCGATGAAAGGATCTTCGCGGGGAACGCGCAGTCACGCAGCATGCCGTCCACGCGGCCCTCGCGCGTCTTTGCCAGCGGATACAGCTTCAGCGCCACTTCCCGCACCGGCGTGCCGTCCTCAAACAGCTCCGATGCGGCAAACACTGTGCCGAACGCGCCCCCGCCCAGCTTCCGCCGGATCAGATACCGTTCCTCCAGCACCTGCCCCTTGAGCGCCAACATCTCTTTCATCGCGGAACCTCCTTACGGGGGAGGTGCCAAGGGCCTTGCCCCTGGACCCCACCAAGGGGCCTAAGGCCCCTTGGAACCCCTGCTTTTACGCCTCACGGCGGGATGGATAAAACAATATAAACCCCAAAATGAAGGGATTCTTAAGGGCCTAAGGCCCTTAAGCGGGGTCCAGGGGCAGCGCCCCTGGCGTCCTCCTTTATCTCTTCACAATCCCATTCGCCTCGCCCAGCAGCCCGCTGAGCTTCACCAGCTGCTGATATGTGCAGCGGCTGACCGCGCCGGAATCCACCAGCGACAGCGTGTCCAGCGCGTCCACTACCTGCCCTGCCAGCTGCTGGCGGCGCTCTTCGCGCAGCTTCGCGGCGTCGTCCTCACCCATGATGATCTCCAGCTTCGTGTCGTCGCCGGATCGCATCACCTTGACCACCTTGGCCTCCGCCAGGCGGTTCATCTCGCGCGACAGCTTCCCTTTGACCAGCTTGTCAAAGATCGGGTCCAGCGTGCGGCCGCCGAAATACTTGTCGCCCTTGGCGATGGAAAGCTCGTTCTGCTCAAACGCCTTGGTGCCGATCATGTCGATCACATCGTCATCGATGATCAGCTCAAAATCGCGCAGGCCCTTGAATTCCGTGATCATCTTGGATGCCATGTGGCGGCAGATGCCGATGTGGGCCTCCAGCGACAGCGAGTTGAACACCACGATGCCGCCGCTTCTGATGATGCGGCCGATGAATTCCGGCCTGAAGCACTTGAGGTTGTTGTTCTTGTGGAAGGTCGCCTCGCCAAAGCCCTTGACGACTGTTTCCTCTATGGCTTCCAGCGGCTCGCCGGCCTTGAGCATGCGCGCGATGTCGTACTGGCCGATGTTCGTCGTCAGCGCAAAGAACGCCTTGCTGGCGTAGGCGGTGATGCCCTTCTGGTCGGTGATCACGCCCTCATCAAAAAGGTTTAGGAACGGGTCCCACACGGAGGGGTGCGCCTTTTCGATTTCATCCAGCAGGAACACGGCGTACGGATCGCGGTTTAGGTCGTTGATCAGCGGCCCGCCCGCCTCATAGCCGATGTAGCCGGGCGGCGAGCCGATCAGGCGAGAAACGGAATGCTCCGCGCCAAGGTCGGCCATGGCGTAGGTGACAAGCTTCCGGGATGTCGCGTATATCTGCGCAATCGCCTTGGCTAGCTCGGTTTTGCCCGTGCCGGAAAGGCCCGCGAACACGAAGATGGCCGCCGGGCGCTTTTTATCCACCAGGCTTTTCTGGATGAACTCCATGCGCTCGGCCACTTTGACCACGGCGGTCTGCTGGCCCACCACATAGCGGCTGAGGATATCGTTGAAGTTTCTGTCGTCCCCGGTGCCCAGGACCACCTCCAGCGGCAGGCCCACCTCGCGCGATACCTGTCTGGCAAGGCGCTCCTTCGTCACCGGCGTGATCTCGCCGCCGTGCATCGCGATATCGGCAAGCACATCATCCGCGGTCGTGGTCAGCAGCTCAAACGCCTTGCGCGGAAATTTGCGGTTGATCAGATAATCCTGGCAGAAGCGCAGCGTTGCATCCACCGCGGATGGTTCTATCGGCACGCCCAGCTCCTTGGCAAGGCCCGGCAGGCGGTTTTTCAGGATCGTTTGCATGTCGCCCGCACCGGGCTCCGGCACCTCCATGAAGGTAAGGTAATTGCGCCCGTCATCCTTCCCGCCGGACAGCTTCTCCATGTCGGCGGCGTCAATGATGGCAACAAACTTGTACTGGTTGCGCGTCAGGTAGGTGCGGCACATCTCCGTGTGCGAAAGCAGCGCGCGGGAGAATTTATCTACTATATAGATTCTGTTTTCGTTGCTGGCCATGTAGTCAAACAGCGATTGCAGCCTGTTTTCCAGTTCCCTTTCCGGGATGGCGTTCAGATCCAGGTAGACGACGGGCGTCATCCTTACCTGCGGGTTGTTCAGCCGCTTGATGCCGTCGGCAATGGCCTGCGCCATCGCGGTTTTGCCTACGCCCGCCTCGCCGTACAGCGCCACGTTGGACTGGCGTTTGCGCAGCAGCGCCTTGATGACCTCTTCCACCAGCGCGTCACGGCCGATCACCGGCTCGCCCGACCTGTCTGTCAGCACCGCGCACTCGCAGATGTCGGACGGCAGCGAAACGAAGATCTGCTCCGGCTCGGGCAGCGTTTCCGTCGTTTGCAAAAGCACCGCGGGCGCAAGGTCCAGGTCGCTTGCCAGGCAGTCTTGGAAGACCGGGTCCGGCGTGCGCAGCAGCTGGATCAGCACATCGCGCTCGCCCGCGTGGGCGCGCAGCACGGCGGACCGCGCCGCTTCCTTCAGCGCATCCCTTGCGTAGGGCGAGAATGCCGATTCGTTTTCCGGCAGCTTTACTTCCGCCGCGCCCGACCCGCGCGTCAGCCGCGCCTTGAGGCGGGGCAGCGCGGAGCGCACCGAAAACCCGGGGCTGCACCGGCCCGCTGCGATGGCGGCGTACCCGTCGTTATCGCGCAGCATCGCGTAGAAGATGTGCAGCGATTTCACCTCGCTGTGCATCGTTTCGGCGGCGGCAACCAGCGCCGCCTGGATCATCGCGCCCATGCGGGGCGAAAAGCTATCAAAGCGAAGCGCTCCGTCCGCATCGAACGCGGCGGCCTCCGCAGCGTTCCTGGCGCCAAGCAGCGCCTCCACGCACGGCCCGATGTTCAGCATGTCGGACAGCGCATCCTTCATATCCGGCGAAAGCTTCGCTATGGCGCGCAGCAGCGCGGCGCACAGGTCAAACAGGTCGCCCTCGGATGCCTCTTCCAGCGCCTCCAGCATGGGCACATCGTACGCGCTTTCGTGGAAAAAGTCCGGCGACTGACCGCCGCGCACCAGCGTTTCCTCCAAGAAGCCAAGCAGGCCCGCCCTTGTCACGCCCTGCGTGAACGCGGCGTTCAGCAGCGTTTGTACCTTGGCAAAGTCCGTGTTCTGCCGAAGCTTAGCATTTTTCGGGCCCGAAAGCAGCACAAACAGCAGGTATTCCACCGTGATTTGCGTTACGTTCAGTTCCATCGCCCTAAGGAACGATTCTTCCATCAGCATGGCGCAGGCTTCGGTAAGCTTTGTCGTATCCACTTCCCCCGTGTTACGGTTCCACATTGCCTCCGCCCCCTTCCACGCCGTACATCCGGCGAAGTACATCCATGTTGACGTTCAGGCTGGCCAGCACCTTGTGCATCGAATAGCCGGAATTGGCAAGCAGTTCCCGCACGACGGCCTGTTCCCCCGCTTCGCCTTTCTTGACGCAGCGTGCGATGGTTTCAAACATGTTCGGCGAGAAAAGCTCACGCGGCAGCGCATCGATCACCAGCTCATCGATGCTTTCCAGCACATTGGGCGGCACATTTGGCAGGTCGCCGCCGCATTCGCTGATCATCATGGAAAAGCGGCTTTTGCGGATCATCGCCAGGCACAGCGAATAGGAGTACGTTGAGATGACCTGATCGGAGAACAGCACGCAGCTAAGGCAAAATGCGCCCCAGGATACCGCGTCCACATCCTGCCGCCGCACCGCTGAAATCCGCTTTTGAAGCAGCCCCTGCTCATGCAGCATTGCCAGCGCGCAGCTGACGACCGCCAGCGCGGCATCCTCAGCGGGGCCATCCGGCGCAAGCGCCGCCACCAGCAGCATCGCCGCATCCGCATCAAAAATGGGCGCGCTTGCAGCCTTTGGTTTGACCTCCAGCGTTTCCATATCATAGCCTTCCGTTTCGGCGGTCTTCCGCGTGGCATTAAGGGTCCGCGATGCCAGCGCCAGGTGCGCAAGCCCGGCCTGCGATGCTTCCGCCAGGCGCAGCGCCTCCAGCAGCAGCGCGCGCACATCGCCGTCAAGCCGCGAAAGGTCCAGCTTATCCATGATGCGCGCGGCATTCAGCGCCTCGTACAGCAAATCGGGCAGGTATATCGTGTTCGGATTGCCAAAGAGCGTGTAGGCCATCGCGCCCATTTTGCCAGGCTCGCGCACCACCTGATCGCGCGCCTGCCGCAGCGCCCGGCCAACCGGCACGCCGCCTAGCAGCAACGGGTAGAACTGATCTGCAAACGCGGCGGCCACATCATCGCGGATATCCACCGTTGCGCCGATGATGCACAGCGCGCCCGCCAGCGAGAAGGGGTCCACCAGACCAAGCGAACCGCCCTCCGGCGCAGCGTCTTCCGCCTGCGTCGTGCCGGAGGCGCAGCCGTTTAGAAACACCACGGCATTGCCGGGAGTGAACGTGGCGATTGTCTCCGCGCGCAGCAGCTCCCCGCGCGCCAGCACCATCGACAGGCCGCGCTCATCCTTTTGCACATGCCCGCAGTAGTGAATGAACTGATAGCAGCCCTTGTTCAGCAGAAGGGACACATCGGCCAGCGTGGCATACTCGCCGCACAGGCAGTCCACCTGGATGCCCTCTTTCGCGAAAAGGCGCAGCAGGCGCACGCTTTCCGTTTCCGCCATCGGCAGATCCCCCGTGGGGTTGACGATCAGCAGCGCGCGGTGCGGCTGGCCCTTCGCCGTTTCCCGCGTATGCGCGCCGCCGGCGCACGGCAGCGTCCGCCCGATCAAATAGCGCGCGCTGAGCAGGCCGTGCGCCCCGGACAGCAGCTCCCATGGGACAAACTGTTCGCGCGTTTCCAGGATGATGTGCTGATCCGGCGCAAGCGGCGCCTCAAACCCAGCCGGCAGCACCGCGCCAGACAGCAGCCGCGACAGTTCCATCAGCTGCTCGGCATCTTCCTTCATGGCAAGCGCCGCGCGCATGCTCTGGCTGATCGATTGGACAAACGCCTGGTCACATGTCTGTGCCATCACCTTTTGCATCGGCCCTACCGCATCGGTTTCAATCGTATATTCCATCCGCCCCGGCGCGGCGTGGCACCTGAGCCGCGCGGATACCTTGCCTTCATAAAACATTGATTACTCTTCCTCCCAATCGATGACGATGCAGCATGCGTCATCCACAATCACAACGCATTCCTCCACCCACTGGAACGTTTTGCTTCCCTGCCATTGGAAGCACAGGCGGCCCTGCGCCGTAAGCGCGCACAGCGTGCATTCCTTGCGGCTGCATGCGATGTCGATCATTTTTTTGCCGCCATCATCGTACTTGCGCACAATCAGAAGATCGCCGGTGGGCAGGGTGAACGTTTCGGTGCGCTCCGTGCCCCCCGGCGTGGCCGAACGGACGACCACCGGCGTCAGCTGGCGCGCGGATGCGCCAATCAGCGGCAGCTTTCTGGAAGCAAAGCGCTCGGCGGCGGCGTGCAGTGCGGATGCCGCGCGCACAATGGGATTTTCCGTTTGCGTTTCCTCAGCGGTCCACTCTTCCGCCGCGCACAGCGCCCTCAGCGCCGCGCGGCAATCGCCGCAATCGGGCAGGTGCCGAACGAACGCGGCGCGCAGTTCCTCCGCAAGCGACCCGCCGTGGTATGCGGCCGTCCGCTCCGTCCATTCGCAACTTACCGGCATCGCTGCCGGGAAATCCTCTATCGCTTCCGTATCGCGCGTCAGCCGCGCAAACGCGTTGTACGCGTCGCGAAACGAAGCATCCGTCAGCAGCCGTTTCGACAGTGATTCGCGCTCCGCTTCTGTCAGCGTTTCGCCCCGATACAAGCGCCGGGCGTCATTTTCTTGGGACATGTCCATCACCTGCTTTCCTTTCAATTGGCGATTGTGTCGTGTAAGAAGATACCGCCGTTTTCATAGTTCCCTTTCAGGCGGCGGAGGGTTTTGCGTATTTTTTTGCAGCGATGGTGAAATTGCGTCAAGAACCCTTTTGCGGGTGCGGTAAATCCAATTGGTGGCCGTGGATTCGGATATGTTCATGATCTGCCCAACATCGCGGATGGAAAGGCCCGCAAGGCATTTAAGCGTGAAGCATTCCGCCTGGGGGGCCTCCCCCGCGGCGCGCATACGGTCCAGCTCCGCGTCGACCTGGGCGCGCAGGGCCGCGCCGTCTATCGCGTGAAGCCAGCTTTCTTCGCCTTCGCCTTCATCCGTCAGCGTGCGGGCAAGGCCGCTGTTTTCGTCATCGGCTGGCACAAAGGTAAAGCCCCGCCGGTGCGCCGCGGCAGCTTCCCTATAGTGATCGGCGCGCCCGCTTGCGATGACAACCGCAAGCCAGGCCGCCGGCGACCCCTTTTCCGGATCAAATGTGCGCGCGTACTTGAACACGCGCAGATACGCGTTGTGTAGCACATCCTCGCGGTCGTGCGGGTTAAACACCGCGCGGCTGACCATGTGCCGCATCAGCGGCGCGCTGAGCACATAAAAGTCATCAAACAGGCGCGCGTATTCTTCGCGCGGGGTACCCGGGGCCGCCATGCCGGCCAGCAGCTGCTGCAGCTGTGTAAGCAGCCGCGCTTTATCCTGTTGTGTTGCCGATTCCATGCGCCGCTCCTTCCGTTGTGTGGTTTATGCGCGGTGCCTCCGCGTTACGGGGAGACGAGGCGTTCGCTGATGTACCCCGTGTTTCCCGACGGCGTGCGGATGAGATACCATATGCGCCCATCCTCCACGTTCAATTCCTCACCCAGGATGACCACCTCTGTTCCGGATGCCAGCTTCTCCACGCGCTTTCCTTCCGCCGACGGTTTATCGCGTACGTTCGAGCCGTCGGTTTTCACGGTAACGACGCGCTCGGGCGTCGGCGCGGCGGTAGGCGGCAGGGACGCGGTGATGACCGGCGCGGCAGTAGGCCTGGGAGACGCGGTAGCTGCCGGTGATGCGGTGATGACCGGCGACGCAGTTGTCGGCGCGGCGCTTTTCGGCGCGGCGGTGGCCAGCAGCGCGGCAATGCCGTCCGGTAGGGATGTGGCTGTCAGAGAAACATCGCGCGTCAGTGAAGAAGTCTGCATCGGCAAATCGGTAGCCGTCGGCACAACGGTCGGCTCCGGTGAAGGCGTGACTTTGGGCACGGCAAGGGGTTCCGGCGATGGCGTGGCTGTCGGCGCGGCGGTCGGTTTGGGAGAAACAGTGATTATCGGCGAGGCGGTAGCCGCCGGGGTGGCAGTCGCCGTCGGCGCGGCTGTCGGTTCCGCAGAAGCGGTAATGATTGGCGCGGCAGTGGCCGTGGGCGCGGTAGGCGGTTGGGGTGATGGCGCAGCCGTCGGCAAGGCAGTCGCCGCCAGCTCGGCTGTCGACCGTTCGTCGGTGTCCGTCGGATCATCTACATTGGCCTGCCGGTATATTTCCAAAGTGACGACGCTCTCCATCGTATCCAAGATGGCGGAAAGCTCCCCATTTTGCCATGCTATCGCCACCTGTCCCGCTGTCAGCGCGATGGCGATGATCAGGATAACCAGCGATGGCAAAGTCTTTGGTTTACGCATGTGAACCTCCTCTTGCGGCTTGCGCCTGTAGAAAACGATCCGGCATTGACATCCGGCCCTGCCCAATATATACTGGCCTCAGTTGCGGGGAGGGATGAAAGTATGCAGGCAAACCCGGCGGTTTCATCGATGTTGCTGAACCAACTGGCCGTTTCACGCGCCGGAACCGCGCTGCAGGCAGCACGCGTGCGCGGCGTAATCGCCCTTTTGCGCTCCCTGCCTGATGATACACAGGAAGCGCCCACTTTCTCTCAGCAGGCCGTATCCGCGCTGATGCGCGTTTTTGCGATGTGCGCAAACCTGTACGCGGGGGGCGAAGCCGCCAAGGGCGATCCGCGCATCGCGCAAAGCATGCAGATCATGCGGGATATCGCCAAGGCGCTGCCGGATACCACGCCCATTTTGCCCGGCGGCGGCGCGCCGACAATCGGCGAACACCTGAGCAAGCCGGACCGCGCGATCGAATATCCGGGGCTTGAAGCAGGGCTTTTTGAACCCATCGTGCCGCCGATACGGCAGCCGCTTCCTGTGGCGCAGGCGGAAGCCGTACACACCGCCGAAGCGCCCCGTTCATCCGAGGCAGCCGCCGTGCCTGGCGAGGTGCCCGCAGGTGCCGCGCGGTCCACGCGCGTGCTGGGCATACCGTTCAGGGGCAGAGCGCCGCTTGCGCTGTTGCAGTTTATCGCGGTGTGGGCCTCAATCGGATTTGCCGCGCTGTTTGTTTCGGAACACTTCTTTTCGCTGCTATCCGTGCGCATATCGGAACCCGCCGTCGCGGCGGGCGCTGTCGCTTTTGTTCTGACCTGGGCCGGGCTCTTGCTTGCCGCCTTCCTTGGCGCGCTGCCCGGATTTTTGCGCGGCATCGGACGCTTTTTGCGCCTTGAGGTGCTGCTTGCGCTGCCGCCTGCCGCCGCCCTGGCCGCGTGGCCGCTGTTTCCCGCCATGGAGATCACACAGTGGCACCGCCTTGGCGCAGCCGGGTACCTGGTCTTCTGGGTGATTGCCACCTTTGCCCATGTCCGCATGCTTACCGGTGCGCGCGGTTTCTGGCACGGGTTGCTTCGGTGCATTGCCATCGCGGCGGTTTTGCTGCTGGTATTCGCCGCCTCCGTTTGGGCGTTTCCCGCGTGGCCGCTTTCAGTATCACGGCTTTTCTGACGCGAAACCAACCTGGCACAAGCATTCGAATGCGCGCTCCAAAAGGGCGCGCTTTGACTTTTCATAACCTTGCTGCGGGTGGAAGCTTACTGCCTCCTGTCCGCATGCTTGGGTGTATTATATCATACCTCGCGCATATGTAAACAGGTTTTACCATGCGGAATGGATCATATCGTGTCCCTTTTCCCCGCAATTCTGCCATTTGCATGGGGCTGACAGGCGTATTTCCGCAGGCTGTTGCCCGCAGAAGCATTCGCCGTATTGACACAGACAGGCCGTCCCCAATCGGAGACGGCCTGCGTGAACCTATAGAAGCAACCTGCTATTCTTACAGCGTAAAGGAGCCGTTCTGTTTCACCATATACTCGGTAAACTGGCGCTTGACCTCCACGTATTCACGCTTGGAAACGGGCACAATCATGCCTGAATCCATCTCAAAACCCTTTGCACTAAGCGCGGCCACGCGATCCATATTCACCACAAACGCTGCGTGCGGTTTGATAAACCTTGGATCCGACAGCTTTTCGCCTACGATGGATGAAAACGATTCACGCACAATGCGGCTGTTGATGCTTCTGCCATCATGCAGGTAAAATGTCAGCGCGTGATCGCGGTATTCAACATATTCAATCTGGTGCAGCGCGATGTTCGCCAGCCCATCCTTGCGCTTGACCAGCAGGTTTTTCGAGGCCGCCCTTTCCAGCTTGCGGCACGCGCTATCCAGCACATCGGCAAGCTTCGCCGGGTCGATGGGCTTGAGCATGTACTGCAGAGGCTCCGTTGCGGAGGCGTCAATGGCGAACTCGGATGTGGCGGTAACATAAACGATCACCGCGTATTCATCATTCTCACGGATCATGCGGCCCACCTCAATCCCACTGTATACCGGCATCATAACATCCAAAAAGTAAATGTTGAAATGCAGATTCGGATTTTCCACGCATTCCAGCAAATCATATATGGAGTGAAAGCGCCTGATCAAAAATTCATCCTTGCTATGCTTTTCCAGGTATTCACGGATCAGCAGATACAGCGTCTCCAGGCTGGTGATTTCGTCATCACAGACCGCAATGCGTATGATATGCGCCACCTTCTTTTGGCTATAATACTATAACTTCGTATCAGTCGCCATTATAAACCGTTCGCACGGTTCCGTCAACATGCATTAATTCTTTGTAATTTGCTTATATTCCGCCGACAGTTCGATGGCAAGCTGCCCGGGTTCCGCCGTCCGGGTCTCCCCCCCTATGCCGGCGAAGGACAGCACGGCAACCTGCACACTCTCGCCCGGCGCAAGCACCAGGCCCAGTGCCTCGGGCAGCAGGGTGCATTCCATCGTGAAAAGTCCGCCCTCATCCGTCGCTCCCGCTGAGGACACAATGATGCGTATAGGCCCTACCGGCGCATCGGATGTGTTGGTGACAAACACCGGCACTTCGGCAAGCGCCAGGGGATCGGCCTTCCACATTTGCGCCTGTTCATCCCACCAGTAGTGCAGTTCCACTTCCCGCGCCTGCCAGAAAATCAGCACGGCGTTCAGGTCGGCAAGCGGTGTTTGCTCATCCTCGTGGTGCGTATCGCCGCCTTCTTCGTCGCTTTGAGCGTCTTCCGGCGGAATTTCATGCCCTTCTGGAAGGCCCTGATTGGCACTGCCCGTGGTCGGCTCCGATTCTGTTTCTTTTGACTGTAATTCCACCGGCGGGAGCGTTGCCTGGACGCCCTGCGGCGGTTCATCCTGCGGTGGCAGCGGCAGGGTTTCTCCGGACTCTGATACCGGGATTAGCAGCAGGGCATCCCCTTCTTCGGATGCCGCAAGCGGCAACGCCGCGCACAGCGTCAGCATCAACGCGATGAATATCGTCAGTCCCTTGCGCAGCATGGGTTTCCCTCCCTTACGGTTCATAGCGGAGCCACGCGCCCAGCGTAATATCGCCCAGGTTCACGAAAGTATCCAGTTCAAATGTGCGCACCGTCAGCTGCACTTCCTGCTGGCCCTGCGCCATGACCGCCAGCGCATCGGGAACAAATTCCACCGCCGGGATGCCTTCGCCGGGAGCGACCAGTCCGGTTCGGTAGATCAGCAGGCCGCCGTCTTTCAGCCGAATATCCAGCATCAGGTAGCAGGGGTTGCCCTCCGGGTTGCCCAGCCAGATTGCGCAGCTGCCATCTTTGGCCACCTCAAGGCCCGGATTGATGATCACCGCGAATTGTTCGGTTACCAGCATCGGCCATTCCGGGCCAAATTCGGAAAGAGGGGCGGTGAAATCATCCATGGGCGGAGGGGTGTATGCGGCCTCCGCTTGGGCGCAGGTGCCTGCTATGAGAAACGCAAGGGCTAGCAGGAGCGCTGCCAGGCGGTTATAGTGTTGTTCCACCATCCGGTTCCCCTCCTTCCTGCGCGGATTCTATCGGCTGTGTTTCTGATAGTTCTATATCGATGCTCACTTGCGCGCCCGTAATCTGTTCGATGCCCGTCGGCAAGCGAGGTATATATGCAAGATAGCATGTTATCTCATCATTCGGCGCAAGTTCAAAAACTTCAAGGTCGCTGCCAAATGATCCCGCAATGGCGGAAGCCTGTGGATTCATTGTAAGCAATGCGCCCAGCAGAAAATCAGGAAGATCGCCGGAGGGTGTCAGTTTCGCGTTAACGGTTGTATCGCCGTTATTTTTTAGGGTGATCGCCGCGCAAGACGCGTTTGGCGTAAGTTCCCACCTGTGATCAAAAGGGTTCCATTTGTAGTTGATATTGATGCCGTCGCAGGTAACGAAGACGCTGAAGGCCGGGGCTTGGGTTTCTTGTGTGGAAAAGAGGATGAAGTCGAAATCGGAATTGTCTTCCGTGGTGAGCAGCGGATCGGTGGATTCGGGGGCGGCGGTTTGCGTGATGATTTTCGCGCCAAGCATTGCCGCAGAGGCGGGCAGGGATATGCATAGGATGATTAGTGCCGTTAGGATGCACAGTGCGCGCTTCACTTTTTCCGCCCCCTTTGGCTTTTTCTTGATGTGGAACCGGGCCGCGCCGTTTTGGCGCGGCCCGGGGATAAAGTTTGATTATTCGCCCTCTGTCACGGGAGCAGCAATGGTAACAGTTACGCTCACAGCCGCAGCAAGTCCATCAACAGAACCCTTGCCACCGCCTACCGTTGATTCGGCTGTAGCTGTTAAACCCAAGGAGCCCACACCAATTTTATTACCTACGAGAAATCCATTCACATTGCAAGCAGCCATCTGAGTTACAGCAATGAAGTCTTTCAGATCATCAGCAACTGTAGCTTCCAGTTTGATGTTTTTCGTGCCCGCGCCGTGGTTCTCAATTGAAAAGGTAACTGTTTTTGATGTGTCGGAACCCTCTTTCAGTACCCATGCATGACTTGTTGTGTTCCATGTATACTCGAACCCAGCAAAGTCGCCCGTCCACTGAATTGTCACCAGGGTTACATCTTCAGCCTGATAGCTTGCATCTACTGTCAAATCACCTGAAGTTCCTGTCAAGTCTCCACTGGCTCCGCCCGCCTCCGCCATCGCCAACCCACTAGCCAACACCAGAACCAAAGCCAGAACCAACGCAAATACCTTTTTCATTTTAGTATCCTCTACTTTCACTATGATCGCATATTTTAGAATTCCCAGGCTCCGCCATTGAAACTTCCCAGGGCGTCCCCGCCCGGCACGGCCGATATCGAACAGTCAGCCCACACCACCCGCCTTTGCGCCGATCTGGAGCACAAGCTCCGTCCGGGCATCCAGCATCTCCCAGTACCCGCCGGCGGCATTCCACACGGAGCGCACCAGCCAGGCGGCGTACTCCCCGGTGGGCAGCATCTGCCCATCCGGCAAGGGGTCCAGTTGGACGTTGCCGTCCAGGAACGAACCGGGCGCAACCGCCTCAGATTCGTAGATGGTAAGGAATTCATAGGCCGGGTCAAACTGTGCGTTTGCCTGCTGTGCGGCAAGCGCCTCGGCGGTCTGGTGCGGCTCCCCGCAGCCGTCGATAACGGCCTGCTGAGAAATCAGGATGGAGTACGCCACATCCGCGCCGGTGGCCTCGGGATTGTAGAGGTTCCACGCGCCAAGTCCATCCGCGTCAAAGGCGATCTGCATCTGATCATTCAGAATGTGGAACGGCACCTTGACCACCCCGCCCACCAGGGAGCGTTTGTTGGTCTCCACATCATACGCGGTAACCACCATCTCAGCCTGGTAGTCGCCCGCAGAAAGCATCGTGCCATCCGGCAGGGGGCTTAGCATCATCGTTTGCACCATGGCGCCGGGGGCGATCCCCTTTGTCTCCGCCAGCGTGATGTAGCTGGCTTCCGGATTGAACCCCTGCGTGGCCTCAAGCGCCGCAAGCTGGTCCTTGGTGTATCCGGTTCGCCCGGTCTGGCGCTGCAGTTCCGCGATGGAAACCCTGAGCTGGTACTGCGTGATGACCGTGCTGCCTTCGGGGTTGGTGGCGTTCACCACCGCCGCCTCGTAAGGAGAGTTGAATACGATTTGTGAAACGGTTTGCACTGTGAAAGAATTCTCTTTGGCCCTGTCACCCGGGCGGATCGTGCCTGCGCTTTGCGGGGCTTGCGCCGCCGGGGCTGTTCCTTCGTCCACAGCGCTGTCGTCCAGTTCCGGCGCTTCCACCTGCGAGTCATCCATCTGGGGCTTGCCATACGCAACCGGCACATCCTCCGGGAGGGAGCCAGCCAGCGCGCCCGGCACGGCCAACAGACAACCCAACGCAAGTGCGGCCAGCAGCTTTTTCCCTTTCATCTCCATTGCCCTTCTTTACTCATAGTCGCTCAATTGCTTCGTACGGTCGCAGTATAGCCCGGTTGGAAAATAAAGGGGTGTTATTGCTTATTGTGGGGTGTTTTGCACTCAAACGGGCTGAGGCACGGTCGGTAGGCATGTTTACTGCTTTGCACACACGCCACGGTCCGCTCAAAGCACGGCCAGTTGATTGCACAATGGAAATGCGCCTCAACGGATTGGACGTTTTTCTCGTTTGGGTGTATACTAAAGTGCACTTTAGTCAAAAACGACCCCGATATGACACACAAAGGAGCCATTTCATGCCTGCAAGAAACAAGCCGACATTGCGTCAGGTCGCTTCCGTGGCGAAGGTATCCCCCGCCACAGCGTCGATGATCCTCAACGATAAGGACGGCGTTTCGTTCAATCCCGATACGGTTCAGCGCGTTAAAACGGTTGCTGAACAGCTGGGGTATATTTCCGCGCCGCTTTTGCGCGGCAAACCGGCAGGCATTTTTCAAAAAAAGGTTATTGTTACCTTTAACGCGACCGTAACGGGCTACTACTATACCTCATTGATACAGGCGATTGAGCAAACGGCGCAAAAGGCCGGTTATGACGCGGTTTGCTTCCAAACCTACCACAGCGCCGCGCGGGAGCTGAACGGCATTTCCATTTTTTCCGGCAGCGATATCGCCGGAATCGTTTTTACGTACGTTCCCCACAACTATAAGATGCTTGAGGCGCTTTCGCACGATATTCCGATCGTGATCATCGGCGACCACAACGAAATGGTTCGCCTTGACATGGTGGAAACCAACAACTACGCCGCGGGCATGATGATGGCGCGGCATATTCTGCAGCTGGGTCATCGCAGCGTCGCGTTCCTCAACGACCGCTTTGAATGGCAGGGCTACCCGACCTCCACGCGCCTTCGCGGCGTTCAAACCGTGTTTGAGCAGGAATACCCGGAGGCCACGCTGCATGTGCTATCCAGCACTGCCGTAGGCGAACTGGTGCTTGGCGACTATATGGCGCGCCGGGATATCGGCTTTCGCCTTGCGCAGGAATGCCTTGCAAAGCACGGCGATGTGACGGCCATCATGTGCGTTACGGATATGGTGGCATACGGCGCGCTGGATCTGATGGCAAAGGAGGGGCTGCGCGTTCCGGCCGACTACAGCGTTTGCGGCTTTGACAACAACTTTGCCGCCGACTTGCTCGGCTTAACCACACACGATCACCACGTCTATGAGATCGGCACCAACGCGTTCAACCTGCTGCAGCGCCGCATGCAGGCGACGGAGTCCCTTGGCGTGGAATCGATCACGAAGGTTGAGCTGATCGGTGAAATTGTTGCCCGAACCTCAACCGCCCTTCCACGGCAATAGCAGGCGTTGGCGCAAGGCAAAAGCGTTCGCGGGTCGCGTGCGCTTTCTTTTTTATTAAACTTGTTTAATTCGTTGACAAAACGTTTAATCAATTGTATAATCCGTTACAACAGAATGCGCGGGAGAATATGCCAATAATTGGATACTAAACGTTTAGTTCCTGTTTTCAACCGGCAAGTCCTGCGCAAAAAATTTGTTGAGGAGGCTACCATGAAAAAAACAGTCACGCTCCTGCTCTGCCTCATGATGACGCTGGCCGCCTTTGGCGCATTCGCCGGCGGCACGGCGTACGATGCCATCAGCGAGCCGATCACCATCCAGTGGTGGCACGCGCTGGAAGACCAGTATTCCCCCACCATTCAAACCGTTCTGGATGCCTTCCACGCGCAGTATCCGCTGATCACCGTCGAACCCATTTATATGGGCGGTTATGCGGATGTGAACACCCAGCTCATCGCCGCAATTGCCGCGGACACCGCGCCGGCCCTGACCGTCGCAAAGGTTGACTACCTTGCCAACTACGGCGAAACGGGCGTGTGCGAGCCGCTGATGCCCTATGTGGAAGCATATGGCACGGACATCGCGGACTTTGGCGATGGCTTCATGGAAACCGCGACCGTGAATGACCAGCTGATCGCCATGCCTTTCCTGCTGAGCACGCAGGTCATCTACTATAACGAAGATGCCGCGGCGGAAGAAGGCATCGAAGTGCCCAAGACCTGGGAAGAAATGGACGCGTTCCTGGAGAAGGCTACTCTTTTTAACGCCGACGGCACCACACAAAGGTACGGCATCGTGTTTGGCGGCTGGATCAGCTGGTATTTTGAAACGCTGTTCTTCAACAACGGCGTGCAGGTGATCTGTGAAGACGGCGCCAGCACGGATGTGAACGGTGAGGCCGGGGTGGCCATCGCCTCGAAGATTGCCGAATGGATCGAAAAGGGATACGCAACCTTTGCGTACGGCACCAACGCCTCCGCGGATCTTCGCCAGAAGTTCTGGGGCAAGGAAGCCTTCTGCGTGGTGAACACTTCTTCCCTGTTCGAAACATTTCGCGCAAATGCCGATTTCAGCCTTGGCGTCGCCTGGTATCCCGCGGTTGACGGCGGCATTGATACCTCTATGGGCGGCTGTATGCTTGTCATTCCTGCCTACGTTTCCCGCGCGCAAAAAGATGCCGCGTATGTTCTGGCCGAGTACCTTACCAGCAAGGATGTGAACATGGTTTGGGCCGAAGATACCGGCTACCTGCCGACACGCAAAAGCGTCATCGGTACGGAAGAAGGCCAGGCATATATCGCCGGAAAGCCCGGTTTTGATGTGGTGTTCAACAACCTGGATTACATCAAGCCCTGCAACACCAACCCGATGTATGCCTCCGTATCGGGTGCCTGGCGCGATGCGCTTGCGAAGGTTTTCCAGGAAGGCGCGCCCGTTCAGTCCACGCTTGATGAATGCGCGAAGCTCATCACAGAAATGCTGGAAGATTGATCCTGCCGAGCGGCTGTATTCAAACAAGGAGGCCCAGAGGAGCGCGCTCTTCTTTGGGCCTGTTTTAAAATTCTGGGGTGTGCGGC
Organism: Eubacteriales bacterium; assembly: GCA_031549905.1. GTDB lineage: Bacteria > Bacillota > Clostridia > Christensenellales > Aristaeellaceae > Avichristensenella. The sequence continues at coordinate 32,273 of JAVBPC010000038.1, forward strand.
TTCGCGCGGATAAAGCGTCAGTTCAAGGCGCCAAACCGCGGGCATAGCAGCGCTATTTCAAGGTTTGGCAACGCAGAAACGGCGCTTTACACGCCGAAGATGCGCGCCTTGGGGTTTTGAAACAGGCCTAGAGCCTCCGCCATTCAGTGCTTTGTTTTACGAATTGAGGACATAACGATGCCGAGCAAAGTTATCATGGTTTCAATAGATGCCCTGCGCCCCGAAGCCGTTTGCCAGTGCGGCCATCCCTTCGCGAAAAAACTGCTGCAAAGCAGCGCCTATACGCTCTGCGGCAGCAGCATCGTTCCCAGCGTCACGCTTCCCTGCCATGCGTCGATGTTTTTCAGTGTCGGCTCCGAGCGGCACGGCATCACCATCAACCAATGGGTGCCGCAGGTGCGGCCTATCCCCGGGCTGATGGACTGTGCGCACGCAGCGGGGAAAAAAACAGCCATGTGCTACACCTGGGATTTTCTGCGGGACCTTGCCGCGCCCGGCAGCGTGGACCATACCTATGCCTATACCAAACTTCGCACCTATGAGGGGGAAATGACCTCCGACCGCGCCGTCACGCGCGAAGCGATTGCATTTATCCGGGAGCTTGATGTTGACATTCTTTTTCTGTACCTGAGCGCCACCGACTGGAGCGGGCACCGCTTCGGCTGGATGTCGGAAGAATACATGGGGGCGGTGTACCACGCATTTGATTGCCTGCAGCTGCTCAGCGGCGCGCTGGATGCACGCCATTCGCTTTTCTGCGTCACCGATCATGGCGGGCACGACCGAACGCACGGCACGCTGATGCCTGAAGACATGCGCATTCCCCTGTTTTTCCTGGGCGATCCCTTTTCCGCAGGAGAAATCACCGCGCCCGTTACGCTTCTTGATCTGGCCCCAACCGCCGCCCATTGCCTGGGCATTGCGCCCTGCGATGAGTGGGAGGGCCGGAGTATTCTTATGAAAACCGGCAGCCCCCACAAATAGCCAATGCAGGAGGTTCATCGATGAAAGCCGATCGTGTATCCGTGCGGATTACCAAAGGACAGAAGAAGGCATCCATCGCCCTCTATGCCGTGGGCCTGCTCGTTCTGGTGGCCGGAATATACGGGTTTCTGTGCGGCGATATGCAGGCGCCGTTTCTGTCTTCCGTTGCGGACCAGGTATATGCGGCAAGGGCGGCCGCACGCAACGCAAGCACGGGCCTTACCGGTTCCGTTGCGCTGTTTGGGTCAGTTTCCGTTCCTGCCCCGGTGATTTCAACGGTGATGAACCTTGCTATCCTATTGATTCTTGCGGGACTGATGCTTCTGTATAACGCGTATATGCTGCGCCGTCAGCCTTGGGAGAGCATGCGCGATCTTTTCTGCATCGAACCCGCGGTCATCTTTTTCATCCTGTTCGTCTATTACCCGCTGATCGATCTGGTCCGCATCAGTTTCACGGATATGCGCATGCTCGCAGCCGACCCGCAGGCCATGGTCGGCCTCAAAAACTATGAGTGGCTGTTTCTGAAATCCGGGTTCACGTTTTTCGCGAACTCCCTGAAGGTGACGGGCATTTACATGCTGTGGGAGGTATTCATCACCATTTGCGGCGGAATGCTGCTGGCGCTGCTGTTTGGCGGCATGACGCGCCTGTTTGGCATCATGCGCACTGTTGTGTTCATGCCCAAGTACATCGCGGTATCCACAAGCGCCGTCGTGTTCATCTGGATATTGAACGGCAATCACGGCATTGCCAATTATCTGCTGTCCTGCTTTGGCATTGCCGGCCCCGATTGGCTGAACCAGGAAAGCACCGCCCTGACGGGCATCCTGTTCCTTACGGCGTGGCGCGTCAGCGGCTATGCGATGATGATCTACCTTTCCGCGATGCAGGGCATCCCCCGCGATTACTATGAGGCGGCATCCATTGATGGCGCGGATAAGTTCCATCAATTCTTCCGCATCACGGTGCCAATGCTTGCCCCGACGACGCTGTTCCTGCTTGTAACAACCTTTATTGCCAGCATGAAGGTTTATGAATCCGTGGATGTCATGACCGCCGGAGGCCCCGGCATGGCCACCAACGTCATGGTTCAATGGATTTACAACCTCTCGTTTGTGGATTTCCGCACGGCCCGTGCGGCCGCCGTTTCCGTTGTTTTCTTTCTGATACTGTTGGTGTTTACCGCGGCAACGATGAAGTATTCGAACCGAAACGTCAACTATGATTCGTAAGGAGGCCAAGAAGCAATGGATAAAAAGAGCATCGGCATCATTGGCGGGCTTGCCGGCGTCCTTCTGATGGCGGCTTCTCTCTTTGCGCGAATCCCCTGGTATCTCGGCGCAATCCTGATCGCCGCAAGCGCCGCGCTGATGTGGGCGGACGGGTTTGCCATGCTGAAGGCGAAGGGGCCGCTCGGCTTTCGGGAAAGGCTTTTGCGGATGCGGATGTCCGGCGCATATGGCGTGGCACTGTGCGGCGAGGGGATCGGCGCCGTTTTCCTGCTGCTGGGCCTTGCGGGGCGGCTGTTGTATCAAAGCAAGCTGCGGCAGTTTGGCGCGGCGGATAATGGTTATGCTTTCAGGAAATCTCTCGGCGCTCTTTCAGGCAATTACGCCGTTTTACTGGCAATTGGCGGCGCTTTTTTCCTTGGCGCGCTTGCCGTGCTGCTGTATCTGTATTTTGTGGCGCCCGCGGCGAACATGGATCAGCGCCTGCAGAAGATACACCGAAAAGAAGCGCGCGCCGCACAGTATGTTGCCGCCGCGCTGGTGGTGCTGGTGATGATATTCCCCATTTACTGGATGGTGATCTCTTCGCTAAAATCCAGCGAGGAGCTGCTGCTGGCCGTTCCCACGCTGTGGCCCGCCAAGTTCCAGTGGGGCAACTATGTAAGCGTGCTGAAGCGCGCGCCGTTTCAGCATTACCTCTTTAATACGCTTGTCAGCACATTCTTTATCATGGCAGGGGAAACGATCCTGGGCATCCTGGCTGCATACGGATTTGCCAAAGGCAATTTCAGGCACAAGAATTTCTGGTTTCTTTTCGTGCTTGGCGCGCTGATGATCCCGATACAGGTGACCTTTGTGCCGACCTATGTGATGGTTTCCCGCCTCAACTGGCTCAACTCTTTCCCGGGGCTGATTGTGCCGAACCTTGTTTCCGCTTACTTTATCTTTATGCTGCGCCAAACGTTCATGGCCGTGGACAACAGCTATCTGGAGGCCGGAAAAGTGGACGGGATGGGCCGCATCCAAACCATCACGCATGTGCTGTGCCCCATGTGCCTGCCGACGATCATCACCGTTAGCATCATCACATTTATCAACGGCTGGAACAGCTATTTCTGGCCGAAGATGATCGCTCCGCTCGAAAAGCGGCGCACCATTGCCGTTGGCGTCACGCTGCTGCGCAGAACATTTGCGGGCATGGAAACATCCAACTACAACGAGATCATGGCGGGCGCGGTTATGGCCATCATCCCGATTGTGCTGCTGTTCCTGGTTTTGCAAAAATACATCATGACCGGGATGAGCAAAGCCGCGATGAAATGAGCGGTAATATCCCCATCAGTCGGGCAGATTATAGCGGTACGGCGCGCAAGCCGTAACCGTGTTGCCCGCCGCGTCAACAACGGTTGCGAAAATGTACAGCCGCTCGGTGTCCTTCGTCCAAATCTGCGTGAACGGGCTTGTGATCTCATCGCCGCCCTTTCCGCTGAGTGATTTTTCCACGGTGATGGTATAGGGCGGCACCCCGCCGGCCGCTTGCGCGGCAAATGCCAGCTTGACCCTGACGGAGCCATCCTCAAACAGCGTGCCGCCCGTATCCCAGCAGAAAACGGATACCATCAGGCCGGTCTCTTTATCCAACTGGGTATCAAGGTAGCCCGATTTGTATTTGACCAGCTTCCCCCATTCCATCAGCGCCTGAAGCTCCGGCGTCACGGCCTTGGGGTCCAGCGCCACGCCGTTCATCAGCTGCAGCTTGGTCACCGCGTTTTCCATCACCGTATCATAGCGCGAGTTGATGTCCTCTGATTTGATGTAGCCAAGGCTGTACAGCGCGCGCTTGAAGGCCAGCACCTTTTCGCCCTTGTCGCCCTGGCTGAGCAAGCTGTATGGCAGCTCCTCTATTTCTTCGAGGAACTCTGTTTTGACATAGCCGGTGTTCTTTTTGTAGGTGATCTTCGTCCATTCCCCGGCATCCTCAACGATGTTTACGATAGAGCCCTTCGGCAGCTTATCCAGGATTTCCGCCTTGTCCTTTGCCTCTGCGCGCAGGTTCAGCGTGCCTTTTTGGGTCGCAACCTTTGCATAGCGGGCCGCTTCGGCGGGCTGTTCTTCCGCCGGCGCGGCAAACGCAACCGTTAGTATCATGAAACAGGCAAACCACACCGCAAACACTTTGCGCATCTATTGTACTCCTTTTCGCTGTTTCCAGGATGTATATAGGGTAATACCGCATGAAGCACCGGCGCGCCGACGAGCTGATTTTTCGCCCAGGTGTGCATGCAAAATGCGAAGGCGTAGCAGCGCTACGTCAAGCGTTTTGCAGGTGCACATGGACGGAAAAGCAGCCGTCCGCGTGCCTGCGCTTCATGCGGTATTATCCTAGTTTACTTTCCCGGTGCGACATTGTCAAATGGGCGCTTTCACCTTGCATAAAAAAGATTTTGGGCACCATTCCTCTTGTCATTTCATGTCAGATTTTGTATAGTATGAAGCACGCGCAAGAAACAACACGCGCCTGAAATGGGGGACCTTCCTTGCAAACAGCCCTTATCATCAACGCTTCCACCACCATGTTTGCGCTGCTTACCACCGTGATGCTGCTGATCGCGACAGGGCTGGACGGCAGTTTGCGTCAGCCGGTAAACCGGTGGTTTTTTATTACCGTGCTGATAAACCTTATTGTCGTGCTGCTGGAAACATCTATTTACCTGATGGAAGGAAGTACCGCGCCCTACATTAGCGGCATACTTCGCGTCATGGATTTTCTTGATTATGTCGCTGGCTCCTTGCAGTTCCTCGCGTTTTCCATTTATATATACGCATATCTATCCACAAAAAAGCGGATGTCGAAAGCGCTGCCTTACACCATCGGATGCCTAAGTATAATTGCCATTGTGCTGGCGCTCATCGCACAGTTCAACCAGATGTACGCCGCGTTTGACGCGACCAACGCCTACCAGCAACAGCCGTCTTTCTGGATTTCGGAGATATGCCCCACTTTATCAATGATCGTATATACTTTGACCGTTGTGAGGAATTTCAAGGTTCTCAGGCTTCGGGAGAAGCTCTCCCTGCTGATGTATACGGTCATCGCCATCGTATGCTATGTACAGGAAACGCTCATTGCCGAGCTATGGCTGTCGCACGTCGGGGGCACGCTTTGCTTATTCATCATCTATATCAACATTCAGGTGGATCTGAAACAGCAGGCCAAAGCGCGCGAAATGGAGCTGACGGAAAGCCGCATCGCCGTCATGCTGGGCCAAATTCAGCCGCATTTTCTGTTTAACTCGCTAACCGCCATCGCAAAGCTATGCGATGGCCATCCGCAAGCGCAGCAGGCGCTGATCACCTTTTCGGAATATCTGCGCATGAACATGGATTCGCTTACGCAAAAAACGCCCGTCCCCTTTGAAAAAGAGCTGGAACACACCCGACAGTACCTATGGCTGGAGCAGCTGCGCTTTGGGGACAGGCTTCAGGTTGTGTACGATATTCAGACGGATCTTTTTATGCTGCCGGTGCTGACGCTGCAACCCATTGTAGAAAACGCCGTGCGGTACGGCGTGACCAAGAAGCGTTCCGGCGGCACGGTGACCATACGCACCGAAGAGGACGCGCGCGGCATCCGCATCACCGTCACAGATGACGGCGCGGGGTTCGATCCCATGGCCACTGCCAACGACGGACGCAGCCATACGGGCATTTCGGGCGTTAAAAACCGCCTGGAGGCGCTATGCGGCGGGCAACTCACCCTTCAGAGTGAAATGGGCAAGGGAACAACGGTCATTATTGAAATTCCAAAGGAAAAGGGGAGCAAACATGCATATTATAGCGGTAGATGACGAGCGGCCTGCCCTGTGGCTGCTGGAGCAGGCCATCGTAAGCGTTGCCCCAACCGCATCCGTCGCCTGCTTTGAATCGGCGGCCGATGCGCTTGTGCACGCCCGCATAACGCCCCCGGATGTGGCTTTTCTGGATATCGAAATGGATACGCTGAATGGCATCCTATTGGCAAAAGCCATCAAGAACCTAAACAACAGGGCGAACATCATCTTTGTAACCGGGTTTAGCGGCTACATGGGCAGCGCATTTGACCTGTATGCATCCGGGTATGTGCTGAAGCCCATCAACCGGGAACGTGTCGCAAGGGAGCTTGACAACCTGCGCATGCCGGTGAAGCGGCAGGATATCGGCCTTCGCTTCCAGTGTTTTGGCAGTTTTGAAGTGTTCATGAATGGCAAGCCCGTGGCGTTTAGGCGCCCCAAAGCCAAGGAGATTCTGGCATACCTGGTGGACAGGCGGGGCGCGGGTGTCAGCAAGAAGGAACTTGCCGCCGTGCTGTGGGAAGACGGGCCGTATACCCACAGCGTGCAATCGCACCTGTACGTGCTGCTGACCGAGATGATACGCACGCTTGCAGATGCTGGCGCCGGGAACATTATTGTTAAGCGGCGCGGCATGTACGCCGTGGATGCAACAAAAGCATCCTGCGATTATTACAGCTATGAGGATGGCGACATCGCGGCGATCAACGGCTACCGGGGCGAATACATGACCAACTACAGTTGGGCGGAGTTCACCGCCGGGTCGCTGGCGCACGAAAGGTAAAAGGTTTAGAAAACCGCCTGATGGATGTAACACCAGGCGGTTTGGGTTGTTTTGTTTTGGGATGCAGACGAAACCTTCACATCAGGGCAGAGATCAGCCCATCCCAAACATCTTTTCCTTCAAATCGAGGTAATACAGGTAGTTCTCTTCAGTCACATCAGCGGGGCATCTGTGGTCGCAGAACGGAATGTACCCGCCCGCCGCCACCAGCGGCTCCAGCGTTTTCATGTAGGCAAGAATCGCTTCTTTCCCTTCAATCAGCGCCATCTTGTCAAATCCGCCCATGATGCGCAGCTTTCCGCCATACTCCTTGAGCAGATCGCCCGGATGCGTGCAGCTGTTTACCTCAAAGGGAAACAGGCAGTTGATTCCGTTATCCAGGAAGGTTTTCAGGATCGGCCGCACATCGCCGTCACAGTCGGTGTACCAAAGATCCACACCGTGTTTCTTCAGCTTCTTGTGTATGCGCTTGTAGCGCGGGGCGACAACGTCGCTGAAAAACTGCGGGCTGACGATCGGGCCGTTTTTGAAACAGATGTCCTCCCAGCCGGATGCATAGTCAAACTGGAAGTGCGGCAACACATGGTCAAGGAACTGCTCCACCATCTGGCAGGCGGTTTCCACCATGTCTTCGACCATCTCGGGGTAGTCGTACACCGCGTAGCACAGCCCTTCGAACGTCAGCATATCGCGCACGCGCCCGATCATTGAGCCGCAATCCACGCCGAGCGGGTAGGTGCGGTCATCCGGATGCAAAATCTGCAGCGGAGCGATCTCGGGCAGGCGCCCCACGGAATCCATCCGGAAGCGTTCCGCCTTTACGCGTTTCCAGTCCTCCGGCGTTTCCACGGATGACTTGATGTAGTGCGGGATGCTGCTGCCGCGGCCCGCCTTGGGGACCTCGGCGTATAGCCCGTCACCGTTGATGATGACGTTGCTGTTCTGGCGCTCCTCTACAACCTTTTGCTCGAACGGCGGCCACATCCATGTCGGCGCGCCAACGGTGTGGATTTCATCAAACGAAAGGGCGATGTTCGCCTGCTGCTCGTTGGTGATGCCCCGCTCCGTGAACATCGGCCAGGCATGGTACAGCTCTTCCCAGTACCCAAATTCCATGTTGAAACACCGGTCAACGCTTTGGTGATGCATCTGCCGGTTAAACCGCTCGCGGTCGGTCATGGTACCCTGCCATTTTTTGCGGATACGCGATGACTTTCGCTGCTCCATTTCAGGCCGTCGCTTCCTGGCAGTAGGCCAGTGCCGCATCCGCCGCGGAGGCCGCATCCGCTGTGTAGCAGTCCGCCCCGATGGATTCGCAGAACTTCTGCGTTACCGGCGCGCCGCCTACCATGATCTTTACCTTGTCGCGGATGCCGCCGGATACGCAGGCTTCGACTACATCCTTCATGTTGTTCATCGTCGTGGTCAGCAGCGATGACAGGCACACCAGCTGCGCGCCGTATTCCTTTACGGCTTCCACAAAGCGCTCGGCGGGCACATCCACGCCCAGGTCAACCACCGTCAGGCCCTTGCCTTCCAGCATCATCTTGACAAGGTTCTTGCCGATATCATGCAGGTCGCCCTGCACGGTGCCGATCACGGCCACGCCCTTGGCTTCGACGCCTTCCGCCATCAGGTAGGGCTTGAGCAGCTGCGTGCCGGTGTTCATCGCGCGCGCGGCGATCAGCACTTCGGGCACGAACACTTCGTTGTTCTTGAACTTTTCGCCGATGACGGACATGCCGCTGAGCAGCCCTTCTTCCAGGATCAACGCCGGGGATACGCCCTCTTCCAGCGCCTGCTGCACCAGTTCCTTGACAATCTTCGCCTTGCCCATCTGCAATTGCTTTGAGATCTCGTTCAAATCCGCCATTTCGGGTCACCCTCCTATTGAATATAGTATTTGTAAAGCGATACCTATTGAATGCACTGCTGTGGTAGAGTATAATGCATTCAGCCACCGCTGGATTGTAATTAATTTAGATTCCGGGTAAATATTTTCGATGGAGGGTACAGAGTGCAAGGGTTGGATCAGTTTATCCACCTGCCGGAGCTGTCGGACATGCTGCGCGCGTTCCACGCCTGCGCGGGCCTTGCCGTTCAGTTGATCGACGCCGACGGCCGTCAGTTGCTCCTGATGGGCAATCCTTCCGGCTACTGCAAGCGGCTTTCCGAGAAGGTGCGCACGCCGGGCGCTTGCCAGCGGGAGCACATGGATGCGGGCCGCCGCGCGCAGCAGTTGGGCGAGGCGTATATCTTCTCTTGCCAGGCAAGCCTTTCGCACATTGCGTTCCCTTTGGCGGACCGCGGCGTATTGCTGGGAACGATTCTGGTCGGCCCTTTTCTGATGGACGCGCCGGATTCCACCTTCCTGCTGGACCTGCCATCGCAGCGCGCGCTGGATTCTTCCACGCTGCTTTCGCTGTATGATGATCTGCTGGCCGTGCCCATTGTTCCGCCGGAAAAAGTGCGCGAGATCAGCCGCCTGCTGTTCTACCTGATGGCGCCCGTCATCCCGCAGCAGCGCCGTTCCCTTTCCGAGGCGCGCGAGAAGCTGTACCAGCAGGCGCGCATCGGCGAAACCATTCAGATGTTCAAGGAGCAATCTCCCCCGCCTGCCGGCGCATACCCCGTGGAGCAGGAAAGGGAACTGCTGACCAAGGTGAAAACGGGCGATGTCCGCGCCGCGAAAGGCGTGCTCAACGACCTGCTGGGCTATGTATTTTTCTGCGAGGGCGGCCGCATGGATACGATGAAGAACCGATCGCTGGAGCTATGCACGCTGCTGTCCCGCACGGCGATTGAGGCGGGCGCCGCGTCGGCCGGCGTGTTTCGCCTGAGCAACCAGTATCTTGCCGCGCTGTCCGCGATCGATACGCTGGATGCGCTGTGCCACTTGCTGCAGGAGGTCGTTGAAGCGTTCATGAACGCCGCGTTTACCGTCTCCGGCGGCCCCGGACACGAGGCCGTGCGCCGCGCGGCATCCATTATTGCCAGGGAATACGCCACCCCGCTTACGCTGGATACGGTTGCGCGCCGCGTGGGGCTGACCCCCGCGTATCTGTCGCACATTTTTAAGATGCACACGGGCGTCAGCTTCCGCGAATACCTAAGCCATGTCCGCGTGGAAGAAAGCAAGCGGCTGCTTGCCGCCACCGACTACAGCCTGGTCGATATCGCAATCGCGATGGGGTTTTCCGATCAAAGCTACTTTACCAAGGTATTCAAGAAATACACCGGCCTGACGCCCAAACAATATCGATAACAATTACCAAAAAGCATGTCGATCTACAATTTTTCCTAAACCGCCTTTGGTATGATGCGCTTGCAACATCAAGGAGGTGTATATCCCATGAAAAGAAACATGAAGCAATGGCTGAAGGATATGGTTGACGCCCCTAAGAAAAAATCGATGCCGGTGCTGTCGTTCCCGGCAGTGCAGCTGATGGGCATCACCGTGCGCGAACTGATTAACGACAGCGAACTGCAGGCCGAAGGCATGCGGTTGGTGGCCGAAAGGGTGCCTTCCAGCGCGTCTGTCAGCCTGATGGACCTGTCCGTAGAGGCAGAGGCGTTCGGCTCGACCATCCGCGTTTCAGACGATGAGGTGCCTGCGGTCATCGGCAGCATCGTTCACAGCGAGGAAGAAGCCGAAGCGCTGAACATCCCCCGGGTTGGCGCGGCGCGCACCGGCATCTATATCGAAGCCATGCGCAAGGCCTGCCAGCGCATCTCCGACCGCCCCGTGCTGGCGGGCGTGATCGGCCCGTATTCGCTTGCCGGGCGGCTGATGGATGTAACGGAAATCATGTACGCGTGCTATGATGAGCCGGAAACGGTGCATTTGGTGCTGGAGAAGGTCACTTCCTTCCTGATCGAATATATCAATGCGTACAAGGCCGCGGGCGCGGACGGCGTCGTCATGGCCGAACCGCTGGCGGGCCTGCTGAACCCCGCGCTTGCCGAGGCGTTCTCCTGCAAGTACGTTAAGCAGATCATCGACGCCGTGACCACCGACGAGTTCATCCTCATTTATCACAACTGCGGCAACGCCACCGTTGCCATGGCGAAGGAGCTTGCCGCGATGGGCGCGGACGCGTACCACTTTGGCAATGCCATCTCTATGGCGGACATGCTGGCGGTTTTCCCCGCGGATATCCCCTGCATGGGCAACATCGACCCCGCCGGACAGTTCAGAAACGGCACGCCCGAATCCATCTACAGCGCGACAAAGGCGCTGATGGCGGAGTGCGGACATCACAGAAACTTTATCATTTCATCCGGATGTGATATTCCCCCGGCATCCAAGTGGGAGAATATCGACGCGTTCTTTAAGGCTGTGGAAGCGTAAAGTTGAAGGAATCGTTACGGTACCGCGCAAAGCCCAACGGCAGCATTTGGCTGGCGCTGGGCTTTTTTCTTGATGGCCTTATGCGGTTTTCCGCAGCACCCGGTCTGCCGTCAGATATTCGCGCCAACATCGAGAAGCGTCTTACGCAGCCGGTTTACATGCACCTGTTGCACGGTCACCTTCTTCTCGGCGCACTGCGCCGCGGCAAAACCCGCGGCCTGGCCCAGACCCATCAGTGTGGCCATGACCCGGGCGGAAGCCGATGCCTCTCTGTCGGCCGAAAAACAGCGGCTGGGCACCAGCAGGTTGCCGAATCCCTCGGCCATCAGCGAACGGTACGGAATATAGGCGGCTTCCTTCAAAAACTGGCAACGCTGGGTGCTGTCGCCGGCGGTATGGATGTCGATGGGGTGGGCTCCGCGGCCGATGCTGTCTTCGAAGCGGACGGCGGAAAGGTATTCTTCACCGGTCAGGATATGCATGCCACGGATACGCCGCGTTTCGCGCACCCCTGCCTGGGGCGCGGTGGCCATGATGCTGGCGTTTTCAAAGCCTTTCACATGCCGGCGCAGCACATCAACCAGCCGGAACGCGTCCTCGCGCAGGGTGCATTCCGCGCGGGTAAGCTCCCGCTCGTCGGTCATATCCGCCTCAACACGGGTAATGTTTACGATCACAGAATGATCCGTCATCATGTAGATGAACCAGGGGCCGCCAAAGCTCGGAATATCCATGGTTTTGGAAAGCTCCCGCAATTGCCGCTGTACGGGTTCCACATGGTAGTTGACGCCTTGCTGGCTGTGGTGCACCTTTTCAAGGCTCTCGGTGACCACGCCATCCAGGCAGATCATCAGCGTGGCCGGCTGCAGCGGCCGCGACTGGGGCTGCATGGGTACGCCGGCGCGCAGCGCCACATCGCCATCCCCCGTGCAATCAATGAAATACCGGCCGGAGAGGGCTTCGGCACCGCTTTTGCTTTCCATGACGACATGGGTGATGGTGCCCTGCGCATCGTGCACACAGTCGGTGATGAACGCGTGCAGGTAAAGCTCCACGCCCGCCTCCAGCAGCATGCGCTGCATCAGCAGTTTATACGGTTCCGGATGAAACGACACATTCCCCAGCGGATACTCAATCTTGCCGCCGCCCTCTTTTTCCAGCCGCTGCACAAATTCCCAGGGCAACCCACCGTTTACCACCTCGCCATTATAACAGAACACGCTGATGGGTATCACCAGCCCTGCCGTTGCCATGCCGCCCAGAAAACCATAGCGTTCCACCAAAGCCACCCGCGCGCCGCTTCTGGCCGCTGCCAGGGCCGAGGTAAAGCCGCTGGGGCCGCCGCCCGCCACGATGACATCATATTCTGCAATGACCGGGATATTTTTTGTGAGGGATAGCGTATTTAACATGCGTGCGGATCCTTTCTCATACCAATCGGTGTTGTTCTGCATTATTTGTGTGTACGGGCGCCGAACGCTGATTCCTAGGGCCTATTTCAAAGCACCGGGGTGTGCAGCTTTGCGCGCCTTGGAGTTTTGAAACACGCCCCAGGTATCCGCTGATTTATTCGTTCGGCGAGATGTGGTCTGCAAAAGCCGAAGGCGTAGCAGCGCTACATCGAGGGTTTTGCATGTCGCGCATTCGCCTGAAAGGCGAACCGAGGGTGAGTGATTTGCAAAATCACCACCCGATGCCCGGCGACACCGAAGGCATTGACGGGGCGCGGTGCAGATGACGGAAAGGCACCCGCCAGACGCCGTGCGAATAATTCAGCGGTTACCCAGCGCAGCGCCCGTTTAATCCAATTCTACCCTTTTTTAGGCCAAAAGACAAATGTAGGCAGAATATCAATGAAGATGGCAGTATGCAGTATAGAAGGGGGGGAATCGCACCGGAAAACGGTGTGCGAATGCCTGCACGCTATGCCAGAATGAGCACAGTCAGACGCGGTGATGCACTCAGTCCATGCGGGCACGCACGGCGCGTAAGCTCCTTCTCTGGAGCGTGTGGCAGCATTGCCTCAATTGCGTCGGTTTTAATGCGGAACGCCCCCTGTGACGCCCGCTATATACTGCTGTTTTTGTTTATAGCGCTCAGTGGCACGCTTCTTCAGCTGCAAACTGCGCAGAAATGATATTCGAATTATTGGATTTGCAGAGTTTATTTTTTTACCCCTACTTATACCCTACCTGATTTGTCAGCCTGTCAGAGGATAAATGAATCCATAATAAACGAGCATCTTCAAACTGATTTCAAAGTCCTCATTAATAATTGTGCAGAGGAAAGGAAAATCGTATACACGTTGCGTTTATGGAAACCGTCAGGCAGAATTGCGCCAAGATTATTGATTACACAAAACATGGCGATTCCGAAATCGCAAATTCAGGCTTTTTCCCAATTGACAGAGGTATGCGTGCATGCTATACTATTTGCCGTTGGCGACACGCTAGGAGAGATGGCTGAGTGGTCGAAGGCGCACGATTGGAAATCGTGTGATGGCTAATACCCATCCGTGGGTTCAAATCCCACTCTCTCCGCCAGTGCGCTAATAACCTTGTGCTAGAAGATATTAGCGAGTCGAATCCGGTTCGGCAAGGAAGGTATTGCTTAGGAAACTAGGCGATGCTTTCTTTGTTTTCCAACAGGTTTCCTACAAAGCGATATTGGATGGAAACACGCTGTATCCGCTCACCATCTACATTGCGGGCTTCCGACACCTCGATGCGTTCAATTAGCTCCAGTACAGTTGCCCGATCCGTCAGAAGTCTCCCCGATAAGTGATATCCCCTCAATATCAGAAGGGTTAGGATCAATAGCCACGAGATATGACGGGAGATTCTGCGCAACTTTCTTCGTATTTTGGAAAAATCGAATCAGTGCTATGATTTCATTTGCAATTATGCTGCCCGGAATTCGAATTTCCGATAGATCACCAAGAGAAATCCCCTGAAAACACTAGGTGTTCATCAGGTATCTTTTTCGGGTTACAAGCACCTTCGCTAGGTTTAGGGCTGCCTAGGGGTGCCAAACCATCTGCCGCCCCCTGCCCTTCTGGCTAAACCCGCAGATGTACAACCATATCATAAGCAGCGGGAATTGCACATTCTCTCTATCTATCCTTCAAGCATTTTGCCTTTTTTTCTGCTGCGGTAAAGCAAAAAACCGACTTGAAGAACCAGAATTCCCAAGAAAGAGACCACGTATAGCACCCGGATTTCACCGAACGCCAGCACACTGCCCAAATGCGAAGATGCAATTGCGTCTTTCACCCAACCGCCAACCACCGGGCCCAATATAAAAGCAATCCCAATGGATGCGCTATAAAAGTTATCGTGCAGTATGCGTCCATTTGGAGGCATCAGT
>JAVBPC010000080.1:0-9939 GCA_031549905.1 Eubacteriales bacterium
TGAGGATTACCCGGGCGGCATGTGCGCAGCATACGTGAGAAAAGCGATCGCTCCACCGTCGGCATACCCGTGTTCCTCTCCTCCAAACGCATGAACTGAGGTTCATGCGTTTGGAGGAGGCACGAGGAGGATTCGGCCTGAAACGCTGCGGCGTTTCCGGGCGGCCCCAGACGGAAAGTCCAGATTCATCCGGCTAGGAGCCGGAACGAGGCGTAGCAGCGCTACGCCGAGTGGAGAGCGACAACGCCGTATGGAAAAAGATCCGCCGCGACGATGCGGTAAGGTTTGGAATTGGTATGAAGACATACGCGGCCACAACCCGAGGCCATGTATCAGCCAATCACATACTGCCATTCCCTTAGCGTGCTCTGTATCAGCGTCTTGACCCCTTGCGGATCGCGAGTGATCTCAACGGTGATTTCACCATCGCCTATGGGAAGCGCCTCGATGCGTAGATGGTTGAGCTGATGCGGCAAACGGGGCGACAGGGTGACCGTTTTTGTGGCGGCGTTGGCATGTATGCCCGCAAAGCCATTGACCACGGGCACAAAAGCGCCATAGATGGTCCACGCCTGCGCAAAGCAGCCGTAATCGGGTGACATTTCGCTGATACTGCCCGGCATATACAGTTCAAAGGTGCGCATCAGGCATTCCAGCAGCGCATATGCCTCGTCCATGCGCCCGCAACGCGCCTCGCTCACGGCGCGCACGCCTGTGCTGATGGTCATGATGTGATCTTTCATTAGGGCTGAAAGGTACGCGCCGTAAGGGGCGATGTAATCTGCATTGAAGGATTCGTCCAGCGCGCGCAGCGATTTTTCGCGTGTGGCGATGCCTGCCTCAATGGGGGTGAAAATTGTCCAGTTCTTCGCCAATAGGAAAGGCACATTTTTGTCCTGCGGCAGGCCGCGCAGTTTCTCTTCCTGCCCTTTGAGGAAGGCGCAGTACGCCTCCTTGCATTTGGAATGCTCCTCAGCACGCTGATACAGCTTATCCATGCGGGAAAGAAGCTGGGCCGGTGTCGCCACGCCGTCGCAAAACTGGCCTTCGCTTTCCATCCAGCAATGGGTGTTGATGTAATCGCGCAGTTCCTCTCCCTTTTGAAGGTAACCGGGGTTTTCTTCGCCCATGGCGAGGGAAAGCGCATGCATATCCAATA
Organism: Eubacteriales bacterium; assembly: GCA_031549905.1. GTDB lineage: Bacteria > Bacillota > Clostridia > Christensenellales > Aristaeellaceae > Avichristensenella. The sequence goes on from JAVBPC010000080.1 coordinate 1,160, forward strand.
GCGCTTGACAGGTGTAAGTAGCCACATCAATCATCCTGATGTTCAGGCCTTCGATTTCCATAATGCCATAGCCGCGGGGAATGGGATTGTCCGCCTCAGTCTGGGAAAGCAGCCAATCGATACCCAGCTTGCATTCATCATAGACGTCTTCAAGGAAGGCGTTGTCGCCCGTCCAATCCCAAATTTTTCGCACCATGGTGATATAGTGCGCTGTTTCCTGCGTGTTGCCTGGGTTTGAGACCACGCCATAGGTATTGATTTCGTGCACGATACGGCCGTTGCCGTTCACTTGGTGAGAAAACCGCTTCAGCAGACGGGCTGTCTGCTTGCAAAGCTCCGTCATGCCTGCGGCGAGGCAGCCCTGAAGCGCATAGGAGTTATCGCATCCGAACCACCATACGTATTCGGGAATGCCGGCCGCCAGCCCGGTGCCGTACTCGTCTACTGTCTGCACCAGCCAATCGGTGTTCTGTTTCACCCAGGCAAGCAGGGTATTGAGGGGCTGGCTATCGGTTGTGATGCGCGCAGTGCGCTCAACCGCCTCGGAATGCGCCTGCTTTTGCGCAAAGAGCCGGTCATGGTTCTGCTGAATCAGCGTAAGTTCCCCCAGCGCCTCCTCGCGAGAGTGATGAGAGCCTGCGATAAAATATCGCAGGGTCGCCGTTTGCTGGGGTGCAATGTCAATGACGGTTCGCAGACGAGCCGTCCTGCCGGTACCGGGATTGCTGTCCGGCGAGGGAACTCCATAAAGGATATTGCCCTCGGCCTGCTGAAAGGCGGAAACGGCAGCATACCAAGGCTGCGCGCCGTCCCATGCTGCCAGCATGCCGTTGGGCAGTATCGTAGCCTCGTCCGGCGCGTCGCCATAGCCCTTGTGCTCCGAGAACCACACGGGAGAAAGGTGAAAACGCGCCAGGAAATCCGCTTGCAACGCCAGTGGCTGCTGTGTGCGATTGTGAAGGGTGTATTCAATGACCGCTCCCTTTCGGGTATGCGGCATCCAATCCAGCCGCGTCACGTCCATTCCCTGCCACACGCAAGAAAATCTCTGAGCGTACGAAAGCGTTTCATACTGCGTAAACGTGATCGTTTCGCCGTTTATCGACAGCCAAAACCCATCCAACAGTTTGATTGGATGAATCCATACGCCGCCCATTTCACCCTCCACATGCCCGCCGAAAGAGGGGAAGCGCCCGTTCTGTTGACCGATGATATAGCCGTAGGGACTGGCGCAGCATCCGTGATGCGTGAGAAAATCTGGATTGCCCTTGCGTGCGTGAAGCATAGTTACGCTCCTTCGTTATTTTTCACCGGTAAAGGTGATGCCCTGAATGAAATAGCGCTGCAGGAAGAAAAACAGCAGAATGCAGGGCAAAATCACGACAATGCTGGCCGCCATCAGCAGGTTGGTTTGCGTGGTGTACTGCGATATAAAGGAGCGCAGCCCCAGCGACAGCGTTTTCAGCTTATCGGAGTTGATGTAGATCAGGGGGCCCATGAAATCGTTCCAACCGCCGATGAAGGTAAATATGGCGACCGTGGTGATCACCGGCTTGGACAGTGGCAGGAAGATGCGCGCCCAGGTCTTGAAAGCGCCGCAACCGTCAATCTTCGCGGCCTCCTCCAGGTTTTTAGGCATGCGCATGTAGAACTGGCGCATCAGAAAAATGTTGAAAGCGCCGCCAAACATCGCCGGAACAATCAACGGATACAGCGTGTTAATCCAGCTCAGTGTGCGGAAGAGGATGAAGTTAGGCACCATGGTCACATGCCCTGGCACCATCATGGTGGCAAGCATGACCATGAACCAGATATTGGCTCCCGGCGCGTGGCAGCGGGCAAAGCCGTAGCCTACCATGGCGCTGGACAGGCACATGAGCACCACGGGAATCAGCGTGGTCAACAGCGTGTTGCGCAGGTATTGACCAAAGGGAAAGGTGGTTAACGCCTTGACGTAGTTCTGCGGCTGCGGGTTCTTCACCAGCAGGTTGATGCCCGGCTCATAGTACTCTTCCAGCGTTTTTAACGATGTGGAGATCATCCACAGAAAGGGAAACAGGAAAACGACGCAGCCCATCAGCAAAGCGACCCAAATGATGGCGCGGCCGATACGGCTCTTCGCGCTGTTGCTTCCAACCGGCAATTGAACCTTTGCCATCTTACAGCGCCTCCTTTGCGGTCTTTTGCTTCTTCGCCCGTTTCTGCTTGACCTCGGTCTCATAGAACACCCAGAGGTTGGAGGACTTGAAAATAAGCGCCGTGAACGCCAGGATGATGATAAACAAAATCCACGCCAGCGCGCTGGCATAGCCCATGTTGAACTTTTTGAACGCCTGCTGATACAGATTCAGCACGTAGAACATGCTCGCGCCGTTGGGGCCGCCCTCCGTCATGATGAAGGACTGGGTGAACGTCTGAAAAGAGCCGATGATGCCCATGATCAGGTTAAAGAAAATGATGGGGGACATCATGGGGATGGTGACGTTTTTGAATTTGCTCCATGCGCCGGCGCCGTCGATGGAGGCGGCCTCATAAATATCCTGGGGCACATCCTGCAGGCCGGCCAGGTAAACCACCATATTCCCGCCCACACCCCACAGACTCATCAGTACCAGCGACGGAATGACCCAGCCGGGAGACAAAAGCCACTTTTGCTGCGCAATGCCCAGCAGGCCCAGAACATTGTTGAGCAGGCCGAAATTGTAGTTGAAAATATAGAGCCACAGGGTGCTCAACGCCACGCCCGACACCAAGGACGGCATGTAAAAAATCGTTCGGAACAGATTCATGCCGCGGACTTTCTGGTTCATCAGCAGGGCGATGCAGAAGCCCACAATCAATTGCAGCGGCACGCTGAGGAAGGTGTAGTACAAGGTAACTTTCAGCGATTGGTAAAACCATTTGTCTTTACCGGAAAACGCCTGAACATAGTTGTCAATACCTATGAATTTCATGTCGCCAATCAAATCCCATTTGTGGAAAGAAATGAAGATGGAGTAGATCAGCGGATACAAGGAGAAAATGAAGAATCCGATGAGCCAGGGAGAGATAAAGCCATAAAAGGTCAGGGTGTCGCGCTTTATCTTTTTATGGCGCACCAACAGCAAGCCCGCAACCGTCAACAGCGCCACAACGCCAAACAGCAACACCAGCGGCGCCAGCAGTTTCGCCGTTTCTGGCGGCATAAAACGGCTGAACCCATCGCGCACGGCCTCGATCATAAGACAGATCTCTCCTTTCATCGCGGCGGCTCCCACCATCGGCATGTTGACAGTGGGTGTCGGCCCTGTACAAAAAAGCGGGGGCAGGCCCTACGCCCGCCCCCTCCGACTGTTTTGATTACTCGATGTTCGCCAGCATGTCGATGACTTCCGCGGCCGCTTCATCCAGCACCAGCGCCACGTCTTCCTCGCCCGACGCGCCCAGCTTCGTGCGTCCAAAGAGCTCTCCGTACAGGATGCCGCCCACCTGGTTGGCTCCCTTGATCATCGGCGGGATTTCCTGCGTGCCCATGGCGTCAAAGAAAGCAGTCAGGTTCTTCGTGGGATACTGCGCAAGGAACACCGTTTTGCCCGCTTCGGTCACAGGCAGTGCGGAGGTGCCGCCGATAATGGCCTGCGCTTCGTCAGCGTTGGAGATATAGGCCGCCAGGCGCTGCGCCGCATCGGCGTTCTTCGTCTTGGCGCTAATACCCACGCCGACGATTTCCATTTCGCCGCCGTTGCCGGGGGCCGCGCACACATCCCAGTCAAAGCCGGTTACCTGCGCCATCATCGGCAGGAAGTAAGGACCAAAGTCCCCTTTGAAGCCCACGCGGCCGCCGATGAACCACTGCATGACGTCCTGGCCCTCGCGCTCGGTGGCGGTGGGCACAAAAGCGTTCTTGTCCACCGCGTCAATGATATACTGCGCGGCCTGCTTGCCAACTTCGCTGTTGAATGCCACGGTGCCGTCCGCTTCCAGCATACGGCCGCCGAACTGATACAGCCACTGGCCAAACCACAGCGGATCGCTGCCGTAGATGTCGTCGCCCAGGGCGGCCACGGCCATTGCGTCAGCGGTGAACTGATCGATGCTGTACGCAGCTCCGGGGAACGCGACACCGGCCTTTGTCAGCAGATCCTTATTAAAGGCGTACACCTTGGTGTTGACGCGCTTGGGATAGGCGTACTGCTGCCCGTCATACACAAGGCTTTCGTACAGGGTCGGCGCGATATACTTGCCCGTATCTACCGCAGCGATGTCCACAGGCGCGAAAGCGCTTGAAAAGCTGGGGATGTGGGCTCCGCCAATGCTGATCACATCGGGCGCTTCGCCGCCGGCAATCATGATCTGCAGCTTCTCTTCATAGTTGCCATCCACGTGGATGTATTCCACTTCGACATCGGGATTGGCGGCCATGAAAGCGGCCACAATCGCCTCTTCCGTAGCCTTTTCTTCGGCGTTGCCCCAGGAGCAGTAGGTAATCTTGGCCGTCTCCGCGCTTGCGACAGCAATGCAACATACAGCCAGCAAAACGACCAACAACATGGATACGACGCGCTTCATGGGATCTCCTCCTTAATATTCCGAATCGTTTGCGGTTCCAATGACGGAAAAGCACTTTTTGGTATACGATTTCATGCTTTTTGTCTTTGTTGGGATCATTGTAGACCAAAACAGGAGGGATGTCAACCCCACTCTCCACATATTTGGCTAATTGTTTATGAAAAAGATGCACAAATGAACTGGCGAAAAATAGCATTCCTAGTAAAAGGCAAAAACCGAAACGTTTGCAATTCACGATGCTTTGTGATATACTGCCACATATGGACGATGCGGCGGTTTTTTACATGGTTTTATATTAATTCCGCTGCAAAACGACGGGAAAACAGGGAAGGATGAATGCTATGCTGCGATACGATTGTGGAACGGGCGAACAGGCGTGCTGGCTGCTGACACAAGATGCGTTTGACGCGCAATATATGGGTAAGTTTGAGTCTGTTTTCTGCCAAGGAAACGGCTATTTAGGGGTTCGCTGCGCTTATGAGGAGGAATATCCGCGCCAAATCCGAAACGTGTTTGTCAGCGGCACCTTCAACTGCTTTGATGAAAACGAGGTTGCGGAGCTTCCCAACGCGCCCGACGCATTGGCCATTGCGCTTTCCCTGGATGGCTGCGCGCTGGATCTCACGCGCGGCACGGTATCCGGCTTTTCGCGTACGCTGAACCTTCAAAACGGTGAGGTGACGCGCATCTTTGAATGGCGCGCGGAGAATGGCAAGCGCTATCATCTGCGCTTTGCGCGCTTTGTTTCCATGGCTGATCCGCATCTTTTGTGCCAACGGGTGGAGATTACGCCGCTGGACGGGGCGTGTTCGGCGCAGGTATTGTCCGGCCTTAATGCCCGCATGACCAACTCCGGCGCGCAACATTTCAGCATGGATGAAATGCGTATCCATCATGGGCACGCGCTGCAGATGCGCTGCCACACGACGCACTCCAATGTAGCGTTTCACATTTGCGCCTTGCACCGCGCCCAGGCGTTTGCCGCCCTGCAAAAAGCGCCGCAAACGGCGCGCCGGCAGATCATGCAGCGATTTACGGGAACCATCGCCCTAAAGGAGACGGCGGTCTTTGAAAAGTTGAGCGTGTATCATACCGACCGCGACTTGGACGGGCAGTACGCGGCGGCGCTTGAACGTTTGATGGCCTATGCCGAGACATCCTATGACGCGCTGCTGTCCGAAAGCGACGCGGCATGGCTGCAAAAGGTGCATGCCCAGAACCATTTTGTTTTGGACAGCGATCGGCCCTTCGATCTTGTGGCGGTTCGCTTTGCACTGTATCACATGGCGGTGATGACGCCGGCTCACGACGCCCGCATGAACATCGGCGCGAAAGGCTTGTCCGGCGAGGGGTATAAGGGCCACGCCTTTTGGGATACAGAGGTGTTCTTATTGCCAAAGTTTTACCTTACGCAGCCTGAAATTGCCCGTTCACTTCTCACGTACCGCTATCTTTCGCTGGATGGGGCGCGACGCAAGGCGGCGGCCAATGGCCTGAAAGGCGCCATGTTCCCCTGGGAAAGCGCGTGGGTTGACGATGGCGAGGTGACGCCGCTGTATGGCGAGGTGGATGTGGTGACAGGCGAGCTGATGAAAATTTGGACCGGCTTGATTGAAATTCATATTACGGGAGATGTAGCTTTTGCCGTGTGGCAATATCTGCAGGCGACGGGCGACCGGGCCTTCATGCGCGAATACGGCTATGAGCTTCTATTTGAAGCGGCAAATTTCTGGGCTTCGCGCCTTGAATGGAATGAGGGCGCTGGGCGCTATGAGATCAACGACGTCATCGGCCCGGATGAATACAAGGAGCACGTGAACAATAACGCCTATACCAACTATCTTGCGCATTTCAGCCTCGTGACCGCAGCTCGCTACGCTCAAGAGGCGCGGCAGGAAAACCTCGCGCTGTCGTCCTTCATCAACACCCAGGATTGGCTCGATAAAGCGCGCCTTTTGTATTTGCCCAGCCCCAATGCGCAGGGCATCATTCCGCAGGACGACACCTTCCTTTCCTTGCCTCAACTGGATCTGACCCGCTACAAGCAAAGCGCTACCGTGGGTGATATCTACAGGGATTACAACAATGACCAGATCTCGCGGATGCAGGTAAGCAAGCAGGCTGATTTGATGGTGCTTTTCCTGCTTTGCGATACGATGTTTGATCAGACACTCAAGAACGTGAATTTTCATTACTATGAACCCCGCTGCCTGCATGATTCTTCTCTCAGCCTGTCCTCCTATTCCATCCTGGCGGGGGATGTGGGCGAGAAAGCCCTGAGCTACGCGCTGTTTGAGCGTGCCTGCCGCATTGATCTTGGGCAAAACATGCTATCAAGTGACGCGGGTATCCATGCCGCGTCCATGGGCGGCATATGGCAGTGCGCCGTGCTGGGCTTTGGCGGCGTCCGCCTGCGCGAGGGCGCGCTGCATATCACACCCAGTCTGCCCGACCACTGGCGGCGGTTTGAGTTTGACGTGGCGTATCAGGGCGCGCGTCTGAGGGTCACGCTCACCCATGATGATATCGTCATTCGCAAGGAGGGGGAAGCAAAGGATGTGACGGTAACGGTGCTTCAAAAAACATATTTACTTCACGATCAAATAAAGGTATCATACAATCATCAAACGTGATTTGGGGGCGGCGGCATGGCAACACTCAAGCAGATCGCCGAAGCGTGCGGCATGTCCGTCACGCAGGTGTCGCGGGCACTGAACGGGCATTCTGACGTCAGCGAGAGTACGAAGCAACGTGTGCAGGACGCCGCGGAAGCGCTGGGATATGTGAAAAATATCTATGCCGCCAACTTGGTCAGCCAGACATCCAATCAGATTATGGTTATTATTGAGGGCATGGAAAAGGACACCAACGAGGCGGTGTCCAGCAATATTTTCAAGCTCTTGCAAGGCATCAGTTCCGCCGCCGGCAAGCTGGGCTTTGAACTGGTCATCCACCTGAAAAACCGGCACAACGCCATTGATTATGTGGACTTTTGCCGCTCGCGCTACGCTTCCGGCGTGATCGTATACGGCTTCAACTTTGGGGACAAGCAATTTCTGGCGCTCCAGGACTCATCCTTCCCCTGCGTGGCTGTGGATATTTTGTCAGAGGGAAAAACCAACGGCTGCGTGGTGGTCAACAATGTATACTACTCTCAGGCGGCGGTAAGCCAGCTTTTGGATGTGGGCTGCAAGTGTGTGGCGTGCATCGCGGGCTTTGAACATGCGTATGTGACGGTGGAGCGCTTGTCCGGCTATGCCATAGCGTTGCAATCCCATGGGGTTGAGGTAGAGCACGGCTTGATTCGCTACGCGGATTTTGACGCTGAAAAGGCCAAAGGCACACTGGCGGAACTGCTTGAGGCGCACCCGAAAATTGACGGCGTTTTTTGCATGAGCGATCAAATGGCGCTGGGGTGCATGGAGCTATTGCATGAGGTCGGCCTGCGCGTACCGCAGGATGTTCGCGTGTTCGGCTTTGACGGCATGTACCTGGGGCGCTTTGTTTCGCCCACACTGTCTACCGTGGAGCAGGATTTTTATGAAAAAGGAACGGCCGCCGTCCGCCTTTTGGCCGACATCATTCACCAAAAGAGGAAGGAGCGCACAGTGGTGGTGCCCTGCAAGCTATGTGTGCGTGAATCATCCACCGCCAAGAAGGATGAAAAGCAGTGAAGCCTTCCCTTTGATCATGATGCGGATGTGATCCGCCTTTCGGCGTTACAGCAGCTTCACCCGATCCGCGTTCAGCCGCAGGCACATGCGCTCCGCCTGGGCGCCCGGCGTCACCACCTGCATTTCCCGCAGGGGAACTGCCGCGTGCCGTCCGGCGTGCCGAAAAATCGAGTGCGGCCAGGAGGGGGGCGAAGCCCGCTCCGTTCATTTCCAGCAGCATCCGCAGGCGGACTTTAATCGTCGTCCATATATACCTGCAGCACGTACAACGTTAGCAAGGGCGGCATGGAATCAGGCGAAGAGGCGCTGCCGGACGCGCTTGACTGGATTGCCCGCAACGGCGCGGGCGATCATGGTACCCGCACCGCCGCAGACTTTCCATGCACTGCGCGCCGGCGTCCAGCGAAAAGGCGGAGCACAGGCAGACCAGCGCGTCCTCTACCGAAAAACCAAGCTCTTCCATGCCGAGTGCCTCGACCTGGTACGCCGAGCCGACGCGCAGAGGCTCATCCCTTCGCTGCGCGGGCGCAGGCGGAGAAATGACCTGGTTCAACCTCC
>JAVBPC010000012.1:0-138266 GCA_031549905.1 Eubacteriales bacterium
TGACATTCTGCACACCGTTTCCGCTCAGGTTTTCCGCCCGCAGCAGCTCACCGCCGATCGGCTTTTCACGCTCGGGGTACTTTCCGCGCAATTCCCGGCCAACCATCAGGCGGATGATTTCCTTCATGTTGGTTTCCGGCACATTCAGCGTGGTGATGTACTGCCCGTCGCGCATCACGGTCACGCGGTCGGCCAGCTCAATGACCTCTTCCAAGCGGTGCGAGATGTAGATGATCGTGATGCCCTGCTCCTTGAGCCTGCGGACGATATCGAACATCTTCTCCACTTCGTTGGTCGTCAGCGGCGCGGACGGCTCATCCATGATCAGCAGTTTGATATCCTTGACCAGCGAGCGGGTGATCTCCACCACCTGCTGATGGCCGACGCTCAGCTGCCACACCTGCGTCTGCGGCGGCAGCTTGACGCCGATGGACGCCATGGCCTGCTCGGTCTTTTTGTTCATGTCCTTGAAGTTGACGACGAATCCGTTGCCCGAGTAGTTGCCCAGGAACACGTTTTCCGCGATCGACAGCGCGGGCGCCAGCATGAACTCCTGGTACACCGCGCCAATTCCGATCTGGCCGGAGTGTTTGGGGTCCAGGTGCGTGTAATCCTTGCCATCAAAGGTGATGGTGCCGCTGTCCGGCGTAACCGCGCCTGTGATCGACTTGATCAGCGTAGACTTACCGGCCCCGTTTTCGCCAACGATGGCATGCACCTCACCCCGCTTGACGCTAAAGCTGACATCGTTCAGCGCCACGACGCCGGGATAGGTTTTGTTCAGGCTTTTCAGTTCCAAAATGTTTCCAGCTTCCAAAATATCCCTTCTTTACCGTTTCATTATAGTGCACGCATCTGATGCTAGCGCAGAGGTGTTGAGCAAGTGATTCACCCGGTTTCAGCAGAAGGGCTTTGAAACGGCGGCGTACATGATGGTGCGCATGTACGGCTCCAGATACTCCTTCGGGCTTTTTAAGGTGTGCTGCGCTACGAAGTAAGAAAGCTTGTTTTCGCAGTCGAAATAATTCTGTACCCCACCCATGCCGCCCCAGGAAAACGAGTCTGCGGGAGCCAGAGAGCACGCGATGGCCGGGTCAATCATCACCGAAACGCCAAGCCCGTATCCAACACCCTCGTTGGGCACCATCTTGCGGTAGTCTTTCAGGCTGTTGCCGCGAAGCTGGTTTTTGCGCATCAGGCGGATGCTGTTTTCCGAAAGAATGCGCGCGCCGTTTTTGCCCACACCGCCGCAGGCCATGGCATCCGCAAAAAGAATATAGTCCTCGCAGGATGAAATCAGCCCGCCGCCGCCGCTTTCGTGGCGGTCGCCCGCCTTGCCGATGCTGGCGCTGGGGATTCTGGTCGCTTTTCTTGTTGCATAGTTAAAGTCGTACTGCGGCTGCAACCGGTGCTCATTTTCCGCAGTCAGGGCAAAACCGGTATCCTTCATGCCCAGCGGATCAAAAATGTTCTTTTTTAAATATTCGCCAAATGTCATGCCGGAAGCAGCTTCGATCACAGCGCCCAGCACATCATGGCAGTAGCTGTAGTTCCACCCCTCGCCCGGCTCAAACATCAGCGGTTCGCGGGCCAAAGCGCGCACAAAGTCGCGGGTATCAAAATCCCGTCCCTTTTCCGCAAAAAGCTTGCGCATCTCGGGCGTATCCAGCTCATAGGAAATGCCTGCCGACATCGTGAACAGGTCCAGGATACGGATGGGTTTCTGCGCAGGCAAAATAACAAAGGTGCCGGTCTTGACCAGCATTTTTTCAAACTCGGGCAGGTACTTGTGGATGGGCTCAAACAGCGCAATCTTGCCTTTTTCAATCAGCTGCATCGCCGCGACGCAGGTGACCACTTTCGAGGCGGAATATAGGTTGTACAAACCATTCGGCTGCATGGGAACCTGGTTTTCAATATCGCTATACCCTGCGGCATGGCGGAAGATCTCCTGATGATCCTGATAAATGATGCAATCGATTCCGGATACGCCAATCTTCGGGATGGCCGAATCCATAAAGTCTTTGAGGTCTTGAAAGTTAGTGTGCATCTCATAACCCCTAATCATAATGAGGCCGGAGTGCGGAACCCGCCTCCGGCCTATCGTCTCGATACCTTACGGGTTGTAGTGCTCGTCGATGTTCAGCGGTGTCACGGTGACTGCCCAGTTGGACAGCGCGGTGCCGAGCCAATCAAACTGTTCCTGCGGGAACTCAATCAGTTCGCCCTGCTTCGCAGCGCCAACCAGGATCGGAATGATTTCCCTCAACGCTTCAGCGGCATCTGCATGGCTCAGGTACGCGGAACCCTGCACAACACCGCGCTCGCCATCCTGCTTCATCAGAGAGCAGACGGCGCCGGTGGCATCGTAGCCCCACAGGCTGATGTAGTCGGAGTGCTTGTAGGTACCGTTGACAATCGCCTGGTACGCGCCGGTCACGTCGTTGTCGATCTGCGTCAGCACGATTTCCACCTCGGGGTGATCCGTCAGCACGGTTTCCATCGCAGTCAGGCAGGCCGCCTCGGCGTTGGCAACGTATTCCTGGATCAGCGTGAAGCGGCCGTCCGCCTCAAGGATATCCAGCGCGCCGACGATGCGCTGATACTGTTCGCTTCCGGCCGGATTGACGAACGTCACAACGGGGATCGTATCCAGCGTCTCGAAGTACTCGGGATAGCGGTCAACGTAGTCAATGATCGCCTGGCCCTGCACGGTGCCGGTGGTGTAGTAGGAGGTGCCCAGGTAATAGTGGCCGCACTGGGTTTCCGGCGCGAAGGCATAGGCCAGAACCGGCACTTTGTAGGTCGCCCAGATGTCATCCAGCAGCGGGGTGATGGCGGAGTAGGAGATCGGGTACAGGACCACGATGTCATACTTCTGCGAGGCCAGGGAGGATTCCAGCGTGGCGATCAGGCTGGCGTCGGAGTACTCCGGTGGGCCAAGAAGATCCATGTTGATGCCGTTCGCCTTCAGCAGCGGATCAAAAACCTTGTACGAGTTGGGGAAGTACTCGGCAGCCGTCGTGCAAACAAGGTACAGGGCGTTGATTTCGCCGTCGTACTTGTAGTCGGTGTAATCCGCCAGGAACGGGATGAGCGGATAATCCTCGCTGGGATTCTGCGCTTCGGGCGCCGGCTGGCCAGCAGCCCCGGCAGTCATGAAGGGCACAGCCGCCAGGCATAGGACGAGCACCAGGGTAAGCAGCTTTTTCATGTTCGCGAGCTCCTTTTTTGTGAATTTTCTCTGTGACGGCCGGCCTCTTCGCGAATCGCCACTACCACTTTCCGCAAAGTGCCTTTCCGTCTCTGTGACAGACTGTACCATTTCTTTCTTGGAATGTCAAGCAATAATATACATAACTTGTTTGATATTTTGTACTCAATTCGGTTTTAAAGAAAATTTTTACTATTTGCCCGCAAAATCTCACTTCCCGTAGAGCGCAAACTCAAACCACGCCTCAGGGAACAGGTCAAGGTTGCTCAGCGAATAGGTCAATTCGCCCTTTTCGATGCGGGATACGATCTCCACCACCTTGTCGTTGAAGGGGGTTTCGATTCCGTACCGGTCGCCGGTTTGGCAAACGTAACCGTTGATCATGCGCACTTCCGTCTGCTTGCCCTTTTCCAGGTCCTGCAGCATGCTGGCCTTGGCGGCGTCAAACCCCTGGTACATGCCGATGAACATTTCCTGCGAGGCGTCGAACACCTGCTGGTCGGCAAAGCTCAGGCAGTCCGGGCTGAAATTGCCAAGCAGCGAGGGCAGCGCATATCCATCCGCCTCACAGCAGGCCTTTACTTCGCGGGCAAGGTAGCTCAGGCACGCGCGGCCCTTGGGGTGGTCGCGCACCTCTCCGAATGTCGCGCCGCACACGGCTGACATGCCGCTCATGCAGGCATTGTTGATCAGCTTGCCCCAGCGGGAATTCATCAGCTTATCCGTAACCTTCACCGGTCCCATCAGCCGCAGCACTTCCGCGACCGATTCAATGCGCTCCGTCATCTCGCCGGAAATCTCGCCGATTTCAAACAGGTGGTCGCTCGTGGTGATGTCCTGCGTCAGCTCAGACACGCCGGGGCGAAGGAACGTCGCGCCCCACAGGACGGTGCCGCCCACGGTGCGCTCTTTCCCAACGTATTCGGCGACAAAGGGTTCCGGCACGCCGTTTTGCAGCGTGCAGACGGTGCTTTTCTGATGCAAATGGGGCAAAACCCGCGGCAGCAGCTCCGCGTTGGCCAGCTGCTTGGTAAACAGGAAGATGAGGTCATACAGGCCTTCCATCTCATCGGTCAGGATGGCCTTCACCGGCACGGTGAAGTTCGCGCACCCCACGACCTGCGCGCCCTTTTCGCGCATGGCTTCCACATGCGCCGCATAGTTGTCGATCAGCTCAACCTCAAGCCCCTTTTGCGCCATGTACGCGCCCATGACAGTACCCATAGCGCCGGCCCCCAGAATTGCCACCCGCATTTTCATTCGCCCCCTAGAATATCTTCAGGTCTTCAGCGACCCTGAGTATCGGTTCTGTAACCGCCTGCACCTGCTCCGGCGTAAACCCTTCGGCGATCTCCCTGAGCACCAGCCCTCTTTCCGTCACTTCGATAACGGCCATTTCCGTTACGATGAGGTTGACCTTACCCAGTGCGGTGACCGGCAGCGTCAGCCTGTTCAGGATCTTCGGTGCACCCTTCGCCGTGTGCGTCATGGCAACGACGACACGCCGCGCGCCAACAACAAGGTCCATCGCGCCGCCCATGCCGGGCATCATCTTGCCGGGCACGGTGTGGCTGGCCAGGTTTCCGTGCACATCTACCTGCAGCGCGCCCAGCACCGCCAGGTTCAGATGGCCGCCGCGAACGATGGCGAACGATGTGGAACTGTCGAGGAAACACGCGCCAATCTGCGTGGTGACATAGTCGCCGCCCGCGTTGATGACATATGTGTTGCGGGTGGTATCATCCGCCGCCGGGCCCATGCCCAGAATGCCGTTTTCAGAGTGCAGCATCACGCGCATGCCTTCGGGGATGTAATCGGCCGCCAGCGTCGGCGTACCGATGCCCAGGTTGACGTAATCGCCGTCCCGAAACTCCTTGGCGATGCGCATCGCGATCTTTTCTTTTTCGCCGATTGCGTTCATGCCTGCTCACCCCCGACGATGTAATCCACAAAGATGCCGGGCGTCACAATGTTTTCCGGCAGGATCGCGCCGATCGGCACGATTTCCTCCGCGCCGGCGATGACCAGGTCCGCCGCCGTCGCCATCAGGGGGCAAAAATTGCGGGCCGCGCCCCGGTAGAACATGTTGCCACTTTCATCCACGATGGCACCGCAGATCAGCGCAACCTCCGCGCGGAGGGGCTTTTCGAGCAGATACGCTTTGTCATCCACCACGATGATGTCTTTCCCTTCGGCAACTTCGGTGCCGATTCCAGTCGGCGTCAGCACGCCGCCAAGCCCCGCGCCCCCGACGCGTATCCTCTCCGCCAGCGTGCCCTGGGGTACCAGCGTGATTTCCATTTTCCCGTTTTCCATCATCTGCCTAGCAAGGGGGTTCAGGCCAATGTGCGAGGCGATCAGCTTTTTGATCCGCCCTGCGGCAACCAGCTTGCCGATGCCAAGGGTCGGCGTGCCCGCGTCATTGCAGATAACCGTCAGGTCTTTCACGCCCGATTCCAGCAGCTCATCTATGATATTCTTGGGGCTGCCCAATGCAAAAAAGCCACCGACCATGACGGTCATCCCGTCCCTGATCAGTGCCGCGGCTTGCTTTGTATCGATTTGCTTGTTCATTGTGTACCCACCTCTGCTTTTCTTTTCAGCAACGAAGGGGATTGTCTGTGATTCTGGGTACACAATACCATTTCCATATTCGGCTGTCAACATAAAATGATAGGCTTTTTATCTGTAATTCCAAATTTATCGGATATGAGGTGCTATTTTTAGGCAATTAATGCCTGACATCCTTTTCACAAATGTGTAGTTCCTTTTCGGCGCAAAAGAAGCATAATGCCTCTCATTCCGCCATGCGGTATCCAATTCCTGTTTCCGTCAGGATATACTGGGGCGTTATCTTGTTTTTCTCAATCTTGTTGCGGATGTTGGACATGTTCACCCTGAGAATGCGGTTGTTATCCTGATCGGCATACGGCCCCCAGATGTGCCTGATGATGGTTCCGTACGTCAAAACCTTGCCGGGCTGACGCGCGATCAACTCCACGATGCGGTATTCAATCTGCGTCAGGTGCACCTGACGCTCCCCCACCCAAATCTGCCGCCTTACAAAATCTATCTTAAATTCCCCGACGGCATACTGATCGTCCGCGCCGCCCACGGGAACGCTGCGGCGAAGGGCCGCACGCATGCGCGCAAGCAGTTCCGACGCGGAAAAGGGCTTTACGATATAGTCATCCGCGCCGCGGTCCAGCGCGGAAATCTTGTCGCGCTCCATCGTGCGCGCGGAAACGACTATAATGGAAGCGGTGGTCATCCCGCGCAGTATTTGCAGCAAATCCGCGCCGTCGATGTCCGGAAGCCCCAGATCCAGCAGGATGATATCCGGCATGTGCGAGGGGATCAGCGTGCGGGCCGCCGCACCCGTTTGCGCGGTGATGACGCGGTAGCCGCTGGATGTCAGTACCGTTTGCAGCATTTGCAGAATATGCCCCTCATCTTCAATGACCAGCACCGTGCTTTTCGCGCTTTGCATGCCTATGCCTCCTTGGGAAGGGTAAAGGAAAAGGACGCGCCGCCATCCGGGCAATTATCCGCCCATATTTCGCCGCCATGTGCGCGGATCACGCTGCGGCAGATCGAAAGCCCCAGGCCCATGCCGTTTCTGGAATCGCCTGTTTTAACAGACTTAGCGGCAGGGGAGAAAAGCTTATCCGCGTCTTGCTTCAAAATCCCCTGCCCGTAATCGCGCACGGTGAACCGCACCGCATCCGCAAGGGATGCTACGGTCAGGTCGATGCGCTTATCCTGCGCCGCGTACTTAACGGCGTTTTCGATCAGGTTCATCAGCACCTGCACGATCAGCATCGGGTCCACCGGGATCATCAGGAATTCATCCGGCAGGTTCAGCGCCAGCTCAACCTGCGGGAAACGCGCCTTCGTTTTCGCGGCGGCGGCGGACAGCAGCTCCTCCACGGGTTCCGGCGTGCGGCTCAGCTTCGGTCCGCTTTCTCCCACCCGGGTAACCGACAGCAGGTTTTCCACCATGTGCAGCAACCATTCGGCTTCTTCGCCAATGCTGTCGATCATTTGGCGCTCTGCCGCCGCATCCAATGCCATGTTTTCTTCCCGCAGCGCGGAGCATGCGCATATGATGCCCGTCAGCGGCGTCCTGAAATCGTGCGAGATCGCGCGCAAGAAATCCGAGCGCATCTTCTCCACCTCGGCCTCCAGCAGCGCCCGCTGATGCCTTTTTGCCAAACTCTGCTTTTCCAGCGCGATCCCCACGCGCACCAGCATCTGCCTGAGCATGTGCAGCATCTGCTGCGTCAGCGGGCTTTCAGGGTTCATCAGCAGCCCCACCACGCCCCATATTGTATCGCCTGACCGGATGGGCAGGTAGCAAAAAGAGCTGCCCGGATAGTAAAGCGTTCCAAAGCCGGTCTGCTCCCCGCGCGCGAAGGCTTCGCCTGCGGCATCGTGCTCCGAAGGGAACAGGATCAGCCCGCTTGGGTAACTTGCGGCGAGGCGCAGCGCATCCTCATCCCCCCTGACGAAAAACACGCCGGAACAGCCGCTGATATTATATAGATGATACAGCGTCAACTGGCACAGCTGCTGGGTGGTGGTGGCGGTCAGCAGATGGGTATTGATGTCCGCGATGCAGCGTTCCAGGTCGCTTTGCTCGCTGAAGCGGCGCTGCTGCTCGCGCAGGTTCTTAGCCAGCAGCCCGCCAAGGATGGAAACCGCCGTCATTGAGACCAGGCTGATCAGCAGAAACGCGGGCGGGATGATCCGCCCCGGCGGGTTGATCAGCCTGTCCAGCATGCCGTACAGCAGCACCGCGCCGGCGCTCGCGGCGGAGCTGCACGCAACGCTCGTTTCATGCAGGATCGCAAGCAGCGTAATGGGGAGAAGCAAAGGAAGGCCGTACAGCGCGGTGTTTGCCATCAGCTGAACGCCCAAAAAAACCAGCAGGGATTCCACCGCCGCAAGGCCCAGCGTTTGCAGCTTCTTCGCAGTCTTGCCGGAAATTTTCCTATGCCCGCTTTGCATGGCTCCACCCTTTCTGCTGAGTTCGATTATATACGCAGCGGGAACAAATGAAAAGGGCGGCACATCAAAACATCATGGACGGCAGCTTTCCCAAGCGTTAAAAAAGCGCTAAAAATTCCCGAAAAGTCTTGCTCTGCCGCACATTTGCGGGTAGGCTGTTATAAATGGATAGTTGTACCATTCTTTACCTGACAACGAAAAGGAGGAGACGACCCCATGAAACGCACACTAGCATGGCTGCTGGCACTGGTACTGGCACTTTCCATGGCGGGCGGCGCATTGGCATCGGAGGGCGGGTACCTTACCACCTACAAAACCTATTTCTCCCGCGCCTATGCATCGTTTAACTACTACGGATCGGCCTACACCACGGTTACGGGCATCACGGCCAACACCATCGATGGCCTTGTGGAGCCGGACAAGTACGGCGTGTACGCCCCCTCCATGGCGGAATCGTGGACGGTGAACGATGATTACACGGTGTGGACATTCAAAATCCGCGAAGGCATCCACTGGGTGGATTACACCGGCGCGGAAACCGAATACGAAGTCACTGCCGAGGACTTCGTCGACGGCATCCGCTATATCTCTGATCCACTGAACGGCGCGTACTCGCTGCGCGTAGTGCGCAACCTGATTGAGGGCATGTACGACTACTATTGGCTGCTGGATGATATCGACAGCGGCGAAGTCACCGACCAGAAGCGTGAAGATGTCGTGGCCTCCTTTGATGAGGCGGTCGGCGTCAAGGCGCTGGATGCATACACGGTAGAATACACGCTTACATCAAGCGCCCCGTATTTCCTTTCCCTGATTGAAAGCAGCATGCTGCTGCTGCCGGTTGAGTATCAGTTCATGCTGGAAAAGGGCGATGATTTCGGCGTGGATAACAAGAACCTGCTCTACTGCGGCGCGTATTACATCTCGCACTTTGAGCGCGACAAGGCGATTACGCTGACCAAAAACCCGCACTACTGGGACAAGGATAACGTGCATGTGGAAACCGTCGAATACCAGATCATCCCGGAAGGCACGACCTCCCTGGAGATGTTCAAGCGCGGCGAAATCCACAACACCAGCGTGGAATCCGAAGAATACCTCTCCCTGAAGAATACCGAATGGGGCGATAAGCTGATCCCCAACGAGTACAGCCTTTCCACCAACTACCTGTGGCTTGACTTTGTGGGCGCAAACAGCGAGTTTCGCACCTTCGTACAGAATGAAAACTTCCGCAAGGCATTGCAGTATGCGGTGCAGCGCGTGTCGCTGGCGTCGCTGCGCGAGCCGGTTGACCCCAGCCGCCTAGTCAGGAACACCATCAACGCCGAGGGCGCGATCTTTGACAGCGAAGGCAAGGACTACACCGAGTATGAGCCGCTTGCCTCCATCCGGGCAACCGACTACAGCGCCGATCCGGAAGCTGCCCGCCGCTACATGGAGGCCGCTATCGCCGAGCTGTGCGATGACAAGGGCAACATCATCGGCGTAGAAGCCGGCAAGGTTGATTACCTGCCCGTGATTTCCACGCAAATTGACGGCAAACTGCCGGTAACGCTGATCTACGTCGGCACCGATGACGAAAGCGAGATCATCCTGGCGCAGCTGTTTGAGGCAATGGTGGAGCAGGCCATCGGCACCGACTACATCGATGTGGTGCTGGCGTTTGATACCAGCGGCAGCTTCTACAGCACCGTCGGCGGCAGCAACAGCGGCCCCTTCAACTATGATATCTACTGGGATTCCCTCTCCACCGGATACGCGGACCCCGCAGGCATCCTCACGCGCATCACCTCCGACGGCGTGGAGAACGTTGGCGACTATGACGTACCGGAATACGACGCGCTGATCGAAAAGGCGCTGAACGCCGCAACCTTTGAAGAAAGGCTTCAGTACTTCGCGGAGGCGGAAGCCTACCTGCTGGAAGGCGCGTACATGCTGCCCGTGATCTCCAGCCTGCGCGGGTATCACCTGTCCTACGCCGTGCCGTTTACTGAGCCGCGCACCATGTACGGCAACAGCAAGTTCAAGGGCATGCAGGTGCAGGATAAGCCCATCACGCTGGAAGAATATGGCAAGCTGTACGAACAGTGGTCCGCGGAGCGCGATGCGGCGCTAGCAAACCAATAATACCCGACCAGGTAGCAAAAGCCGTCCCGCCCCCATTTGCGGGGTGGGACGGCGCTTTTAGGGGGGATCGCTTTGACCAAGTACATCCTCAAGCGGACGCTGCGTTCGCTGATTACGGTCATCATCGTATTCTTCGTGGTGTTCATGCTGCTTCGGTTCATGCCGCTCAACGGGTATTTTTCCGATGAGATGATCAAGGAAACCGACGCGGCCACGCGCATGTCCTACCTGCGCAACCAGGGGCTGCTGGATCACCCGCTGGCGCAGCTGTGGCGGTTCGTGAAGAATCTTTTCCACGGCGAGCTTGGGCGGAGCCTTACGGTGTATCCCAAGGTGCCCATACTGACGCTGCTGAAAGAGAAAATACCGGTTACTGCGGCGTTTGGCTTTTCCAGCATGCTGCTGGGAATTGTGGCGGGTGTTTCGCTGGGGCTTTTGATGGTGCGCTGGAAGGATCGCTGGGGTGACCGGCTGGGCACCGGCTATATCCTGGTGGTGCGTGCGGTGCCGAACCTGATTTATCTGTTTTTTATCCAGGTGTGGGTTTCCAGGTGGTTCAACCTGCCGCTTGTGTACTACAAGAACAGGCCGGAATCATGGATTTTGCCGCTGATCTGCCTGGCGCTTGGCAGCATCGCGTGGTACGCGCTGTGGCTGCGGCGCTTCATGGTGGATGAAGAGAACAAGGACTATGTGAAGTTCGCGCAGGTGAAAGGCCTTTCCAAAAAGGCGGTGCTGCAAAAGCATGTGTTCAGCAACGCGATCATTCCGCTGGTCATCTACCTGCCCAGCGACCTGCTGTTCATTATTTCAGGCTCCCTGGTGATTGAAAACCTGTACGCCATCCCCGGCACCGGCGGGCTGCTGACCACCGCGATCAGAAACCAGGATAACAATCTTGTTCAGGTGCTGGTGCTGATGTACGCGGTGCTGTCCGTGCTCGGCGTGTTCCTGGGCGACCTGCTGATCGCGTTCGTTGACCCGCGCATCAAGCTGACGGAGGAGTAGCATATGGAAGATACGGCAAAACGCCCGGTCACGCTGGACCCGCTGAAGTTCCGGGCGGCGGTGTTCGATAGCCTGCAAAGCGAAGAAACGGGCTTTTCCAACTATTCCTATTGGCGGTCCACTTTGCGCACATTCTTCAAGAACAAGGCGGTGCTTCTGCTGGTCATCATGATCGGCGCGTTGATCGTGATGAGCTTCGTTTATCCGCTGGTATCGAAAGTAAACCCCACCAAGGTAAGCCTGATGCCGCTGGAATGGAACCAGCGCCCAAGCAAAGACCATTTCTTCGGCACAGATACGCTGGGCCGCGATATCTGGGCCAGGGCGTGGTACGGCGCGAGAAACTCCTTCCTGCTGGCATTCTGCATCGCACTGTCCGATGTGGGCATCGGCATGATCGCGGGTTCCCTTTGGGGCTACAACAAGAAGCTTGACCCCATCATGACAGAAATTTACAACATCATCACCAACATTCCGTCCACGGTGTATCTGGTGCTGCTGGCATACATCATGAACACCAGCTTTCTTACGCTGTTCATCGCGATGGCATCCCGCGGGTGGATTGTGGAAGCCAGGTTTTTCCGAAACCGCATCCTGTCCATCCGCGACAGCGAGTATATCGTGGCGTCCAAGTGCCTTGGCACGCCGATGCGCCGCATCGTCACCAAGAATATCATCCCGCACATCATCAGCCTGATCATCATGGAGGCCGCGCTGTGCATCCCCTACTCCATCGGGTCGGAGGTATTCCTTGGGTTCGTGGGCGTGGGGCTGCCGGTGGATGCGATCACGCTGGGCAACATCGTAAACCAGGGGCGCGCGTCGTTTACGCTGCACCCGTACCAGATGCTGCTGCCGACGGTCATCCTGTGCATCATTACGGTCGCGTTCTATGTGATTGGCAACAAGTTTGCCGACGCGTCAGACCCGCGCAACCATGTGTAAGGAGGGGATAGCATGCAAGGCCACACAAATCCCCTGATTTTCTCCGCCAAAGATGTGGAGATTCAGTTCACGCTGCGCGGCAAAACGCTGACGGCCGTGCGCGGCGCTTCCCTTGACCTGTACGAGGGTGAAACGCTGGCGATCGTCGGCGAGTCCGGCTGCGGCAAAAGCGTGTTCACCAAGTCATTCATCGGCATGCTGGATAAGAACGGGCAGGTTACCGGCGGTCAGCTGCTGTACCGCGATGACGACCTGACAAAATACAAAACTGAGGATGAATGGCTGAAAATACGCGGCAAAAAGATTGCCATGGTGTTTCAGGATCCGATGACCAGCCTGAACCCCGTGCGCACCATCGGTGAACAGATTACCGAGGTCATCCAGTGGCATTTCGGCACGGAACATGACCTGGCGAAAGCAGAGGCCATTGAGCTGCTCAAGCGCGTGGGCATCGCGGATGCCGAATTCCGCTACAAGCAGTATCCGCACGAGTTTTCCGGCGGGATGCGCCAGCGCGTGGTCATTGCCACGGCGATTGCCTGCCGCCCGGAAATCCTGATCTGCGATGAGCCGACCACCGCGCTGGATGTGACCGTGCAGGCGCAGATCCTAAAACTCATCCGCGAACTGCAGCGGGAATTGAAGATGACCGTCATTTACATCACGCACGACCTTGGCGTGGTGGCGAACGTGGCGGACTGGGTCAGCGTGATGTACGCCGGGCAAATCATCGAATACGGCACCGTGCGCGAGGTCTTTTCATCCCCCACGCATCCGTATACCAAGGCGCTGCTGCAATCCCTTCCGCAGTTGGGCATCAAGGGGCAGGCGCTGTATTCCATCAAAGGCACACCGCCCAGCCTGTACAAGCAAATTCGCGGCGATGCCTTCGCCCCGCGCAACCCGGATGCCATGGAGATCGACTTTGAGGAAGAGCCGCCCGTCTTCTGGGCTTCCGACACCCATTACGCAAAAACATGGCTGCTGCACCCCATGGCGGCGGATTACGCCAAATCCCTTGCGGAAAAGGCGAAACAGGACAGCGTAGCCGACACGGAAACAGCAAAGCCTTTCACCTACGACGGCGCGGAAAAGTTGCTGTCCGTGAACAACCTTTCGGTCACATTTAGGCTCGGCAGTAAGGCTTTCCGCGCGGTGGATGATGTCAGCTTTGATATTTTCAAAGGCGAAACGTTTTCGCTGGTGGGTGAATCCGGCTCCGGCAAAACCACCATCGGCCGCGCCATCATGCGCATATACGGCAAGGTAGACGGCAACATCACCTTCAAGGGCGAATCCATCCGGGGCAAGCTAAACCGGCAGACGGATCAAAAGCTGCGCATGGAAATGCAGATGATCTTCCAGGACCCGATGGCTTCGCTGAATGAGCGCGCGAAGGTGGACTACATCATTTCCGAGGGACTGTACAACTACCATCTGTTCGACAACGAGGCGGACCGCCTGGAAAAAGTGGAAAAGATCATGGCCGAGGTCGGTCTGTCCCAGGAGTTTGCCTCCCGCTTCCCGCACGAGTTTTCCGGCGGGCAGCGGCAGCGCATCGGCATCGCAAGAAGCCTTGTGATGGGGCCCGACTTCATTGTGGCGGATGAGCCGATCTCCGCACTGGATGTCTCCATCCGCGCGCAGGTGATCAACCTGCTGAACAAGCTAAAGCAAGAGCGCTCGCTGACGTACCTGTTCATCGCACATGATCTGTCGGTGGTGCGGTTCATTTCAGACCGCATCGCGGTGATCAACCGGGGGCGCATCGTGGAGCTTGCCGCGTGCGATGAGCTGTTTGCGCACCCGCTGCACCCGTACACGAAGGCGCTGCTGTCCTCCGTCCCCTACCCCGACCCCGAGGTGGAGCGCGGCAAAGAGCTGCTGATCTACGATCATTCCATGCACAATTACACCAAGGATAAGCCCGTCTGGACGGAGATCACCGCCGGGCATTTCATCCTGGCAAACCAGTATGAGCTGGATATCTACCGGAAGGAGATTCAGCAGTCGTGGATGCCGCACTGAAAAAGCAGTATATCCGGCTAATCTACAGCAAGGGGTTCCGTTATCTGTCAACGGCGCTGGTGATTTGCGCGCTGGTCGGCGGCATCTACGGGTCGCACCCGCATTTCATCTTTGCGCTGTGCGCGGCCGGGGCGGTGCTGATCGGCTGGGGATGGGCCATTTACCTGCGGTCCACCGGCATGCGGCTGTTTGTGCTGAATCGGGGGCGCGCCAAAAAGCGCATCCCCTATGTGCACCAGCGGTTCAAGGGCGCGCCGCCACACAGGCCTGCGTTCCTAAAGGACTATCGCGATTTCGATGATGACCTGACCAGCGCCACGGCAATAGATGAAACGGTGTTCAGCAAAAAGGACGCGGAAAGGGCGCGCATGCTGGCCAGCGTGCTGTGCGGCGCGCTGGTGATCGCGCTGTCGTTCGTTTTATAAAACTCACTCTGCACCATATAACAAGGAGCATCTATGCGGATTCAGAATGGCATCCTGCTCACCATGGAGGGCGAGCGGTTTGAAAGCGGCTATGTGGACTTTGCAAACGGCGTCATCACGGGATATGGACGCATGAGCGATGCCCCCGCCTGCGATGGCGAGGTACTTGACGCGGAGGGCGGGTACATCCTGCCGGGGTTCATCGACGCGCATACACACATCGGCCTGTCGGAAGAAGGCCTTCGCTGGGAAGGCGAAGACTGCAACGAAACCACCGACCCCGTGACCCCCGACATGCGCGCGGTGGATGGCTTTAACCCGCTGGATACCGCAATCCCCAAGGCGCGCGCGGCGGGCGTGACGACCGCGCTGGTTTCGCCTGGCAGCACGAATGTCATCGGCGGGCAGATTGCCGCGATCAAGCTTTCCGGCAGCAATGTGGAAAAAATGGTGCTGAAAGCCCCCTGCGCGATCAAGTTTGCGCTGGGCGAAAACCCAAAGCGAAATTATGGCGAAAACAAGGGCAGAACGCCGATGACCCGCATGGCGACCGCCGCAATCATGCGCCGAACACTGACAAAGGCGCAGCGGTACCTTGCGCGCAAGGATGCAGGCGAAGACATCTACGAGCCCGATATGGAAGCGCTGATCCCGCTGCTCCGGCGGGAAATTCCCGCACACTTTCACGCACACCGGGGCGATGATATCCTGACCGCCGTTCGCATCGCGGGCGAGTTCAATCTGCGCTATGCCATCCTGCACGCAACGGGCGCGGCATCCGTTCTTTCCGAAATCGCGGGGGCGGATACCATTTCCATTGTCGGGCCTTCTCTGGGACCGGCGAGCAAGCCCGAAACGCAGGGCACATCGTTTGGAACGGCGGCGATCCTGCATAGCGCGGGCATGGATGTCGCCATCACCACGGACCATGATGTCACGCCGCTGTGGATGCTGCCCATATTTGCCGCCATGTGCGTGCGGGAAGGATTGGATGAAGAAGCCGCGCTGCGTGCGATCACGCTGAACGCCGCCCGGGTCGGGGGCATTGACGCGCGGGTCGGCTCTATCCGCGCCGGTAAGGATGCCGACATCGCGGTATTCACCGGGCATCCTTTTCACTACATGACGAAAACACGCGCCGTGTTTATCAATGGGGTTCGCACGGTATAAAGCCCGTTCATAAGCCCACCCGCAATAGTACTGCCGCATTGCCGCTTGTCACCGCATGACAGGCGGCAATGTTTGTTCATAGGTTCTCATTCTACAAAATGTAAAATATTATTACATTTTGTATTGACAATATTTCCCAGCCCGTGTACAATACTACATGAAGCGGGAGGGTGCACCATGAGAAACGAACGCATCGTAGGCATTGACTTTGGCACAAGCGCATCGCTGATCAAGGTAAAGACGTATCAGAACGGCGAACCCATGGGCGACAAAGCGGCTACCCAGTACGTCGACTTCCAAGATAGCGTAACGGTGCCCACGCTCATTTTTGAAGGGAACAGCGGTGTGCTGCGATATGGCCGCCGCGCGGAATCTTCACCCGAAAAAGGTACGCTGCACAGAAACTTCAAGCTGGATCTGGTATCCGATAATCCGGAAGTAAAAGCACGCGCGGAAAAGCTGACAAGGCTCTTTTTCACATACCTGCATCAGGAATACGACAGTCAAATCACCGCCTTTCCGCGGTGCGATGAAGAAACCACCTACGTCAGCTTTCCGGCCAAATGGCCTGGGGACACAAGGGCTTTCATGCTGAGGGCGGCGGCAAGCGCGGGGTTTAGGAACGTTCGGGGGATGGATGAACCATCCGCCGCGCTGCGCGCCGTTTCCGTTCGGGATGCGGGCATGCTCCGCGCGGCAGGACTATCCGGCGACCGCAACATCACCCTCCTGATCATCGATATGGGCGCGGGCACGACGGACCTTGCCCTGTGCCGGTGCAACCTTGCTACGCAGGAAACAATGATCCTGATCACATGGCCGACTGAAAAGCAGCTGCTGCTTTTCGGCGGGCGCGAAATAGACGACCTGCTGTGCGACTATTTGAAACGCTTCGTAGCCGAAACGTACCCGCAGATGGACGCAGCCCGCTTTAGAGAAAGCGCAAAGAACCACATACGCGAATGGAAAGAGTTCAACGTTGCGCCCGATTTGGCGGAAAGGAAGCAGATTGATTACTGCGGCTTCCTGGATACCATGCTGGCCTCCCAGGATATTGAACCGGATCTGCCGCCGCTGCACCGGGTGAACTTCGAGTGGCTGGCCTACGATTATTTGCGGCAGTACCCTGTCATGGTAAACGGGTGCATCAGCAAAGCGATAAAGACCCGCAAAATCACAAGCGCCGGCGATGTGGACGCTGTGATCCTCACCGGCGGGCACAGCCGGTGGTACTTTGCAAAGGAAATGCTGACCGGCGAGATGCTGAACTTCGGCACGGTCAACTTGCCAAAGCTTCACGGCCATCCCGCGCGGGTGATCCGGCTTGACGCGCCGCAGGAAACGGTAGGGGACGGGCTGGCGTACCAGGGCATCAGGGAACCTGACAAGGTTACGCCTCCATCCGATGAACGCCGCGCTTTGCTCCTCCGCCTTCAGCAGGTTCTACTTCTGCGCCGGCAAGACCTGCTTCGCCGCCCGCTGCCTCCGCTTGGCAACACCAGCGGAAACATCGTCAACGGCGGCCTGATCGCGGATGGCGGGGACTGGCTCTATTTTGCCAACCAAAGCGATAACCTTTACCTGTACAAAGTACGCAAGAATGGAAAAGGGAAAATCAGGCTTTGCCATGATTCCGTGCTGTACCTCAATTACCGCGCGGGCTGGATTTACTATGTGACCGCCGAGAACAAACGGCTGCACAAAATCCGCGAGGATGGCACGCAGCGCACCCGGCTTTGCGATGACGAATGCTGGTACGTCACGCTCGTGGATGACCAACTGTATTATCAAAAAAGAGACAGTTTCATGCAAAGCCTCTATCAAATGGATACCGCCAGCGGCAACCGCAAACGCTTGAACCGCTCGGACTGCTACTGGATCTCTTCCGACGGCGACGCGCTGTTTTTCTACCGCAACCTGCCGGGCCAGGGCGTCCTCTCCTGCAAAACCGATGGAACAGGCGTCAAAACCCTCTGCGGTGATCACGCCGAGTTTCTCAATGTGTCCGGCGAATGGCTATACTATGTGCAGCCGGAGGAACGCAACCGGATCACCAAAATTGGGAAAGACGGGCTGGGCCACCGCTGGCTGGTAGAGGATGAATGCGCCGGGCTGAACGTGGCGGACGGATGGGTTTTCTACCGGAACATAAAGGATCAAAACAGGATATACAGGGTTTCCATCGATGGAAACGACAGGGCCAAGCTGTGCTATGATCCAGATGTGACCAACCTGTGCATCGTGGACAAGTGGTTGTATTTCCTGCGCGATAATGACAGTAAGATGTACAGAATGCGCCTGGACGGTACATGTAAAGAACAGTTTTCCTGACCGTTCACACTGCTAACAAATAAAAAGGGGATGATCCTCAGCATGAATGACCTGACCCCGGAACAAAAAAAGGCGATCATCACAACGTTTGCATCCTGCCTGCCGATGCTGCGCGCCAGGATTCAATATACACAGGAAGACCTGGCGCAAAAGCTGGGCAGCACGCGCCAAACCATCATTGCCGTGGAAAGCGGAAAGCGTGATCTGACCTGGTCCATGTTCCTGTCAGCGGTGTTTGTTTTCTACATGAACCCCCTGACGCGCCCTCTGCTGCTGAATGGTGCCGTCTTCGATGAAAACGCGCGCCGGGCGATCTTTGGGGCGGCAAGCCTGCCGGGCGGCAATAAATCCTGACCCGAACGGTTGATGCAAAATGCGTAAATCTTTGGAATCGGTTGACATTTGCCACCCGAACCCGCCAAAATGATACAGAGCATATACAAGGGAGTGGATCGCTATGGCAGTGACCCGCGTGGTCGGCATCGACTTCGGCACCAGCACATCGGTCATCAAAGTAAAATCATACCAGGATGGAAACGCGCCGCGGGAAGATACCATCTACACCGACAGCATCCAGTTTGACAGCCGGGAAACCGTGCCCACGCTTGTGTTTGAAACCAAACGCGGTGAGTTCATATGCGGTGACCGGGCCGGCAAGGTGCCGGAAAGAGGCGTGCTGCACGCCAACTTCAAGATGGATCTGATCAGCCTTGACCCGGAAAAGCGGCAGCATGCCGAATTCCTGGTGGAAAAATTCTTTGAATACCTGTACGGCGTTTACCGGAATTACGAGGACGCGCTGGGCCCGTGCACGAAAGAAGAAACATTCATCAGCTACCCGGCAAAATGGCCGGATACGGTCAGGGAGCGGATGCTGGATATCGCGCGCAGGGCAGGCTTCCGCAATGTGGATGGCAGGGATGAGCCAACCGCCGCCATCCACACCGTAATGCTGCACCAGATAGAAAAAATACAGCAACTTAATCTGCTGGAGGCCGGAAAGCCCGCGTATATTCTGTGCATCGACCTGGGGGCGGGCACCACCGACCTTGCCCTTTGCCGCTATTCGCTGGGCGAGCACACGCAGGTGGAAAAGCTGCTGACATGGCCCACCGTGGAAAGCCCGGATCTTTTTGGCGGGCGCGAAATTGACCAGACGCTGGTTAAGTATATCCAGGCGTACCTGCGCCAGTGCGGCGTGAAAAATGTTGAAAGCTTCTTCTCCTCAAAGGCTTTGGACAGCGTCAAAACATGGAAAGAAAGTTCCCTGTCACCAAGCCTGGCAGAGGGGCTCAGCGCCGGCACCCCCGCTTTCCTGGATACGATGTGCGCCATGCTGCCGATCAACTTTGATGATTTTCCGCCCATTGACCGCGATGTGTTCGAAGCCATGATGGGCGATCAGCTCGTTACATTTGCCCGCATGGTCCGCGAATGCATTGCGGAAGCCGCCAAACAGGGCAAGGGGTTTTCCGGCGCGGAAGATATCGATCTTGTCATACTGACCGGCGGGCACAGCAACTGGTATTTTCTCCCGGAACTGCTGATGGGCAAGATATTCCCCGGCCTGAAAGAGCCGCTTTCCCTGCCTAAGCTGCGCAAACAGCCGGAGCGGCTGATCCGCCTGGCAAGGCCGCACGAAACCGTGGCGTATGGCCTTGTGTACCAGCGCCTGAGCGTGCCGGTGAAGAACTGCGCCGCCAACTCCGTGTGGGTGCATTTCGACATCGACGGGCACACAACGCAGCCGGTGTTGGCAGTACCCTATGGCCATGTGCTGCCCTACCGCCAGGAATTTACGCAAAAAATCACCTTGATGCAAGGTGACAAGACCTCAAATATAACATTTACCTGTGTAAAGCACAGCGGTCAGACCTTTGAAGAAGCATTCATTGATCAGATACAAAAAACATTATTAAGAACGGCGTTTAGTGCTTTATGGGATATCATTGTGGTGCTGTTTGGCGGCGCCCAACCGCGCACCCGGGAGTTTACCATGCGGTTTACCGCCGAAATGGATGAAAACCAGATCATCAAGATAACCGGCACCATCCAGGGCAGCGGCTATCAGCGCGTCGATTTCACATTCTAGTTTGATACAAAAGGAGGCAACC
Source organism: Eubacteriales bacterium (assembly GCA_031549905.1). Classification (GTDB taxonomy): domain Bacteria; phylum Bacillota; class Clostridia; order Christensenellales; family Aristaeellaceae; genus Avichristensenella. The sequence continues at coordinate 20,373 of JAVBPC010000012.1, forward strand.
CCCATGCCGGATAACAGGATCAAGCTGGCCTGGTCCGATCTTTTCGGTGGAATCGACCAGGAGGCGCTGCGCACACAAAACACCCTGAAGGTGCCCAACGAATTCTACCAGCACCTGCTGGATTATGTGATGGAGCGCAGCTACCTGAACAACCTGTCGCAAAGCGAAAGCTTCGCGTCGCTCCCCGCTCGGGCAAGAAGGATCACCTGGCTTCGGGTCATGCGCTTGCCCATTCACCCCAATGAGATGAAGGAATACGATATCCTTTCCAGATGGCAGGGCGTGCTTTCCACCTTGCACACATGGGGGCATCGGCTGGTGTTCCTGCTAAGGCGGGAGAAAGGGGAAACAAACCTGTATCTGGGTACAATCCCGCTGGAAGGCGGCGTGGCGGCATCGGATGCCCTTGACCAGTTCAGGGAATCGGCGACAAGCAGCATGCCGGGCATAGACCTGGCACCGCTGACAAGCATGGATGAATTGCAGGATCTGGCCGAAAGCCTTTTGGGCTACGATGCGGCGGGGGCTGTGACCGGCATCCCTTCCTTCCGCAAAAACGCGCAGTTCGGCATGCTGCAAACGCTGGACCAACTGGCATTCGGTGTGCGCGATCACGCCGGACGCGAATGCGATTACGCTGTGATGGTCATTGGCGACCCCATACCGGATAAAGAAATTTCACAGATGATTAGCAAGTTCAGGCGGCTTGGCAGCGAGATACACAGCGATGTAAACCAAACCATAGTGGAAGCAGATGCCCATATGCAGGGGGCGGGCAACAGCCTTAATATTGGCATGATTCTCAATGTTGCGGCAGCCTGCATGGGAGTACCCAATATCCCCGGTTTACTGCAAAATATCATGGCGGGCATGGGCGGCGTCGGCATAAGCTCCAGCACCCAGGTCACCTTCACCCGCTCCGTAACCCGGCAATACCTGGACAAATTCGCCCAATACGCCGAAGAACTGACCGAGAAGCACTGCGAAAGGCTGCGCAAGGGCAGAAATCTTGGCTTCTGGAACACGGGCGTGTATGTGCTGGGCCACAGCAACCGGGATATCACCACCGTGATGGGCATGCTGCGCGCCATCTATTCCGGCGATGAAACGTATGTGGAGCCTATCCGCACGCATCTGCTGAAGGGCGGCTCTCAGGCGCTGGATACCATTCGCCGGTTTGAGCTGGTTCCGCTGCGCACGGACGACGGGCAGCCCGGCGCACCCATTGATCTGAATGAGGAATGGCACCTGTTCGGCAAGCGGTACCAATACGTTAGCACCCCGCTGAACACGGAAGAGCTGTCGCTGGCGACCTCGCTGCCCAGGCGCGATGTGCCGGGCCTGCGGTTTGTGAAAACCTCCGTCCGGTTTGCGAACAACCCCGCACCGATGGGCGGCGACCACATCACGCTGGGCAAGGTGGTTGACACGGGCGTGGTGCAGTCAAACGAATACCGGATAGACCCCAACGCGCTGGTGCGGCACGCAATCGTTGCCGGCAGCACCGGCAGCGGCAAATCCACCACCTGCAAGAAAATCATCCGGGAGGTGCTGGATCGCGACATCCCCGTTATGGTAATAGAGCCCGCCAAGGATGACTATGTGCGCTGGGCGATAGCGTACAACCAGCGCATCGCCGCGGATGACACGCTGTCAGACGCGGAAAAGGCGCGCAAACAGTTTACCATCTATATGCCCGGCGTGGAACAGTTTGAAGGCGTGCGCACAAAGCCGCTGAAGCTGCATCCGTTTCAGCCCGCCGCCATTGAAGGCGCGCCTGTGGATATGCTGACGCGCTGCGAACAGTTCACAGCGCTGCTGAACGCCAGCCTGCCCGTGGCCGATGTGCTGCCGGTGATCATAGATGAGGCGGTGTACCGCTACCTGTATGAAACCCTTGGGGAGGACCTCATCTCCGGTGAGATTCCCCAGCCGCAGAACTATCCGAAGCTGGATGGCGTGATGCAGACCGCCAGGCGCGTGCTGGCCGCCAGGGGATACGACAAGAAGGTGCAGGATGACATCGGCGCTGCGCTGGAAACGCGCTTCGCGTATCTGACGCGCGGCAACCGGGGAAAGGTTCTGAACGTCAACCGCGCAACGGACTACGGCGAACTGTTCTCAAAACCTGCCGTCATCAACCTGAGCCGCATCGCAAACGCGCGCGACAAGGCGCTGATGATGTCGCTGCTGACGCTGGCGATATACGAATACCGCGCATCGGCCTACATGCACGATGAAAAGTACCGCGCGCTGGCGCAGCAGAACAAACTGCTGCACCTGACGGTGATAGAAGAAGCGCACAACGTGCTGATGAAGCCCCCCGCGGATATCGGCGGCACCGGCAACCCGCAGCAGGCCGCGGCCGATCTGTTCAGCAACATGCTATCCGAAATACGCAGCTATGGGCAGGGCATTGTGATGGTGGATCAGGTGCCGACCAGGCTGGTATCCGACGCGATCAAGAATTCCAACTACAAGATCGTGCACCGGCTGACCGCGCCGGATGACTGCGCCGTGATGGCCGCCGGGCTGGCGCTTCGGGAGGATCAAAAGAGCATCATCCCTGCCCTTGGCGTGGGCAGTGCGATCATATGCGGCGACCTGGATGATGCGGCGGCATGGGTCGCTATCGACCATACGAGATAGGGGGTGCGCATGGATGGGACCTGTGGCAACAACCTTGCTGATAAGCGGCAGCGTTGCGGTTGGCGCCTGTGTAGCGGTATCGGCAGGCTATTATGTCTACCGGCGGCGCAAGAAACAGCCCGCGCCAAGCGGCGCGCCTGCCAGAACCGATGCCGCAAGGGATGAGTTCACCCGGGAGGCAAAGGCCTTTCAGGGAATTTACGAGCCCATGCATCAGCTGGCGGGCGGGCGGCTTCGCAACAAGCGGAACGTGTTTGGCGACTGGGATGTGCGCGTAAGCCACCTAAAGCAAGCGCCAGCGTTTCAGGCGCTGTGGCAGGAACGCTTTGGCGGGTGGAATGCATGGGCGGATGAAGAGTACATCGTCAAGGCAAGCGAACTGATGGCGCTGGTTCGCGGATACGGCGTTGCACGCGCCACCAAAACGCAGCTGACCATTGAAGAAGATACCTACACCTTCTACGCGGCCGCCGGCGGCGACATCATTGAGCGCGGCAAGCAGGCAAAGGTGGTATGGCCGTGTTGGACGCTGAACGGGAACGTGGTGGAAAGAGGCCTGTTGGAGCATGAGCAGGAAACGGGGAGGGAAACAAACGATGGAGAGGTTTGAAAGCGCATCGGATCTAACGCCGATCCGGCCGGCGGATCTGTTTCAGATGACCGAGATCCCGCAGGCGCACGGCTATGAGGGCGCTGCCAGCTTTATCGGCGATCTGCGCGGTTTTCTTGATGAAATGAATGAACTGATGCGGGCGCCGTTAGGTGAAAAAACAAGCGATATCGGCATTGAGGTGAAGGATGGCTACAACGAACGCGCCACCGAAGTGATGTCGGATGTGTTCACGCTGGATGTCGTCAAAGAATGGCCCAGTATGAGCATGGAGCAGCGCGCGGAACATCTTGACCGATATGCAAAGGAACTGGGCGAAACGCAGGGGATCAACCTGGTCGGCATCGTCGTATCCGATCTGTACGCCGAGTGCGGAGAAGGCGTGGTGGGCTATAATAGCGGCGACGGATACCTGCACTTGGATTTCCGGCAGCTGCAGGACCCAATGGGCCTTTGGGAGATGGTGGGCACGGTGACACACGAGGCCAGGCATCAGCTGCAGCACGAAGCCGTGGCGAACCCGGACCGGTTCAACATTCCCATTGAAATGATCAGCAACTGGGCCGAAAACATCGGGGCTGACGGCCACTACATTAACGGCAATTACAACCCGGAAGGATACTACTTCCAAACCGTAGAGGTGGATGCGCGAAACGCCGAGGATACCGTCAGAATAGCCTGGGCCACCGGCCTGCTATCATGAGAGGGGGGTACATAATGAATACCGCGGAACTGAAAAACAGGTTGCTGGATGAGCTGGATACACCCGCGCACATGGTGGATGGCATCATTGCAAAAGTTCAGGCGTTCCAGCCGGAAACGGCGGCGGCGTTTGAAAGGTGGTTCACCACCGGCGAGCTGGATGATACCGAAGTGGAAGGGTTCACCGTTGCCGGGCTGATGAAGGCAAAGCGGGTAAACCCCGTCACCGCTTTCCTGTGGCAGGACTGGTTGCGGCGTGACCCCAAAACGGCACAGCGCGCGCTGACACAGCAGGAGTTTGTCAACTCGGCCGCCCGGCGTGTGCCGCACCGTTCGCCCGACTTGCAGCAGGAATAACAAACAGGGTTTTTTATGGAGATAGCTGCGTGGCCGTCTCCATTTCCTTTTGATGTCCAGATAGGCGCATGCTATAATAATGTATCCGCATTCTACATGAAAAGGGGTACACGGATATGAAAGCAAGAGGTCTTTTTCTCGTCCTCGCGGTTTGCCTGATAAGCCTTCTCTGCCTTGCTCCCGCCTTTGCAGCAGACGAAGGGTTTATTGAAGTGACGACACCCAGCGGTCCTGTGCGCGGCATCCTGCAGGATGGGATCAGCATCTACAAGGGCATTCCCTACGCCGCCCCGCCGGAGCGGTTTGCCCCGCCTGAAGATGTGATCCCCTGGAATGAAACGCTTGACTGCACCGAGTTCGGCCCTGTCGCCATACAGACAAGGGGCGCGGAGACGCAGCCCATGTCCGAGGATTGCCTGACGCTGAACATCTGGACACCTGCGAAAAGCGCGGATGAAAAGCTGCCGGTGTATGTGTGGATACACGGCGGCGGGTTTGCGCAAGGCGCCGGCTCCGATGCGTTTTACGAAGGCACCGCCTTTGCCAAGGATGGCATTGTGTTCATCTCCATCAACTACCGGCTGAACGCACTGGGCTTCTTTGCCAGCCAGGAAACATATGACCAGTACGGCACCACCGGCAACTGGGGCTTTCTTGATCAGATCAAGGCCCTGGAGTGGGTACAGCAGAATGTGGAAGCCTTTGGCGGCGACCCGGATCAGATAACCGTGGGCGGAGAATCAGCCGGCTCGTACTCCACCTCCATGCTGGTGCAAAGCCCACTCGCTAAGGGGCTGTTCCGGCGCGCCATCATGGAAAGCGGCAGCATGCTGGGCACGCCCGGCAACACCCAATACACGCTCGGGAAGCTTGAGCGCACGATCGAGGTTGGGCGCATGATGGCCTACACATTTGGCGCGGATGACAGCCCGGAAGGCCTGGCGAAGCTGCGCGCGGCGGATGCCGATGTTTTCGCCCAAATGTGCCCGCTGACCCTTGATTTTACGGCGATTCCCGCCTTCATGATCACACCAGTGTTTGACGGGTATGTGCTGCCTGAAAACATATATGATGGGCTAGTTGCGGGCAATGTGAACGATGTGGATCTGCTGTGGGGTTTCAACGCGAATGAGGGCTCCATGTTCATCCCGGCGGGCAAAACGCCCAAGCAGTACCAAGCGCTGGCAAGCAAAATGTTTGGCTTTGACAACGCCGCCGCCATCCTTTCACGCTTCCCCGTAGATGCGGAGCATGACGCCACGGCGCGGTGCCGCCAGATACTGTCCCACGGTATGTTCAGCACCGTCATGAAGCCGTATGGGGACGCGCTGGCCAAAAAGGGCAACAATGTGTACGCCTACTACTTCACCTATGTCAGCGCGCAGAACGCCGCAACCGGAGTAGGCGCCACCCACGCCAGCGAGATCGCCTACGCGTTTGGCAACCTGCCGCAGGATGCTACCGAGGAAGAAAAGGCGCTGTCGGCGGAAATGCACGCGCGCTTCGTCAACTTTATCAAAACCGGCAATCCGAACAACGGCGCGCTGCCCACCGCTGTGGAATGGCCCGCGTACGATGCGGAATCGCCCAAGGTTCTGGTGCTTGATACTGAACTTTCCGCGATGGAAATGCCCGGCCTTTCCGATATGGAGTTTATGGGAAATATTATGTTCGGCGAAGGTGGGTGTTTCTTCTAAAACCGGAACGATGCCAAAGAAAAGAACCTGCGTCCCCGCAGGTTCTTTTTCGCATTCAGAATGCACCGTTATCCGATTACGATGATCTCGCTGTCGTCTTCCGTTTCGCCATCCATTTCAATGGCCGCATCATCAGAGGCAATCGCCTCTTCCTGCTTTTCGCCAATCCACACATAGGGCATCGCGTAACCCCAGTTCAGGTTGTGGATGTTGTCGTACCCCTGAATATCACCCGCATAGAAATCGAAATACATGTTAGAGTACAGCGGAATCACCGGCAGCTTCTCCACCCAGGCCCTCTGGAAATCCAGCCAGCGCTGTATGTACAGCAGCTGATCCAGCGCGCTCGTCTTGCGCATCGCTTCCGCAAGCTCCATCAGTTCTTCATCCTGAAGGCCCGATGTGTTGATAACACCCTGGTACGCGTCATCGGTATGGTATTCATAATACGGATCGAACGTTTGCAAGAAGTCGCTGGCAATAAAGAACATGTCAAAATCTTGCCTGTCTTCTTCGCGGTAGAAATACGTCAGCACCTGGGTAAACGGCATCTCCGTCACGGACAGTTCAAAGCCCGCGCTTGCCATCGAAGGTTCGATCACTTCCCTGATCAGGCTGGTCGTCTGGTTCGCCGTCTTTGCCCAGCGGATGGTCAGCGCCTCCAGCCCGTTTGCGCCGCTGCGGTACCTGACGCCATCGGTATACGGTTTCCCCTGCGCATTCAGGTTCCATCCGGCGGAAGCGAGCGTCTCTTTCGCCGCCTCAATATCAAACGGGATGCTCAGCGTTTCCAGCTCGTCGGCAACGATTAGCCCGCTTTCTCCGTTCGCATCGTCCGGCGCGTCATAAGCGGTCATCCATTGTCCCATGCCATAATACGCGTGAACCGGCATCGAATAGGGCGATACCGCGGCGATGATGGCATCCTTGTCGATGCACTGCGCCAGCGCCTTGCGCACGGCCGCATCCGCCGTAATGCCCTTCTCGCACGCCAGCGCCAAATATGCCAGGCCGCTGCGCGCATAGTTCTGCATTTGAAGTTCCGACCCGGATGTCCTCAGCTGCATGCCTGCTTTGATGGCCGCACCGTTGAGCAGCTCGCTTATAAGATTGATCTCACCGCTTTTCAGCATATCCATCGCGGTTTCGTTCTCCACCTTGCGCAGCGTCACGCGCTCCACCTGCGGCAGGGTGCCTTCAAAGTTCCCGATATACGCCGGATTTACCACAAGCGAAACGACGCCGGTTTCCAAATCGTAGGATTCCAGCTGGTAAGGCCCGCTGGTCACGCGCGGGTTGAACAGATACCCGGTTTGCGGGTCCAGCAATGTCTTTTCCAGCAGCGCCTTTGAAAAATCGCCGCTGATGTAGCAGCCTTCCCCGTCATCGGCAATGTCGCACCCGGGCGCGATAACATGCATCGGGTACGGCGTGATATCAAGCAGGGCAATGCCGTAGAAATACGGCAGGTACATAGGATCAACTTCCAGCGAGAATGTATCATCCGAGATCATCCGCACACCGCGAAGCCCCCGGCTAGCCCCCGTGATGTAATCTTCATAACCCAGGAAATGGGAAAGCCCGTGCGGAACGCCGCCCAGTTCCGCGATGTAAGGCGAGCCGGACAGCAGCAGGGAGAAGATATAGTCCTTTGCCGTGATGGGCGTGCCGTCATTGTATGTCAGGTCCACCATCAGGCTCAGGGTATATTTTCTGTGCTCGTCGCCTTCCCCTTCGGATCTTACCGCCGCAAGCACCATGCCGTCAAAAATGTTGGTTTCTTCGCGCGTATACACCACCGTATTGTAGCCGTGCAGCAGCGCGCGGATGGAAAGATCGGCGGCATTGCTGCCCCACATATTGGTGGCAAAAAAACCCGAGGGTGCGGTAAGCATACCCACGTTGACAGCCGTTCCCGGCTGAACCTCCGTGATGGTTTCCACGGTGTTCGGCCTTTCCAGCATGATGATGGACCGCTCCGCAACAGACACCCCGCACACGCACAGCATCGCCGCCGCAAGAACCAGCGCAACCATTCTCTTCATATCCCCTATGCTCCTTCCAGCACAAAAAGCCGGGAGTAAAACCCGGCTTTTCTTTGTGGTTTATTCTTCCTTGTCGCCCATTGAACGGGAAGCCATACCCGCCAAGGGAACATCATCATCGTAGATGGTGAACAGCGACGGCCTTGTTCTGGTGCGCGCTTCGCCTATCTGTTCGTTGGTGATGACCGGCGCCTCACCGGTGGTCTCCGTACGGCCGCCGTCTCCCCCATTCGGGCCCGTGGGATTGGTGGGATTGGTGGGGTCGGACTCATCGCCCGCCTCCAGCGTTTCGGCGTCCGGTTCCACCGGGGCCGGGATGCGCGTGTACCTGACAAGAATCACATGATCCTCGCCGACATTCTCAAACAGGTACGCAGCCGCATTCGCTGTCAGTTCTGCCGCCGCCAGCGTTTTGCCGTCCACCTGGATAGATGCCAGCTGGTAGCCGTCTGCCGCCGCGTACTTCACCAACTGATCTTCACCATGCAGTACAGATGCCGCGCCATCCGGGGTAATGGTTCCGTTTTCCACCACTGTAATGATGGAATGCGTATCCTTTTCAAACACCACATGGATCGCATGCTCTGCCGTCACGTTTTCGAACGTGTACGATGTCGCATTCAGCTCCAGCGCTTCAGCGGAGAGCGGTTCGCCGTCCACCGTGATCCCTGCCAGGTGATACCATTCGTCCGCTTGGTACGACACCGTAATGGTTCCATCGTACGCAACGATATCGCTCGGGAACGGCGAAATGGTGCCGTTTTCGGCGGAGGTCGAAATAACATAGTCACTGGGAACGACGATTACATTGGCGGTGCCTGTCGTACCCAAGCTGCTGGTAAACACAACAGGGTATCCGCCTGGATATCCGTTTTCCGCCGTGCTGGCCTGCGCCAGAACTCGGCTCAGGTCCGCGCCCGCGATCTCGCCGGCCCTGGGGCTATCCGCCGCACCGTCGTCAAACATCGCTATCGCGCTCATCTCACTGATAAAGCGGGCAGCGCTGTCGGCATCGGCCAGCATGGCCTCCACCTGGGAAACAGTGCGGAGAATTGAAACGGCCTCAACCGCCTCATCCCAAATGGTTACGGGGATATCCTGTCTTCCCTCATTAAGGACGGTATCGTATGTCCAGTAAGAAACAGTGTAGGTGCCGGGGGTGCCCGCGTCTACGCCCAGCACATCGCTGACGTTGTTGCGCAGCTCCGCCTCCAAATGCTCGGCCGAAGCGTAGTCATCGCTAAGCGTAAAGCCGGCGGCCGCGCGGATCACGGCGGCTGCGTCTGCGCCAAGGGTATTGGCACGGTAAGAGGGTACGGCCGCCACATCCGCAAACTTCGGAGCCTGCGTATCCACCACATACAAGTTGAATGGCACAACCGCCTTGCGGCCCAGGCTATCCGTCACGGTGACGGTTATCGCCTTGGCGTTGTCCGCAGTGAGGTCGCCAAGGCTGTTCTTCACCGGAAGATACGCCGTTTTATCGCTGAAATCGGATGTCTTGCTCACAATTGACACATTGGCGTGTCCAGAGCTCTCCGCAGTGATACCGGCAGCCAGCAGCGCCTCCTGGGTAAGCGAAGCCCAATTAAGCACGCCCGCGCTTGCCCCGGCTGTATCGGCATACACATCCTGCACGGATACGGTAATCGGCGCGGCAAAAACGGGATACACCTTCACCAGCGGCTCCGTCACATAGGTTGAAGCGGTAAAGCGTGCGCCGGTTCCCTCCGGGTTCCGGTACCAGCCAATGAAGCTGATATCCTCTATCTCCGGTGCACAGTGCAAAGACCCCGCAACGCTGTTCTTCCCAGCCGCGCTCTTAACGGTGATGCGCGAAAGCTCCGCGCTTTCCTGCGCATCGGCGTAGTATACGACGGTGTAGTCCGCCTCAAGCCACGTCGCATACAGGTCCACGCTGTTATAGACGGGCATGGAGGTGCTAAACTTCACCGGAATCCCCTTGAGCAGGATCACCCAACCGTCAAACACATTTCCGTTGTATGTGTTGCCCACCGCGTAGCTGCCCTGAGGATACTGGATATAACCGCCGGGGCGGGTGGTCAAAGTATAGAGCGGGTTCGTATCTCCCTGCTTGGTAAAGAACCGCACCGTAACGCCCGAATCCACAAACTTGGCGTACAGGGTCATGTTCCGTGTAGGCGCCGGATCGCCGGCATTCGCGGGTTGGGTATAGCCCGCATCATAGTACCAGCCCATAAACGTCGCGTTGGCCTTGGTCGCGGCGATCGTGCCAGGCACATAATCGTCTTCCGCGCCGTGCGTGCCGATTCCATCAGGAAGCGTGCCGCCTATCACAAGCGCACCTTTGGCCTCGTAGCTTGTGCCCTGGTCCCCGCCGGCGGCAAATACCTTACCGCCCATGCCGTTGAAGGTCAGGTCGTAGGACGCAAGATCGCAATAGTACGGCAGGCCATAGATCGCCTGGTTCGCGGCGTTCTTTTCGCTTCCCAAAAGATAGGCGCCGCCCTGATGATCACCGGTTTGGTTAAAGTTTGCCTGCACATAACCGGGAATAATCGCGCCAGGCCAGCCCTTCACGCCCGATGCGTTGCCTTGCTGGTATCCGCTGGTGTATTGGAGGGCAAGCTTGTAAACAGCCCCATTGTAGGAGACGTAGCGCGCAATTGATTTGCCCACAATATGCGTAGGATCAAGCAAGCACCCTGCGACATCCCCGCTTGAGACAGTGATCGTTTCATTCAGGTTAACCCCTGTGGAGTCCAGCATCTCCAGGTAATACAACCGATAGAAATAGGTTATATCACCTTTGTACGACGCTGTCATAATCAGGTTTTTGTTTCCGTACTTGCTCGAATAATCTCCCGACCAGATATCGTACATACTTGAGCTGAATGTGGTGGTCGGCCGCTGGCTGAAAGAGTAATACGCGCCCCACAGCGAAAACGGCGTGCCGGGGTTTTTTAGGTCAATCCCGCGCGGCCAAATGGACCACACGTTTTGATCCAGCTTAACATCCACTACATAGTCCGGGTTTGCCACGGCATCCACACCGACCGTATCGTCGCCAATATAGTACCTTGCCGCATTGTTGCTTGAGGTCGCGGTTCCCGAATTGAACCGGAACGTGATCTTGTAAACCTTCCGATTGTAGTACACCTTGACAATCGTCGAACCGTCGCCCAGCGCTTCTGGTTTCTCTGTTGCGCCGATATATACGAAGTGCTTGGTGAGATAAGCCCTATCCGCATTTGCCGAGTCCTTGGATATGAAAGCAAGCACATCGGATTCTTTCAGCTCGATTTCCGCGCCGGCCTCAACGCCGTCCTCCGGCTCCACCTTGCGGGAAATCTGGAACATATAATCATCGGGATTGGCCGCCGGGTTCGGCGTGCCCGCAACGTCGGGCTTCTCAATCCAATACTCGATCGTATAGCCCACCTTGTCGGTCTCCCACACCGCATAAAGGGTCAGCGAAGCATCGCCGCCGTCGTACGGCAAGCCAAAGCCTTCGTATGCCTCTTCGCCATCTTTAGCGGTGGACCAGTGCGCAAAAACATATCCCGGACGCTCGGGGTCCTCGGGCCTCTCGGGCACGATGCCATCTTCAATCAGCAGCGGCTCCACCTGGGTGCCTTCCGATACGAAGACCACCACGCGTGCGCTTGTGATATACGGGCTAAAGCGCATGTTGCCGGAAATGGGTTGGCTGAAATCATACGGAACTGCCGGGTCCGCGCTTTCGGCATACCAATGCACAAATGCCTCATCCAGCGGCAGGCCCAGCTCCGCGCCGTCAAAGGGCGCTACGCCGTCATTCGCCCGGTCCACATTGAATGCGGCTACGACATATCCGCTGCTGTTCGTAAATTCCACCAAATACCCATCGGCAAACACGGCGGTCAGCACGATGTCGGATGTGATGGGCGTCAAAAAGTCGAACAGCTCGCCATTGTTATACCAGCCGGTAAAGTTGAGGCTGCCATCCCCGAGCACAGGATCGGGCAGGCGCCTGACTAGTGTGTTTTCATCAACCAGTTTTTTCGTATAGCTGCCGTCCACATCGAATGTGACGGTATACTGGGGTGTATCGCTGTGCGTGCCGCCGGGTTTCAAAAGCCCGTCGCCGTCACCCTCCTCGCCCTCTGTGCCGACCTGATCAGAGATGCTCAGCACATTGGAAAGCACGGTAAATGGGTCCGATTCCGCCACTGTTGTTGCCACCGGGGAAATAAACAGAATGAGAGCCAACAGTCCCGAAAACAGCCTGCCTTTTTTCATCACATCTAACACTTGCCTTATCATCATCATTTCCAGAAAGAACCAGGTTGTTAGATCATAGCACAAAGCGGTTACAAAGCCGTTACATCCGGCATCGTAATCGCTTCTTTTCGTCCACCCATATGAAACCGGTTTTTATCCCGCGTCCCCGCGCGGCTGGTCGTCATCGGCAAAGCGCAGCGGTATGCGCACAACGATGCGCGTGCCCTCGCCCGGCGCGGACTCGATGTCAAACTGATAATCAGTAAGATACAGCAGGCGCAGGCGTTCCGCCACATTCACCACACCGATGTGCTCATCGGGTAAAACGCCCGGGCGGCGCACCGCATCCCGAAGCGCCGCAAGGCCCTCCGGCGGAATGCCCACGCCATCATCCACCACCGCAAGGCGCAGGATGCGAATCTTCGCGCCAGCTTCCGTGCCGGCGGAAATGCGCAGCGTGCCCCCGTCTTCCCTGGGCGAAATGCCGTGATATACGGCGTTTTCGATCAGCGGCTGCAGCAAGAGCTTTGGCATCAGCGCATCCTCGATGCCGCTTTCCAGCTCCCACTTGGCGGTAAACAGTGAGCCGTAGCGCTTTTCCAGCAACGCCGTATACATCTTGGCAAATTTCATTTCCGTAAGCACGCTGACCAGATCGGCCGATTCCAGCGAATAGCGCAGCAGCCGCGCAAGCCACACCGTCATCTGCGGCGCAGGGTGGTCATCGCCCAGCACGCTCGCGGCGGATACGGTAATCATATTCAACGTATTAAACAGGAAATGCGGATTGATCTGCGCCTGCAGCGCGCGCATCTGCGTGCGGTTGAACAGGTCCGTGCGCTCATCCAGCGCCTTCCTCAGGCTCTGGTTTGTTTGAATGTTCTGCACAATGCGGTCAGCAAGGCGGTTGATCTCATCCCCGCTGCGCTTCTCGCCCTGCCGGTAAGACGGGTCGTCAAACAGGCCCGCAAGCCTTTGCACGGGCCCGAACGCGCTCAGGCTGAAATACAGCGCGATGCCCACGCCGCACAGCAGCATCACGCTAATCGCCGCCACCAGCAGCGCGCGCATGGCGGACATCCTGGCCGCATAGTCCGTCAAGTTTGTAATGGATACCATGTAGTAGTCATATTCCGGCATGTACACCTGCGCGTACGCGTAGGGTGCCTCGGCATCCGCGTTCAGGATGGCCTGCGTCTCCCGCGTGCGGCTGAAATGGGCAAGCTCCGGCGCAACGGAAAGCGGTTCCAGCAGGGATTGCTTCCCGCTTCTGGCGATGACCTGCCCATCCCCCGAAATCCAGTATACGCGCTGGTATGTTCCGTCTCCGCGCTGGATCACATCCATGATGCGGCGCAGGTTCATGTTCAGCACCACCACGCCCTCGCGGGTGTGGGTGTCATCGCGCTTGAGAAGCGTCAATACGAACGGGTACAGGTCGTTCGCCGCGCGGATGCGCATGCCCCAGCCGCCGGGAGGGGTTTCATCCATCAATGATGCCCAGTCCGCATCCGTGAACTCGGCCAAGGGATACCGCCTGTCCACGCCGATCACCTGCCCGGTGTACGGCGCGTACAGGTATACCGAATCGATCCACGGAATCGCGTACGCGGCAAAGCGCTGCGAGGACAGGATGGTGTCATCCATCTGTGTAAATAGCCGCGTGGATACCCCGGCAAAGAAAAACCTGGATTGCGTATCCACCGACAGGTAGGCCGCCACACGCTTGGCCTGCCTGAATGCGCCTTCCAGCGCGGCGGCGGCATTGACAGCCTCGCGCTGGTTGGCGCTGCGGAACTCCCGGTGGATGGTATCGGAGGCATAGCGGAAGACGAACAGCGCCAGCAACCCGATCAGCAGCATGATCAGCGCCATCAGCTTTGCAAAGTTGCGCCAAATGATGCTGCGCCGCTTAGAGGTCATCGAAGCTATCTTCATTGCGGATCACCTTCTGCCGGTATTCGGACGGGGTGTACGTAGTGTACTGCTGGAATACGCGGGCAAAGTAGCGGTAGTTGGAATACCCCACCTGCGCGCAGATTTCCGAAAGCTTGCGGCCCGTGTTCATCAACTGGATCGCGCGCTGCATGCGGAAGCCGATCAGGTAATCGTTAAAGTTTTCGCCGGTCTTAGCCTTGAAATACCGGCTGAAATACGCGGAGTTCATGTACACGGCGGTCGCCACATCATAACGGGTGATATCCTCGCCGTAATGCGCGGCAATGTACGCCTTTGCGTTTGCGATGACGCGGTCGACCTCCTGCGGTTCCTTTTCGCTCTCGCCCTCCCCGCCTATAAAGCGGGTAAGGCTGCGCATCAGCTCCGGCGCCTCGCAAAGGCTCTCAAAGCAGGCCACGGTTTTCAGCTCCGATGTAACGCCCAGCGCTTCCTTTAGCATTCGCCGTATCGCGCGGCTGTCAAAGGCGCTGTTGTTTGGGCCTTGCAGCACAATAAAGCAAAACGCATCGCCCTGGTGCCCCACCGGCTGCACATAGCAGCTGTGGCGCTGCATGCGCAGCACATTGCCAACCGCGATGAACAGGCGCTGCGTATCATATTCCCAGTCAAAGGATTTATCGCGCCGCACCGTCACTTCCAGGAAAAATCCGTGTACCTGCGTGTGGGGGTAGGGCAGCTTCAGCCGCTGATAGCGCGCCTCCAGCTGCGGCCCTTCGGAAATCTTACCCATCAGCAGGTCGGCAAAGAACAACTCCTCCACCTCATCGGAAAACTGGCTTTCCCAGATCGCGTTGGCGCGCCGCTCCGACAGCTTTTGCGCCATGTGAGAGATCGCATCGGAAAGCTCGCGCATCTGGATGGGCTTGAGCAGATAGCTGACCACGCCGTACTCTATCGCCTGGCGCGCGTACTCAAACTCGCCGTATCCGCTGACGATCAGCACCACGCAGTCGATCTTCTCTTCCACAATGCGGCGCGCCAGCTCCAAACCGGACATCCTTGGCATGCGGATATCGGTGATCACCATATCCACCTGTTCCTTTTGAAGGAAAGCAAAGGCCGCCTCGCCGCCGGAAAAGCAGCCGGCCACCTCAATCTGCGGTTCATGCTGCCTTACATAGTCGGCCAGCATATCCCGAACGCCCTGTTCATCATCGACAATGATCAGCCTCAGCATGGTATCGCCCCCTTCATACCGTATCGTACCCGATTTTGCGCCGCATCACAAGCCGTCAAAGCGCAAGGGGTAACAAACCGTGCACCAAAGTAACGAATTTACCACGCGCATTCGGGCCGCCAAACTGGTATGATAAAGTTGAATCCGTATTTACAGTCCGAGCCATGCGGATTGCGGTAGATTTTTCGTCAGTTCAAGGAGACGGAGCGCAGAAATAGCAGCGCTATTTCAAGCGGAAGGCGACGCCGAAATGGCGAAAAAGATGCCGTAAGGCGCGTGGCTCGGACTGTGAATACGGGTTCTTACTTCATTAACGAGGTGAAAAGAGATGGCGACAAGGATGACCATGGCGGATCTGATGCTGGTGGATTACGAAAACGAAACAACGCAGAAAGTGGCCGTGCTGGATGCGCCGTTTGAAATGTCTGTCAGGAACGCGCGCATTCCTGAACCCGGCCCTGGTGAACTGCGCGTGAAAATCAAGTGGGTGGGCATCTGCGGCTCCGACCTGGAGGCGTACCGCGGCACCCGCGCGCCGGAATTCATCAGCACCCCGGCAAGGCTGGGGCATGAGGTATCCGGCACTGTAGATAAGGTAGGCGAAGGCGTGCACGGCGTGAAGGCCGGCGACCGCGTTACCTGCCGGTATGTGTGGGGCGCGTTCGCGGAGTACATCGTGTGCAGGCCCTTCAACGTGCGCGTGCTGCCGGCGGATTACCCCGAAAAAGAGGTCAGCCTGCTGGAGATATTGCCGGGCGTGCTGCACGCCGCGGAGCTTTCCAAAATAGACGCGAGCAAAAGCGTGCTGATCATGGGCCAGGGCGTCAGCGGGTTGGTACTGACGCAGATCGTATCCATGTTCAGCCCGAGGGCGCTCGCGGTAACGGATCTGAACCCTAAAAAGCTCGAGCTGGCCCGCCGCTACGGCGCAACACATACCTACCGGCTGCCTGCCGGGGACGCCGCGACGATGGACTATGCCGGCAAAGACTTCCCAGATGGGTTCGATGTGGTCATCCCCTGCCTGCTGGAAGGCGACGGCGTGGTGGATGCGATCGAATGCTGCGCGATGGGCGCTAGAATTGTGCTGTACGGCTGCATCGGCGTATGCAGGAAGCCGCTGGATTTCTTCAAGGTACACAGGAAGCGGCTTGAAATTTACGCGACAGAACCTAGGCGCGATATCGACATGCGCCGCTTCTTTGAGGAAGCGATGGACCTGGCACTGGGCGGAATGATCAGTACAGGCGACATGATCACGCACACGCTGCCGCTGTCTCAGGTAAACGAGGCCTTCCAGCTGCGCGACAGCGGGCGGGAGGATGTTATCCATGTGCTGGTGGACTGCGAAAGGAGGGCGTAACAATGACAAGCATTACATTGAAGGGTGAATGGAAAGCACGGCTGGACCCCATGGGCATTGGCCTTGCGGAAGGCTGGGCAACCGAGCCTATCGCGGCGGATTTCACGGTGGAAGTGCCAGGCTGCCTGCAGCAGCTGAGGTCGCTTGCGGATGCGTATCCGCCCCAGGCGGACATGCGCAACGGGTACAAGGGCACATGGTTTCTGGAGAAGGAAATCGAACTGCCGGATATGGCGGATGGAGAGCACTGCGTGCTGCATCTGGGCGGCGCACAGCCGTTTTGCCATGTGTGGGTGAACGGCGTATACGCGGGCAAAAGCCGCGAGCCCTATTGCCCCCTCCGGCTTGACATCACCTGGGCCGCGCTGTCCGGGCCGAACCGCGTTACCGTGGCGCTTGTGGAAGAGGTAAACTCTACACTGTTTGGTGGGTTCCGCTTTATGGGGCGCGATTGGTCGGGGCTGTACCGCGAGGCGCACATCGATATTCGTACTCCGGTCTGGTTTGACGGTTTGCACATCGCATGCGAAACCGACGCACGGTCTGTTGTGCGCGGCGCGCTTGTCAATGACGGCGATTCGCCCTGGCGGGGGGAGGTTTGCATAAACCTTGCAGGGCGTCTGGCCGCAGTCAACGCGGAAGTGCCCGCGCACGGGCATATCGAGCTGGAAATACCCGTGGACACCGCGGGCCTTGCGCGCTGGCGGCCGGATAACCCCGCGCTGCACGCCCTGACCGCATCGCTGTGCCGGGGAACTATCGTTCAACACGCCGAAACCATGCAGGTCGGCCTGCGGCGTCTGCATACAGACGGCGCGGAAATCATGATGGATCAAGACCCCATTCTGTTGCTGGGCAGCGGGCAGGAATATTTTTCCCCCTCTATCTCCCCCATGATAGATAAGGATCTGATCCGCCGCCGGTACGAAATGCTGCAGCGCTTCGGGTTCAACTTCTACCGCTGCCATACCTTTGTGCCGACCGAAGAAGAGCTGACCGTCGCCGACGAGATGGGCCTGATGATCTCGGCGGAGCTATCCGTCGTATCCAACTTCCACAAGCTGACGCCCTTTGACGCCGGGCTTTCCATGCTGGAACATTATGTGCGGCTGTCCCGCAGGCATCCTTCGCTGATCATCTACTGCCTGGGCAACGAAGGCTCGCAGCTGATGGTGAACAGCGCGCTGGAGCGCGAGCACGCCCGGCTTGGGTATGAGGCCGTCAAGCGAAACACCACCGAGCAACTGTGCATGATCGCGTTCGGCATGCAGGGCGAACTGCCGGAGCTGCCCAACGATATTGAATCCCCACACCTGTGGAGCCACAATTTCCTGTGGGCGTATGAAGGCCTGACCGATATCCCATGGGATGCGCTTAGCAAAACCACCACCGGCAGGCCCTGCATCGTCCATGAGTACGGCAAGTTTGGCGTGTGGCCCGCCCCGCGCGATCAGGAAGGGTACCCTGAAAAGGGCATGCAGGTGGATTTTGCCGACCAGGCGCATGAAGTGCTGGAAGAGATGGGCTGCGCCGGCGATGAGGCCGCGCTGATCGATAACTCCAGAAAGCTGGCCTCGCTGTGCAACCGCATCATCCTGGAAGAGGCGCGGCGGCAGCCGTATGTGCGCGGGTACACGCTGTGGACGTTTTTCCGCCGCGCTGGCTGCAACGCGGGCCTTTCGGATGATATGGCGCGGTATGCCGACTGCGATCCCGCCATCTTTAAGGATGGCTGCAACGCGCCCGTCTCGCTGCTGATCGACCGGGGATTCCAGGGGCGCGCGCTGGCCGCAGGGCAACGCACACAGATCGGGATCACGCTTTCCAACTTCGGTGGCGCGGCCATCGAAGGGGCGGAGCTTTCATGGCAAATCGGCGGTAGAACAGGCGCGTGGCAGGTGACTTTCCCTGCGGGGAAAACCGCGCCAATTGGCAAGATTGACTTCACGTCTTCAACGAATGCGGGCGCGGAGAAAGTTATCCTTTCGGTACAATTAATTCAGAACGGTCAAGTGCTTGCCCGCAACAGCTGGGATTTCTGGGTATTTGCCACCGATATGGATGCCCTGCCGGAAACGTATCTGTACATCAAAAGCGAAGCGCATTATGCGCAGATCAAGCGCGCGCTGCCGGGCTCCCAGCGACTGTTTGATGTGCATTCCATCTTGGTCGGCTGCCGCAGCTGGCGAACCGAAGACATCACCGAAAAGACCGCCGGCCAAGGCGCGGTGGTCATCGCCGACCAGTGGGATGATACCGCGAAGGCGCTCATAGGAAAGGGCGTGCCAGTGCTGCTGATCAATACCGGCCATCTGCCGGAGGGCTGGTTTGCCCCGCCCATCATGGGCGGCATGCTGGAAGATGACACCAGCCGGTTCTTCTCCAGCTTCCGCGCCGGCTGGGACAGCGGAAACCTTGCCACGGTCATCCGCCCGGAAACGGGCGTGCTGGGCGCGTTCCCGCATGAAGGGTTCTGCGATCTGCACTTCTATGACATGATACAGCGCGCCGCGCCCCTTGCGCCGGATGCGCTGCAGCGCGCCGTTGGCGGCGACCAGCGCACGGTCATCGACTGCTACACAAAGCTGCGCGTTTCCGCCCAGGCGGAGGCCGTAGTGCAGGACCCGAACGCCGCCAAGGAAACGAAGGTGAAGCGCAAGCGCACCTTCGCCGCACGGCGGCAAAGCTACCTGGTGGAAGTGAAAACGGACGCCGCGAAGATGCTGATCACATCGCTCAAGACAGACGGCCACCCTGCGGGCGAAGCGATGCTGCGCCAGCTGGTGCGCTCTTTGGCGAAGGAGGTTTGATGGCCTATGCCTACGATCCAGGAACAGATCACGAAGGCCGCGTATGACCTGCAAGCGGCGCTTTCTGCGCACCCGGAATGCGACGCGCGGCTCGCGGAGCCGTTCATCCGCAAAAACGCGCTGCGCCCCCACCCGCTGGTAACGATCACGCCGGCATACTCCGCACCCGGGCCAAAATCTACAACCATGGAAGAGCGCGTGCTGGCTGCGATCATCGGCTGTCAGTCCCCCATCGAGATGCTGAACCCCACAGCCACTACGCTGCACCTGGGGCGCGGGCCGGGCACGCTGGCGGCGTGCTTCGGCGTGCCGATGGATGCGAAGAACGGCTATACCGCCTACGGCGCGCGCCCAATAGAAGAGGTGCTGGCCGAAGGGATGCCGAGCGTTACGGACAGCGGCATCATCCCGGAAATGCGGGAGCATATCGAAACGATCCTGCGGACGGCGCCCGATTTCATCCAAATCGCGCCGCCGGATACGCAGGGGCCGTTCAACATTGCCCACATGGTGCTGGGGGATGAGGTGTTCATCACCCCTTACACCGACCCGGATCTGTTCGATGAATTCATGGCAATGGTGACGGATTTCTACATTGCGTTTTACAAGACCGTGCGCGGGTGGATCGGCGAGGACCGCTATACCTGCATCGCGAACTCCAGGTGCCGCCTGCGCGAATGCTCCTGCAACCTGATTTCGGCGGATATGTACCTGGAACATGTGCTGAAACACGATATCCGCATCGCGAACTTCTTTGGCGAGGTGTGCATGCACCCGTGCAGCGGGCGGCATGTGTTCAAAGCCACGCTGGATGCGCTGCCGGGCATCGTCTACCACGAGGCGATGCCGTTTGACGGTGCGCTTGCCCCCTCCATCACCGTGGAGGAAGCGGTAGAAATGATCGGCAATCGCCCCATTCAGCTGGCATCCAGCCGCGATGTGCGCATGAAAAGCGCCGAAGCGGTGATCATCAAGGATTTTGACATCAACATGCAGCACCCGGCGTTCACGTTCTTCTACGGCATTCAGGATGCAACGCCGGAAGACAAGGACGCAATCCGGGCGATGCATGCGCGGATCAACGAAGCATGGTACACGAAGGTAAAAGCTTGTATGGTGTCGAAATAACGGAGCACGCAAGACAACCTGAAGAGGAGAGTGATAGACTTGCCGCAGACCAAGTTTGAACCCACCTTTGCCTCTCTGTATGAATCAAAGGCCCCGGACTGGTTCCGCGATGCCAAGTTCGGCATCTGGTCGCACTGGGGACCGCAGAGCGTGCCCATGTTCGGCGATTGGTACGCCCGGCACATGTACGTTGAGGGCATGCCGCAGTACGAATACCACATCCGCCATTACGGCCACCCCAGCAAGTTCGGGTACAAAGACCTGTGCGCGCTGTGGAAGGCGGAGCGCTTTGACCCGGAGGCGCTGATGGCGCGGTATGTGAAGGCGGGGGCGCGCTATTTCGTTGCGCAGGCCACCCACCATGACCATTTCTTCAACTATGATTCTCAGATCAACCGGATGAACAGCGTGAAGATCGGCCCCGGCAAGGACATCTTGGCGCTGTGGAAGGCAGCGGCGGACAAGCACGGCCTGCCCTTCGGCATCACGGAGCACCTGGGCGCGTCCTTCTCGTGGTGGCGCGTGAACAAGGGCGCGGATACCTACGGCCCCTACGCGGGCGTGCCGTACGATGGCAACGACCCTGCGTATCGCGATTTCTACTTTGACAACATTGAGCATTACAGGCAGGACAAGCGCAGCACGCTGCCCTGGTACACGGATAACGCCGCGTTCCACGCCTACTGGGTGCGCTGCCTGCGCGAGATGATCGACCGCTTCTCCCCGGAACTGCTGTACACGGACGGCGCGCTGCCGTTTGGCTCCCACTGGCAGTTCAACGAGAATGAAAAGGTGCGCGAAGCCGACTACGTCGCGGGGCTGGAGATCGTATCCCACCTGTACAATACCTCCATCGGCAAGCACGGGCAGAACGAGGCCGTCTACCTGCAAAAGGACCGGCGGCCGGATATCTACCGCGTGGGCATCCTGGATATCGAGAAAAGCCAGCTGCCCGGCATCGGCGCGGAACCCTGGCACACCGATACCTGCATCGGCAACTGGTTTTATGATGTGCAGAAGCCGTACAAGCGGCCCGATCAAATCATTGAGATGCTGGCCGATATCATCGCCAAGAACGGCACGATGCTGCTGAATATTCTGCAAAAGCCGGACGGTTCGATCGATGATGACGCAGGATACATCTTAGATGAGCTTGGCAAATGGTTTGCCGTCGCGGGCGAGGCTGTCTACGGTACCCGCCCGTGGCACGCATTTGCCGAAGGCGAGGGCCGTGTGCTGATCGATGGCTTTAAAGAGGAAAAAACGGCCTGGGGCCCGGGCGATGTGCGGTTTACGGAGAAAGATGGCACCGTGTACGCGTTCCTAATGGGTATAAAAGAAGGGCAACCCGCCGTGCTGCGCAGCTTCGCGGAGGAAAAGGTGCGGTCCGTGCGGCTGCTGGGCGCGGGCGAAATCCCCTTTGCGCAGCAGTTCGGCGTGCTGACGGCGAAGATGCCGGATAAGCTGCCTACGCCGTATGTCAGCATCCTGGCAATACAGCTGGAAAAGTAAACCGGATACACGATGAAGGGCCGCGCCGGAATGAAACCGGTGCGGCCCTTGCGTTTTATCAGATTGTTACTCTTCCACCGGAATGTTCAGAATCGGCAGCGCTTCCCCGCCCCCGGCATACACGCTGGGCAGCTTGCCATCCCAGTTGTTCGCCTGCACATATTCGATCAGCTGAGACGTAATGGATTTCGCAACCAGCTGGTTGGCTTCGGCCTCCGCTTCCGCCTGCACGCGCAGAGAGTACGCTTTGGCATCCGCGTTGATCTTCTGCACCTCAGCTTCGGCGTTGGCAGTGATCTGCTTGCGCTCGGCCGTTTTTTCTTCCACCATGTTCAGCTCATCCTGCTGAATTTTGGTTTTCAGGGCGGTCTGCTCGGCTACCTGCTTGGCTTCAACGGCATCGGTGAATGCATTGGTGAAATCAATATTTTCAATGGCAACGGAGAGAACTTCAATGCCGTACGCTTTCATCTCAGGCGCCAACAGGTCCTTAATTTGCAGGGAAAGCGTTTCACGCGCACCGACCAGGTTTTCCGCCGAATATTTGGAGAACACCGCCTTGACGTTTTCCATGATGCGTGGCAGCATCACCGTGCTGTAGTAATTCACACCCACAGTTTTGTATAGCCTCTGCGATGTGGCGGCATCCACGCTGTAGTTGACGGAGCACGTCACATCTACCTGCTGGATATCCGATGAGAACGCCTGCGTAACCAGCGGCGCTTTTTGCGCACGGTTATCAACCAGGATCACGTTCTGCCACGGCAGCTTGAAATGCATGCCTTCTTCCAACACATTATCGGATACGCGCCCCATCGTCACCAGCACACCGGTATGGCCCGCCGGAACGATTTCATACGGAGAAAACACAAAGAACAGAATAACCACCGCCAACACGACAATGCCAATTGCCGCCGCGCGGCCGACCTTTTTGGGGTTTACGGGCTTGCGATCGTTCGGATAGACCATGGGCGCACACCTCTTTCTCAATACAGTGGATTAAGCATACCTTTTTCGGGATCATTTAGCAACCCCGCTCCGTCCAACGATACCGGCAGGCCCCCCAAATGTCCAAACTGCGACATGTACTTTTTTATTGCAATATGCTATGATACGTAAAGCGAATTCGACAGGAGGCTCCATCATGCGACAGAATGTTCAGGCGCTGGATCAATATCTTTCCCGGCTGTTTGAAAAGAAGAAGCTTACCGGCCTTTCCGTGACGGCGTTTGGCCCGGAGGGCGAGGTTTTTGCCAAGGGCTACGGCAAGGCGAACGCGGACGGAAGCCTGCTGTGCGATGAAAATACGATGATGGGTATCGCCTCCATGAGCAAATCGCACGCATCGCTGTGCCTGGCGATTCTAGCGGCGGAGGGCAAGGTTTCCTTCGATGACCCTGTGTATAAATTCTTCCCCACGTTTAAGGTACCCGGCGCGGCAAGGGACGCCGTAACACTGCGCCACCTGGCGATGCACACGGCGGGCATACCGCCCATTGAACCGCTGGAGTGGTCGATCGCAATGCACCTGTCCCCCGAGCGCCACAGCGACTGGGCAACCACGCTGCAGAAGACGGCCCCGAATCCGTTCAGCACCATCGATCAGGTGATCGACTACATCGCCACGCTCCCCTATGAAACGCTGGGCGCGCCGGGCGAGGTGTTCAGCTACTGCAACGAAGGATACGCGCTGCTGTCCTACGCGGTGGATCTGGTGGCGGGCATGCCGCTGGAAGACTTCCTGAAAGCGCGCGTGTACGGCCCCCTTGGGATGACCAGAACCGTGCTGGATGTCGACGCCTCTGAGGCGCGCGAGGTGTCGGGCGGCAACATCACGTCACTTTTCTCCCGCGATGATGACGACAGCGAAGCCACCTGCGATGACGCGTGGTCCGTGCTGCCGCCGTTTAGGGCCTGCGGGCTGGTCAAATCCACCGCCAAAGACATGGCGACGTACTACCGCTGCCTATCCAATTACGGTATGCACGAGGGAAAACAGGTGATCCCGCGCGAAGCAGTGGAGCTGCTAATCGGCCTTAACTTCCCGCTGGAAAAGCGCACCAACTATTGCCTGGGGCTCTACAAGCGCGCCTTCGAAGGCCATGCCGTGTGCGAGCACTCCGGCGCGCTGCACGGGGCATCCAGCCACGGCGGGCTGCTGCTGAATGAAGGCTGGGGGTTCGCCGCGCTGTGCAACCTGGATGACCAGGATGTGGATGTGTTCGTTCACGCGCTGATGAACTGGGTGCTGGGCCTGCCGCTTTCTACATCGCACAGGTGGTACGCGCCCGTGGGGCATGCGTTCTCCAACCCGGAAATGGTGGAGGGCACATACCGCGCGCACGAGGGCATCCCAGCGGAAGTGACGGTGTATCAAGAAAACGGTGTGCTGATGGCCGCCAAAAATGACTTGAAAATGCCGCTGGATTACTGCGGGGGCACGCTGTTTGCCGCCATCGATCATGACAAGGATGATGTTCGGCTGCGCATGGAAGCGCTCATCCGCGGCGGCAAGGCATGGGGCGTGCGCTGCGGCAGCCGCGTCTACCAAAGAATTTAACTTGCGCAGGACCCGCGTTTTCGTTATGATATAGAGGTAACAACGCGCTGCATGCGCAACAAGGAGGACGTCGCTTGCTCATCCCGCCCATTTCCAGCCTGGTAAAGGATACCCGCTATGACGGTTTTTTGCTGGTGCGCGCCGCTGAACTGCGCGCCGCATCCAACGGTTCCCGCTATGTGGATATGACGCTGGGCGACCGCACCGGGGATATCAACGCCAAACAGTGGGATACCAACGCCACCCCGCCCCAGGTGGGCCAGGTGGTGCGCGTGCGCGGCCAGCTGATAGAGTATAACGGCCGCCTGCAGCTGAGGGTGGAAAAGATCCGCATCGCGACGGATGAGGACGAAGTGCCGCTGGATACGTTGGTGCTGTGCGCGCCGCGATCCCCCGCCGAAATGATGCGGGAGGTGCGGGATGCCGTTTCTTCCTTTCAAAATGAAGACCTGAAAGCGCTGGTCACGGCGCTGTTGGATGAGGCGGGTGATACACTGCTCACCTTCCCCGCCGCGGCCAAGCTGCACCATGCCGAGCGTAGCGGCCTTCTGCACCACATCACGGGCATGCTGCGCATGGCAGGCCATTTCGCAAATGAATATCCGATACTGGATGGTGACCTGCTAAGCGCAGGCGTCATCGTGCACGACCTGTCCAAGCTTACGGAGCTGAACGCGACGGAGATGGGCACCGTATCCGAATACACGGCGGATGGCCAGCTGATCGGCCACCTGGTGCGCGGCGTGGCGCACATTGACGGCGTAGGCCGTGCGCTTGGAATTGACGCCGAAACGCTGATGATGGTGGAGCACATGGTGCTGTCCCATCACGGTGTGCCTGAGTACGGCAGCCCGCGCCCCCCGATGTTCCCGGAGGCCGAAGTGCTGAACCACCTGGATATGCTGGACGCAAGGCTTTATGAGATGAACGCCGCGCTGCAGCTGGTGCGCCCGGGCGGGTTTTCGGAAAGGCTGTGGTCGCTGGACCGCAAGCTGTACCGCCGCCAAAGCGCCGAAAACGCACCCGGAAAGGAGACCCCATGACGAAAAAGAAAGGCTTCCTGGCGCTGCTGCTTGCGCTGGCGCTTGCCGTGCCGATGGAGGGCGCGTTTGCGGCGACTCTTTTTTACCGGCCCCTGATCAACCGCAAGATCGCGCGGAATGAAGCCAAATCGCTGGATAACCTGCCCGAGGCGGCGCGCGCCCGTGGCCTTAACACCCTGGCCGTCGGCATCAGCGACCTGTCCGGCGAAACGAATCCCTTTTTTGCGCGCACCTCAGGCGACGACGCTGTGGCCACGCTGCTGTATGATGAGCTGGTTTTCGCCGATAACAGCGATAAAGTGGGTGCAGGCGTCGCTACCTTTGCGCAGACAGCGGATGGGTACGGCTATACCTTCACCATCCGGGATACCGTGAAATACCTGGATGGCACGCAGGTGACCAGCGATGATTTCATCAACGCACTGTACCTGCTGCTGACGCCCGGGTACAGCGGCGCGTACGACATCAGCCGCCTGGGCATCCAGGGCGTGAAGCAGTACCTTACCGGCGAAAGCCAAACGATTGCCGGCATTGTGCGCGTTTCCGACCGCAGCTTTACCGTTTCGCTTGAAAAGACACCCGGGCCGGATTCGCTCTTTTACCTGACAATCCCCGCGCTGCGCGTTTCCCTTTTCGGGGATATGCGCCGCCCGGCTACGCTCACCAATCCCCAGGAGTTTGCCGCCTTCTACGAAGCATCCATCGCCCGCGTGCGGAAAACCGACGCCACCGGCATGACCTACGGGCAGTACGAGCTGACAGCGCTCAGCAAGGACATAGGGGCAACCTTCACGAAAAACCCTGCCTACTGGCGCGGTGAGCCAAAAATCACGACGGTTGAACTGACCGTGGTGCCGCTGGAGCAGAATCAGGCGTTTGCTGCGATCGCTGCCGGCCAGGTGGATATTGTAAACATTTTAGGGTCGGCGCAGATTGTTGATACGTCGCTTTCCCTTGGGTTCATCAACCTGGAAACCTGGGAGGGCGATGTGTTCGGTTACCTTGGAATGGACCTGGAAAACGCGCTGTTTTCCGACCATGCGGTGCGCCAGGCGCTTACCGTGGGGCTGGACCGTGACAGCCTGCGCGCGGAAACCATGACATTCTACGCCAAGACGCCAAGCCTGCTGGTATTTGATGAATACGGCCTGACGTGGGATGAGGTGTACGAATCCTACCCGTACGATCCGGAGCTTGCCGGCAGTCTGCTGGATGACGCTGGCTGGGTGATGGGCGAAGACGGCATCCGCCAGCGGATGGGGCGCGATTTCAGCTTCACACTGTCTTTCAATCAGCCCAACCCCTACATGGAAGTTGCCGCCGCGCGGATTCAGGCGGCGTACAAGGCGCTGGGCATCAAGGTGATCCTTGACCCCCTGTCCCTGGAAGATTTGACGGACAAGATCGAAAGCGGCGGGTGCGATATGTATTTCCAGGCGCGCAAGCTGCCGGCGACCGCTTCTGTTGCGGCCAACTTCTTTGTGGGCAACAGCTACCTGAACAAAACCGGCTACACCTCCCAAACGACCGATTGGTTCCTGCAAAACGCGACCTCCGCAGCGGATCAGGGGCGCCGCACCGTTTATTACGAAACGCTGTTCCAGCAGATGTACATGGATCTGCCTGTCATCCCGCTGTACCGCCGTTCCGAAATGCTGCTCATCAGCGGGCGCGTAATGAACGCGATGGTCACCACATCGCATAACATTCTCTCTGATGTGTATCGCTTCTTCCTGGTGGATTCCCTGAAGAATCAGTGGTGATGCAAGTGAAAACATACCGATATCGCAGTGCAAGGGGATTTCGCAAGAAATCCCTTTTGCGCATGATTGACCGGAATTTGATTGTGGAAACGCTGCGCGCCGCGCTGCAGCCGCTGCCCTATGTCCATGCCCTTTGGCTGGAAGGCGCGGACGCGGGCGGCATGCTGGATGCCTATTCGGATATCGATCTATGGGTGGATGTGGATGATGACAGCGAGGCAGCCGCAACCGATGCGGTGGAAGCGGCGCTTCAATCACTGTCCCCGATTGACGCGCGGCACATCATACCGCACGGCCATCCGAAAATACGCCAGCGGGTGTACCATCTTGCGAGCAGTTCCCCCTACCTAATGATTGATTTCTGCTGGCAGCTGCATAGCCGCGACAGAAAGGACTCCGCGCTGGTGGAGGGCGATGCCATCGAATCGGCAAAGGTTATCTTTGACAAGAGCGGCGTGGTGCACTATCTGCCGGATGACCCAGAGAGGTACCTGGCACGGAACCGGGAGCGCCTTAAGGCGTGCGAATACCGCTACAGCCAGCATTGCCGTGTGATCAAATATGTGCGCCGGGGGCAATACCCCGAGGCATATGCCTATTACCACCGCTATGTGGTGGAGCCGTTGATCGACCTGCTGCGGTTGATCCACACGCCCGCGCACGCGGATTACTACCTTGTGCATATCTCGCAGCATATCCCGCAGGCGGAATGCGCGCGGCTTGAAGAATACCTGAAAGCGGCGAGCCTTGTGGAGATCGAGGAAAAGACGGAAACAGCCCAGGCCTGGTATGCCCAGCTGATGGCACAGTTGGCCGCGAAAGGAATATAAGATAGGATACGCCCCCCACCGAAGCGCAGGTTGAGGAATACATTGGCAACCCGCTATGGCGGCAAATAAACGATGATCTGCGCAGCGCATATCATACAGAGCCGAAGATGGAACACAGCTGCTGTTCTATGCAGGCAGGGTGGAACATCAAGGGTAACACCACACAGATGACGGGTGCGCCGGCGGGATGGATTTTTGACCAGGCGCGCTTGCGAAAATCGAAGGCATAGCAGCGCTACGTCGAGTGTTTTCGCAAGTGCGCATGGGCGGAAAGCCACCCGCCCGCGTGCCTGGCATCTGCGCGGTGTTGCCCAGCTACAAAAAGGGCGGCAAATCGCTCTATACGCTGTATCCAATGCCGGGATTTTTCATTGCGCTGGTGGTTATCGGCGAAAAGGAGATGCAAGATGCCGAGCTGATGCTGCCCACCTGCTCAGACTATATTCAGGCCGTGTTTGCCGGCACGCAGACCGGGCAGGGCCAGAAATGGCTGATGATCGCTGTGAAAGATGCGGATACTTTGCGGGATGCGGAGCGGCTGATGGCGCTGCGCGTACCGGCGAAAAGGCGTTAAAATCCTTCCGAGCCAGTTTCCAAACCAAACCGTCGGCCTGCAAAACAATGCGCGGGCCGGCGGTTTTGCATATCTTTTTACTGTGCGGCACCGCGGCTTTACTTTCTTCATAACTATCGGTATTATACAGTAGGTAAAACTGGTGATACCAAATCCTGATAGATTTTTCCGAGAAGATCGCAAGGGATTTTTTCGTCCGGCAAGAAGCCAGAAGGAGGCGTAGCTGGAGGCTACGCTGACTGGCAGGCGCCGCCGCCGGACGGAAAAAGGCCTGCGAGATTCCGGCAAAATTTATCCGGATTTGGTATGAAACACGAAAGGAGAATTCCCTTTGCTATACGCACTGCTTACCGCGCTGGGTGTCGGCGGCGCCACCGTTATCGGTGCCGCGCTGGGCTTTTCGGTCAAAAACATCCCCCATCGGTTCAACGACGCCATCTTGAGTTTTGCGGCGGGTGTGATGCTGGCAGCTTCGGTTTTTGGGCTGATACAGCCTTCCATTGCGCTTGGCGGGGCGCACGGCGTGTGGGTCACCGTGGTCGGTGTGCTGCTGGGGGCCGTGTTCCTGAATTTTGCGGACAGGTTTACCCCGCATCTGCATACCCTGGTAGGGCTGGATAAGGAAAAACACGGCGGCAATGAGGGGCTTGACAAAATTCTGCTGTTCATCCTGGCCATTGCCATTCACAACCTGCCGGAGGGCATCGCGGCGGGCGTGGCGGCAGGCCAGGGGAATACCAGCAACTCCCTTTCGGTAACGCTGGGCATCATGCTGCAGAATGTGCCGGAAGGGATGATCATCATTTCCCCGCTGCTGACGGCAGGCGTTACGCGCGGGCGGGCGTTTGCCATCGCGGCAATAACCGGCGTGATCGAGATCGTCGGCACGGTTCTTGGATACTTTGCCGTCTCTGTTGCGTCTCAGATTTTGCCCTTCGCATTGGCGTTCGCGGGCGGTACGATGCTATACGTCATCGGCGATGAAATGATCCCGGAAACGCACGCGCACGGGCATGAGCGGCTTGCAACCTATGCGCTGCTGGCGGGGTTTCTAGTGCTGACGGTGCTGGATTTCTATCTGGCGTAAATTATCAAATAGAAGACCGCGGGGGGAGGAAGTTCCCCCGCGGCCTGATGAGAGAAGCAAAAGGAGGCAAAGGCATTTATTCATGAATGAGAATCTACCGAAAAACAGTAGACCGCTGCTATACTATGCGCTGGTTGCAATCCTTGTGATTCTGCTGCTGAACGCGCTGGTGTTCCCAAGCCTGTGGGAAAGGCAGGTAATTGAGGTAGGATACAGCGATTTCCTGGATATGGTGGATTCCGGCCGGGTGCGAGCGGTGCGGCGGGATGCATCCCAAATCGTATTTGAAGCGGCGGATGGAACGGGCGAGACGGCGCTGTTCAAAACGGGCGTGTGGCCGGATGATGATCTGGTGGACCGGCTGCGCGGGGCGAATGTCACCTTTCTGGCGACCATCCCCACGCAAAGTTCACCCCTGCTGACGTTTGTGCTGTTTTGGGTGCTGCCCATTGTGCTGTTCATCGTGGGCGGGCGGCTGCTTTCCAATATGCTGAACAAGCGGATGGGCGGCGGCGCGCTATCCTTCGGAAAATCCGGCGCAAAGATGTATGTGCAGGCGCAGACTGGCAAGACATTCGCCGATGTTGCCGGTCAGGATGAGGCCAAAGAGGCACTGATGGAGATTGTGGACTTCCTGCACAACCCCGGCAAGTACGCCTCCATCGGCGCGGTGCTGCCCAAGGGGGCGCTGCTGGTGGGCCCTCCGGGCACCGGCAAAACGCTGCTGGCAAAGGCCGTCGCCGGGGAGGCGAATGTGCCCTTTTTCTCCATTTCCGGTTCCGAGTTCGTCGAAATGTTTGTGGGAATGGGCGCCGCCAAGGTGCGTGACTTGTTCAAGCAGGCAAGCGACAAGGCGCCTTGCATCGTATTTATCGATGAGATCGACACCATCGGCAAGAAGCGCGACGGGGTCAGCGCCATCGGCGGCAATGACGAGCGTGAGCAGACGCTCAACCAACTGCTGGCCGAGATGGATGGGTTTGACGGGAGGAAAGGCGTGGTTATTCTGGGCGCGACAAACCGCCCGGAAACGCTGGACAAAGCGCTGCTGCGCCCCGGTCGCTTCGACCGGCGCGTGCCTGTGGAACTGCCGGATTTGCTGGGCCGCGAGGCAATCCTGAAGGTGCACGCCAAGACAATACAGGCCGAAAAGAGCGTGGATTACCTGGCCGTTGCGCGCGCCACGCCGGGCGCCTCCGGCGCGGAACTGGCGAACATCATCAACGAGGCGGCGCTGCGCGCGGTCCGCATGGGGCGCAGCGCAATCAGCCAGGCTGATCTTGAGGAGAGCGTTGAGGTGATTGTGGCAGGATATCAGCGCAAAAACGCCGTGATGTCCGCGCATGAAAAGCGAATCGTGGCATTCCATGAGGTCGGCCATGCGGTGGTTGCCGCAAAGCAATCCGATGCCGCGCCCGTACACAAGATTACGATCATCCCACGCACATCGGGCGCGCTCGGGTACACGATGCAGATTGATGAGATCGAGCGCGTGCTGCTTACGCGCGAACAGGTGCTGGCGAAAATCACCACGCTATGCGGCGGGCGCGCGGCGGAGGAGATCACATTCGGTTCCATCACCACCGGTGCGGCAAATGACATCGAGCAGGCCACGCGGATGGCCCGCGCGATGGTTTCCCGCTATGGGATGAGCGAGCAGTTTGGCATGGTGGCGCTGGAGGCGGTGACAAATCAGTACCTTGGCGGGGATGCATCCCTGACGTGTTCGCCGGAGACCGCCGCGCAGATCGACAGGGAAGTGGTGCGCCTGATAGCGGATTGCTACAAGAGCGCAAAAGAAATCTTGCGCATAAACGGAATGAAGCTGCAAATGCTTGCGGAATATCTGTATGAACGGGAAACCATCAGCGGGGAGGAGTTTGCCTCACGGCTTAGCGGGGTGAACTTGCGGGGGTGAACAGGTTTGGTAATGAAGGTCCAGGCAGAACGTATATGACCGTTTTTCTTTTCTTGTCGCCATGCCAGCCGACGCCATCCCCCTCCACGTAACCCGTGCAAAATGTTTCCTACCAATATGCCCTCAACAGACTCTTTTCGTTTTCCCTCTGCGCCATTAACGGATTCCTTTCAGACGCTTATTCCCGCTCTTTCCCTTTTCAGGGCACTATGCCTGCCTTGGGATCTCTCATGTGCCTTCCTATTTTATTGTAGGTTTGGAGGAAATTCAAGCGGTTTCGGGCTTGACAGAAAGGGCTTTTCCGCTTATACTTGGTTACGCTTCGTTGCACTTTGCGCGGCGAAGGGATATGCGGTCGTGGCGGAATAGGCATACGCGCACGTTTGAGGGGCGTGTCCGAGAGGGTACGGGTTCAAGTCCCGTCGACCGCACCACAATCCGTCTGAAAACATAAGTTTTCAGACGGATTTCTTTTATCTGTCTGCAAAATGCGCGAGAAAATAGCCTCAAACACCTCGTTCTTCGCCAAGCAATGACATATGATCTCTCTATTTCCGTCAACTTAGCATAGCTATCCCTTCCCGCCGTATTCTCTCCCCCGCACCCTGTGAATAAGCTGCTGCGCCCCGCCCGCAAGGGTAACTGCCCGCCGGATGTTGTACGATAAGAACATCACCGCGGCTTTGGCTGCCACTTTGCCCTTCCCCTTCTTCTGGCCGCTTATGGGCAATCAGTCTCCGCATTATCCCCTCATCTCATCAAGGGACAGCACCCGGCTGGCGATGCTGGCAGATGGCGCATGGAACGTGGCCTCAGCCGGCACGCCAAGCGCCTGCGGGGATGGGCCTACAAAGCTGGACTCGCGCCCCACGATGTGAATGCCTTCACTGTTGATCGTCACTCTTGCAAACAGCGCATCCCAGTAGGGCGCGGTGCCGCACAGGTGCGGGTAGGCGCGGTGAATTGTTTCGCTATAGCGCACGGTATCATACTTGTGGCCAATCCACAGGTTGGACATGCTGTTGACATCGAAGAACGGCACGCCTTCGCGCGCACAAACGCCGTCGATATGCACATGGCCGTTCATCGCAAGGATGATGCGGCGTTTATCCGCATTCGCGCGCCGGATGATTGCAAAAACATCCTCTGCATTGTGGATGTTGAGCTGGCTGTCGCCTATCGCGGCATGGGATAGCAATACGCATGGGTACGGCGATGTCATTACCTGCGCTTCCAGCCACTGCAACTGCGCGGGGTCTATCCAATTGGTATCCGCCCGCTTGGAATCGCGGTAATTGCAGTGAGCAAAGTCAATCAGCGTATCCCCATCCCTGATCAGGTTCGTATCCAGCGCGATGAAGCGAATGCCTCCCCGGTCAAAGCTGTAATAGGGCGCGGGCATACCGAAATACCGGCAGGCCGTCGCTTTTGTGCAGGAATCCATATCGTGGTTGCCCAGCACACCGAAGCTTTCAATGCCGTTTTCCTGTATCATCGCGCGAATCCGGTGCTTTTCGTCGTCGCGGTCGCAAACGAACCAGGCGGTCTTCTCGCGCAACGCAAGGCTTTCCGGGGCATGCTCAGCCAGAAAGTCGGCATCCGGGTACATGATATCGCCCAGATGCAAAATGAAATCGACATGATACCGCTCGGCCTCGCAAAGCATCACCTGCATTCGGGCTGCCGCATCGTGCATGATATCCACGTGCAGATCCGCATATACGATAAATGATACATCCGGCGTTGCCACAAAATCCCTCCTGTTATCCCTTGATGGCGCCAATCATAACGCCCTGCACAAAATACCGCTGCAGAAACGGATAGAGCACAATGATCGGCAGAATGGATACGATGATGGCGGCGTATTTCAGCTGATGCACGGCCAGGTCGCGGTCAAGGCCTTCTTTCATATCGCCGCCCATCTCACTTGTTTCCTGAATCAGCACGCGGCGCAGGTAAATCTGCAACGGTTGAAGCTTTGTATTCGATAGGTACAGCACGGCAGAAAAATAGCTGTTCCAATGGCTGACGGCGTAGAAAAGCACCAGCACCGCAATGATCGGCATGGAAAGCATCAGCACAATGCTGACAAGGATGCGCGGCTCGCTCGCGCCGTCCAGCTTTCCGGATTCAATCAGGCTTTCAGGAATCCCCTCAAAAAATGTTCGGCAAACAATTAGGTTCCATGTGGAGATAGCGGTGGGCAGAACCAATGCCCAGCGTGTGTTGTAGATGCCAAGACGGCTGACGATGATGAACGTGGGGATTAGCCCCCCGGAAAAGAACATCGTAAAGGTGATGGCCATCATCAGCGGACGGCGCAGAAAAAACTCACGCCGCGCCAGCGGGTACGCCAGCATCACCGTGAAGATGACATTAAACAGTGTACCCACGCCAGTGTACCAGAATGTGTTCAGGTATGCGGTGATGAAGCCTGCATTTTCAAACACAAGCCGGTATGCCTCGCCGTTGATGCCGTAGGGGATGAGAAAAATCTCATTGCGCAGCGCCTTAAGGGGGTTAGCCAGGGACATGGCAGCCACATGCAGGAATGGGAGCACGGTGATGAGAATGACAAAGACACCGACCGCATAGATCAGGATATCCGAAAGCAATGTCGTCTGGTCGCGCCGGGTGCGCATGTGCATGGTTCTTTCCTCCTCTACCACAGGCTGATATCGCTGACCTTGCGCGCAGCTGTATTGACCGTTATCAGCAGGATCAGGTTGATCACATTGTTGAACAGACCAACCGCCGCCCCGAAGCTAAACTCACCCTTTTGGATGCCCCGCCTGTATACATAGGTGGAAATCACATCCGCCTTGCCGTACACAGTTGGGCTGTACATCAGGATGATCTTTTCGTAGCCCACGCTCATCACGCGGCCCATCTGCATGATCAGCAGGATGATGATTGTCGGCAGGATGCTCGGCAGCGACACATGGATAACCTGCCGCAGCCTGCTGGCGCCGTCAATGCGCGCGGCCTCATACAGCCCCGGATCAACCGCAGTCAGCGCAGCCAGATAAATGATGGAGTTCCACCCGAAGTTTTGCCAGATATCCGTACCAATGTACAGCGGGCGAAACCAGTTTTCCATGCGCATGAAGTTGATGGGATTTCGGCCTGTCGATTTAATCAGCGTGTTTACCACGCCCCCGGTGGGCGACAATGTTGTAAACAGGATACCCACAACCACCACCGTGGAGATAAAGTGCGGCAGGTATGAAACCGTTTGCACAAGGCGCTTGAACTTCGATCCGCGCATCTCATTAAGCGTCAGCGCAAACAGGATGGGCACCGGAAACCCTATAACAAGGTTTAGCGTGCTGAGCGCCAGCGTGTTGCCCACCAACCGCCCAAAAAAGTAGGAACTGAAGAACTCCCGAAACCACATCAGCCCTACAAAGTCGCTGCCAATGATGGATTTTGACAGGTTGAAGTTCGTAAACGCCATCCACACGCCGTACATCGGCGCATAGTGAAAAATGCCATAAAAGAGAATGCCCGGCAGCGCCAGCAGAATCAGCGCTTTATCCCGGCGCAAAAGCGCACCTAACCGGGCAATCCGCGGCGGATTTTTTCCCGCCCTTCGCGCTTGCATGGAGTCACCTCCAGAAACAATGGATTTGTAGCAGTCTGATATAGGTACCTGTCCAAAGGCGGAGCAGGAAACCTGCCCCGCCCGGAACCGGGAGGCTTACTTGCCCATGTAGCGGTCGTACTGCGTTTGCTTGATGGATAGCACTTCATCCGCGCCCATGGCTTCAAGCGTCGATACGAACTCATCAAACCTATCCAGAGAAACCTGGCCCATGATGAACTTCTGGATCATCTCATCCTGATAGGTCGTCAGGTCGGCCATCAGGGAGTTGTACCTGCGGTTTTCTTCGGCTGTGGCGATCACGGCAGGGTAGGCGGGCACGATGCCCGGAAGCACCGCCTGCACATCCTCCAGCACGTAATCCTCCACCATCATCGAGAAGAATTCCTTCGTGCGGTTTGTAAACTGCGTGGCGTACGCGCCATCCCTGCGAAGAACATTGTAGATGGCCAGATTATCCGGGTTGTGCGCAACCTCATCCGTCCAAACGCGCTTTTCACCCGTTTCATCCCACACCCAATGGAAGCCTTCCAGCCCGTAATGCATCAGGTCGCGGCCTTCCGGGTTGGCATACTGATAGTCGATCCATTTGATGACGAGCTCCGGGTTTTCACAGTCCTTCGTGATGGAATACATGAAACCCGTGAGCGAACGGCCAAGCTGGCGCCCCATCTTGCCGTCGGGACCAACAGGCGGGGGAACCACCTGATAGTGCGCATCCGCCGCGCCGCCCGCAATCGCCGCCTTTTGATATGTGGTGGAGGAATCGGCATACGCGGCAAAGGTGCCCATCACGTTTTCGGATGCCATGGCATTGAGCTTGTCTGTTTGCTCGAACAGCGCGGGATCAATCAGGCCTTCCGTGTAGAGCTTGTTGATGAATGTCAGGTACTCCTTGAACTCCGGCAGGCGATACTGGTCTACAATAACGCCGTTGTCATCAGGGTAAAACTGAACGCTCACCGGCGCGGTCAGGCCAAACCCCGACGCAAAGTACGCGTACGCGTTCTCTACAGAGCTTATGTTGGCCGGGGAAGTCATCGGTATTTCATCCGCCAGCCCATTACCGTTGGGGTCTTGCTCCTTGAATGCCTTGAGCACGGTATACCATTCATCTATTGTCGTGGGGATTTCAAGCCCAAGCGTCTCCAGCCAGTCCGCACGGATCGTAAGGCAGAAAGGGGATACAAAGTTCATGCCATAGAAGTTTTGCGGCAGCGCATAAATGTGGCCGTCATAGCCGGTCATTGAGCGGCCCAGCGCAGGCACCTCAACAAAGAACAGGTTGTAGATGTTGGGTGCGTACTCCGCAATGAGGTCTTCCAGCGGAATGATCAGGCCGGCTTCCGCATACCGCATGGTATCCGGGGTAAAGCCGCCGGGCAACTGAATCACATCCGAAAGCTTTGAACCGGAAGCCAGGCGAATCTCCATTGCTTCATTATAGCTGCTGCGTTCAATAACATCCCACTTGACAGAAATGCCGGTGCGCGCTTCTAGCTCCTGATACAGGGGCAGGTTATCTGCGTAACTGGAACCGGCGTAGTAGCTTTCCTGCAAAGTAAAGCTGACCGTCGCACCGTCTTCGGATAAGGGCAAGGTATACGGAGCCGGTTCCGCCAGCGCCAGCAGCGGAAACAGGATTGCCAAAGCCAACAGCAGGCCGAGTGTCTTTTTCATGGAAATAAACTCCCTCCTCAAAATGCGCGTAAGTCCCCTGCAAACCGAGCATACGCTTTCCCCAAATATTGCGCCGATGACGTGGCCACGTCGTTACGCTCATCATACAGGAGAACGCCGGGTTTGCAAGGATGCCATTTTTGTTTTGCCGATCAGTTTTTGCCTGGCTGGAGCATTCAAATTTTGCTTTTACAGATGGAAATTGATCAAAGGGGGTTTATTCAAGCTCAACCCATGCGGCTGTCATTGTCTCCGCTCCATGCATACTGCGTTGGCACAACGCCTTCATACTTTTTGAAAAGGCGGCGAAGCGTTACATCGCTGTCAAAACCAACGCTTGCGGCGATATGTTTTACGGACATATCGCCCTTTCGGAGCAGCGTTTTGGCCAACAATACGCGTTTGCGGTTGACCAGATCAAGATACCCGATGCCCGCCTCCCTTTTGATATAGCGGCTCAGATGCGATGTGCTCACCCCGAAGTGCGCTGCCACACCGCTAAGGTTCAGCTGCGGATCGCATAGCGTTTCATCAATATAGGCAAGCACCGATTGCAGGAACGCATCAGGCGCCGTTGCGCCGCGAACCGCGCCCGCGGCTGCGGCGGCGGACAGAAGGGCGTTCATCCACGATGTCAGCGTATCCAGCGGCACATCCGCGGAAGGCAGCGGATTTTCCCGCTCCCATGTCGCCTGGTCAACGCCCGCCTGCCGAAAAACGGACATGGCCACACTGTCGAAGAGGCGGTGCAGCACATATGCCGCAGGTTCATCATCCAGATTGTGCCTGAGCAGCTTTTCGAACGCTTCCTGCGCGCCTGCGGCATCCCCCGCGCGCAGCAGGTTGATGATGCGGGTCTCCGCCTCTGTAGGATAGAAGTAATTGCTCCGTGCATCGTATACATCGGCGTAGAACACCGCGCCGCTCTCCGCAAGCACAGGGCGGTAGTTCACGGCGTAGAGCGCCTCACGGTACGCCCGCTGTACATCTGACAAAAGCAGGCACGGCGCGCTGATGCCGATGGCAAGCGGCATACCGGGCTGCGCGATGAGTTGCCGCATGGCATCTTCGCCCGTATGGTTGAATAGAAGCGCCAAGCGCCCATCCTGCTCAATGGGGTAGGCCAGCACCTGTTCCGATTGAATGCGTTGCTCAAGCAACGCAACCGCGCCCATCTGCTCCCGGTAAAACACGCCGACGCTGAGAAAGCGATATGGCAGCGGCATACCGAGCGCATCAAACGTATGCGCCTGCGTCGCGGGGTCTATCGATAGCGAGCCATCCAGCAGGCGCGCAAGGGCGGCGTATTGCAGCAGATCACGGTATTCATTAAGCTGTTGCTGCAAATATTGATCCTTATCGAGCAATGTGGCCAGCGTGCGTTCCACGGCTTTCAGGTTGCTGGCGGACGGATGCTCTTTAGGCAAAGTACCGCGTTCAAAAAGCATGGAAAATATGCCGCCAAGGGGACGGTAGTTTATATGCGCTACAAAAGCCGACAGCACGCCCCCCAGCGCGCCCATCGATGCCAGAATAAGCAGCACCGCATTCTTTATCTCATTGGATGCGCGTGAAATTTCGTTTTGCGGCACTGTGATCTCCATGGAAAGCCCCGTGTTTTCCAGCGAACGCGACCAGCGAAACAGCGTCCCTGTCGCGACCTCCCCTTCCGTGAGGCAGTAAAGTGTCGTACCGTCTTCCCATTCCAATGAAAGCACCGTGCCCGGGTAGCGCATTGATTGCGCAAACGTCTTGGCCAGCGATGTGGCGGAAAGGTAATATATTACGGCAAACTGCGTGGCTTTTTCATACTTCATCGCCTGCGCGCACACATACAATAGCCCCGGTTTGCGCACGCCGAATGTGGTCATGCCGCTGACGGGTAAAAAGCGGTTGGTCTGCCCCTGCGAATCAAGGATGGCAAGCCAGTCGGCGGCATCCATGCCATCAACGGCAAACTCATGCTGAAACAGATGGGCAAGCGTGTAGGTGCCGCGCTGCGTGAGAACGAAATCCTGCTGCGGAAAACACAGCGCCAGATCATCAAACGCATCCGTGGTGACGAGCATCAGGCGCAGCTGGTTTGCATAGCGCGAATAGTCAAGCGCGGAGTACCGCTGGAAGAGCGTCGTCTCATCCCGCAAGTTCATGATGCCCTTCATCAGCGAATCGTTGCTTATCTGCTGCATATAGCCATCCATGCGCGCAATCCGGGTTTCAAACAGCTCAAACGCGTTTTCACACAGTCTCTCTATTTCGCTGGTTGTGTTTTCACCGGTGCTGTTGATGATGAACATCCCGCCGGGAATCCCGATCACCAACAGAGGCAGCAGGAAAATTGCAAAAAATGCGATGAGCATGCGCACTTTGAAGGGGATATTCTTCATTTTTGACCCCTTTGCATTGGCAATGATTTAATTCAGTCGGATTCCATATGTGTGGCTTGGCTACCTTTGTAACAGGATAAGTCGAGTTACCCAAGATGTCAAGCACATAGAAATGGAAATGCATGCAATCTGCTCCTGCGTAAGCCCGCCGCATTGTGCGCTTGTTGAGGCGCCCGGGCATGCCCCTCGACAACGTGCCACTGCTATGTTATGATCAACGCAACATCCACATCATCAATGCTTCACACAGTTTCTCACGGAGGCCAATATGCAGAAAAGCAAAGGAAATACACTCCGTACCCTAAAATGGGGCATCCGCCTGGCCCTGCAGATTGACAGGCGGTCGCTGCTGCTGTGGCTTACGGTCAGTGTGGCCATTTCCATCCTTCCCGCCGTGGCGCTCCGGTATAATCAGGCGATTATCGGCGGTATTTCCGATTTTCTGCTGACCAGCGCGGATACGCATGCCTATGTCACGGCCAATATCATCTATTACGGCGCACTGCTGACCATCATCGGCCTGTCCACACGCTATAACGATGATATGCTCTATATGATCATGTATGATGCATACTATCTTGGGCTGGAAGAGGTGATGATGGATTCCGCCCAGAAGATTCCGCTCTCCGTTCTGATGCATAAACAAACCGGCAGCGATTACTTTGCCGCGATCTCCCGGTGCGGTGCGCTCACGGATCTGACCAGCTCGGGCTGCATGCTGGTCAGCAGGCTGGTGTCCATCATATCATTGCTCATCGTAGCGGTAACAGTGTCGCCGGTCATTGCGCTGTTTGCGGCGGCCTATATTGTCCTGACCATCGTCCTCAACGGCATCTTTGCAGGCAGGATACAGGTCGTCTGGTCAAAGCTGCGGGATGATATGCGCCGCGCCGATTATCTGGAAAAGCTGGTACGCGAACCCGATCCCGCAAAGGAAACAAGGCTGTACGGCAGTTTGAACAAAACGATTGGTGAATGGGAGGATGCGTACAAAAAGGTAGAGGATACGCAGGTGCGACAGGCCAGGGGCACGGCGAAGCTCACGTTCTATTTGCGCGCGGGGTTTTTCCTGTTCCTGCTTGCCGTCATGCTCAGCGCCATACGCAGCGTGGGTTCTGGAGCGATCGTACCGGCGCAGGCGCTGATGCTGTTCGCGCTGAGCCTGAGCCTTTCCGACGCGATCAGCACAATCCCTAAAAGCTACCAGCGCATTGCTTACGGCCTGTACGGGCTTGGCATCCAGCGTACCTTTTTTGAAACGGCGGAACAAATGCAAACACAATCAGAGCATAGCGCTGAGAAAAGCACTAACAGCAATGCAGAAACCGTGTTCGAAGCGAAGGATATGTGCTTTGCCTACCAGGAAGGCAGGAATGTGCTGGAAAACATCACCTTTCAGATTCATAAGGGCGAGAGCATTGCGCTGGTCGGCGCCAACGGATCGGGCAAGACTACGCTGATCAAGCTCTTGCTGGGACTCTACTCCCCCACGGGCGGAGCGCTGTTCTACGACGGCCAGCCCTTTTCGCAGGCGATAGGTCAGGTTCTATCGGAGAAAGTCGGCGCATTCTTTCAGGATTATTACCTGTTCCACCTGACTGTCGGCGAAAACGTGGGCGCAGGGGATGTTCAGAACATCGATAACCGCGCGATGGTAGAGAAGGCGATTGCGGAGGGCGGCGCAACAGGGATCGTAGAGAAATTGCCGCAGAAGATCGATAATCTGCTGGGCGTGCAGGTGTACAAAACCGGCGCTGTGCTCTCCGGCGGCGAATCCCAGCGGGTTGCCGTATCCCGCGCGTTTATGAGCAACAAGGAGCTTCTTGTGTTCGACGAGCCCGCCTCGATGCTCGACCCGATTGCCGAGCTGAACCAGTTTGAAAGCATTCAGAAGAAGGTGCGCACCCATACGTCCATCCTCGTCAGCCACCGCATTGGCTTCGCGCGCCTGGCCGATCGCATCTTTGTGCTTGACGGCGGACGCCTGGCTGAAATCGGTACGCATGACGAACTGCTTGCCAGGCAGGGTGTCTACGCCAAACTGTTTGAGGAGCAGGCGCAATGGTACACGCAAAAGGAGGTGGTCGCATGACCGGCGTGCAAACAGCCCCAAAGCGCACCTTGAAGCGATCCCTCCATCTGGCCGCAAGTTCGCTTGCGATGAACCTGCGGTGTATGCGCGGCCTGTCTGTTTTTATTGGCATCGCCGGGTTTGGCATGGCACTGTGGCCCAACCTGATTTCGAGGCTGTACGCGGCGCTGACAGATGATATTCAGGGTATTTTCGCGCAGGCGGAAACGGTTTCAAGTGCAAGCTGGCTGCTTTTGCTGCTGGTTGGCGCATACTTGATCCAGGCCGCTTACGACTACGCCTATGAGGTGACAAGCGCCCGGGATACACAGGCGATCACCAAGCATATCAAGTCTTCTATCATGACATGTGCGGGCAGCGTCGCATTCCGGTATATCAACAATGACGCGGATTTCCGCGATCGGATGTCGTTTACCGAAATGTTCGGCGCATCCGAGGTCGCGACAAGCGTGCAGCAGGTGCTTGTCACCGCGCAGCATCTGGTGGCGGCCATCAGCATGGCGGTATTGCTGTGGACCGTCAGCCCGTGGATTGTCTTTTCGCTGCTGCTGGCGACAATTCCGTCTCTGCTTATCTCCGCTTCCCAGCGGGAAGAAGACTACAAAAGCAAAACAAAACACATGAAAAACAGCGCAATGTCCGTGCACCTGTTCTACATGGCAGCCGGCGCAAACGAACGCTGCAAATCGCTGCTGGATCTGCGCTTCAACAATTTTTTCCCGTGGATTAAAGAACGCTGGCGCAAAGTATCGGCGCTGTACCTGGATGAAAAGCGCGCCGTCACGAAAAAGTACGTTGCGCTCAACATGATTGCCGATGTGCTGCGCTATGGGGTCTTTATCGTCGTTCTGCTGATTGCGGCGGGGCGGGTATTTGAAA
The DNA here is from genome assembly GCA_031549905.1 of Eubacteriales bacterium. Classification (GTDB taxonomy): domain Bacteria; phylum Bacillota; class Clostridia; order Christensenellales; family Aristaeellaceae; genus Avichristensenella. The sequence continues at coordinate 63,044 of JAVBPC010000012.1, forward strand.
GCCCCGCGCTGGGCATCGGCACGTTTACGCTGGTGCTGACGCTGTCACAGCAGCTGCAAAGCCGGTTGAGCCGACTGCTCGCCAGCACGCTGACGTTCTATGCCAGCATCAACTACATTGAGGACTATCAAATCCTGCTGGCTACGCCGCAGGAGGCGCTGCATTCCGCCCAGATCGATCTTTCCGGCGGCGATATTGTATATGATAGGGTAACCTTTGCGTATCCGGGCGGGCAAAGGCCGGCGCTGTCCAATGTATCCGTCCGCATCCGCAAGGGCGAAAAGATCGCCATCGTCGGCGAAAACGGCTCCGGTAAATCGACATTCGTCAACCTGCTCTGCGGCCTGTATGAACCCACGGAGGGCGCGGTCACGCTCAGCGGCATACAAATCGGCAGCGCGCTTGCTTCCGTGCGTGACGCGCTGGCGTTTGTCCCGCAGAACTTTGGCCGCTATGAGGCCTCCATCCGCGACAACGTCACAATCGCGCAGCCCGAGCGCGCCGTCACCGACGGTGAACTGCGGGCGCTGGCGGAAGCTGTGGACGCCTGGCCGTTTATTGAGGCGGAGCCGCGCGGGCTGGATGAAATGATTGGCACTTTCAGCGAGACGGGCAATAACCTTTCCGGCGGCCAGTGGCAAAAACTTGCGCTGATGCGCGCGCTGTACCGCAAGGATGCCGGCATCGTTATCCTGGATGAACCGACCGCCGCGCTTGACCCCGCCGCGGAAGCCACGCTATACCGGTCATTCCGCAACCTGACCGGGGATCGCACCACGCTGCTCATCTCCCACAGGCTTGGTATCTGCACAACGGTGGACCGCATCCTGGTGTTCGAAGATGGGTGCTTGGTGGAAGACGGAAGCCATGAGGCACTGATGCGGCAAAACGGAGCCTACGCAAGGCTTTATCGGGCGCAGGCGCAATGGTATGCATGAACAAAGATATGATATAATACCTTTGTAAAGGCGCTTATCTTGATTATTTTTATATCGGCAACCGTACTGCAATCCGTCTGAAAGCATAAATTTTCAGGCGGTTTTCTTTCTGTCCACGCAGGGATGCTGGACGAAACCATGCAATCAGTGTATAATCACATTTCCCCAAAAATCGAAGGAGAAGTCATCATGCAAGCGAATACAATGGCAGGCAACTGGAAGCGAAATGCGGGCTTATTCATTGCAGGGCAGTTTGTATCCATGTTTGGCTCGATGCTGGTATCCCACGCAATCACCTGGCATATCACGCTCCAGGAGCAATCCGGTATTCTCATCGCGCTTTTCACTTGCGCCGCGATGCTGCCAATGGTGTTTATTTCTCCCTTTGCCGGGGTTTGGGCGGATCGGTACAACCGCAAATTTCTGGTGAACATCGCGGATGGCGCAATCGCCCTGATTACGCTTGTTGTTGCCGTTTTCTACATGTCGGGCGTAAAGAGCATTTGGTTTCTGCTGGTGGCGGTGATGGCGCGCAGCGTCGGGCAGGGTATACAGCAGCCCGCCGTGAACGCGCTGATCCCGCAAATCGTGCCGGAGGAACACCTGACGCGCTTTAATGGGATTCAAAGCACTGCGCAATCCCTGACCATGTTTGCGGCCCCCATGGCGGCAGGTGCGCTGCTGACCTTTTTGCCGATTGAAACGATCTTCTTTATCGATGTCGTCACCGCCGCAATCGGCATTGCCGTGGTGTTTTTCTGTGTAAAGGTCTCCGGCACGGCGAACGCGCAGCCGCACAGCCAGGGTGCGAAGGCGTACTTCCATGAGATGGCGGAAGGCCTGCGGTTTATCGGCGGTGCTTCGTGGCTGAAAACGCTGTTCATCGCAACGGCGGTGTTCTGCGTGCTGGCGTCGCCCGCCGCGATGCTGACGCCGCTGCAAGTAACGCGCACGTTTGGCGAGGATGTTTGGCGGCTTACGGCAATTGAAATCGCGTTTTCCGTCGGCATGATGGCGGGCGGCGTGCTGATCTCCGTCTGGGGCGGATTCAAGAACAAGGTGCACACGATGGTGCTTGCCTGGCTGCTATTTGGCGTGGCAACAGTAATGTTCGGCGTTATCCCGAATTTCTGGGTGTACCTGGGCGTGATGGTCTTTTGCGGGTGCACGATGCCCCTGTACAACACCCCTAGCATGACGCTGATGCAGACAAATGTTCCTCCCCACATCATGGGGCGGGTGTTCAGCGCGGTTGCCATGATCAACGGGCTGGCCATGCCGCTTGGCATGGCGCTGTTCGGCCCGCTTGGGGATGCCGTGAGAATCGAATGGCTGCTGATCGTGACGGGCGTATTGCTCATCGTCGGGGGTTTGCTGCTGTACGGGCGCAAGGAACTGGTGAAAGCGGGCGATGCGTAGGCAAACCTGCTTTTCCGCTACTCTTCTCCGCCTTCACCGCCCAGCATGCGGCGGTACTCCCCAGGGGTAACGCCCTCCACCTTGCGGAACATCCGCACGAATGTGGTGCGGTTGTTCACGCCGACGGCCTCGGCGATGGCTGTGAGGGGAAGTTCCCCCTTGAGCATTTCCTTCGCCTGATGCGTTCTGACCTGCGCGATATAATCCGAAACGTTGACGCCCAGCTCTTCCTTAAACACCCTGGAAACGTACTTGGCCGACACGCCAAACGCATCGGCAATGATATCCAGGCTCAGGTCCTTCGCGTACTGGGCGTCGATATAGCGCTTTACTTTCAGGGCTGTTGTTTCCGCGCGCCTCTCCTCGCCCAGGGCAAAACCGCCCAGTGCCCTGACAAACAGGTCTGTCAGCGGCGATGTGTTTACCTCCGGGGAAAGCAGCAGGACAGGCAGCGCATCCAGCGCCACGCGCTTTGCCGGTGTGTGCGCCTGATCGGCCAGGTTCTCCAGCCGGTAGGCCGCCGCAACGATCTCCCGAACGATATCGGCCGCCTCGGCATAGCGAATGCGCGCCGCCTTCGCGCCCTCCAGCGCCGCGGCAATTGCTTCTTCGATCTGCTCCAGGTCCCGCGCGCTCACCGCATCGAACAAAGCCCGCCCGTCATACGCATACACGCCCGGGCATGCTTCATGGTATACGGCCACCGCGCCGCTTTCGCCCGGCGCAAGCGCCCAGACCGCCGTGTTCGCCTGCTCAAAGGAAGCGGCGATATCCGAGACCTTCGATACCTGCCCGCCCACGCCGATGCGCGCGGTGCAGACCGCGCCATCCACCAGCGTCCCCGCCAGAATCTCCCCGCACAGCGCGCGGATCTTTTCTTCGCCGCCTGCGCTCAGGTTCAGCACGATCACCAGCATGTTTTCCCGGTAGCGGACGGACAGCGCGTTTCCCGCGCGGGAAAATGCCTGCACCGCGTACGATGAAACCGCGCCCACCAGCTCATCCCGAATGGAAAAGCTTGCCTCGTTTGTGAAATCCAGCAGAATATCCACGCACTGGAAGCACGGCGCTTCAAAGCCAACCTCCCGGGCAAGGGTTTGGATCAGCCCCTGCTCGTTGACGACACGGCGGCCTTCCATCAGCCCGGCCAGCCCCTGCGTTACATATTGCGTGGCAAACTGTCGGTTTTTCAGGCGGTAGTTTTCCCGGTCATCCGCCATGGCGCGAATGCTGCCGCGCAAAAATGACAGTTCGTCTCTTTGCCAGGCTGCGTTGTCCGCCGGAGCATACAGCGCGATATCATGCCGCATCGTGCGGATCGGCTCATAAATCCGCCGGGATGATATCCACGCCAGCGCGATGCCAAGCACCAGAAACATGCACACCAGCCATACGGTGGTAAAGCGGAAATACGCGTTTACGTTGGAAAAAGCGGTTGTCGGCGTCAGGCACAGCGCACGCCAGCCGAACGCCGATACCGGCGCGGTGTTGACCGTGTAGGCCGTTCCGTCAAGCCGCGTCCTTGTTCCGTTTTCAAGCGCCGCCAACTCGGCTGTAAAGCCGCCCGGCACCCCGCCGTCATGCACGGGCACACCTTCAGCCTGGCTGTATAGAACATAGATTGAATCGGAAAACACCGCGCTTTCCTCGTACATTTTCCATATGCTTTTGACGGCTATGTTGGATACGATCACAAAAGGGCTTCCCATCAGCACATTGCGGAACACCATCGGCACCACCAGCCGCCGATCATCCACGCGGTCGTTTTCATACCAATCCGCGGCAAGGATCAGCACATCTTTTTTGTGCGCGGTCAGCGTCGACATCCAGAAATCGTATCCGTAGGATTCATACTGTATGATTTTGTCATAGAATGTGCGGCTTTCGCTTGTACCGCTCTGGTACAGCACGCGCACGCCATCCGCATACATGAACATGCTGTCCACAAAATCATTGAGCTGAAACCGGCTTTGCATCAGCAGCGAACAGATCGCGGCGTACTGATACCGGTTTTGCACCGTCAGCACATCGTAAGGGCGCAAGTTTTCCTGCACGATCTTGTTGCCCATAATTGCCGCGCAGGCGTTGTTGATGGCCGCGCACTGCTCCGAGATTCTTTGGTCTACCTGGCGCATGTTATCCTGAATGCGCTCGCTAAAATCCCTTTCGTTCCTGGCGGAAAACCAAAAAAGCGAAAACACCAGCACGCCCACGGCGAATACAACCATCGCCAGGAAGCCGCTGATGATTCGAAGATACAGCTTGCTCACACTGCACCCCCTTCAAAGTGTATACCGCCAAAGACGCGGAATCCCCGGGCCCCGCCAAAGGGTTTCCCCTTTGACGGAACCCAGGGCACAGAGGTCCGGCGTTACTCAAGCGATCTGAGGTACGCGTTGGTGTACACCTCTTCGATTTCCTTTGCGCCCAGCCCGATCAGGTCCTTCACGAACGCCTCGTACTCTTCGAAGGGGCGGATACCCATGATGAACTTGTTGGATTCGGTGGTGACAAGGGTATCGCACGCGGTTTTGATGTCCGTGATTTTCTCCAACTCGGCCGCGTTCAGCGTCAGCATGTAGGAGTACGGACCGATGTTGGTGTCGTCAAGCCAGAACGCGTACATTGCCCGCGTGTTTTCATCCATGAACTCATACCACGCGGTGTCATAGAACCTGCCCGAGAACGCAAGGCAGCCCACGCCGATGGCGTTGGAATACTCGCGGTAGGGGTCGTTGGCGTTCTTGCGGTAGTAGTCAATCAGGTCCATATCGAAGGTGATGGTCCCGTCCTCAGCCTGGTAGTACTGGTCGCCTTCGATGCCGAAGGAGCACAGCAGCGTGCCTTCCTCGCTGTAGAGGTAATCCATCAGCATCAGCGCACCTTCCAGGTTTTCGCTCTGGTTGTTCACAACCCACACATCGTTGCGGAAGGGGCTGATGACACCGCTGCCCTCAAAGAACTGCGCGCGGCGCTCGCCGTAGGGGTTGACCAGAGTGGTCATCGGGGATAGCTTCTGCGCCTCGTCCACCGCCTGCAGCACGATATTAAAGTCGGACGCGAAGGAGCCGTTGTCAAAGAAGAAATACGACTTGCCGGAGGTCAGGTATTCCTGCCAAACGGTTTTGTTGGATGTCACATAGTCCGGGTCCAGCAGCCCTTCGGCGTACAGGCGGCCAAGGTACTGAAGGAAATCCTTGTAGTTGTCGTACAGCGGGCCGTACAGATACTCATTGGCGTTCTTTTCATAGTAGATGCCGTTGTATGTGCCGAAGGAATACCCCATCCGCCACAGCACATCCGTGCCGCGCGTGGTCATGGGCACGCTCGCGGGATCATATTCCTTGATGGCTTTCAGGACCTCATACAGCTCCTCATAGTTGTCCGGCATCCGGTCCCAGCCGATCTTGGGCAGGATATCCTCCCGGATGATCGGAAAGTTGCCGTACGCAGGCGCGTCTTCCGCCATCATGATGAACCAATAAAAGTCGCCATCCACCTTGAACGCGTTGGCCAGATCGCTGTAGCGTTCAATGGTGGCGGCATAGTTGGGCAGCAAATCCCAGTAGTCCGAGAGGTTGACGAACAAATCCTCCGGCACATAGGGGGCAAGCACATTGTACGTCGAGCACAGCAGATCCGGCAGGTCTCCCGTGGCCAGAAGCAGGTTGCGCTTGGTGGGATAGTCCGACTGGGGGAAGATCATCAGCTCGATGTCGATCCCCAGACGCTTTTCAAGCTCAGCGATGACGGGCTGATCCATATTGTAAGTAAACGACGGGTGTTCGCCGCGCATCACGGTGATCGGCTTTCCGGTGCTCTTAAGCGTCTCAGCCATCGAGGTGGCAAACGGGGTCAGGCAGGTAACGAGCAACAGGGCTACCAGCAGCAGGGCGTACCTTTTCTTCATGCTAGGTCTCCTCCTTGTGTGATTATAAGGCATCCAGGTCGATTTTGAAAACGGCAATATCTTCTTTGTACACCGAGCAGATCACAAAGAGATGGCCGTTTTGAACAACGCTGTGCGGGTAGCCGTATACCCCGCCCTTCGCAAAGCCGGGATACTTCCGCTCCACAGGATCGCCCGCCACGATGTAATGGTCATCAAAGGCAACCCCATCCAGGGAGAGCGAGAGCACCAGGGGATTTCGCTTGGAGCCCGGAATCGGGCTGCCCAGGTAGTAAAAGCGCCCATCCGGCAGGCGGCCGAAATGAAACTTGGTGTGGCAATCGGAAAAACCGGTCTTCACAGGCGCAGACCAGGTCGCCCCGTCATCCAGGCTTTGGGATTCGTAAAGCCAGTCGGTGTGGCTGCGGTGCAGCATGTGCAGCGCGCCGTCATCCGTCTGGTAAAACGCACCCTCACACAGGCCGCCCGGATAGCCCATCGCCTTCGATACCCGCCAGAAATAATCCGGATCATCCCGAACCGGTTCAGGCAGCAGGGCCTTGTCTTGGCAGAACCCCGTAAATGCCCAGGGGCCGATGCCGGCAGGGTCATCCGCCCAGGCGTGCGCCCAGTTGCCGGTGATGATCAGCCGCCCGGAGCGGGTTTTCGTGGGGCCGATGTTCGGGCACAGCGGCACGCCAAGGTTCACCGGGGCCGAGAATGTGACCCCATCCCCCGTCTCCCGGCAGTACAGCCGTGTTCTGACGATGTCGGTGCCAAACCGCGGCACGCCCCGCCCATCCAGGCGCGGGCCTTCGCTGTCGTATTCGTACGCGGCATAGTACGCCAGCAGGCTGTCTCCCCGGTCCAGCCATCCGGCGGCGGTCAGCGCGGCCGGGAATTTTTCGCCTGGCTCGCCGTCCGCCAGCACCCTGGGGGCAGACCAATGCACGCCGTCTTCGCTGTCCGCGCAAAGAATCCTTTGGCCGCACTCATCTTCCCCTTCCGGGCTGTTGGACCACATCGCATACAGCCGCCCCTGAAAGGTCCCGATCTCCGGGTGATGGCAGAAATGCCAGTTGCCCGGGCCTGCCGCATAGGGAGTGGAACGCACGGGGTTCAGCTGCTTTGCCTTGGACGGATCGCGCCACAGGGTGCTGTGAATCGGGGACTGGGTCAACAATCACACCTCCTTTGTACCTGTCTGATACGCTTATCCCTTGATCGCCCCGATCATCACGCCCTTCGCGAAATACCTTTGCAGGATTGGGTAGACGCAAACGATGGGGAGAATGGAAACGATGACGGCGGCGTACTTGAGTTTGCTCTCCGTTACAAGCGATTCCGCCGAGTTGGATGCGTTGGAAGAGGTAAAGTTGGCCAGGTTGCTGTCGATGATCATGTTGCGAAGGATCACCTGCAGCGGAAACTTTTTTGCCGTGTTCAGGTACAGCAGCGCCGAAAGATAGCTGTTCCAATGCGCGACGGCGTAGAATAGCACCATCGTCGCCAGGATCGATTTGGACAGCGGCAGCACGATGCGCAACAGCACCTGGTATGTGTTCGCGCCGTCGATCTCAGCCGATTCGTGCAGCTCTTCGGGCAGCTGCATGAAAAATGTGCGGATGATGATCATGTTGTATGTGCTGATCGCCCCCGGCAGGATCACCGACCACATTGTGTCATCCAGGTGCAGCCGCTTGACCTGCAGGTACAGCGGAATCATTCCGCCGGAAAAGAACATGGTCAGCATCACCAGCGTGTTGATCAGCCTGCGCCCTTTCAGCCCCGGCCTGGACAGGGGGTATGCGCACAGCACGCTCATCAGCACATTCAACGCCGTGCCAACGGAAGTGTACAGCAGCGTATTGCCGTAGGAGCGGATCACCTGTTCATTTTGCAGCACGGTTTTGTACGCCACCGTGGAAAAGCCGATGGGGTAAAATATAACCCGGCCCTGCACCACGGCTTTGCCATCCGAGATGGAAACGATGATGCAATAGTAAATGGGGTACAGCATGATCAGGACCAGCACTGCCATCAGGGCATAGTTGAAATAGTCAAAGCCGTTCATCCGGCTTCGCCGCCGGGGCAGGGATTTCACCACCGCAAACGCCCCCTTACCACAAGCTTGTTTCGCTGATCTTCTTGCCAATCTGATTGGCCGCCACAATGAGAACCATCGCGACGACGGACTGGAACAGCCCCACCGCGGTGCCGTATCCGAAATCCGCGTTCAGCAGGCCTCGCCTGTATACATAGGTTGAAATGACATCCGCCGTTTCGTATGTCACGCCGGAATACAGCAGCATGATCTTTTCATACCCAAGGTTCATCAGGTTGCCCACGCGCATCACCAGCATGATCGTGATCGTCGGCGCGATGCCTGGCAGCGTCACATGCAGCGCGCGCTGAAATCGGTTTGCGCCCTCAATCGTGGCGGCCTCATACAGCTCTTCATTGATCCCCGTAAGCGCCGCGATATAGATGATGGCATCCCATCCCAGATGCTGCCAGATGCCGGACGCGACATAGATGGTGCGGAAATACTCCGCCTTGCTCAGAAAGGAGACCCTGGCAAAACCGAACATGGCAAGAAGCTGGTTGATGATGCCGTCATTCGTGCGCAGAAAGTTGGTCAGCAGCCCGCAAACAACCACCGTAGAAATGAAATGCGGCAGGTAGCTGACCGTTTGCACCAGCTTTTTGTAACGGCGGTGCCGCATCTCATTGAGCAGCAACGCAAAAAGGATGGAGGCCGGAAACGCGTAAACCAGCGAATACAGGTTGATCAGCAGGGTGTTGCGCACCAGCTTGTAAAAGTATGGATCGGTCAGAAACTTGATGAAGTTATCCAGTCCAACCCAGGCACTGCCCCAAACGCCTTTCCTGGGGCTATACTTCTTAAAGGCAATCAGCGCGCCGTAAATGGGCATGTAATGGAACAGAAAGTAGTAAATCAGCGGCGGCAGCAGCAGCGTGTACAGCCGCCAGTCCCGCAGCCATTTTTGAGCGCTCCGGCGCAGGGTCGGCGTGTGATTTGGGATGGGGAAGGTTTCATTCATGCGGAGCGCACCTTCTTTCTTCCTGGCGGAACAGGCCGGAGGGCCGTTCCACGGTTTCACGCTAACACGCTGCACAGGGGGTGTCAACCGCACAGATTTCTACCATAGCGTTCATTTTTCCACCTTCTGTATTGTTCAGTTTTCATGGGGTGAGTGGGTTTCCACCTGGCGTTGACAGGCTTTTTGCATGGCGATACAATAGAAAAAGCTTCTGAATATCAAAGGAGGATTCCCCAATGTGCCAGGCGGAAAAGATACGCGGCGTGCTGCGCGCGGGCGGGCTGATCATCGGCGGGCATACGTTCCTGAAGGACCCCGCGATCACGGAAATGCTGGGCTTCCACGGTTATGAGTTTGTCTGGATTGATGGGGAGCATGGGGCGTACAGCCTGGAGACGCTGCAGCTGCACGTTGCCGCGGCGGACGCTGCCGGCACGGCTTCCTTTATTCGTGTGGCGTGGAATGATCCGGTGCTGATCAAGCCGGTGCTGGATATGGGGCCGGATGGGCTCATCGCCCCGATGATATGCACGGAAGAAGAGGCCCGCGCGTTTGTCCGCGCATGCAGCTATCCGCCGGATGGCATTAGAGGGTTCGGCCCCCGCCGCGCCTGCCGGTACGGCGCGATTGACACGCCGACCTACCTAAAGGAAGCGCCGGCACGGATGCTGCGCATTCCGCAGATTGAGCATATCGACGCGGTGCGGAATCTGGCCGCGATCATTGCCGTTCCGGGCATTGACCTGATTATCGTTGGGCCGAATGATCTTTCCGCCTCCATGGGCCACCTGGGCGACACGCGCCATCCGGACATGATGTCCATATACGATGAAATTGCCGCGGTCTGCACACGCGCCGGGATGCCCTTTGGCGTGTCGCTTGGGCCTACGGATATGGCATCCGTGCAGGATTGGAAGCGGCGGGGTGTTAGCCTCATCGGCTGCGGGGATGATATTTCGTTCATCAGCTTGAGCGCGAGGAGTACTATTGCGGCGGTGCGGTCGGAAGGGTAAAGACCGGAAGGGGCATACGCGGCATGCAAAAATCCCGGTTTATCGAAAACCGGGATTTTTATACTTACATCAACTTGCGCGGCAGGCTATTCTTCCATACCAGACTTATTCCTCTGAAAATACCGCCACCCCAAACAGCAAACCGGCAAAAAGTAAGCGCACCAAACTTCCAGCAGCAGCGTGCCGACCAGCGCGCTCGTTCCGGGCGTGAACACGGGCAGCATCGGCATAATGAAGCAGGGAACAAAGAACACGCCGTGCGCGCGGAGCAACCCGCGCAGCCAGCGGCCCCCCTTCGTATCCGGCAAAATGACAAAGGACAGGAAAAAGGTGGACAGCCCCATGATGCCATACCCCAGCAGGTCATAGTTGAAGAACAGGCTGCCCAATTGGCTGTATTTGATGATGGACAGCGCCTCTTCGGAAAGGTTCTGGTTCATCCGCACGGTGGTACATTCCGCATAGTACACCAGCAGGATGATCACCGCGTACACGGCCGCCAGCGCCACCCCGGCCGCCGCCGCGCCGCGGTTCTTTTCATCCCGGTTCGTGCCGAGAGCACCCGCCGCAAACACCAAATACCCCAGCGCAATGAACATGCTGAACAGGCAGGACCAAAACACCGTATCCGCGCCCGTCACCAAGTTCACCAACATTGACAGCGCAAACGCCGCCACGGCAGCGCCGCAAACAAGCGCCCCCAGCCTGCCCACGCGATGGTTGCTCATGCCCGCCAATACCGCCTTCCCTCCAGATCGCGGCGCAAAAGGCCGCGCTCATACAGCTCACGCCGAAGCAGGCACGGGTCACCGAATGTGTGCCACAATGCCAGCAGTTCGCCGACCTCTTTTTCCATATACTCGCGGCCGGCCTCGAATTTATCCGCCAGGTACTGAAACGCCGGGCCGCGGTACTTTTCCTTCGCCGGATAGGACCGCAGCCGGTTATGATCATCCAGAAAGTTCTTCAGCACAGCAAGCGTCTCGCCTTCCGTCATTCCGCCAGCCCCGCCTTTCGCAGAAACGCATCATGCGCGCTCATATACGCATCGATCAGGCTGGCAACCAGCACCGCGCCTTCTTCGTTCAGGCCGCGCATCCTGACGATCTCTTCCACGATGAACTCGAACGCCTCATCGTCATCGTAGAAGCCGTCGCCCATGAACCCATCGCCGTCGATCACATCATTTTCGCGCATGTAGCGCAGGTCCAGCGCCTGCGCCTGCCGCAGCATTCCGTCAATCGACGGTCCAATTTCCGAAAACGCCTTGCGGTCAATGCTCCTGGCGATGTAGCGCAGCGCCTCTTCTTCATTATAGCCTTGCATACTGCCTCCCCATCTGCGCGAATGCCGCCGTGCGTTTCGCTGCGTCAGGCCATTCCCGCGCGGCGCTTTCGCTGAACAGGCCGTTTTCCTGCCGCTCATGCGCAATCATTGCCCATGCGCTCTCGCGCAGCGCGTCGAATCCGGGCTCGCGCATCTTTTCGCAGATGAACGACTGGCGCGGCTGGTTGATGTCCTCGCCGGATACCTCAAAGAACCCGCCTGCAGCGATCTTTTCGCGAAGGCGTGCAATCTGCTGCGCGGAGTTTCTGGTGGGCATGTAGGTAATCGAACGGAATCCAAGTTCCGTCAGCACATCAAACAGCTCATCCAGGTACCCGTCCTCAAAGCGCTGCGCGCGCTTGTCGCCGGTGACGCTGTCGCCCACATCGCCCAAGTATGCGTACGCGGAGATCGCGCCAACTTTCTCGGACAGCGCCAGCACATCGCGCACGTTCGCGCACTCCGCATCCGCCGGGATGTAGAACGCCGGGATCAATTCCGCCTTGATCCAGCCGATCAAATCATAATGGAAGAAGGGGTTTGCGGGATCGGAGAACATGCCGGCGTATTTCGCGCCGACCGGCCTTCCAAACGCTTCCTGAAGGAAAGCAAGCAGCGGCTCGCCGCGGCCCACTTTCGCCTCCAGCGCATGCGCCAGCGCGGAAGAAATGTGCCGCTCCGTCACCGTGCCGCCGTGCGCCGCCTCGGACAGGGGCAGCACATCCCTGTCAAAATCGATCGAAAGGCCCGTCTTTTTAAGCATCACGTTCAGCCGCGCGATCATGCGGCGGTTGCGGTCGTTCCGCTTCTCGCGCAGCGGCGCAAAAAACGCGTCCACCGTTTCGATGTGCGCATGCGGCACGGCGTGCAGCAGAATGTACGCGACCCCCTCCTGATCGGGGTTGTTGATGCGGCGCCCCTGAAGCCTGGTGCCGTCAAAGGACACGCGGCATTCCAGCCCGCAGGTGCCGCCGATGCCAAGCAGATCGCACGCAGCCAGGAATTCCCGCGCACCCATGATCGAATCATGGTCCATGATACCGGCAGTGCAAAGGCCGGTGGCGCACGCCTTCCACGCGGCGGCGGTCGGCGAATAGGGCGAAAAAGAATATGTGGTGTGAATGTGATTGTTCACATCCGTGCCCGCCGGGGGCAACTCCAGCGTGGGCAGCAAGGCTTTCAGGGCGGCAAGGCGCTCCCGCGCCGTGGGCGCGTTCAGCTTAGAAAGTACATCAGCCATCGGATTTCCTCCGCAGATCATTCGTTTTCCTTATTATAGGGGATACGGGGTGTGGTTTCAAGGAAAATCGCGTCTTGACGCAAGGCAGTAAAATGCGCTAAACTTTCCTGATATTTTACATACCGCAAACACGCCCTAGACAAGCGTATGCTACACTTCTCCCGTAAAAGAGAAGAGGAGGAGAAATCATGAAGAGGTTCTCAAACATCCGGAAAATGCTGGCACTGGTTCTTGCCGCTATATGCGTGCTCGCGGTGTTGCCGCAGGCGATCGCGGAAGACATGTCCACCCCCAAGTATGTGTTCATGTTCATCGGCGATGGCATGGGCAGCCCGCAGATCAGCGCCACACAGTATTACCTGGGCACGCAGCAAAACCCGGATGCCACCATCCCGACCCCCGCGCGTCTTTCCTTCACAGGCTTTCAGAATGTCGGCATCATGACAACCTATGACGCCACATCCTTCTGCCCGGATTCCGCGTCCACGGCGTCCTCCATGGCATCTGGCAACAAGACGCTCTCCGGCGTGATCAACTATGACGTAACGCTTACGGAAAGTTTCCCACTCATCACGGAAGCCGCGAAGGCCGCAGGTAAAAAGGTCGGCGTCATCACCACCGTCTCCCTTGATCACGCGACCCCGGCAGCGTACTATGCCAAGGTTACCAGCCGCAGCCTGTACTATGATATCGCCGTGCAGGGCATTGCGGGCGATACGCTGGACTTCCTCGGCGGCGGCCGCTTCCTGCAGCCCACGGGCAAAAATGGCGACCAGCCCGATGTATACGATCTGGCCCGTGAAAACGGCTTCACCATCGTGGATACCAACGACGCCACCCGCGCGCTGGATGCAAACAGCGGCCGCGTGCTGGCGCTGTGTGAAGATCCCGACAACGCCATGGCCATGCAATATGAAGTGGACCGCCTGCGCAAGGCAGCGGAAGGCGCCGATTCCATGAGCCTTGCGGAGTATGTGAAAACCGCTATTCGCGTGCTGGATAACGAGAACGGATTTTTCTTGATGGCCGAGGGCGGCAAGATTGACTGGAGTTGCCACGCCAACGACGGCCTGACCTCGATCCAGGAAACGTTGGCCTTTTCAGATGCCGTACAGGTCGCGATTGATTTCGCCGCGGAGCACCCGGATGAAACGCTGATCATCGTCACTGGCGACCACGAAACCGGTGGCCTGACCATTGGCTTCGCCGCCACCGCGTATGATACACACTTTAGCTATCTGCAAGCCCAGAATATCTCCTTCACGGATTTTGACACCGTCATCGCCGGCCTGCGCGCCGACAAGGCGACCTTCGCGGACGCCCTTGTCGCCATTGAAGCGCACTATGGCCTGACAACGGAAGCGGACCGGCCGTTGACGCTGACCGACGCGGAGCTCAAAAGCCTCCAGGCGGCGTTCATGCTGAGCATGTTGGATAAGAGCGGCCGCGTGATAGGTGAAGCGGAAACGCTGGCCTACGGCGGATATGAGCCGCTGAGCATGGCGGTATCCCACATCCTCAACAACAACGCGGGCGTGGCCTATACCTCCTATGCGCACACGGGCCTGCAGCTTCCGGTGTACGCGATGGGCGTGGGCGCGCAGGCGTTCTCCGGCAGCTATGACAATACGGATATCTTCTTCAAAACGATGGAAGCCATGGGGCTTGGCATCTAATTGCAATCCGTCAGGCGTCCCGCAGGGCTTCCTGCGGGGCGTTTTGCCGTGGAGGCGTTATGAACAAGAAAAAACGCAACTGGATCTTCTGCATAGTGGTCGGCGCGCTGTGCATCGCCCTTTGCTATCTGCCGACGGAAACGCGCCTTGGGTCTGCCGCGCAGACCGCACCAAGGGTGACGGTGCGCGTGCTGTCTGTGGATAACAGCCAACTGTCGCCGCTTGGCATCGTCTATTCCGGCGCACAAACCTGTCAGGTTGAGGTGCTGGATGGGGAATTCAAGGGGCAACAGGCGACCGCCATCAACCATATGAACGCCGCGCTGGACAGGGATAAGCTGTTTGAAGAAGGCGATAAGGCGCTGGCCATGCTGCACGCCGCAAATGGGACAATCAATGCAATCACCTTGATCGATCATTACCGCCTGAACACGCAGGGGGTGCTGTTCGCGCTGTTTGGCCTGCTGTTGATCGTGTTTGCGGGCGTCAGCGGGTTTGGCGCGCTGATTTC
This sequence comes from Eubacteriales bacterium, assembly GCA_031549905.1. Classification (GTDB taxonomy): domain Bacteria; phylum Bacillota; class Clostridia; order Christensenellales; family Aristaeellaceae; genus Avichristensenella. The sequence continues at coordinate 78,121 of JAVBPC010000012.1, forward strand.
GCTGGTCGCAAGCGTGCTGGTTGTATGGAAGCTGTTGATCCCCTGGATGCTGGCAGGGTTTTCGCCGATCCTGGGGGCGCTGATCATGGTGACGCTGCTGACGGTCATGATTGACTTTCTGGTGGCCGGACTTACGCGCACCGCGCTGATTGCTATCCTGGGCTCGCTGCTGGGCACAGGCGTCACATGCCTGCTGTCGATGCTGTTTGGCAACCTGCTGAAACTTGATGGCGGAAGCCTCCCGTATGTCGTGCCGATTCTGGCGCAAAATCATCTGCAGCTGAACCTCAGGGAGATTTTCTTTGCCATGGTGTTCATTGCCAACTCCGGCGCGCTGATGGATTTGAGCATGGATATCGCCACCGCATGTGAAGAAATCCGCCTGCACAAGCCGGATATCACCCGCGGGGCGCTGCTGCTTTCAGGCTTTCGCGTGGGGCGGAACGTCATCGGCACAATGACCACCACGCTGATGCTCGCCTATTCCGGCAGCTATTTGTCGCTACTGATGTACTTTCAAGGGCAGGGAACGCCCATCATCGACATACTGAACCTGAAATACGTTGCCAGCGAGGTGCTCATCACGCTGGTCGGGTCGTTTGGGCTGGTGACCGTGGCGCCGTTCACGGCGCTGGTTTCGGCAGCGGTTATTCCAGGCAGGCGCGCGGGCACGCAAACGATGGATATGTGAAAAGGTCCGGGCAAACGCCCGGACCTTTTGTACAGGTATGTACGGCGATCAAACCGCCGCTTCCTGCGCCTCGGGGGCCGGATCAGCCCTCTTACGGCGAATGTTCTTGGTAACCCACGCGCGCGAGTCCTTATAGGCCTTGGCAAAGTCGTCTTTCAGCGCGTCGACGTTCGCGGTAACGAAGTTGCCGCCGCGGTTAAAGTGCGTGACGAACATCTGCCCCACGGCATAGGTGCAAAGCCCGTTCGTGGCAGGCTTCATCGCAAACGCAAGGGGAAGGCCGACAACCGGCACCGCCACCACGGCCTTGCTCATAAAGTGGGAAGCAAAACCGGGCACGCCCGCGCCAAGCACGGAAACGATGATATTCTTGGCAATGCCCTCTTTGAATTCCACGCCGTACAGCTTGGAAAGCTGGCGCACCATGTTCAGGTGAATGCCCGTCAGCGCGGCGATGTTGACGAACGGCAGCGGCACAATGCCCATGCCCATCGCGCCGTATACGCTGTGGCGCAGAATCTTGTCTACCGCGGCGTCATCCACCACCAGCGGCGCCGAAACTTCTACCGGCACATCCACCGGCGCTTCCGCCCCGCCATCCACTACCTGCGCGTTCACAACCTGCGGCTCCACCGCGCTCTCGACCTTTTTCCTCGTGTTTTCCGCCATAAAAAAAGCCTCCTTTATTGCTACGCAAAATGTGACCATTACTTTCCATAACAGTATATCACATTCAGCGGTTTTTGTATAATGCTTTTATACCGCTTTTTCGCACATTTTAACGGCCTTGCAAAAATGCTTCCGCGCGGTCCATGATATTCTGCCTGATGGCATCGTAGAAAAACATGACATCATAGCGGTGGTATTTGCTCACCGTGGGGGTCAGCGTCTGGAAGTCCGCCTCATCCAGCGATGTCACCACCAGCACGCTGTGCTCTCTATCCACAAGCGCATTGGCAGCGGCCGGGTTCCCATCCGCATCCTGGACACGGGCGGTCGGGTTGTCCGCGGCGTGCGCCAGCACTTCCTCCGTGGTCCAGCTGATGGGGTTGATCGTCAGCGCGCCATCCTTCCAGGTGCCAAACCCCTTGTACGCGCCGGTACCGATCTCGCTTGGCGCAGTCGTGTTCCAGGATAGGATCACGCCGGTGTCGGTGGGGCCGGCGGCAAACGCAAGGTTCGGGTTTTTCGCGATATCCTTGCTCTCGACCGAATACCCGATGGCGTACGTGGCGATATGGCCGTCGTTGTAGGCGGCGTAAGCTTCATCGCCCAGCATCACAGTCGCAATTTCGCCAACCAAACACGCGCCCTGCGAATGGCCGAACAGCAGGAAGGGCCGCTCGCCCTTGTTGATGTTCTTTAGAAAATAATCGAACGCGGCAAACACATCATCGCGCGGCAGGGCGATCGTGTAAGATTCAAACCCCTCCGGGTCCAAATCCCCAAGCATGACCCCGTTAAGCTGTTGGTATAGCGGCGCGTACACATTGCCCGCGTCCAACAGCCCGATGTTTTCCGCAAGCCAGCCTTCAGCAGCGGTTCGCATCAGCAGGCTGTCCAGCCGGAGGAACGGAATATCGGCTTCATCCGGGCTGAATGACACGGTGGGATAGACGGCAAAGATATCCACCGGTTTGCCGCCATCCTGGGTATAGCAAAGCCAATTATCCAGGTTGGCATAGTCCGTATCGCCGAGCTGCACCTGGGCAACAGCGCCGGAAGACAGCATCAGCAGCACCAGCAGCGCGATCAGCGCCGCGGCGGTACGACGGTTGCGGTTCATCATAAACCCCTCCTCATTTGGTTCTTCCAGGTCGAAAAGCAGCGAAAAAGTTGCGCAAAGTACTTACGGGAACGAGACAAATGTAACATACCCCCATGCATACGTCAATGCACACATCATGGCTGTTTCCAAAAACACTGCGAAAGGCCTGAAAGTAAAAAAGAGAAGCACAATCCCATCAATCCAAATTAGGTTACACTGAATCCAAAGAGCAGCTTTTCATGAAAGCAAAATTCCAATTGTCCACATTCTGGGCAGCATTTTTGCGGCAAAAATTATTGTCGAAAAGTTGGAAGAAAAACCGCATCTGCTTCGTTATCTTCGCGCTACTCTTTGCGCCGGATGAAAAAAAAAGGCGCATTGGGGAACAATACCCGTTGACTATCTGCGCAGCAGGAGGATCACATGAAAATCAAGGTCATGAGCGTTTTCGGCACGCGCCCCGAGGCGGTCAAAATGCTTCCTTTGGTGAAAGTTATTCAAAACACTCCGCAAATGGAGAGCATCGTTTGCGTCACAGCGCAGCACCGTGATATGCTCGATCATGTTTTGGCCGCCTTTGGCGCCAAAGCGGATTATGACCTGAACATCATGGCTGCCGGGCAAACCTTGCAAGATATCACCACCCGGGTGCTGCAGGGCGTAACAGATGTGCTGGCCAAGGCGCGCCCTGATATTGTGCTGGTGCACGGAGACACCACCACCAGCTTTGTCGCGGGCCTTGCGGCATTTTACAGCCAGGTTACCGTGGGGCATGTGGAGGCGGGGCTGCGCACATACGACCGCTATTCCCCTTTCCCTGAGGAAATGAACAGAACCCTGCTGGGCAGGTTATCCACCCTTCACTTTGCGCCGACTGAGACCACCGCCGGCAACCTGCGCCGGGAAGGGATAGACAGCAACATTTTCATCACCGGCAACACGGTGATAGATGCCATGCGCTATACCGTGCAGTCGAACTATACCTTTAAGAGCGATGACCTGCGCGTCATCCGCTATGACGGCATGCGCACGGCGCTCATGACGCTGCACCGGAGGGAAAACCTAGGCGAACCGCTTCGCCAGATGCTGCTGGGCGTCCGGGATCTGCTGAATCAGTTTGATGACCTGCAGATCATCTATCCCATGCATAAAAACCCCCTGGTGCGCCAGCCCGCGCTGGAGATCCTGGGCAGTCACCCCAGGGCCCGCCTGATTGAACCCATCGGGGTGTTTGATCTGCACAACCTGTACGCCAAGTGCTACATGGTAATGACGGACTCCGGCGGACTGCAGGAGGAAGCGCCTACCCTTGGAAAACCCGTGCTTGTGTTTAGAGACACAACAGAGAGGGTAGAAGCAGTGGAAGCCGGCACCGTGCGGCTGGCGGGGGTAACACGCGAAGGTGTGGTGCGCGAAGCATCGCGGCTGCTTTCCGATGAAAGCGCATACCGCCTGATGGCTGAGGCGCGCAATCCCTACGGCGACGGTCATGCCAGCGAGCGTATCACGCAGGCTATTCTAGACTACTTTAAAGATAAAAAGGAGACGGCCATAACAATTGGTTGATCTTTCCGTATTTTTTATCGCGCTGCGATACATAACCACCTACTTTGAAGGGGAAGGCATCCCCTTGCAGAAGGTGCTTCAGGCGGCAACCGCATTGTGCATTGCGGTTGCCGCAATTGGCCTTGTCATCCATTGCGCAAAAAAGAAAAAAGATGGCGCGTTTGCCCGGCTGATATGGCGTTCGGCAACGGTAGGCTTTGGCATGGCGCTGTTTACGCTGCTCAACGCCGTATGGCCGTCCGTAAGCGGATATGTATCCGAGAAAACCGGCATCGCCGCGCGGTCATTCACCGCACTTTCCGCAGGCGTAAGCATAGGGCTGTTTTCTCTTGCAATGTTCATTTCCGCCCGGTTTTTCACCAAAGACCCCAACAACCAAAGCCTGCTGAGCACCCGGCAGGTGTACAATGTTATGGGATTCGTTTCTGCCGGCCTGCTCGTGCTGTACCTGCTGCAAGAGCTTGTGACGCCGGTGTTTCAGGGCTTCCTGCTCTTCATGTTCGTTTCTGCGGAGCTGCTCAGCATCCTTTTCTGGTTTTATGATCCGTTTATCTACATTCTGTCGCAGTTCTTTACCGGGCGCAAAAAGGTGCCCTGCAAGCCCACGCCGGGCCGCATCAACCGCTTTGCCGTCATCGGCTGCGCGCATAACGAGCAAAACGTTATCGGGCAGCTGGTAAAGTCGCTGTATAGCACTGCCTACCCCAAAAACCACTATGATATTTACGTTATCTGCGATAACTGCACCGATGAAACGGCCCGTGTTGTCCGCGAAAGCGGCGCCATCGCCATGGAACGCAACGACCCCGATCATCGGGGCAAGGGTTTTGGCTTGAAATGGATGTTTCAAAAGCTGGAAGAAGAGGAGCAGAGGGGCAATAAGTACGATGCGTACATTGTGCTGGATGCCGACAACGTTGTCAACGAAGCCTTTTTTGACGCCATCAATGAGAAGATGAACGAAGGTTACGAGATACTGCAAACGTACCTGGGCTGCAAGAACCCCGGGGATACGTGGGTATCAATGTGCTATTCGTACGCCTATTGGGTCAGCAACAGCATCTACCAGGATGCCCATTCCCGCATTGGGCTTAGCGCGCAGATGGGCGGCACCGGTATGGTGCTTCGCCCCAGCGTGCTGCGCGATATCGGGTGGGATACCGATTCCCTGACGGAGGATCTGGTGCTCACATCCCGCTACCTGCTGGGCAAAAACCTGTCCTGCTGCTGGGTGCACGAAGCCAAGCTGTATGATGAAAAGCCGCTGAAGCTGATCCCCTCTATCCGTCAGCGCACCCGCTGGATGCAGGGACACATGGCGGCCATGTTCAAATTCGCACCCAAACTTTTCTTAAGCGGCATCCGCCATCTCAGCCTCAAGCAGCTTGACCTGGCCTTTTACCTTTGCAGGCCGTTCCTGAACCTGCTGCTGCTTGTAACGTATCTGGTTCATATATACTACAACATCTTCGAGCCCCAAAGCTCGATGTCCATCTCCTTTGTGATGGGGCAGAACACCTCGATGCTGCTGCTGCTCGGGTCGTTCACGCTGCAGTTTTTCGTGCTGTTTCGGGAACGGTATGCCCGCTATATCCCAAGCTTCATCCTACAGCTGGGCTTTTCTTTCAGCTGGTACCCGGCCATGTTCCGCGGGCTGATCAAGAACAGGGAGCGCTATTGGGTTTCCACCGTACACACCAGAAGCATCAGCATCACGGAGGTTGCAGAAGACGCCCGCAGACAGGAGGCCAAGGAGCGCCTCAAGGGGCTTGACAACCTGCACCGGCTGCCGCTTGGGCAAATCCTGCTAAAGGCCACGGTGATCACGCGGCAGCAGCTGGATGACGCGCTGACCCGGCAGAGCGAACAGGGCGGGTTCCTGGGCGATATCATTGTGGATATGAACGCCATCACGCAGGAAACCCTGAGCGCGTATCTCTCCGTGCAGCAATCCATCCGCGAGGAAGCCTCCAAGGCGGGCCGCGGCGATGAGCATCTGCGCCTGGGCGATATCCTGGTGGACGCCGGACTGATCACGCAGGAACAGCTGGAAAACGCCCTTGCATACCAGAAAAAAATGGGCGGACTGCTGGGAGAGTGCCTGATCGCCACCCGTGTAATGCCGGTAGACCTGCTGCAGGTGCTTCTGGAAGTGCAAAAGCTGCTGGATGTGAACTTTGTGTCTTCGACGGGCGCGCGGGTGCTTATCCGCGGCCTGATGGAAAGCCGCACGGAAAATATCGGCACCTTGCTGCAAAAAGGCGGGCTGGTGTCCGAATCTCAGATGAAGCTTGCGCTGGAACACCAGCAGCAAAGCGGCCGCATGATCGGTGAAACCCTGGTTGATGACGGGTTCATCAGCCAGCCGACCCTGGATATCATGCTTGCGCTGCAAACCAAGGGCCGCGCCTTTATCAGCAAGCAGAAAGACGCCAATGTACCGGAGGAGGTGCTGCAGCCGTGAAAGAGCTGATCACCATTCTTGGCTACATTGCCGATACGGTATCCGTCTGGTTCTTCTGCTCGGTGTTTTCCATTTACATACTGCCGCTGATCTTTGACCGCGTCATCTTCTTTTTGCCCAAGATGATCCAGATGGCAAAGCGGGATGAAGTGACGCGCAAGGGCATTTTTGCGACGATAGGCGAAATTGCGCTGTGGATAGGGGTGGTGGCAGCGGTCTTCGGGTACTTGCTTCTGTGGCGTCCGGTGCTGTTCGAGCTTGTCACCGTCTCGCACCCCGCCTTTGTGGCCTGGGGCATCGGGACCCTGTACTTCATCTACCGCGTAACCCACTTTGACCGCATCATCAAGCGGGATTTCTATTACAACGGGTATATGCGCTATATCACGCCCACAGCCCTGAACGCCTATCAGCGGTTTATACAGGATTTGGACAGCCTCTATATTGAGGATCTGGAACGGCTGCTTTCGCAGGATCTTCCCTACATGCACCGGCAGGCTGTATTGCGCAAGCAGAGGGAACGCAACGTGCAACAGGGCGCGCCACAGAAGGAAAAGTAACGTGCCGCAAAAAGCTTCCCACACCGGGAAGCCTTTTTGTTTGCTTTTCCCTTCCGCTTTTGCTATTTTGAATAGAATGCAACCTTAGCGATCCTTCCGTCATCCTATAAGTGTAAGATCGATTTTACAGACTCTTTCCCCCGGGAGGCACACATGACACAACAGGAATTCGCGGAGCGCATCATTGCGATGCAGGCGGTGTTATACCGCGTATCCACCACGATCCTGCGGCAGCTATGCGACCGCGAGGATGCGGTGCAGGAATGCATCCGCAAAGCCTGGCAATCCCGCGAAAAACTGAAAGATGAGCGGGCTATGCAGGCATGGGTCATCCGCATTCTTGTCAATGAGTGCTACAGCGTGCTGCGCAAGCGCAAACGGGAATGTCTGGCGGATGTACTCCCCGACCGCGAGGTGGAGGCGGACGCCAACCCCAACCTGTACCGCCTGTTCACGGGCCTTTCGGAAAAATACAGGCTGCCCATGGTGCTGCATTATGTGGAGGGATACCCCATCGATGATATATCCCGGATGCTGCGGCTACCGCAGGGCACGGTCAAATCACGCTTACACCGGGGGCGCTTGATCATGAAAGATCAACTGGCCGCAGAGGAGGTGCGCGTATGAAGCGCGAGGAACTGAAAGCAATGTACGGGTCTGTGCCCGAAAGCTTCGAAAAAAGCGTAGCCTCCGCATTACGGCAAACGGAGGAGGCAAAACCGATGAAACGATTTTCTGCGCGCGTTGCGCTGATCGCCGCGCTGGCCATCATAGCGCTTTCCGTCGTCGCATATGCGGCGGCAACAAACCCCACGATCATCGAGCTATACACAAAATGGTTTGGCAGCAATGATACCGTGGAGATGCTCAAGGAGCAGACCGTACAAAAGCCGGCGCTGACGTACGAACTGGATGACATCACCATCGCGGTGACCGAGGTCATTTTTGATGGCAACACGCTGTACACCACGGGCGTGGTCGCCCCCAAAGCCGGCAGCAACGTGGTCATCATGTCGGATATGGTAAACCCCAGCCTGCCCGCCGGCTTTGATGTCTTCCGCGGGGATGCGGCCCCCGAGGGCGCGCCCACCTACGCGGAACTGGCAGCCGAAAAGGGCGCGAAGCTGCTGCACACCCATGTATGGGTAGAGGCCGAAGGCGGCGACGGCAGCTACATGAACGACTCCGTGCCGCTGACCGACGGCACATATTCCTTCATCAATGAGTTTCCGGATGCCCATGTGGCGGATGGCAACATTTCCGGCATCATCGGCGCGCTGCAATACGAGGTGACCGAAGACGGCATCGAAATCGAAGGTACGCGGGTCAGGAATGAATGGTCCTTCACCGTGGGGGCAGTGGCGAAGGAGCTGCGCACGCCGGAACCGAAGCCCGTCGCCACGGCCATCCCGCAGGAATACCAGGAGAATGCGCTGATCGTTGTGGATTCTGAGTACGCGCCGCAGGCAGAAGCGTATGTGCAGGCGTTCCCGGACCAGCCGGTCATCTTCAAAGACGGTTTCTACGATGACATCGGCATGAATTACACAACCAAGGCCATCCTTGAGGGCAAGGAAGAATGGGATGTGATGAACCTGTCCACCGTTTGGACGGACCTGCCGTTGCTGATGGAAAGCGGCGCGCTGGCAGATCTTGCCGCAAGCGACACGCTGGCAGACGCCGTGGCGCGCATGCATCCCGCCATTCAAAGCGCGGTCGGCGTAGACGGCAAGGTGTACGCGCTGCCCACCTACATGAACTGCCAGTATGACGCGCATTACCGTTGCGGAGAACACGCCTGGGCGGAAATGAACTTCACGGATGCGGACATCCCGCAAACGCTGGAGGGACTCTACCAGTTTATCGAGAAATGGGCGGCCCTCCCGGCGGCGGAAAGAGCAGGCGTAAACCTGGGGCTTGCCAACCTGGACGGCAACCCCGGCCTGTACCGCAGGTGGCTGCTGGAGATGCTGATGGCGCAGTACGGCGCATACATGGATTACGCAGATCAGCCGCTGGCTTTCGATACGCCGCTGTTCAAAACACTGTTGGCGCGCGTAGAGACGGTCTCCGCGCTGCTCAAGGCGGCGGAGAAGGGCGCGCCGGGGTACTCGCTTGTCGACCAGGGGCCGTACAGCATGGCCCAAATGCGCCGCATCATGCCGCTGCGCGTATCGGAAGAGTCTCCCTATATCGCCGCGTCCTCCCTGACAGTGTATGTCATCAACCCTAACAGCAAACACATGGATGCCGCCATCGCGTATGTGGAAACCGCGCTTGGCGCCGTTGAACCCGAGCAGCGCGCGCTGCTGTACGCCGATGTTACGCGGGAAGACCTGCCCAGCGACAGCTACCAGGCGGAAATAGAATTCTGGCAAGGTCAACTGGCGCAGGAGACGAAAAAGGAGGAACAGGAGAGGGCCCAGTACATGCTGGACAAGTTCACGGCCTATGAGGAGAGACGCCCCGCATACGTTGTGGAAGCGGAAGACCTGGCTTATTACCAGCAACATATTGCGCCGCACCTGTTCTTCCCATCGCAATCTGTGTTTGATGCGGGCGGGGACACCTGGCTGGCACTTGACAAGCTGAAGAAACAGTATCTGGGCGACACAATCGATGCGGATGGGCTGATCAAGGGGCTTGACGCGTTGGTGCAAGGGAAATAAACATTGCAGGGTAAATAATCATAAAAAAGGGCGGCTTCCCGGATTGGGGGAGCCGCCCACCTGGGTTATAATGGTTTTTGCTTCATGGGCCGCTATGGCTTTACTTCATGTCAATCGGCAGCCCGAACCCGGCGTGCTTTTCTTGCATGATGCCGCCGATTGTTTCCCGCAGCCCTGTCATCCATTCCGGCTCGCAGTCCCACTTTTCATGGGTCGCGCGCAGGCAGCGGGCATACCCGTACAGGTTCACAAACCGGCGGAAGGCAGGCATCCAGGCAGCCATTTCCGGGTCCAGCGGCCTTTCCGTTTGGTACCCCTCCAGGAAACATGCGGTAGCTTGCACCCGGTGCTGCTCCGGCAGCTCTTCGCGGATGCTATCCAGCGCCTGTTCCACATCGGCAGCGTACCAGAAAACCATGGCATCATCAAAATCGATCGGGGTACACAGGTCGGAAGCCGCGTCATAGAACACGTTGTCCAGTTCAAAGTCATAGTGAATCAGGCCGTAGGTTTCGTCCGACAGCGGCAGCGCGCCAAGGCATTCGCGCAGCAGCCGGACCTCTTTCAGCGCTTCCGGCGCGGCGGCGCAGGCGGCAAGCGTCGCCTCGCACCAGTCAAGCCGGTCGCTCCACGACGGACGCCCGGGCGCGCGGTAGCCCTGGCTGAGACGGTGCAGCCTGCCCAGCGACTGCCCATAGCGGCGGTATACGCCATCCGCATAGTCCACGCGGTCCAGCCGCTTCCCCCGCGCCTTTTCAAACAGTACCGCAGCATAGACGCCCCACGGCGTATCCGCCGCGATCACCGCTTCGCCGTTCATCGCTTGAACAGGTTTCACGCACGGGTACCCCTGCGTTTCCAGGTAGCGCAAAAATTCCGTCTCTGCCATGATCTGCGCGGCGGGCTTTTCCGTTTCGGGCGTTATACGCAGGAAAAAGCGGGCGTCCCCGACATCCACGGTATACACCGCGTTCGCCGAACTGCGGAAAAAGTGAATCTCCGGCTCCTGCCCGCCGCCAAGGTTCCAATGGCCGCACATCATCCTAGCAAGGTTTTCATTTTCAAACAGGTGTTTAAACTGCATCATGAGGTGGTATCTCCTTTCGCTCTAAAGGCGCAAAAAACCGCAAGCGAAACGCCTGCGGCCTGTGTATTGTTTTGCAGCAGTTCACGCCCAAAGCGGGCGGTATCCGCCCGCGGTTATTCAGCTGTCCGCCACCTCATTGCGTATCATCCGACGGTTCATGTCGCTCACTCCCTTCGGAATTATGGATGCAGTATACCACGACTCAGCCCAAATGTATATCCTCATCCAATTGGATAAGGGAACCCGTCGCGCTCCTTTGCCCCTGATACTTTCCCCGGTAAGGCTTTTCCGCATCCCTGTCCAGTTGCGCGAACACCAGCTGCCCCACCCTGCGCCCGGCTTGCAGCTCAATCGCGCAGCTGCTGGCGTTGAACAGCTCCAGCGTGATTTCGCCCTCAAACCCCGGATCGACCCACCCGGCGTTCTGTATGAACAGCCCAAGCCGGCCGATGGAGCTGCGGCCCTCCACAAAGGCAGTCATGTTGTCGGGCAGGCGGAAGTACTCCATCGTTGTCGCCAGCACGAATTGGCCCGGCAGCAGCAGGAAGCGCTCGGAGGCGATGTTGCGGTACTGCACCTTCGTATCCATCCGCAGGATGGCATTGCTGCCAGCCTCCACCACGCTGAATGTGTTGCCCAGGCGAATATCCACGCTGGCGGGCTGTATCTGGAAATCCTCCAGCGGATCGATGCCAAGCTGCCCGCTGCGCAGCAGAGAGCGGATGGTCTTGTCCGAAAGGATCATGGGCGCGCCTCCTATACGATGCTTGCGGGGTAACGGTTTATGCCAAACATGGTTTTGATCCGCTGCCGTCTGGCTTCCTGCGTTTCTTCTTCCCATGCGGTGACGGTCTCACCGTCGAACATCTTGAAGGTGTCGCCATCCAGCGTATTTCGGCCTGTGGCGGTGCGCAGGCATACCATTGCCTGCTTGTTGAAGGGCGAATCCGCCGCGTGTTCGCAGTAAAATGATGTGGTGATGAAGTCTTTGGTCAGCTGCGGTTCCTCTGTGAAGGAAAAGATGGAAAACCATTCGCCGTGTTTCCACACCTTGACCACCCAGCCTAAAAACGCATCCAGATCAAGGCGGTAGCGCATTTCGCCCTGCCACTGCTCCACGCCGTATGTCATCTCAAGGGGATAGTTGGGCGAGCCGGACCCGACCCCCACATCGCACATCCAGCGGCCTTCCCGGCCCGGAATCTCCACACCCAGCACATGGTGCCGCCGCTTGGGGATTTCCTTTTCATCCGCCAGAAACCTGGCAAAATAGTCCGTTACAAAAAAACCGAGGCCGCGCAGCAACTGGCCGTACAGCTCGTTCAGTTCAAAGCAATAGCCACCCCTGCGGCGGGTTACGATCTTGTCAAACAGCGCGTCCGCATCCAGCGAAAGCGGCACGCCGGCAATGATATCCAAGTTTTCATAGGGCACCGTGGTAAGGTGGGCAAACTGCAGCGCCTTAAGCAGTTCAGGCGTAGGGGTTCTGTTTCCCTTGTACCCAATGCGCTTCAGATACGCATCCACATCAATCATGAAGTTCCCTCCCGGCAAAGGCATTTGTGACATCATAGGGCATGTATGAACAATTGTCAAAGGAGCTTTCCCCGGACCATGACCATCTTCACGTTGATATCCTCATCAAACAGCACCAGATCCGCGTCAAACCCTTTCTCCACGCGCCCTTTTTGCGCCGCACCCACCCGCCTGGCCGGGTTTTCCGTGGCCATGCGCACGGCGTGCGGCAAGGAAATGCCCGCAGCCCACAGGGTATGCACCAGCCGATTCATCGTGGCGGCGCTGCCCGCAAACGCGGAGCGGTCCGTAAGCTTCATCACCCCATCTTCATACAGGGCGGGAACGCCGTTTTTCTGCATGACGATGGTTCCCTCCGCCATGGCATATGCGGAAAACTCCAGGCCATCGGTAACGGCGTACATGCCGTCAGCGCCTTTGCAGCGGTAGATGAGCGACAGCAGAGACAGCGGCAGATGGCGGCCGTCAGCGATGACCTGCACCGTAAGTTCGGGCAGGTTCAGGCCCGCCTCCACCACGCCGGGCACGCGGTACGCGTTTTTGCGCACCACGCCGGAGCAGCCGGAATACAAGTGCGTCACATCGGAAAAGCCGTGGCGAATGGACGCTTCGGCCTGGTCGTACGTTGCATCGGAATGGGCGATGGATACCACCGTGCCCTGATCCGCAAGCCGCCGCGCCAGCGGGAAAGCGCCGTCAAGCTCCGGCGCGATGCCCATCATGCGCAGAATGGGCCGGTAGCGCAGCAGCGGCGACAGGTCCGCCTGCGACGGCACAAGCAGGGTTTCCGGCGCCTGCGCGCCGCTTTGCGCCTTTGACAGGCAAGGTCCTTCCAGGTGCAGGCCCAGGATGTTCGCCTTGCAGCGCTCCGAAGCCATTGCATCCTGAACCGCCTGCGCCATCTTTGTCATGTCCGGGATGGGCATGCTCAGCGCCGTGGGCAAAAAGGATGTGGTGCCGTACGCCGCGTGTGCGTCGCCCATTTGGATGATCGCATCCTCCGTACCCTCCATGGCGCTGACGCCCCCGCCGCCGTGAATGTGCAGATCGATGAACCCGGGCGACAGGTACATGCCCCGGCCGTCGATCACCGTATCGCCCGGCGCGGGGGCAACGTGTGCGCAGACATCCGCGATGCGGCCGCCTTGCACAACGACGCAGCTGTCCACCTGCTCAAAGGGCGTAAGGACCTTTACATTTTTGAAAATGATGGCCATGGGACGGCTCCTTTCGAGGGGATTAGTCAAAAATCTCCCGCCGATACAGCGCGGCGCTGGCGGCGTAAGGCAGCGGCATGGCGTCCTCCCGTTTTCCGGTTTGTGTATTCATCATAGCATAACACATGCGGTCCCGCCGCGCCACAGCAAACTCAGCCGTGATCGCAGAAATGCCTGCGCAAGGTATGGATGATCTCTTCGGCCCTATGGTCGGCAATGCGATAGGTAACGCTTTGGCCGGTCTTTTGCGAATCCAGGATGCCGTGCGCACGGAGCAGTGCCAGGTGCTGTGACAGCGCGGATTGCCCGATGCCAGGCACAAAGGCCGCGATCTCGCCGACTGTCATCTCCCTTTCCATCAGCGCACAGAAGATCATCAGCCGGTGCTCATTGGCCAAGACCTTGAGAAGATCCGCCACTTGCTTTGCCCTGCCTTCCATGTTGCGCCGCCTCCTTGCTGTTCTTTAATTTGCAGATGCCCTGGGTCATGGTGCCCATAGGGCAATAGACGCACCAGCTTCGGGGCCGGAACAGCGTCATCGTGATCAGACCCAGCACCGTGGATGTCAGCATCACGCCATAGAAACCGAATGCGAACTGCGTAACCCATGGGGCTGCCGGCGCGGTGTTCGCCCAATGCCAGGGCAGTTTGAATGCCCATAGCAGCGTGACCGCTTCCTTTAGCGGCGCACCCGCGAATACCAGATAGGTGTTGTAGATCATCAGGCCAAACATCGCCATAAAGAAGGCCAGGAAACCGTAGCGGAACCATGCGCTGCGCAAAAATGCGGGCGGCTGCTTCTTGCGGGACATGTGCATCCTTTCGCCCAGCAGCGCAAACAGCTGCCCCCTGCCACAGTAGCGGTTGCAGTAGGCTTTACCGCCGCCAAAGACTGCAACCAGCAGCGGCGTAATGAAGCAGATCAGGCCCAGCCAGGCGAATAGAATATTGAAGAAGCCCAGAATCAGGTAGGCGCTTGAAAATATCCACAGGTAATCATGCCAACGCTTTTTCATACCGCTGCCTCCCGCGCTTTGATGGCAATGACCCCTGCCGGGCAGGCTTTGCCGCACACGCCGCAGCCAACGCACAGCGCCGCATCCACCCGCGCCCACATCCCTTTATACACCGATATTGCTTGCCTCGGGCAGGCCTTGACGCATACGCCGCATGCAACACACTGGTGAGAGATTACCGCAATTTTTTTGATGCTTGCCATGAAAACCTCCATCATAATATTAGATTATTCTAAATTACTACTTTATCGAACAGTTGTCAATGGAAACCTATCGCGCACCAGGCCCCTTCTTTTTGCTGTATAGACAAAAAAATAGGTTTTTCGTATAATAGCATCAACCGCTGTAGCGCCATCATGCCTTGATTTCCCGCAATCGCAAAGGAGATATTTCGCATGCAAAACACCCCTGTCGCCCGCCCAAGCGATGTTGAGCTGCTCTACCGCATCAATCATGCCTTAGAACACACCGCCAGCTTTGAAGCGGCGGTGGATGCGGGCCTTGATTTGATCATGCGCGCGCTTGGCGCGGAGTCGGGCACGGTATGGCTGCTGGCAGAGGATCGCAGCTTTCTGTACCCATACATCATGAAGGGGCAGTATGCCGATGCGCTGCGCAGTTTCAAACTGCCCTATGGGGAAGGCATTGCCGGCTGGGTGGTTGCGCACGGCAAAACCGAGATCATCGCGGACTGCCAAGCCGACGTGCGGTTCAGCGCAAGCGCGGACAGGCAATCCGGTTACATCACCCGCACGCTTCTGTGCGCGCCCCTGTCCACCCATGCGCACTGCATGGGCTGTGTGCAAATCATCAACAAAGCGGACGGAAGCCCCTTTTGCACCCAAGACGCCTTGCTTTGCGAATCCTTCGCCACGCTGCTGGCCACCGCCATCCAGCTTCGCGGCCTTGCGCTGTCCATTCCGGAGCGCAAGGCGCTGATGGTGCTGGAAAACATCACCAAGTGCTACCCACAAGGCAAAAAGGAAATCCAGGTGCTGCAAAGCACCAACCTGACCGTATACCAGCATGAGTTCCTGATCATATTGGGCATGTCGGGCGCGGGCAAATCCACGCTGCTGAAAATTCTGGGCGGTATGGAGGCCCCCTCCACAGGCCGCTTGTCCGTAGACGGAAAGGAATACGCAAACGCTTCCCCACATGCCAGGGCAGCCTACCGCAGAGAGAAGATCGGCTTCATCTTTCAATCGTATAACCTGATGAGCAACCTTACCGCCTATGAGAACATCCGCCTTGCGCTGGAGGTATCGAAAAAGCCGCTGGATGCGATCGATGAAGTTCTGGGGTGGGTTGGGCTTTCAGACAAGCGGAACAGCTTCCCCGGACAGATGAGCGGCGGGGAGCAGCAGCGGCTTGCCATTGCCCGCGCCCTTGCAAAGAAACCGGACATCATCCTGGCTGATGAGCCGACCGGCGCGCTGGATGAAAAAACGGGCAAAGATGTATTGTTGCTGCTGGACCGCATCGCCAGGGAGAAGCTTGGCACGGTTGTGATGATCACACACAACGCCTCCTTTGCGCCGATCGCAGACCGGGTGATCCGTATGCGCAGCGGGCGCATCGATGATGTGACCTACAACCCCTATCCAAGCCCCGCCAAGCAGTGGGGGGTGTAACGCGATGAGGTTTGCCGCCAGCGCATACACCCGCAATGCCTACCGGGAAATCCGCCGCAGTCCGGGTCGGTTTGCAAACATTTTGCTGCTGTTTTTCATTGGGGCAGGGCTTTTTTACGGGCAGCAGATCACCGTGCCATCCATGGAACATTCGCTGGATGCCTATTACGATGCGGCAAACTTTTTTGACATTTGGCTGCACGAAGATACCGGCTTTTCCGAGGAAGACCTTGCGGCATTTGCGGCGCTGGCATCCGCAGAGCATGCGCAGGCCGAAACGCGCTTTGACGCGCTAGCGCAGTGGAATGGCGGGCAGGGCGTAATCAGGGTGATGTCCCTGCAGGACGGCGATGCGCCGCTCAACCGCCCCACGCTGGTCGAGGGGCGCATGCCCACTGCGCCGGATGAGTGCCTGGCCGATGCCAGCGTCAAGTCGGAAATGCGGATGCGCATCGGCGACACGGTGCGGGTGGATGGCGAAGGGCTCAGCGTAACGACGCTGACAGTGGTCGGCACGGCGAACCATCCGCATTACATCGAGTACAACCGCGGAGAAAGCGCGCTGGGCAGCGGCACCGCCGAGTGCTTTCTGTTGGTGCCAAAGGCTAGCTTCGCCGCCCCCGCCGCCACGGATATTTTCATCAGCGTGCAAGGCGCGCAGGCGCTGGTTTGCGGCAGCGAGGCGTACAATCAACTTTTGCGGACCGCTGCGGAGGAGATCGAAGGGCTGATCCAAGGCGGAACCATGCCCGCACTTTCCGCGAAGGCGCTGGCCGGGGGCGTCGCCCTGAGAACGCGGGAGCATGTCTCTGGTTATCGCGGCTATTTCGCCGATTTGCGCAATACGAAAAACACCTTTGCGCTGATTCCGCTTTTGATCTTTGCCGTGGCGCTGGTGGTTTGCTCAACATCGATGATGCGTGTGGTGGAAGCCAAGAAAGCGGATACCGCAATCCTTTCCGCGCTGGGCGCGCACGGGCTTAAGCTTTCCTTTCCGTTTTATTTCTTTTCGGCGGTGGCGGGGTTCGCGGGCAGCCTGATAGGCTGCGCACTGGGACAGGTCTATGTTCCAGGGCTGATCGCGGGTTCTCTGTCGCAGAAATACCCTGTTTTGCCGCCGGTAACGGCGCAGGCAAACGCGGCGCAGATGCTGCTGGCCGTGGGGATCAGCCTATGCTGGAGCTTGCTTGCCACATGGATCGCCGTACTGCGCGGACAGCGGGAGAGAGACGGCAAGGTGCGCGAGCGCCCTGCATCCATCGGGCTTGAGAAGCTTGCCTTCCTGTGGAAGCGGCTCGGCTTTTCCCTACAGCTTGCCCTGAAGAATATTTTCCGCTTCAGGGCAAGGTCGGCGATCAGCCTGTTTTGCATGACCGCCTGTGCCTTCTTGGTTTTTTGCGCCAACAGCTCTCAAAAGACGCTGACAGAAACCGTGGATGTGCAATATGACCAGCTGCAGCACTACGGCCTGGCCGTGGCGGTAAAGGGGGATACGCCCGCTGAAAGGGCACAAAACCTTGATGCCATCGCGGGCCTGGCGGAAGAGGGAGCGTATGTGCAGGCGACTGCCCGCGTGCTGCAAAAAGGGGTTGTTTTGCGGGCAGGGGACGCGCAGATCACGGCCGAGCTGGTGGAAGCCGAACAACTGGAAGCTTTCCAGCGGTTTTTTACACCGAGGGACGCGAAGACATACCGGCCGGTTTCGCTGGAAGGTGACTTCGCGCTGCTCTCCGCCAAGGCGGCAAAGGCCCTGGGGGTAAAGCCCGGCGACAGCGTAACAATCGCGCTGGGTGCGCAAGAGAGAGAAGTTGTGATTACGGGGCTTAGCGAAAGCCACCTGACGCACCAGCTCTATCTTGCCCCCCGCACTGCCGGCGACCCGCAGACCCTGCTGATTCAGGCGCCCGGCGCGACGCCCGCGCAGATCACCGCACTGTGCACGGATCTGCTGGCCACGGGAAAGGCATCCGCCGTGCGCTCCATTGAGCAGGTCAAGCGTGACTATATCGAAATTCGGGGCAGCATGCAGGCAACGATGAACATCCTGTCGGCAATTACCCTGGTGTTTGCCGTGATCATCCTGAGCAACCTCAACACCCTGGGGAAGCTGGACCGCGCCAGGGAGCTTACGACGCTGTCACAGCTGGGCTATAGCG
This sequence comes from Eubacteriales bacterium, assembly GCA_031549905.1. Taxonomy (GTDB): domain Bacteria; phylum Bacillota; class Clostridia; order Christensenellales; family Aristaeellaceae; genus Avichristensenella. The sequence goes on from JAVBPC010000012.1 coordinate 96,486, forward strand.
AGGCGGGCGTGGAAGCGTATCTTTACAGGGAAACGCTGCTGCTGGGCGTAACAGGGGTACTGCTTGCATACGCTCTGGCCCTTCTGCTGAATGATGTGATCATCGGCGTGCTCGACGGCGTGACCATCAACTATGTCAGAAAGCTGTACACGTCTTCATTTGTGATATCCGGCTGCGTGACGCTGGCGGTGTCGGCGCTCGCATCCTGGATGGGTTATTTTTCCCGGAGGATTCGCCCTGCCCACCTTGGTCTGCGGTAAACCGCCACATAGAGCGGTACCGCAAGCGCGATGGCTGCGTACGCATCCAAAATCGAATGCTGTTTGAGCATCACGGTGGACAGGATGATGAGAAGCGACAGCAACAGCGTACCGCAGATGAGCAGCCGCTTCTTTTTTATTTTTTCCGAATGGCAAAGGGCGATTTGCATGCCAAGGGTGTTGAACACATGCATGCTGGGGAACACGTTGGTGGGGGTATCCGTTTGGTACAGCCGCCGCACGCCGTCTGTAAACAGGTTTTCCCTGGGGAAGCTTACAGGCCGCAAATCCTGCCCGTTGGGGAAAAAGGTATAAATGAGCAGGCAGGCGACCATGCCCACGCCGCAAAATGCCGCGGCACGGGCAAAGTCCTTGGGCGAGAAAACGAAAAAGTAGGCGAGGGTCAGAAACACAAAGGGAAACCAAAGGAAATACGGAACAAGGAAATACTCGCAAAATGGAATGATGTCATCCAGGCGCGCATGCAGGATATAGTACGGCGTCGCGCGCGCCTCCAGCGCAAAGAACCAGGCGAAATAGACAGCGGCGAAAAGCGCGATCAACAGCAGATCCCGCCATACCGTTTTATCCGCAAATCTGGTCCGAACCGCTTGCCATTTCATCGTCAAACTCCTCAGGGCAATTCCGCGCAGATAGCAAGTGCGCTGGCGAGATGATTTTTTGTCCAGGTGCACTTGCGAAAACCGAAGGCGTAACAGCGCTACGTCGAGCGTTTTTGCAAGTGTGAATGGGCGGAAAAGCATCCGCCCGCGTGCTCGCTATCTGCGCGGTATTGCCCTAATGCAGCAGAAAAAACGCATCCACCCAGTGCAGAAACTGCCGGACAAAGGCCCTTGCCCAAGGGCGGTTCATCCCGCAGATGAAACCATGAAAGTTATAGCGCAGCATCCGGTATAGCTCGGGGTCGCGCTCCTTGATCCCCTGCCACATCCGCAGGTTTTCTTCGGTGGCCTCCGGCGTTTTCGCCAGCGCAAGGTATGCGGAAACCGTACAAATCCGCATGCGCAGGTCATCGCGGATTACAAGGCGCTGCGAACCTTCCAGCCGCCCCTGGCGGGCCTCGTATCCTTTCACCATCAGATCAAAAACATGCCGCATGTGCGAGACATTTTGAATGATGGATGCTATCTCAATCGTCTGACCCTTTCGCCCAATGATGTACTGATACATCGAAACATCCATATAATACAGCGAACGCGCCCGATACAGCGGCAAATGGACGATCAGGCAATCGATGTAGAAGGTATGCAGGGGCAGCTCCATGTCAAGCTGCCGCAAAAGGGCGGTATTGAAGATAAATGCGTGTATCATCAGGGCCTGCCGGTATGGAAGCCGGCCAATATCAGCCCATGTGAAAAGGCTTCCTTCCGGCAACGTGCCTTTGTAGCGAATCACCCTGCTCCGGTCTGCTGACGGCTTGCTCCGCGTGTAGTTGCATAGAAACAGATCAGGCAGGGTCTGCGCCTCCAGCAGTGCGCGCAGCCTTGCAAGAACCTTAGCAAGCGCGGCAGGCTCCAGCCAGTCATCCGAATCCACCAGCTTGAAAAACGCCCCTGTCGCGCGGGAAAGCCCCTGCGCGACGCCCGCGCCATATCCGCCGTTGGGCTGGTGGATGGCCGATACCACGCCCGGGTAACGCGAAGCGTAGCGATCGGCGATGGCGGCAGTTTGATCCGTAGAGCCGTCATTGACGATGATAACCTCGATATCCTCCCGGGCGCAAAGGATCGAATCCAGGCATTTCTCCATGTACTCGGCGGAGTTGTAGCAGGGCACCACAAATGTAATCAGCTTCATGTGCGCACTCCTAGGATACAGTCCTTTGCGGTGCGAAGCGCATTCCGAACCGCATCATCCATGTTATAGTACCGGTATTCTGCAAGGCGGCCCGTGCAGTGCAGCTGCGGTATGGCGCGCGCAAGCGCATGATAGCGCGCGTGCAGGCCCTTGTTGGCTTCTGTCAGTATGGGATAGCCCGGCATCGCGCCGCATCCGGGTTTATAGGGAATCGCGTATTCCCGCGCAATGGCCGTATGGGGCGCCAGCTGACCGGTGAGGCGCTTGTACTCTGTGATGCGGGTAAAGGGTTCCGAGACGGTGTAGTTGACTGTCCCCGTCCGCTGATAGAACGGCATCGGAAGGGTTTCAAACGCCAGGCGGACGGCGCGGTACGGCAGCCTGCCAAGGCAGTAGGCAAACAGCTCATCCAGCGAACCGGTATATACCACCTGCACCCGGGGGTCCAGCGGCCGGCCTTCCAGCAGCAGCCGTTGATCCCGCAAAGAAAGCTTGTGGGAAGCGGCGGTTCCCGTCAAAAGGCTGATGCGCGGATGCGCCAGCATGTTGCGAAACAGCGCCGCATAGCCCTTCGCGGGCAGGCCTTGGTACCGATCCTGAAAATACCGGCAATCCTGGGAAATGCGAATGGGCACCCGGCCAAGAACCGTGCTGTCCAGGCTCAAAAAGTCCTCGCCCCACTGCTTGCGGGAATAGCCCTGATACATGTTTTCATGGATGTAATCCGCAAGCATGCGCAGATCCGCATCGGCCTGGGGCCGCAGATCGGCCAGGGAAACGGCACTGCCGAAGCCAAAGTGTCGAATCAGCTTTTGCGAAAGGCGCGCTGCGGTTTGCGCATCAAAGGCAGCGTACAGGGAACGCAGGTTAAACGGCACGGGCAGAAGCGCCCCGCGGATATGCGCCTCTACGCGGTGAAAATAGGGCCGCCACGCGCAGAATCGGCTCAGGAACGCGTGCACATCATCGTGGTTTGTGTGGAAAATATGCGGCCCATATGGGTGGATCAGAATGCCGCTTGCGTTTGTCTGGTCATAGGCGTTCCCGCCGATATGCCCGCACCGCTCAAGAACCAGCACGTGCCTGCCATTTTCCGCAAGCACCCGCGCCGCCGTGGCCCCGGAGAACCCGCAGCCAATGACAAGGCAATCAAAGTTCATGGCGGCACCTCTCTAGAGCAATTTTCGGAAAGATTCGGAATGGATTTGCGAGAGATTTTGCCGTTTCGCTAAGCCGAGGGAACAAGGCGTAGCAGCGCTACGCCGCGTGGATAGCGCTTGACCGAAGGTCAAGCCGAGTGGGTAGAATCGAAGATTCTGCCCACGATGCCCGGCGGCAAGTTTACGCCGCCGCCGGGGCGTCAGAGGCAACGCGAGGCGGCAAAAGATCCGCAAAGACGTTCCGAATCTTTCCGCAAAATGCTCTAAACCTGTTGTTGCCCATTATACAAGATTTGCCCGTTTTTGTCGACAAAGCGCCGTGCGGGGGCCTTTGAGCAAGCTCAAATGCAGGAATCTATCCAGATTGGCAGAACTATGCCATTAACATGCCCGGATATAGATATTGTGAGGAAGTCCAATGCAATGTGATGTTACATTCCATCCTACATGGTGGCACCGGCGCGCCGGGATATCCTTTGACCAGCGCTTTCATTTTGACTGGCGTCATCGCGTAGAGACGGACCGTGAAATGCGCCGCACGCTGCACCGCGCGTTTTCTGCGTTCGGGCTGGGCGAAAGCGACCCTGCGCCGCGTCCGGTGCTTTGGACGGATATGCTCGCGGCGGGCTTTCTGTTTTCCGCGATGGCTGGGTGCGATGTCCGGTTCAGCGAAACCGCGCCGCCTGAGGCGGTCTGTGCGCACCTTGACAATGCCGCGGTGGAACGCCTTTCTCTGGAAGACGCGCTGCGCACGCACTGGTGGGTCGACCTGCTTGGGCAAGCAAGCGAACTTGAAGCGGCGTTCGGACATGTGGTACCCTGTATGAACCTGATGGGCGTGCAGAACGTTGCGCTGGATTTGCGCGGGCAGGAACTTTTCATCGATTATATCGATAACCCCGAACTGGCCAAGCGGCTGCTTTCGTTTTGCGCGTCTCTTCTTTTGCATACCGGCGCGTGGCTCAAAAAGCTTTCGCCCTATGTTTCGGGCGGGGTAACGGGCATCGTCAAAAAGGTGATGCCGGATGTATACCTGCACTCCAACTGCACGGTAGAGCTGATCTCGCGCGCATTTTATGAAGAACTCCTGCTGCCGCACGATGTTGCCCTTGCCGCCGCTTTCCCGCCATACGGCGTGCACCACTGCGGGCAAACCATGGAGCACGTGGCGGAAGGCTATGCGAAGATTCCCGGGCTTGCCTTTGTCGAGGTGGGCGCAGGCTCGCAGGTGAAGGCCGTTCGCGCGGCAGTTGGCCCAAGCGTTCATATGAATCTTCGCTACAGCCCGGTTCGCCTGAAGGATGTATCCGCCGCGCAAATGGAAGAGGATATCCGGTGCGCGGTTGCAGATGCCTTTCCTTTGGGAAACGTATCGTATTCCTGCGTGGGCATCGACGCCGATGTGCCGGATGAGCAGGTGGCGCTGTTCTTCGATACGGTTCGGAAGGTCAGCATGGAAATTCCGTCAGTCAACATCACCCGGAGGTACAATTGATGAAACTATATGTAATCCGCCACGGACAAAGCGAGGCCAATTATACCGGCGTGCATTCCGGCTGGAGCCAAGTCCCCTTGACCGAGACCGGCCGCCAGGGGGCCATGCGCACAGGCATGCTGCTAAAGGATATCCCCTTTCAAAAGATCTATTCAAGCGATTTGCTTCGGGCCATTCAAACCTGCAACCTCGCGCTTCCCTCGGCGGTGCCTGAATGCTCCGCGCTTCTGCGCGAAATCGATGTCGGCACGCTGGTCGGAGTTTCTCCCGCCGAATGCGAGAAAATGTACGGCGATCGCTATACGCAGGCCCGCAAAAACCGTGATTTTACCGCATTTGACGGGGAAAGCCACGCGATGCGGCATGAGCGCACATGCACGTTTATGCAGCAAATGGAAAAGAGCGGTGTAGACGGACCTGTCGCCGTGTTTTGCCACGAAGGGGTGGTCAAATGCATGCTCGATTATGTGCTGCGCACAGCAATAGCGCCGGATCTAGTATCCGTGAAAAACGAGTCCGTAAGCGTTTTTGAGTGGAACGGCGCACGCTGGCGCATGATCGGCTGGAATATCGGCGGGTAAAGGCTTCGGGCAAATGCAAATAGGTTGAATGCGGCGGTTCACCACATTCAACCTATCATTTTATGCGCCTGTAAAGTCGCGTTACCGCCCCATCATCCGCCCAATGCGGATCAGCCGGAACATTCTTTCCGCCGCGCCGTTAAGCAGCTTTTCCGCGTTATCCATCGCCTCATGCACGGTCATCGGCGCGTTGACGGTGGTCATTACGCTGGCGTTGCCGCCGCAGAATGTCATTCCCTCGTCTGTCATGCTGCCCACCAACGCCACAATCGGCACCCCCAGCGCGCGGCAGCGGTGCGCCACGCCCACGGGCGCTTTGCCGCAGGCGATGGACTGCCCGTCCATCCGCCCCTCGGCGGTCACGACCAGATCGGCCCCGGCCAGCAGTTCATCAAAGCGAACGGCGTCCAGCACCGCCTCCACACCCGGCAGCAGATGCGCCCTCAGCGGCCCTGACAGCGCCGCGCCAAGCCCGCCCGCTGCGCCCGTGCCCAGCATTTCGGCCACCGGAAAACCGCACGCGGCCTCCAGCAGCGCGGCATAGCGCGCCATCCCGGCTTCCAATTGCCCGCACAGCGCCGCGTCCACGCCCTTTTGCGGGCCGTACACGCGCGTCGCGCCCGTTTCACCAAGCAGCGGGCTTGTCACATCGCAAATCACGCGGATCTGTGTGCCGGCAAGGCGCTTGTCCAGCCCGGATAGGTCCAGCGAGGCGATTTTCAGCAGTCCCTCTCCCCCACCCGGCACCGGGGCGCCCTGCGCATCCAGGCATTTCGCGCCCAGCGCCATCAGGAAGCCGATTCCGCCGTCGTTGGTGGCGCTGCCGCCAATCCCCAGCAGGATATCGCGGATGCCAAGGTCCAGCGCGCGGAGCAGCATCTCCCCCGTGCCGCGCGTGGAGGCGCGCAGCGGGTCCAGCCCATCCCGCGGCATCAGCATGATGCCGGATGCCTGCGCCATCTCCAGCACCGCCGTTTGCCCGCCCGGCAGCACGCCAAAGCGCGCGGTTACCGGCGCGCCCAGCGGCCCTAAAACCACGGCTTCGCGGTATGTGCCGCCGGTGGCCAGCACCAGCGCATCCACCGTGCCCTCTCCCCCGTCGGCGATGGGCACGGCGATGATCTGAACGCCGTCAAACACGCGCTCGGCGGCACGGCTGACGATACGGACAACCTCCAGCGCTGTCAGCGATCCTTTGAAAGCATCCGGCGCGATGATGATTTTCATTTCAGTTTCCCTTCGATAAACTGTGCCAGCTCGTACGCGTCGCGCTCAATCTCCCGCTGGTCCGGGCCTTCCACCATCACGCGCACCAGCGGCTCCGTGCCGGATACGCGCACCAGCGAACGGCCGCGGTTCTTGTATTTCGCCTCCAGCTGATCGATGCGCTCCTTGATTTCCGCGTCCTGCGAAACAGCTTCTTTCTTTTGTTCGGATACGCGCGCGTTCACCGTTGCCTGCGGCAGCGGGTGCATCACCCGCGCAATGCGCGAGAACGACTGCTTTTGCTGCGCCACGATGCACATCAGCTGGATGGCCGTAACGATGCCGTCTCCCGTGGTGTTGTGATCCATGAAGATCACATGGCCGCTCTGCTCGCCGCCAAGCGACAGGTGATCCTGCAGCATTTTTTCCAGCACGTACCGGTCGCCCACCTTTGTGCGCACCAGCGTGATGCCGTTTTCCTTCATGGAAAGCTCCAGGCCCATATTGCTCATCACCGTGGCAACCAGCGTGTTTTTGGCCAGGCGGCCCTCTTTTTTCATTTGGATAGCGCAGATCGCCATCACGCGGTCACCGTCGATCAGCTGGCCGCGCTCATCCACCGCGATCAGCCGGTCCGCGTCGCCGTCAAAGGCTAACCCTGCGTCCGCGCCCAGCTCGCACACCAGCTCCTGCAGGCGCGACGGGTCCGTGCTGCCGCAATTTTCGTTGATGTTGGTGCCGTCCGGCTCATGGTAGAATGCGCTGACATGCGCGCCCAGCTCTTCAAACACCTGCGGCGCCACCTGGGACGCCGCGCCGTGCGCGCAGTCCAGCACGATGTTCAGGCCATCCAGGCGGCAGGCCGCCGTTTGCTTCAGAAAATCGATATACTGGCGGGCGGCGTTGATCTGCCTCACCGGGCGGCCCACGGCCTTGCCAATGGGTTTGATGGTGCCATTGATACCCGTTTTGATCATCTGCTCGATCTCATCCTCAACGGCATCGGGCAGCTTGTGGCCGTTTCCGTCAAAGAACTTGATGCCGTTGTATTCCACCGTGTTGTGCGATGCGGAGATCACCACCCCCGCATCCGCCTCGTACATGCGTGTCAGGTACGCGATGCCCGGCGTGGGGAGAACCCCCAGCAGCACGGCGCGCGCACCCTGCGAACAGATGCCCGCCACCAACGCAGCTTCCAGCATCTCACCGGAGATGCGCGTATCCCTTCCAATCAAGATCGTCGGCCGGTGCACGGAGGATGCCAGCACCCTGGCCCCCGCCTGCCCCAGCTGAAACGCCAGCTCACACGTCAAATCCTGGTTGGCTATGCCGCGCACGCCGTCGGTGCCGAAAAGTCTTGCCATTCAAGTCCTCCTAGCCGATATGGATTTTATGCGGTCAGGCCCACCAGGCCTCGGTTCTACCGTCGAAAAGTATAGCATCCTTCAAAAATGCCACCGCGCGGCTCAGGCCCTCGGGCACGCTCATCAGCGCGTCCTCATGCTCAATAGAGATGACGCCTTCATACCCGGCCAGGCGCAGCGCCGACATCATGTCGCGCCAAGTGGACATATCATGCCCATACCCCACCGTGCGGAACAGCCAGCTGCGGTGCAGCTCGTCGGTGAAGGGTTTGGGGTCCAGCACACCGTTGACGGCGGTGTTGATCGCATCCACCTTGGTGTCCTTCGCATGGAAATGGTAGATGGCGCCGGAAAGCTGGCGGATCGCCGCCACCGGGTCAATCCCCTGCCAGAACAGGTGGCTGGGGTCGAAGTTCGCGCCGATCGCGGGGCCTACGGCCGCGCGCAGCTTCAGGCACGATTCCGGGTTGTACACTGAGAAGCCCGGGTGCATCTCCAGCGCGATTTTGGTTACGCCGTGCTCTGCCGCGAGGGCGGCTGTCTTCTGCCAATAGGGAATCAGCACTTCATCCCATTGGTATGCGTAAATCTTCTTGAAATCATCCGGCCAAGCGGCAACAACCCAGTTAGGGGTTTGATCCGCCGGAGAACCGCCGGGACAGCCGGAAAACGTGACAACCGTATCAATGGAAAGCGCCTGCGCAAGCTTCAGCGCATCCACAAAGTCATCGTTAGCGGCGCGCGCCTGCGCGGGGTCGGGGTGAACGCCGTTGCCATGCACGGACAGCGCCGACAGGGTCAGCCCATTATCGGCGATGGCGGCCTTGAACTCACGCAGTGCCGCGGGGTCGGAAAGCAACACCTTCGGATCGGCATGCGCCTTTCCCGGAAATCCGCCGCAGCCAATCTCCAGGCTTTGCACGCCAAGCCCGGCCAGCAGTTCGCACGCGGCGCGCAGGGGCTTATCTCCAAGCAAAACGGTCAAAACGCCTAGCTTCATGGGTTCCTCCTGTTCTTCGGCGCGGGTTTAAAGATACCGCGCCGTAAAAGGATTTCGCAAGAAATCCTTTCCCTTTTTCAAGCAAACCGGATGCCCGCTTCCGCCTGTTCAGTATGATACCTTTCCAACAGGTTTTTGATACGGTCCAGCGGGTTCAATAGGTTGTTGAGGCTGTGGTCGTGGTTCAGGGTGGCGATGATGAAGGAAATATATTTTGACATGTCCACTTCGATGAACCACGGCGCCTGGCGGATTTCTTCGGGCAGGTAGTTCAGGTTTGTGGACAGCACGCGGCTGAGCGTCCCTTCTTCATATGCGCGGTTAAACGCCTCGATGCCGTTGGTGAAGAACGCGAACGTGCCCGCCACAAAAATGCGGTTCGCCTTGCGGGCCTTGAGTTCGCGCGCCAGATCCAGCACGGACTCGCCGGTGGAAATGATATCATCGGCTACGATGATGTCCTTGCCCTCGACGGTGTCGCCCAGGTATTCATGCGCAACGATGGGGTTTCTGCCGTTGACGATGTTCGTGTAATCGCGGCGCTTGTAGAAAAGGCCCATGTCCAGCCCAAGCACCGTGGAATAGTAGATGTTGCGGCCGATAGCGCCCTCATCGGGCGAGATGATCATCATGTTATGCTTGTCGATGTTCAGATCGCGGACATTGCGGCACAGCGCCTTGAGCATCTGATAGGTTGGGTGCACAGATTCAAACCCGGTCAGCGGGATGGCGTTTTGCACACGCGGATCGTGCGCGTCAAAGGTGATGATGTTGGATACGCCCATCTTGGAAAGTTCCTGCAGCATGATCGCGCAGTCCATCGATTCGCGGGTGGTGCGGCGGTGTTGACGGCTTTCATACAGGAACGGCATGATCACGTTGATCCGGCGGGCCTTGCCGCCCACCGCGCCGATCACGCGCTTTAGGTCCGAATAGTGGTCATCGGGCGACATGGGCACCTCGCGCCCGTACATTTTGTAGGTAACCTGATAGGCTGTTACATCGCTGATGATATACAGGTCATACCCGCGCACGCTTTGGCGAAGCAGCGCCTTGCCCTCGCCGGTGCCAAACCTGGGACACGAAACATCCAGCAGAAAAGTATCGCGGTTGTAGCCGGGCGTGGTGTACAGTTCCCCCTCCGCCATCGATTCCTCGCGCTGGGTACGCCAACGGCGCAAATACTCGTCCGCACGCTTTCCCAGCTCCTCGCATCCGGGCATGGCAATGATGCCAAGCCGTGCAAGCGGAACGGACTCGAACTCATCCAGGTTTTTGCCCTGCGGTTGATCCATCATAACGAAATCCACCCTTTCCGTTTGTTCGATTCCATTATAGCATTTCCCGACAAATTTTGCATCCGCCTGGAAGAGAAAACGGGGCGAAATCGTACGACTTCGCCCCGCAAACATCCCAAAGAGTCAGTTGTTCGCGTTCCGCCAGACGCCAAAGGCAAACGCCGCCAGTGCAAGCAGCACCGCGGCCGCCGACCTTACCAGTTTGCCCATTTACCATAAACTGATACGTTTTGCCGCTGTACTGGAAGGCGATCATCCGCACCGGCACCATAAGATACTTGCATTTCGTATCCCGCGCAAACTTTACTCTATCCTTTTTTCACTTGACGCGTAAAGCTTGACTTGGCTTGATATAATGATGCTGGAGGCGAAACGCATGCGGATAGTTTTCACGGGCGGCGGCACGGCGGGGCATGTGACCCCAAACCTTGCGCTGATCCCGCATTTTCAAAAGGCCGGGTGGGATATCCATTACATTGGCACAAAAGACGGCGTGGAACGCACGCTGATTGAGCCGATCAAGGGCGTGACATACCATGCCGTCAGGTCCGGCAAGCTGCGCCGGTATTTCGATGTAAAGAACTTCACCGACCCATTCCGCGTGGTGTATGGCGCGGGCGAGGCGGCATCTCTGATGGGGAAGCTAAAGCCCGATGTGCTGTTTTCCAAGGGCGGGTTTGTATCGGTGCCGGTGGTGTACGGCGCGCGGCTGCACGGTGTGCCCGCCGTGCTGCACGAAAGCGACATGACGCCGGGGCTTGCCAACAAGCTATGCATTCCCTGCGCGAAGGTGATCTGCACCACATTCCCGGAAGCTGCGGAGGCGATCGGCAAAAAGGCGGTGTACACCGGCACGCCGCTGCGGCCGGAGCTGTTTCTGGGCAAGCGGGAGCGGGGGCTTTCGCACCTTGGGTTTGACGGAGCAAAGCCGGTGCTGCTGATGATGGGCGGATCAACCGGCGCGGCCAGCGTCAACAAGGCGCTGCGCGAGGCGCTGCCCAGGCTGCTGCCACAGTTTGACATCGCGCACATTACCGGAAAGGGCAATATGGATGCGGCCCTTTCGGATACGCGCGGCTACACGCAGCTGGAATATGTAAATGAACAGCTGCCCGATGTGTTCAGCGCCACGGATATTATGCTCTCCCGCGCCGGAGCGAACGCGTTGTCGGAGATTCTGGCGCTGCGCAAGCCCGCGCTGCTGGTGCCTTACCCGCTGGGCGCAAGCCGCGGGGATCAGATTGTCAATGCTGCGTCGTTTGAAAAGAGGGGGCTTTCCCGCGTGCTGCCGCAAGAGGAAATGACGGCGGAAACGCTTGTTGCGGCGATAGAGGGGCTTTGGCGGGATCGGGACCAGATTCGCGCGGCGATGGAGAAAGAGCCTGTTGTCGATGGCACGCGGAAGGTTATGGGGATTATTGAAGGGGCGGCAAAGAAATAAACGTCAGGGCTGTTGCAATATTATTGAGTGCAACAGCCCCTCTTATTTTACGCAGCAAGCGTCATTCCAAACCTGTACCTCAACGTAGTGCCGCCGCACAACATCGCGTAGGAAGCCATCCAACGTTCCGCTATATTCCCATAACTGCTTCAGCAGCATTTCCTTGGTCAAAACCTCAATTCCCCCCACCTTTTGAAAGGCCGCGCCGCTATCCCCAAAGGTGAAACTGATGTACTCAGACGGTATGTCGCAAAGCAGGATTTTTGTAACAATGCCGTGATCAAACCATTCATCAAGGTATTCGCTGCCATGCAGCACGAACGATAAGGGGTGTTCTTCCACCGGCCTGCCGCCAAGGCTGATGAATGTCTCGTATAGATAGCGGTCCTGAGCGATCCGAAGGGGATAATAGTTTTCAAAATCCTCAAACCGGCCAAAGGCGGTCTTTCCGGCATTTGCGGCGGCCATTTTGCCGGCCAGCGCAAACGCCTCTTCCTTTGGCAGCCTCACAATGTTTTTCAGAGGAATGCAGTTGGGGTGGCAGTAGTTTACGATATACAGCTCTTCCGCATTGATCATGCCAGGTTCCCTGCCGTTTCCCCGCCCAGGTCCTTCCCCATCATCACCATGCCATTCCAGCTTTTATACCCGCGCCGGTGGTAGTATTGTTCAGTCTGATCCCCTCTGGATGTAAACAAATAGGTTTTGGCAACGCCCTTCTCCTTTAGGTTTCGCTCAAGCGCATGCATCAGCGCGGTGCCTACACCCTTGCCTTGCATTGCCGGCGCCACAAAGAAATCTTTGATGAAGAACTGCCTGCAATCGTAATAGGCTTCACTGGCGCCAACAATCGCACCGATGCTCTTGCCTTCCTCATCACAGCAAACAAGCCCGTAAGCATCGCGGCAATTGATCATTTCATCCAGCTTTTGCGCAGCAGCGGAAAGCGTCCACGCGTCATTCCAGGGCGGGGCGTTGTATGTCTCCACATAAAGCTCTGCAAGCTTTGATATATGGGTATCGTTTATGGTTTCAAACGTCACGGGCGTGCTCTCCTATGCGCATTTATCTGAAAAAAGCTGCCGTGGTCGAAACATCATCCACGGCAGCCCCCCTCAGTATCCGCTAGCCTTACTTCTTCTCTTCCGGCAGCAGCTCATTATACCGCCCACGCGGCGTATAGCTGGTGTGCAGCAAATCGTGCGACTTGTGTCCCAGCGGCTCCAGCAGGTATTCGGCGTACAGCTTCTGCACCGCCGGGTTCTCGTGCGATTTACGCAGCTTCTTTTTCTCATCCTCATGGAAGATGCCGTCGCGGCGCTCCTTCCATGCGCTCTTCAGGCCGGTTCTCGGCTGGCCGCCGCCCACTACGCAGCCGCCCGGGCAGCCCATCACTTCAACGAAATGATATTCGGACTTGCCCTTCGCGATCTCTTCCATCAAAATCTGCGCGCCCGCAAACCCGCTGGTGACGGCTACCTTCGCGGTGAACCCCTCCAGGAACTGGTACTGCGGCAGGCAGTTTTCGAATATGACATCGGCGGTCTTAACCTGCTCCTGGCCCTCAATGGGGGCAACGTGCAGATTCTCAAACGGCAGCTCCCGCCCGGTAACAAGCTCGTACACCGTACGCAGGGCGGCCTCCATGACGCCGCCGGTCACGCCGAAGATATCGGCAGCGCCGGTGGAGATGCCAAGCGGCGCCTCAAACAGCGAATCCTGCAGGTTCGCGAAATCGATGCCCGCCTCGCGGATCATCTGCGCAAGCTCGCGGGTTGTGATCACAGCGTCCACGTTGGGCAGCCCGCCGTTTTGCATTTCAGGCCGCACGATCTCGAACTTTTTCGCCGTGCAGGGCATCACGGATACCACAAACATGTTCTTCGGGTCCATCGCCAGCTTTTGCGCGTAATACGATTTGATGATCGCGCCCATCATCATGTGCGGCGATTTGCAGGTGGATAGGTTCTTCACCGCATCCGGGAAGCGGTGCTCCAGGAACTTGATCCAGCCCGGGCTGCACGATGTGATCATCGGCAGTGTCGCCTTGCCGCCCATCAGCACGGCTTTCGCGCGGGACAGGAACTCGCTGCCCTCTTCCATGATGGTAAGATCAGCCGCAAAGTTCGTGTCAAACACATCGTCAAACATCAATTCTTTCAGCGCGGTGGCCAGCTTGCCGGTTACGGGCGTGCCCGCCGGCAGGCCGAACTCTTCGCCGATCGCCACGCGTACCGCCGGGGCCACCTGCACGATCACGCGCTTGCCGGGGTCATTAATCGCGTCCCACACCTTGGTGACGCTGTCCGTTTCGGACAGCGCGTTCACCGGGCAGACAGCGATGCACTGGCCGCAGTTGGTGCAATCCACCTCGCCGATGGATTTGCCGTCCGATGGGCCGATGTACGTCTTGAATCCGCGGTTCTGAGCGTTCAAAATACCCACCTGCTGCACCTGGTTGCACACGCTGACGCACCGGCGGCACAGCACGCACTTGCCGGTATCACGCGTGATCGACGGCGAAATATCGACGATGCCGCCGCTGCGTTCGCCCTTGAAGCGCGCCTTGTTCACGCCCAGCGTCTGCGACAGTTCCTGCAGTTCGCACTGGCCGGAACGCGCGCAGGCAAGGCAATCCTGCGGGTGATCGGACAGAATCAACTCACAGTTCAGCTTTCTGGCCTGTCGCGCCTTGGCGGAGTTGGTCTTGACGACCATCCCCTCTTTCACCTTCACCATGCACGAGGCCACCAGGGTCCTTGACCCCTCGACCTCCACCATGCACATGCGGCAGCCGCCAAACTGGTGCACGCCCTCCAGGTAGCAAAGGCTGGGGATGTAAATGTTCCAATCCTGCGCCGCCTTGAGGATCGTCTGACCCTCTTTAGCGGTGATGGGTTTACCGTTAATGGTAAGGTTGATCATCGTATCCGGCATGGTCATTCCTCCCCTCCCTTATTTCTTGTCGCAGCGCAGGCAGCGGGTGGCCTCGGCGACGGCGTTCAGCTTGCGGTACCCCTGCGCGACCTCGCGGAAGCCCTGCTTGCGCTTGTCGGCCGGCAGCACCTCGATGGGGAAGCGGTTGTACTCCGCGCTGTCTTCATCGGTATACGCGGCCGGGATTTCGATCGGCTTGCCCACGTTCAGCTTGCCGGAGCCGCCAAGGTACTGATCGATGCTGGAAGCGGCCTTCTTGCCGTCCGCGATGGCAGCGATCGCCGTATCGGAACCGCGCGCCAGGTCGCCGCCGGCAAACACGCCGTTAATCGAGGTCATCAGGTTGTGCTTTTGCGTCACCATCGTGCCCCAGGCGGAAAGCTCCACGTCATCCTTGGAGATGAACGGGAAGTCCGCGTGCTGGCTGATGGCGGGGATCACCATATCGGTGGGCACGACGAACTCGCTGCCTTTGACCCGCTTGGGCTTCCTGCGGCCGTTGGCGTCATACTCGCCAAGTTCCATCCGCTGGCACTCCATGCCGGTGACGGCACCCTTTTCGTTGCCGATGAACCGCACGGGGGCGGTCAGCTCCATCACTTCCACGCCTTCTTCCAGCGCTTCCTGTATTTCGCGCTTGTCGGCGGGCATGTCCTCGATGGTGCGGCGGTATACGATGGTCACCTTGCCCGCGCCCAGGCGGATGGCCGTGCGCGCGGTATCGACCGCGGTGTTTCCGCCGCCGATGACGGTTACATTCTTGCCAACCTTGAACCGCTTGCCGAAGTGCACATCTTTCAGGAACGGCAGGCCGTGGTACACGCCCTTGAGGCTCTCGCCCTCAACGCCCACAAGGTTGGGGAACTGCGTGCCGGTGGCCAGATAGATCGCGTCATATTCCTCGCGCAGCAGCGCAAAGGAGATATCGCGGCCCACTTCCGTGTTCAGGTGGATGTTGACGCCTTCCTGCTCGATCAGCTTGATCTCATGCTCCAGCACATCAGTCGGCAGGCGGTATTCCGGGATGCCGTACGCCAGCACGCCGCCGGCGGATGAATGGCTTTCGTACACATCCACTACATAGCCAAGGCGCACCAGATAGTATCCGCACGTCAGGCCGCTGGGGCCCGCGCCGATGACGGCAACCTTCTTGCCGTTCTTCGGGTATTTGATGTCATCGCTGAACTTCTCTTCGTGGTTCAGCGCAAAGTCGGCCACAAAGCGCTTCAGGTCGCAGATGGCCAGCGCCTCATCGCGCTGGGCGCGGCGGCACTTGCGCTCGCACGGGTGGGTGCACACGCGGCCGCACACCGCCGGGAACGGGTTATCCTGCCGAATCAGGCGGTACGCGTCCAGGAAGCGGCCTTCCTGAATCAGCGCCATGTACCCGGGCACGTTGATGCCGGCGGGGCAGGCGTTCTGGCAGGGGGAGATGAACATCGATGAGCAAACGCCCGCCTCGCAGCGGTGGTCATGGATGTGCTCCTCATATTCCTTGGCAAAGTACTGCATGGTGGACAGCACCGGGTTGGGCGCCGTCTGGCCAAGGCCGCACATCGCGGTTTCCTTCACGTTGTTGGAAAGCTCCGTCAGCGCGGCGATGTCGTCTTCCTTGCCCTCGCCCTTTGTGATGCGCTCCAATATTTCCAGCATCCGCTTGGTGCCGATGCGGCACGGCACACACTTGCCGCAGCTTTCATCCTGAATGAAATCCAGGAAGAAACGGGCCGTATCGACCATGCAGGTGTCTTCGCTCATCACGACCAACCCGCCGGAACCCATGATCGCGCCAAGCGATGTCAGCGTTTCGTAATCAACGGAAGTGTTCAGGTATTCCTTTGTGATGCATCCGCCGGACGGACCGCCGATCTGCGCCGCCTTGAAGGATTTGCCCTTCCCAATGCCGCCGCCGACCTTGAACACCAGATCGCCCAGCGTGATGCCCATCGGCACCTCGGCAATGCCGGCGTTGATGATATCGCCCGTCAGCGCGAACACCTTCGTGCCCTTGGAGCGGCCCACGCCGTAATTTGCGAACCAGGTTGCGCCTTTATCGATGATGGCGGGAATGTTGGCGAACGTTTCCACGTTGTTGATGATCGTGGGATAGCCGTACAGGCCGCGCTCAAAGGGGAACGGCGGCTTCTGGGTCGGTTCGCCGCGCTTGCCCTCAATGGAGTTCATCAGCGCCGTTTCTTCGCCGCAGACGAACGCGCCGGCACCGATCCTGACTTCCAGGTCGAAGTTGAACTTCGTGCCCAGAATCTTCTTGCCCAGGATGCCCGCCTTGCGCGCCGTATCAATCGCCGCGTTCAGCCGCTCCACCGCGATGGGGTATTCCGCGCGGACATACACGAACCCGGCGGAAGCGCCGATGGCGTACGCGCCGATCATCATGCCTTCGATCAGGCCAAACGGGTCGCTCTCAATCAGGGAACGGTCCATGAACGCGCCGGGGTCGCCCTCATCCGCGTTGCACACGATGTACTTGCGCTCTCCGGGGGCATTCATGCCGGCTTCCCACTTGATGCCGGTGGGGAACCCGCCGCCGCCGCGCCCGCGCAGGCCGGAAAGCTTGATCTCTTCGACCGTGGCCTTCCTGTCCATATCCTTCAGCGCCTTGGCCAGCGCGGAAAACCCGCCCGCCGCGATGTAGCTTTCCAGCGACGCGAAGTCCACCTTGCCGCAGTTGCGCAGCGCGATCTTGACCTGCTCGGAAAAGAAGGGGATATCCTTCATCAGCGGGATGTGCTTCTTTTCCTGGTGGTCGTAGTAGGTGTACGCCTCGATTGTTCTGTTTTCGATGATCTCCGCCTGGATGATCTCTTGGACCATCTGCGGGGTCACCTTCACATAGAATACGCCTTTGGGTTCCACCAACAGGATGGGGCCCAGCGCGCACAGGCCCATGCAGCCCGTGTACGTCGCGCCCACGGAGTCGGACAGCCCGCGCTCGGATAAGCATTCCTTCACGGCGTCGCGCGTAGCCACGCAGCCGGTGGAGATGCAGCCGCCGCCGCCGCACACCATGATGTGGTTTGTATATTTCGCAAGCCCGTCGTTATACTCCTTAGCAATGCGGGAAAGGTCCGAAATGGTCTGTACTGTCATATCTATCGCTTTCCTTTCATGCCTCAGTATTTCGCCAGGATTTTTTCGATTTTGTCGGGGTTCACCTGCTGGTAAACCTCCTCATCGATCATGATGACC
Source organism: Eubacteriales bacterium (assembly GCA_031549905.1). GTDB lineage: Bacteria > Bacillota > Clostridia > Christensenellales > Aristaeellaceae > Avichristensenella. Next base: position 114,256 of record JAVBPC010000012.1, read on the forward strand.
GGGGCCAACCCACACGCGCCCAGGCACCTGGTGATCTGGATGGAGAACTTGCCGTCGTCGGTCGTTTGCCCCACGTTGATGCCCAGCACCTCTTCAAGCCTATCCACAATGCGTTTGCCGCCGCGCACATAGCAGGCGGTGCCCATGCAGATCTTGATCGCGTGCTCCGCGCGGGGGATCATGGAAAAGTAGGAGTAGAAGGTCACTACGCTGGAAACGTAGCTGAGCGTGCATCCCATGCCGTCTGCAATGACGCGCTGAATCTCAATGGGCAGGTATCCGTATATCTCCTGCGCAAGATGCAGCACCGTAATCAGGCAGCCCTCTTTGTCTTTGTACGTTTCGATTACCTTTTGGATCGCGGCTAACTTTTCGCGCTCCTCCGCTTGGGTATCGATCGAAACGGCGGCTTTTTCTGGACTCATTTTTTCTCCTCCGATTGTACTAGCGCTGTGTCCCTCTAGACCGTTAAAAATATATCATTCATCATATGCTTTGTCAAGCACAATAGAATGCAAAACAGGCAGAAACATGAAGAAAGGAAGCCGCTTACGCAGACTTCCCTTCTTCATGTTCTATCTCATGGCGAAGATGGCCGCTCTCCCAGTGGAGAAGGAAACCCACCGCCGCGCGGATTACCATAATCACGCCGATGACCAGTATGTTTTTCCAATCGCGCGCGACCAACGTGCTGATGATTTCCCCGCAAAGCAGGAACTGAAGGCCGACCGACATCGCGCTTGCAAAATCCAGCTGCATGCGCCTTTTGTGCTGGACCGCATACGCATGCGCCGCGCGGAGTGCACCAATAAGCAACACCATCACGCCGATAACTTCCAGGATCAACACCGAACACTCCACCACGGCCTCAAACGCCAACTCCACCGAATGCAGCCATTCCATTGTCTTGTTCCACCTTCGCACTATAGTGATGTAAGAACCCGTATTCACAGTCCGAGCCATGCGTCTTGCGGCATCTTTTTCGCCATTTCGGCGTCGCCTTCCGCTTGAAATAGCGCTGCTATTTCTGCGCTCCGTCTCCTTGAACTGACAAAAAATCTACCGCAATCCGCACAGCTCGGACTGTGAATACGGGTTCTAAGTATCGCCAAGAGTATACGGCATTTTGTTTTTTTTCGCAACCTGCCGCGCATTTTATGGCAAAAGAGCAGCGGAGGCCGGTTCCGGTGCGCTTTACAGCGCCTGCGGCATCTGTTAGAATACACGTAGTTTCGCAATATACGGAGGCACCATGCGCACACTCGCCATCCTGTTGGTATTTTTTACGCTGCTGGTGGGCGGTTTTCTATGGACCGCTTATTCGGGCACGCAGATGGAAATCCTTTCCGTCACCGCGTCGGTGGCTCCGGCGGTGGAAAATGAGGATTTATATAATGAAACCCGCAAACACATACAAAACGGTACATTCACCGGCACGGTGTTCAGCGATACGGAGTTCATCATGCCGGATGGGTACCAGTTCGTGACGCTGACCGTGCGCATGTCAAATACGGGCTTCTTCCCGCAGGAATGGATTCGCATTGAAGTGCAGCCGGGCGATGCCGCCATCGCGCAGCTGCCGGAAACCCGCACCCCCTCCCTTGCCGCCAGATCACGCGGGGAGTTCTCCACCACAGTGCTGACGCGCTTTGGCGCGGATACACAGCACACGGTAACGGTTACCTATTATGTGCTGGGCCACGCGTTCAGCGTTACGGCACGCGGCGAATAATTATTTTGCTAATAATCAAAATATCTATTGACATTCTTATCTAACGTTCATATAATGCTACTAATGTTAGATATCAACCATGTGAGGAGATGTGTCAGATGACGTACACGGAACTTGCCGAGCAGCTGATGCAAAATATGCAGCACACGCAGCGCCAGCGGCCGCAGCGGGATATGGCCGATGCAATGCGCGGCGGCACGTTCATCCTGCATTACCTCAGCGACCGGGATGAGCCGGTGCTACCCAGTGAAATCAGCAGGGAAATGGACATCAGCACCGCGAGGATCGCAGCCGCGCTGGGCAACCTGGAGAGCAAGGGCCTGATCCTGCGCGAGATGGACAAAACCGACCGCCGCCGCATTCTGGTCACGCTGACGGACGCGGGCCGCGTTGCCCACGAACAGCAGCGGCAGAAAATGCTGGCATTCACGGCAGGCATGCTGGAACGCCTGGGGCCGGAGGACGCCGTACATTTTGTGCGCATCATGGGCAAGATTGCTTCATTCCCCCACCTCGAACCGGACCTGTAAGCGGCCGCCATACGGTGACCGCTTTACAAAGCCCTGATATCTAACACCATTTGATACAAACATTATTGACGGAGGCACGCATGGTTAAATTATTCCGCTACCTGAAACCCAAAGAATGGCTGCAAGCGCTTATCAGCCTGGGACTGATCGTACTGCAGGTATTTCTGGATCTGAAACTGCCGGACTACATGTCCGAAATCACAATGCTGGTGCAAACAGAGGGCAGCGCCATGGCCGATATCTGGCGCGCGGGCGGCATGATGCTGCTGTGCGCATTGGGCAGCCTTGCCTCCGCCGTTGCCGTGGGCTACTTTGCGGCGCGGATCGCAGCGGCCTTCTCAAAGCGGCTGCGCAGCATGATGTTCGGCAAGGTCGATGCCTTTTCAATGGAGGAGATCGGCCGCTTTTCCACCGCCAGCCTGATCACGCGTTCCACCAACGATGTAACGCAGGTGCAGATGGTGGTGACAATGGGGCTGCAGATGATCGTCAAGGCGCCGATCATGGCGATCTGGGCGGTGACGAAAATCGCCGGAAAGGGCTTTGAATGGACGCTGGCGACGGGCGTTGTGGTGCTGCTGTTGCTGCTGATGTTCACGCTGCTGCTGGTGTTCGTAATGCCCAAATTCCAGAAAATGCAGACACTCACCGATGATGTGAACCGCGTGACCCGCGAAAACCTGACGGGCCTGCGCGTGGTGCGCGCGTACAATGCCGAAGGCTACCAGGAAGAAAAATTCGAAAAAGCAAACGAAGCGCTGACCGGCACGCAGCTGTTCACCAGCCGCGCGATGTCGCTGATGATGCCGGTGATGAACCTGCTGATGAGCGGTCTGTCGCTTGCCATCTACTGGATCGGCGCGTACCTGATCAACGCCGCGGTGGGCGCGGAAAAGCTGACGCTGTTTTCCAACATGGTGGTGTTTTCCAGCTACGCGATGCAGGTGATCATGGCATTCATGATGGTGGTCGCGGTGTTCATGATCCTGCCCAGGGCCAACGTATCCGCCCGCCGCATCAATGAGGTGCTGGATACCCAGCCCACGCTGCGCGACGGCAACAAAACCCAGGGGCTGCCCGGCGTGACCGGGGAAGTCACATTCGATCATGTCAGCTTCGCGTATCCGGGGGCGGCGGAATCCGTGCTGCACGATGTCAGTTTCAACGCCAAGAAAGGTGAAACCGTGGCGTTCATCGGCTCCACCGGCAGCGGGAAAAGCACCCTGATCAACCTGGTGCCGCGCTTTTTCGAAGCCACCAGCGGCCGCGTGCTGATAGACGGCGTGGATGTACGCGAATACACGCAGGATGTGCTGCACAACAAGATCGGCTATGTGCCGCAAAGGGCCGTGATGTTCAAGGGGACGGTTGCCTCCAACATCGCGTACGGCGAAAACGGAAGCGGCGGATTCACCCAGGCGGGCATTGAGAAGGCAGCCGCCATCGCGCAGGCATCGGGCTTTGTGGAAGCGATGCCGGGCGGATACGGCGCAGCCATCGCGCAGGGCGGGGCCAACGTATCCGGCGGGCAAAAGCAGCGGCTTGCCATCGCCCGCGCCGTGTGCAGAAACCCTGAAATCTATATATTCGACGATTCCTTCTCCGCGCTAGATTACAAAACCGACCGCACGCTGCGCAGCGTACTGAAGAAGGAGACCGCGGGCGTGACCAGCCTGATCGTTGCCCAGCGCATTGGCACCATTATGGATGCCGACCGCATCATCGTGCTGGATGAAGGCCGCGTGGTCGGCCAGGGCACGCACAGGGAACTGCTCGGCACCTGCGATGTATACCGGCAAATTGCCGAAAGCCAGCTGAGTGAGGAGGAATTGGCATCATGAGCGAAAGAAGAAATAGCAACGCGCGCGGCCCCATGGGCGGCGGGCCGGGCGGCCCCGGCGGTATGGGCGGAGGTACGGAAAAGGCGAGCAACTTCACCGGTTCCTGGAAGAAACTGATCAACTATTGCAAGCGGTATCTGCCTGCGATCATTGTGGCGCTGGTGCTGGCGGCGGGCGCGTCGGTGCTGCAAATCATCGGCCCCGACCAGCTGAAGAACATGACCAATGAAATCAGCAAGGGACTGATGCCCGGCGCGTCCATCGATCTTTCGGCGATTGTGCAAACCGCGGTGCTGCTGCTGTGTTTCTATCTGGGTTCGATGCTGCTGCGCGCAATCGAAGGGTACATGATGGCCAGCGCCACGCAGCGCATCGCAAAGGACCTGCGCAGCGATATTTCAGGCAAGATCAACCGCCTGCCGCTGTCCTATTTTGACAAGGTGAGCTACGGAGATGTGCTCAGCCGCGTCACCAACGATGTGGATACCGTAGGCCAGACTTTGAACCAAAGCGTGGATACGCTGGTTTCCGCCGCCACAATGTTTGTGGGCGCGATGGTGATGATGTTCTACACCAACTGGATCCTTGCGCTGACGGCCATCGCGGCAAGCCTGCTGGGTTTCGCGGGCATGATGCTGATCATGGGCAAATCGCAGCGCTACTTCGCCCAGCAGCAGGAGGGCCTGGGCGACCTGAACGGCCACATCGAAGAGGTGTACTCGGGCCACAACGTGGTCAAGGCGTACAACGGCAGCCGCGAGGCGACGCGCGTTTTTGAGGATGTCAACGGGCGGCTGTATGAAAGCGGCTGGAAATCGCAGTTCCTGTCGGGGCTGATGCAGCCGATCATGGGATTCATCGGCAACTTCGGGTATGTGGCGGTATGCGTGGTAGGCGCGGCGCTTGCGATGGGCGGCAGCATCAGCTTTGGCGTGATCGTAGCCTTCATGCTGTATGTGCGCCTGTTCACGCAGCCGCTGTCACAGCTGGCGCAGGCGGCGCAGAGCCTGCAGCGCACCGCCGCCGCCGGGGAGCGCGTGTTCGATTTCCTGGAAGAAAAAGAGCTTTCCGATGAAAGCCAGAAAACACGGCAGCTGAAAAACATCCGCGGCGATGTGGAATTCGACCATGTACGCTTTGGGTACAGCAAGGATAAGATGATCATCCATGATTTTTCCGCCAAGGTGCAGGCCGGGCAAAAAATCGCAATCGTGGGGCCGACGGGCGCGGGCAAGACAACGATGGTCAACCTGTTGATGCGCTTTTACGAGCTGGATGGCGGCGAAATCCGCATCGACGGCATGCCGATTCACCAGGTCACGCGGGAGAACCTGCACGATCAGTTCTGCATGGTTTTGCAGGATACCTGGCTGTTCGAGGGAACGATCAAAGAAAACATCATCTACAGCAAGCAGGGCGTGACGGATGACCAGGTGATCGCCGCGTGCAAGGCCGTGGGGCTGCATCATTACATCCGCACGCTGCCGGATGGATACGACACCGTGCTGAACGACGCGGCAAGCCTGTCTCAGGGGCAAAAACAGCTGGTGACCATCGCCCGCGCAGTGATACAGAACGCGCCAATGCTGATCCTGGATGAGGCGACAAGCTCCGTCGACACCAGAACCGAGGCGATGATCCAGCAGGCGATGGATAAGCTGACCGTGGGGCGCACATCGTTCGTCATCGCGCACAGGCTTTCCACCATCAAAAATGCCGATTTGATTCTGGTGATGCGGGACGGCGATGTGATCGAAAGCGGCACGCACGATGCGCTGCTGAAAGATGGCGGATACTACGCTGCGCTGTACAACAGCCAGTTCGAGCAGGCGGCGTAACACAACCCAAGATAGGTTTACGGAAACCCGGTTTCTCCCCGTTCGGTAAGCAGGGCGTCAGCTTCCTGAAGCGTGGCGCCCTGTTCCAGCGCAAACAGGATGATAAAATCCCGCCGCACGCGCGAATACAGCGCCCCTTCCTTGGCAATGCGCAGCAAATGCTGCGCCTCGCGGGGTTTCAGGTGCATCGCAAACGCCAGGCGCAGGACCGCTTCCCGCCCCGGAACGCGCACGCCCTCAAAAATCTGGTACGTATAGGAAGTGCTGAGGCCCGCCATCTGCGCAATCTGGCGGATTTCCATCTTGGATTCAACCAGCAGCACATTGAGCCGCTGGCTCGGCGATATCCGCGTGATATCGCTGTTTGCTTCTTCAAGGGCATCATCCAGGTCACCGCATTCGGCGATCAGGCGGTTTAGTTCTTCGGTTGAACGCTTTTCTTGCATGAGCATCACTCCGTCTCTTTTACGGCAGAATGGTTGTATAAGCAAGTATACCATCAGTCAAGAATCTTGTCGACCGGTGTTAGCTTTACGCATATTGCATAATTTTTCCAGATGTCCGGCAAACCGCTTGTTTCCGGCCGGATGGTTGGTTACTATATGGAAAAGGGATGTATAGCATGCGAACTTGCCCTGGCCTCTTGCTTGTGGCAGCATGAGCGGTTACAATACTGCCAGGAGGTGGAAAAAATGAAAACCTGCCCCGAGTGCGGTGTTGAAGTGCTGGATGGGGATCTGTTCTGCCCTGAGGGACATGATCTGTCAGTGACAACGCGCTTTTACTGCAAATTTCACGCTACGCTCACCTCGGCCTTTTCCAAAATACCCGGCACGGTCAGCGTGCAGACAGAACAAATCGTCTTCACGCCCGATCCTCCGGCGAAGGGAAAGCCCAGGCCTGCCATCGCGTATCCCGCGCGCATGATCGAAAAAGCTCTCGTTCCCTGGTCGCTTTCAAATGACCTGCACTTGGTCATCCGAAACCGCAAGGGCTCGGTATCTTTCCTGTTGGGTGACAAGCGGGATATACCCGAGGCGGACCGCAAACGCATTCTTACCGCCATTAAGCAAATGCGCGACGATACGCCTAAGATAGATATATTAGGCAAACAAACCCCGCCCGTCGGCCCATGAACCACCAAGAAATGCTATACGCGCTCAACGGCGGCATCATCCGCATGCAGGAGATGCTTGCCCCGCGCGAGGCATCCGGGGAGGTTGCGGGGTATCTTTCGCAGTGCCTGAACCTGATACAAACCAAACGCTACCGCGTGGCGGTGGTGGGCGAGTTCAACCGGGGAAAGTCCTCCCTGATTGATGCTCTTTTGGGCATGCATATCCTGCCCGTTGACATCGTGCCGACTACTGCGGTGATCAATCGGGTGGTGTACGGACAAACCCCGGGCGCAACGGTGCACTATAAAAGCGGTGAAACAGAGGCTATCGCGCTGGAAAACTTGGCCGCCTATGTGACCCAAAGACAGCTGGAAGATGTTCCGCCCATCCGGGAGGTCATCGTGCGCTACCCCACGGTGATCTGCCAGAACAATGTAGAACTGCTTGACACGCCCGGCCTGAACGACGATGACGCGATGTCCCGCGTGACGCTTTCCGTGCTGCCCGAAGTGGATGCGGTGCTGGTGGTCATTTCCGCCGACTCGCCGCTGAGCGATACCGAGGTGAACAACATCTGCCGCCTTGTCGCCAGCGAAAGCATCTATGATATCGTGTTTGCGCTCTCTTTCATGGATACGGTGATGGAAGACTACGATGAAAAGGGCGAGCGTGACAGGCGGTTTGATGCGTTTGTGCGGAACCGGGCGGCGGCAATCGGTCCGGCGGTTGAGAAAAGGCTGAATGAAACCGGTGCGGAGCCGCAGGTGCTGGAGAAGGCGCGGGCGCTCTTTTCACCGCCGCGCATATACGGCATTTCCGCCAAGCAAATGCTGACCGGACTGGCCACCAACAACCGCGCGCTGATAGAAGAAAGCCGGTTCACCGTGTTCTCAAAGGAACTGCTGACAATCGTTACCGCAAAGCAAATCGAGCACACGGCGGATGCGGCGCTGCTGGCGCTGCGCGAAGCCGTGCGCACCATCCGCAGGGCACCGCGCGGCCGCGTAACGGATTCGCAGGCGGAGGCCGCGGTGCGCGCGCTGGAAGAGTATGCCAAAACCATCCGCGGCGTGGTGCATGGCAGGCTTGCCATGGGCGGCGGCGCGGTGGAAAAGGCGCTGGCCATCCTGCCGACATTGATGAACGGAATTGCCCGCCTGATGCTGGATGGCGAAGGCATGTTAAGCGCCTCTGAGAGCGAGGAGATCATTGGCGGGCAGATAATGGAACCCGTGCGCCAGGCGCTGATGCAGGGGCTTCCCGAAGCGGACAGCACAATCGAACAGGCGTGGCGGTATGGACTGATGACCCCCATGGAAACGCTGGGGCTTTCGGCACAATCGCTGAGCGCGCCCTTTCCCCCGCCGCCGGACACGCTGCCCGCCGCCGCGCTTGCCTGCCTGAAAGCGGCGGTCTTTTCCTGGGCGTTACCGGGCGGGCAGGCGCCGGATGCGACCGATCACCGCGCGCTGGTGCAGGCGATTCAGCAGGCCGTTACCCGCTACGGCGAGGCGCTTCGCGCGGAAATCCCGCGCGCGCGTACGGTATGGCTGCGCTGGGCCGACAGGCAAGCGCAGTGGGTCTTAGACATTGTATTGCCCGCCGCCACCGCCGCGCGTTGGAAAATCGCCGCGCAGGCGGCCGCGGATCTGAAAGCGATAGGCGCCGCGCAAGATATTCTCATTGCTTGCGAACAGGCGGTTTCCGAATACATGGGTTCCTAAAAGCCTGTTCAGGCTCTAGCAAAACGCGGATCGGAGGGAAATGCAATGACCGCCGAAACCTTCGCCTTCAGCGGGTTTGGCAACTACCGGGAAACCGTCACGGCGCTGACGGAGGACCTTTTTACCCTTGAAGGCTACTGCCGTGAAATGGGCATGGCGTCTAGCGCCGCCATCATCGAAAGCATGTTCGAAAAGCTTCAGGCGGACTGCTTCAATGTGGCGGTTATCGGCGAGTTCAAGCGCGGCAAATCCACCCTGATCAACGCGCTGCTTCGCAGCAATGTGCTGCCCGCGGATATTGAGCCTGCGACGGCCGTCATCACCCGCATCACCTACGGCGCGACCCCGCGCGCGCAGCTTGCCTACCGCGACGGGCGCGTGGAAGAGGTGCCGGTGGACAGGCTGCACGATTATGTGACAAAGCTTACGGAGGAAAGCGCCGCGCGCGCCAGAAGCCTTCAGGGCGCGACGGTGTTCTACCCCACCGACTATTGCCGCAACAACGTTACCCTCATCGATACACCGGGCCTGAACGATTCCGATACCACCATGCATGCGGTCACGCTATCCGTTTTGCCGGAAGCGGACGCGTGCGTGATGGTGGTCAGCGCGCGCTATCCCCTTTCCCAAAGCGAAAGGGAGCTCCTGACCACCTATTTGCTGGCCGGGGATATCGGGCGTGTTCTGTTCGTTGTCAACAGGATCGACTACCTGGAAACCGACGCCCAGCGGGAAACTGTCCTTGCCGACGTGCGCCGGAACATCGAATTGAATGTGCTGGAAAAAGCAAAGCGGCAATACGGCGAGGATTCCGAAGAATACCTGCGCTACCGCAGCAAGCTGGGCAAGCTGCGCGTTTTCGGGGTATCGGCCAAGCAGGCGCTGAAACCGCAGCTGCGCGCCGAAAGCGGCTTCCCCGCGTTTGAAGCCGCGCTGTCCGAGTTCCTGACGCTGGACCGCGGGGCGATCATGCTCAGCGTTCCTGTCAGCCGGATCAAGAACACGGTGATGGAGCTGCTCAAGGCGGCGGATATGCGGGTGTTCTCCGATGCGGCCTCCGATGAGGCATTCGATGCGCAATGCGCGGAGGCGTCGCGGACGCTGGACAGCATGCGCCGGGAGCGCGCGGTGGAATTCGCGAAGATCAACCAGAGCATGAACCAGGTGTATGATGAGATCGCCCCTACGCTTGCCGAATACTGGCACAAAATGCGCCTGGCGGCGGAAAACGCGCTGACGGGTACGCCTCTGGAAGCGCAAGACCTGGCGCCGGCAAACCGGGAAGCCACGCAGGCGCGCCTGTCCGCTGCCGTAAAAAGCGCGATGGCCCAAACGAACAAGCTGTTCTTCGAAACGGTGGATGAGATTTTCTGCGAAGCGCTGGTGAAAGAGACGGACCGCTTAAGTTCATACCAAAGCTCCTTTTTCGCGCAAGCCGAGGCGATCCAGAACCTTTTCCAGCTTAAGGTAACATCCGAGTCTGACGCCGGGGTCGGTTATGCCCTGGGCGGGGTGGTTGGCGGAAGCATGGGCGGAATCTTTGGCGGAATCGCTTCCGGCGCATACCTGGGGTTCAAAAGCAACGGCTGGCAGGGCGCGCTGCTAGGCGGCGGCATCGGGCTTGCGGGCTCGCTGGGCGGCGCAGTGGCATTGGCTGTGCTGACAACCGCGCTGGCCATTCCCCTTACGGCGCCGGTGGTGCTGATCGGCACTTGCCTGTCCGGCATCGCGGGGTCCATTTCCAGCCACTTTATCCTTAAAAATAAAATGAATGAGAGACAGCTGGAAACATCCAGGCAGGAAATCCGCAAAACACTTGGCGAAATGCTTGATAAAATGGAAAGCGAGAGCACCATCGCGGCCGATGTGCGCGGCTATGTCTCTGAGTGCTTTGCGCAGCTGAAAGGGCAGCTGGAATCGGAAACAAGCGCCATGCTGGATGATACGGGCGCGCAGCTTGTGAACCTTAAGAAAGAGCGTGCGGAGGATGAATCGGCGGGGGCCCGCCGCGCGGAAGCCATGAAACGCATGTGCGCGGAGTTGGATGCCATCTATCAGCGCGCGGAAAGCCTGGGCGATCAGCTGCAGCAGGCGTTGCTGCGCGGTGCGGAGGAATAGCGCAGGCAAAGCAAAATGCCCCGGCTAGTTTGCCGGGGCATTTTAAAAAAGGTGAAGGATATCGTGAATCAACCGAAAAAGCGCTATCCGCATAGGCCGGGCGGCGCTTTTTATCGCCTTCCGCCCATACCGCCGCCCATGTTGCCGCCCCGGCCGCCGCCGAACCCGCCCATACCGCCGCCGCCTGTTCCGGCTGTAGCGGAGGCCAGCTGCGTGCCGTTTTTCACCAGCGTGTAGCTCTGCCCGGAGACGACATCGGGGGTGGATATCGCCAGATACTGCGCAGCAAGAGGCGCCGTGAACGTGACGATGGTGGAGTTTCCGGAAAGGAGGCTTACCGTATCGCCAGCCGAAATGCTGCCGGTAAAGTACGCGTAGCTCTGCGTGGAGGCGTTGCCCGGGGTGTTGCCCACACCTGTGCCGCCGTAAATGATGGTGCCGCCGGTCGCGGTGAATGTGCCGTCACAGTCCATTCCGCCGTTATCGGCAGTTGATTTGATGAAGGAAATGATCGTGCCGCCGGAAATGGTGATATCCCCGTTGGAGTCCAACCCGTCTCCACCCGCCGCCAGCGTGATCTCACCCCCGGTGATGGTAATGGTGTACGACCCTGACCCAGACTGTGAAAACATGTCCATACCAAACCGGCCAAACCCACTCTGTCCGCCCGCGCCGCCGGCCGCGTTAATGCCATCATCGGAAGAGGCAAGAGTGATCTTGCCTCCCGCGATCAGGATGTGTGCCGCCTCCAGCCCTTCATACGATTCCACCACCGTAATCACGCCATCGGTCACGTTCAGTTCGCCATCCGCATGAACGCCGTCATCGCCGGTGGAAAGGGTCAGGTTGCCGCCCGTAATGGTGATGTTGCCGTTTGCGTGCACGCTGTCATCGTAGCTGTCAATCACCAGCGTGCCGTTTGTGATCAGGATATTCCCGGTAGCCTTGATGCCCTTAAAGCTGTCGGATGTCGTCTGCGCGCTTGTCACCGTGGTAGCCTTCTTCGCGCCGCCGCCCGCCGTGATGTGCAGGTCGCCGCCGGTGATCTGCAGCGTTGTATCTGCCTGAATGCCGTCATGCGCGGAGGTTATGTTGATTGTGCCGCCCTCGATCAGAACCCAGCCAAGGCTTGCATCCGCCTGGTTGTTGGTCTGGATGCCGTCGTTGCCCGCCGTCAGGTTCAGCGTGCCGCCCAGGATGGTCACGGAATCCTTGCCGCGCAGCGCGTGGTTCGCGGCGTTCACGGTGATGTTTCCGCTAAGGATCAGCAGGTCATCCTTTGTGCCGATGCCGTTGTTGAACCCGGCGTTTACGGTCAGCGAGCCCTCGCCGTTGATGGTCAGGTCATCCTTGCAAAACAGCGCCGCGTTGGGCTCTTCATCGGTCGTGTTGGCGTACTGGAATGCGCTGCCGCCGTCGGTCAGGGTGTTTACAGTGCCGCCCGCCAGGGTCAGGGTCAGCTTGTCGCAGCTTACGCCGTACAGGGGCGCGCCAGTCTTGTTTGTGATGTCCACGCCGTTGAGGATCAAATGTATCTTTTCATCCTTTGTGGCATTGATGACGATCTGGCCGTCGCTCAGCTTGCCGCTGACAACGAATGTACCCGCCTGTGTGATGGTTACAACGCTGCCCTGCACCGTTGCGCCGTTGCCGGTAACGGTGATGCCGCTGTCCGAAAGGTTGATGCCCGTGGCGGTGTTATCCCAGGTGGTTTTCTGGTCCGCGTTTTTTACGGTTGCGGAAAGCGTTGTTTCGGCAGTTGCAGTAGTGGTTGGCGTGGTTTCGGTCGTCTGTGCCTGTGCGCAGGCGGTCAGGCTCAGGATCATCATCAGCGCGCATACCACGCGAAGGGTTTTCTTCATAATAGGCATATCCCTTTCTCTATTTTGTTTATGTTTTATAGCAGTTCGCCGTTTGGCGCATTCAGCGCCAGGATGATGTTCAGGTTTCCGTTGCGGCAGCGCAGTTCATCGATGAACGCCTTTTCGCTGATGCCCGCCTTGGGGATCACACTGTAGCGCAGCTCATACAGGCTGCCCAGGTCCGCGGTCTTTACGCGCTCCAGCGTTGCGGAATCGGTGTACTTGGCCAGCACGCCGTCAAATGCGCCTTCGTAGTCCAGGTTTTCCGGTACGGTGATCTTCAGCACCTTTTCAGCCCGGCGCGGTCTTCCGTACTGTGTCATCTCCAGGGTGATCATTGCCAGGCACAGCGCCACCGCAACCACCACCGCGTACAGAATGTTGCCAAGCCCCGCCGCAAGGCCGATTGCCATCGAGAACAGCACATAGGTGATATCTTTCGCATCCCCCGGGGCGCTTCTGAAGCGGATGATTGCGAATGCGCCGGACAGGCTGAACGCCCGCGCTACGCTGTTGCCCACCAGCAGTATGATCACCGCGACCACCGCCGGCAGCACCACCAGCGTCACCGCAAAACTCTGTGTGGGGCATTTGTTGCGGCTGGCGCGAAGGTACACCAGGCTGACCAGCAACCCCAGCAGCAATGCCGCGCCCAGCGCCGCCGCCAGCCCTCCCAGCGTGATCACCGTTTCGCCCGATGTGGAGGTGAAGATCGATTCAAACATGCCATTCTATCCCTTTCTGTAGATGGTTGATTCCCGTGGTTAGCGCGCCAGCGCGGGGGTCAGGGCACCTGCGCGCTCCGGCGCTTTGGCAAGGCCCGCATATGCCGGATGCTTCGCCGCCAGGCAGCTTTTGTATTCCGTGCCGTATTTGGAAAAGCTGGTGCGGTATATGCCATACTCCGACAGCAGGCGGCACAGCCACACCGGGATGCTTCGCGCCACCTTGATTTCCATCAGCCATTGCCCGCTTTCCAGCAATTGTTTGCCGTGGTCGCCCGCCTCCAGTCGCAGATCTTGCCGCCTGGTGCGGATGTTGGTATCAAAGGATACGCGCAGGTCATGCTGCCCCACGCCGAAGTACGCGCAGCGGTCGTATGCCAGGTACAGTGCGGGCGACAGCGGCTGCGTTCTAAGCAGATAGTCAATCTCCTGCAGCACCTGCCGGTTGACAAAGGGGCTGTTCATCGGCGGCGCGCCGGTTTCTACAAACGCATAGGCATCCGACAGGCTCAGCGGACTGCGCCGCTTGTTGACCAGGCCATCCACTTTTTTTTTGATTTCCAGAAAAACCTGGCTGTCCATATCCGGTACGCCGTACGCGCGCAGGCGCAGCTTTTCCTTGTATTTCGGTCCCTGCAAGGATGTGCGAATGAGGTGATTATCGTTCGTATCATAATACAGGTTGCTGATGGCGTATGTTTCGTTTTCGATATTATAGGGGTCCGGCTCCATCTGATCAGCTAGGCGTGCCTTGAAGCGGACGAATATTTTCTCATCCATCATGTATTTGTTTTCGTATCTGTTGAATACTTCAATTGCCACGGTTCTTCTCCTTTCGCCTCGTTTGATGTTGTTTCGCATCCGTGGCCTTAGAATACCCCGCGCAAGTGATTGGATGATGAAAGGAATTGGGTGTTTCCGTGGAATCGGTGGGAAAACAAAAAAAGGGCATGAAGCCCTTTTTTAGCAAATATTGGTTTTTACATTACCGCTTTACCTTAATACCAGCGCTTCCCTTTCCGGCCCGACAGACAGGAACTTCACCGGGCATTTCAGCGCCTCTTCCATTTTATCCACATATTTCCGCGTTTCCGCCGGCAGGTCGGAAAGCTTCCTGGCCGCTGAGATGTCCTTCTTCCAGCCGGGCATCATCTCATAGACCGGCTCGCACCTGGAAAGCGCCGCCGTGTACGGGAAATCGGCGGTGATCTCGCCATCCAGCCTGTAGCCGGTGATGACGGGCAGCGTGTCAAACGTGCTGAGCACATCCAGCTTTGTCACGGCCAGTTCCGTCGCCCCCTGAAGCAGCACGCCGTAGCGGGTAGCGACCAGATCCAGCCAAGCCACGCGCCGGGGACGGCCAGTCGCCGCGCCATATTCTTGGCCGATCTCACGCAGCGTATCGCCCACCGTATCCAGAAGTTCGCCGACGAACGGCCCCGCGCCCACGCAGCTGGAATACGCCTTCACCACGCCGACCACGCGGTCCACCTTCAGCGACGGCAGCCCGCAGCCCACCGGCGCGTACGCCGCCAGCGGGTTCGACGCGGATGTGTACGGGTAAATGCCGTAATCCAAATCGCGCAGCGCGCCCAACTGCGCCTCAAACAGCACACGCTTCCCGGCCAACTGGGCCTTTTCCAGCAGCGGCAGCAGGTTTGTGATGTACGGGGCCAGCACCGCCGCGTACTGCCTGCAATAGGCGAGCAGTTCATCATAATCGTACGGTGGGCAACCGTAGCCCTTGACAACCGTATCATTTTTCCAATCGACCAGGCGGCGCAGGCCGGCCGTCAGCGATTCTTCGTGCAGCAGATCGCCCATGCGCAGTGCCTTTTTGTACGCGCGGTCGGCATACGCGGGTGAAATGCCGCGCTTTGTGGAGCCGTACTGCGCCTTGCCAAGGCGTTCCTCTTCCAGCTGGTCTTCATTTGGATGCATGGGCAGCACCACGGTCGCCCTGTCCGAAATCAGCAAATTCTGGGGCGTGATGGCAATGCCGCGCGCCCTGACGCTTTCCATTTCATTCACAAGGTGGCGGATATCCACCACGGTGCCCGGGCCCAACAGGTTCAGCGTATCCGGGCGAAATATGCCGGAGGGCAAAAGGTTCAGCTTGAACGTGCCCTTATCATTGACGATGGTATGCCCGGCGTTGTTGCCCCCCTGGTAGCGGATGACGATATCGTAGCTGCCCGATAGGTAGTCCACCATCCGTCCCTTGCCCTCATCGCCCCAGTTGATGCCAACGATGGCGCAGTGCCTCATCTGAAACCCTCCTTTGCGGGGGACCCTCGCGATCGTTTGCCGCGCGCCCCACCTTTTTATTGTAAACATCGTAAAGGACATGTCAAGGGAAAATTCATCGCATTCTATGCAGGGGGACTCATCCCGCGCCGCGAATCATACCCCTATCACGCGAAAAAAAGGAGCAATGCCATATGTCCTGGACATTTCACACCCTGCCCTATGCGCGCCCCGATTTTGACGCCGGCCGCGCCGCCATTGAGGAGATTTTGGCCAAGTTTATCGCCGCGGATTCGTACGAGGCGGCGCGGGATGCATACTTCGCGATACAGGCAGTGAAGCTTCCGCTGTTTACCGCCGTCGTCGTCGCGCATGTGCGCAACACCATCGATACCACAGACGCGTTCTATGAGGCGGAAAATGAATACTGCAACCAGGAACGCGCGAAGCTGACCCCGCTGTTCAAGCGCATCGGCGAGGCGCTTGTCGCCACCCCGTTCCGCAAGGATTTTGAGGCCGAGTTCGGCAATGAGCTGTTCCTGCAAACTGAACTGGAACTGAAAACCATGGCCGATGAGATCGTTGAGGACCTGATCCGCGAAAGCGCGCTCAGCGATGAATATTCCAAGCTGGTCGCCACCTGCCGTACGGATTTTAGGGGCGAATCGGTCAACTTCTACGGGCTGCTGCGCGAGATGGAAAACCCCGACCGCACCATCCGCCGCGCAGCGTTTGACAAGTGGGCGGAGATGTACGAGGGCGTATCGGAGAAGCTGGACAGCCTGTTTGATCAGCTGATCGAGGTCAGGCTTACGATGGCGGAAAAGCTTGGCTTCCCGCGCTTTACGGAGCTTGCGTACGCCGGCATGGGCCGCTCCGCGTATGACGCCGAGGATGTCGTCAAGTTCCGCGAGCAGGTCAAGGCCGTGATCGTACCTGCCGTGGCGAAGATGCGGGCCGAGCAGGGGCAGCGCATCGGCGTGGATAAGCTGCGCTTCTACGATGAGGCGTACTTCTACCCGGATGGAAACGCCGACCCCAAGGGCGATGAAGCGACGCTGAAAGCGGCCGCGCGCGTGATGTACCAGGAGCTTAGCCCCGAAACAGGCGAGTTCTTCGATTTCATGCTGGAGCACGACCTGTTTGACCTCAAGACCCGCCCCGGCAAGCGCCTTGGCGGCTACTGCACGCAGCTTGGCGAGTTGAAGGCCACGTTCATCTTTTCCAACTTCAATGGCACGGCCGCCGATATCGGCGTGCTGACGCACGAGGCCGGGCACGCGTTCGCGGGGTACAGCGCCATGCGCGCGCAGCCCATTCTTGATTACGCCCACGCCACCGCCGAAATCGCCGAAATCCATTCCATGACGATGGAACACTTCGCCTACCCCTGGTTCGGCAACTTCTACGGCGAGGCAAACGCCGAAAAGGCGCGCTATGCCCACCTGTGCGATGCGCTGGGCTCCGTTCCCTATCTGTGCGCGGTGGATGCCTTCCAGTATGAACTGTACAAGAACCCCCGCATGGGCGCGAAGGCCCGCCGTGAGCTGTGGCGCGGCATTGAAAAAGAATACATGCCCTGGCGCGACTACGATGGCGTGGAATTCCTGGAAAACGGTGGCTTCTGGATGCAAAAGCAGCATATCTTCCTGTATCCGTTCTATTACATTGATTACGCGCTGGCACAGGTGTGCGCGTTTGCGTTCTACGGCAGGATGAAAAAGGACCGCAGCGATGCGTGGAACAGCTACCTGAAGCTGTGCCGCGCGGGCGGCAGCAAGGGGTTTGTGGACCTTTTGAAGCTGGCGAAGCTGCCGAACCCGTTTGAGCAGGGCGCGGTGAAGGCAGCCGTTTCCCATGTAATCGAGGAGCTGAGCCTATGAAAAAAACGCTCTGGGCCTTGATGATCGCGCTGATGCTTCTGCTGCCCGGCGTATCGCTTGCGGCATCGTATCAGATTCCATCGTACCGCATGGCAGTGGATGTGCGGCAGGACGGCGCGGCGCTGGTCACTGAGAGCATTGCTTACGCATTTGAGGGGGCTTTCAACGGCCCTCTCTTCACCATCCGCACGAAGGATGTCACCATCGATGACCTTGCGATACTGGACGCGCAGGGGCGCGCGTTCACGCGCGTAAACGAACTGTCCGGCACGCCGGGCACCTACACCGTCACCCGCGAGGGCGACGCGCTGGAGATCAAGGTGTACGACCCCGGCAGCAGCGAGAACAGGACGTACGGCATCACCTACCGGATTGACGGCTTTGCGCTGCGCTATCTGGATACCGCCGAAATTTACTACCAGCTGCTGCTGGCAGAGAACACCTACCGCGATGTGAAGATCACGGTCACGCTGCCCGGCACGGATCATAATGCCACGCGCATTTTCCTGTCCGAAACATCAAAGCCGTTCAGCGGCGTGCTGGAGCAGGGCGTGCTGACGCTTACGGCGGATAAGATCGGCGACGGCGACAAGGTGGTGCTGCACGCGCTGTTCCCGACGGAATGGCTGCCGGATGCCGAAACGCTGCCGCACGATGTGTACGACATCGCCATCGAAAATGAAGAAAAGCGCGTGCGGGACGCGCAAACGCTGCGCACCGCCGTTTCCGTGGGGCTTGGCGCGTATGCGGTGGCGTTCCTGCTGGCGTTTTTCAATAACAAAAAGCGCTACGGCGTGATGCGCCGCATTGACCCAAACGTGGATGACGCGCTGCTCTTCGATCTGCCGCCCGCCGTGGCGGAGATCATCGCAAAGCAGTCCGTGTCCTCCGCCGCGCTGTCGGCAACGCTGGTGGATCTTTGCGAAATGGGCGCGCTGACGATGGAAACCCGCGAAGAAGGCGTCCTGGGGTTCACCAGGCGCATGGACGCGCCGCCGCCCCCGCATCCGCATCAAAAGCAACTTCTGGACTGGCTCACCCCCGATGCGAATACGCTGTGGGTAGATGAGCTGGACGCGGGCGACGATTACCAGACCGCGCAGGCGTTCAGCCAGGCGTACGGCCAGTGGAAGCTGCAAGTGGGACGGGATGCGAAAGACCTTGGCTACCTGCACGCGAACGGCGGGCAGCGCTTTGCGCTGTCGGCAGGGGCCGGGGTGCTGGGCGTGTTCGTTGGGCTGCTGCTGCTTGGCGTTAGCAATGTGCCGCTTGCCATCCTGGCGTTCGTGCTGGCGGCAGGGTTCGTTGCGCTGTTTGCGTCCGTGCGCCGCCTGACCGACAAGGGCGAGGCCGCGATGGCCGCGATCCGCAGCTTCACCCCCGCCGACTGGGATCGCTTTGCGAACGTACAGGGCATGGGTCGCGGCCGCCTGCCGCTGGCCATGGCGCTGGGCCTGACGGAGCCGATGGTTCAATGGATGGATGAAAACCCGGAGGTATACCACACATCCGGTACGGACGTATTCGTCTGGTCGGCATACTGCCACCACCTGCACCACATGGAGCGCACCGTGCGCGATGCGCAGAGCCACAACGCTTTTGTCAACGACCCCAAGGAAACGGGCGGCGGTGGCTCCGGCGGCGGTTCGCCCAGCGGAGGGGGAAGCAGCCATGGCGCGTGGTGACGCGCAGCCTGTGCTGCGGCCGGCGACGCTTGCGGATGTTCCGGCAATCCTTGCGCTGTACCGCAGCCAGGTAGGCCACGGTGATTCCGACTGGGATGAGGAATACCCAAACCGCGATATCCTGATGGAAGACCTGGACGCGGGCAGCCAGTTCGTGGCGGTCATCGCGGGCAATATTGTGGGCGCGATCAGCGCATGCGACGGCGATGACGACCTTTCCCATCTGCCATGGACGCCGGGGCACGGACTGTATCTGTTCCGGCTGTGCGTATCGCCAGCGGCGCAGGGGCACGGGCTTGGCGCGGAAATCATGCGGCAAACGGTGCAAATGGCGAAAGCGCGCGGGTTTGACGCGGTGCGCCTGCTGTGCGCGAAAGCCAACGGAACGGCGCAACGGCTGTACCAACGGCTGGGATTTGGCTACCTGGGAGACTGTTTCCTGTACGAAACGGATTTTACTGTGCTGGAGAAGCGGATGGATGTTAGCAAAGGATAGTCCCATAAGCACAATTCCGATTGAAAAAACATGGGCAACACGGTATAATGGCGAAAGAGCGCCCGCGGAGTGTGCCCCGGGCCAAACCACAACGATGAAAGGGGAATGCTGCAGATGAAAAAGTTCCTGGCTTTGCTTCTCGGGCTTCTGATGCTGCTATCGGTCTTTCCCGCGGCCGCGGAGGAGACTGCGCCACAGCCCGTCGTCGTCACCATCTTCCATACCAACGATGTGCACGGCCGCTACGATTCCAGCGCGGGCATGGGCTATGCGATGATGGCCTCGTACGTCAACGAGGCGCGCAAGGCCGGCAATGTCCTGGTGCTGGATGCCGGCGACACGCTGCACGGCACCATCTTTGCGGGCGCCACCAAGGGCGAGAGCATTGTAGCGGTGATGAACACCATCGCCTATGATGCCATGGCCGCCGGAAACCATGACTTCAACTACGGCCTTGAACACCTTAAAACGCTGGCGGGCGAGATGGCCTTCCCGCTGCTGTCGGCGAACATCCTGCTGGCGGCAACCGGCGAGCCCGCGTTCACCCCGTATGTCATCCTGGAATCGGGCGGGAAGCGCATCGCCGTCGTCGGCGCGCAGAACCCTGAGATGGTCAGCGCCATCCACCCCGACCATGTCAAGGACCTGACCTTCGGCGGGGTTGATCTGGTCGAAAAGGCCGTTCAGGCCGCGCGCAAGGAAGGCGCGGATGCCGTGATCATCCTGGCGCACTGGGGCGCGAATGACGGCTACAACCCCAACAGCATGGATTCGCTGGCGCAGATCCCCGGCGTATCGCTGGTGATAGACGGCCACAGCCACACGTCCCTCTACGACATCAAGCAGGCGGAAGAGGGCGCGCTGGTGACATCCACCGGCGAATACCTAAACGCCCTTGGCAAGGTGACGATGACCTTTGCGCCCGAGGGCGGGCTGGAGGTCGTAGCCGAGCTGATCCCAAACCCAAAGCGTTTTGAGGACCACACGGTCATCAGCGCCATTGAGGAACAGGAGGCCGCGCAGAGCGCCGCGCTGGATCAGGTGGTGGGCGAAACCACAGTGGAGCTGGTCGGTGAGCGCGCAATCGTCCGCACCGAGGAATCCAACTGGGGCAACCTGGCCACCGATATTTTCCTTTCCGCCACCGGGGCTGATGTCGCCATCATGAACGGCGGCAACATCCGCGCCACGGTCAAGGCGGGCCCGATCACCGCGCGCGATGTCAACACCGTGTTCCCCTTCGGCAACCTGGTGGTGCTGCTGGAGGTATCCGGTCAGGCGCTGAAAGACGCGTTGGAGGTCGGTCTGTCGCTGTACCCGGAAACAAACGGCGGCTTCCCGCAGATCGGCGGCATGACGCTTACGTTTGACCCCGCAAAGCCCGCCGGGGAGCGCATTACGGAGCTGCTGATCCGCGGCGAAGCGGTGGATCTGGAAGCGATGTATAAGCTGGCAACCAACGACTTCCTGGCCGCCGGCGGCGATAACTACGCATCGCTCGCAGCGTATCCCGTGCAGTTCTACATGGGCGCGATGGATGAAGTCATCATCGATTACCTGCGCGAGAGCGGCCCTGTTTCACCCGAGGTCGAAGGGCGCATTACCCGCGTGGAATAATCAAACCAACCGAAAAATTGCCGGGCGGGATTTGAATCACCGCCCGGTTTTTGTTTGATCTTATTTGACAAGAAGCCGTCTGGCCGGTATGATATCTATAGTAAAATGGAGGCACTATTTATGAAGAAGATAATCGTATGGATACTGGCCGCGCTGCTGCTCTTATCCCCCGCAGCGGCCCTTGCGTCCGAGGCGCTGATCGCGCAGGGCGAGGCGCTGCTGAAAGAGATGGGTTTCGATTCGGTCGAAGAGGCTTTGGCGGCGTACGAGGTCGAAACCGTCGAAGGGCTGATCATGCTGGTGCTGACCGGCAAGATTGAACTGCCCGAAGGCGTAACGCTGCCCGCGATGCCCTTCTCGCTGCCCGGCATGGGCGGCACCCCCGTGCCAAACCCCGCGCTGCCCACCAGCACGCCCGTCCCTCCCGAACTGGAGCGCACATTTGACGGCAAGGTGCTGGCCACGATGGAGATGATTGCCTCCGCTGAGGAGATCAAGTATTTCTTCCAGGAATCGCTGGGCATTCCGATCAAGGATTTTCTAACCTTCCCCACCGCCAGCGAGGCGCTGATGGCGCTGAAAGCGGGCAAGGTGGATACGGTGCTGAGCATGGATTCCACCGCCAGCTACATGGCGCAGCAGGACCCCACGCTGTATACCTACATGGACCCCCGCCTGACCGATTTTGCGCAAATCTCACTGTCCATGGTTGTGATGCGCAAAAATGAGGCGCTCGGCGCGCAGCTGAACGAGGCGATACAGACCCTGGGCGCAAACGGCACGCTGCTGATGCTTGCGGGCACGATGCTGGGCGGCGAGCCCCCGGCAGCGCCCGAGGCCGAGCTTACCGGCGAAACGCTGCGCGTTGGCGTAACGGGCGATATTCCGCCGGTGGATTATGTGGATGCATCCGGCCAGCCCGCCGGGTACAACGTAAACCTGATGGCGCACATCGGGGCGCTGCTGGGCCGCCCGATCGAATTTGTGCTGGTGGGCAAGGGCGCGGCGATCACGGCGCTTGCGACCGGGCGCATCGATATCCTGTTCTGGCAGGAGCAGGCGCTGTCCGAAGACATCCAGGGTATGGTGGGCGACATGTCTGAAAACGTATTCGTCACCGATCCTTATCTATCCGTAAACGTCACCGCTGTGGAGCTGAAGTAACAGGGCATGAACATCATCGCCTTCTTTGAAGAAACATTTTTGAAAACCAACGCGGGCCTGTCAATTTTGCAGGGGCTGTGGACCACGGTGCGCATTTCCGTGGTCTCCCTGCTGCTTGGCACGCTGCTGGCGGTGCCGCTGTGTGCGCTGCGCATGTCCGGTCGGCGCGCGTTTGCCATTCCGGCAAAAGCCGTAACGGCGGTGCTGCGCGGCACGCCCGTGCTGATGCTGCTGATGCTGTTCTACTATGTGGTGTTTGCCGCATCGCGCGTAGACGCGGTGATCATCGCGATCATCGTGTTTTCCATCCACACGGCGGTGCATGTGCAGGAGATCATGGTGTCCGCCCTCCATTCCGTGCCGCCGGGCCAGGCGGAAGCCGCCCGCGCGCTTGGGATGGGCCGCGTGCGGGCATTCATGGATATCACGCTGCCGCAGGCGTGGCGCGTGGCGATGCCGGTGTACCAAAGCGCGGTGGTCAACCTGATCCAGTGGACCAGCGTGGTCGGCTATGTTTCCATCACCGACCTGACGCGCGCAATCAACTTCATCACATCCAGAACCCTTGAGCCGCTGTTCATGCTGTTTGTGGGCATTGCGCTGTACCTGCTGATGGCGGGCATGGTGTCGCTGGCGTTTTGGCTGCTGGGACGGCGGAAAAGCGGGATTAGTTATCGGTATGAAAAAAAGGGTTCCCTGAAGAAACCCATTGATGGCAGGGCGCGCGCATGATTGACGTTACCAACCTGACAAAGCGGTTTGGGGATACGGTTGTGTTGGATAGCGTGTCCTTTCAGGTGGCGCGCGGGGAGCGCGTGGCCTTTACGGGGCCATCCGGCGTGGGCAAGAGCATCCTGCTGCGGTGCCTTTCTGGCCTGATGCGCCCGGACACGGGCGAAATACGGCTGGACGGCGCAAGCCTGACCGGCGGCGGCGTGGAAGCCCGCCGTGCGCGCCTGATGACGGGCATGGTGTTCCAGCAGTTTAACCTGTTCCAGCACCTGCGCGTACTGGATAACATCGCGCTGGCGCCCATCCGGGTGCTGGGCATAACGCCAAAGGATGCGTTCGCCCGCGCGGATGAGCTGCTATCCGTGGTGGGCCTGCTTGACAAGCGCCTGGCGTACCCGCAGGAGCTGTCCGGCGGGCAGCAGCAGCGCGTGGCAATCGCCCGTGCGCTGGCCATGCAGCCGAAGATACTGCTGTTTGATGAACCGACCTCCGCGCTGGACCCCGCAATCGCGGTAGAGGTGCTGGAACTGATCGGCAGGATTCTGGACGATGGCGAAAAGACCGCCGTTTTTGTCACGCATGAGCTGGATAAGGTAAAGCCGTTGGTATCGCGCGTGTTTGAGATTGCGGGCGGGGCGGCCAGGGAGCAATAAAGATTGTATGTGAAAATTCTGCAACATAATTAATCACTTTCATGAC
>JAVBPC010000066.1:0-47769 GCA_031549905.1 Eubacteriales bacterium
CCACCAGCGCTTCCATCCGGACCGTAATGCCCGCGCGTGCATACCCGGCGAGCACCGGCCTAGAGCATTTTGCGAAAACATTCGGAATGCCTTTGCGGATCTTTTGCCGCCTCGCGTTGCCTCTGACGCCCCGGCGGCGTAAACTTGCCGCCGGGCATCGTGGGCAGAATCTTCGATTCTACCCACTCGGCTTGACCTTCGGTCAAGCGCTATCCACGCGGCGTAGCGCTGCTACGCCTTGCTCCCTCGGCTTAGCGAAACGGCAAAACTCTGGCAAATCCATTCCGAATGTTTCCGAAAATTGCTCTAAGCTTACTTTTTCAGCGCTTTATTTCGTCAAATCACAAAATATGGTAAACAACCATGAATCGTGATATTTTATGTGCATAGCGTTCGTGTTACTCTGGCAATAGAGGTGAGACGGATGAAGATAAGCTTTCTGGGGACGGCATCCGCGACCCGGTATCCCGCGGTTTGGTGTGAATGCGCGCACTGCGCTTATGCGCGCAAGGCCGGCGGCAGGAATCTGCGGGCTACATCAAGCGCGCTTCTGGATCATGATGTGCTGCTGGATATGAACGCCGAAACATTCGGGGCGGCGGACCGCCTGGGCATACGCCTGCTGGATGTAACGCATCTGCTGGTAACGCATGCGCATGGCGATCATTTTGCCCCGGATTGGCTGGTTTGGCGGCGTATGGAGCCGGGGATTGACCAGCTTATGCCGGAAGAACAGCAAATGCGCTTCGCTTCGCGCTACACGGAACTGCCTCCTTTGACGGTGTGTGGCAACCATTTTGTAAAGGAAAAGCTGGAAGGCATCCCTGAAATTGACCTGAGTCAGCCGCGGCAAAAGCTGTCCTTTTGCGCACTGAAAGAAGGCGCAAGCACTGCGCTTCAGGATGACCTTGTGGTGACGCCAATATATGCCGAACATGTCAGCAGCGATTTCACCTTTAACTACATCATTCAGCGCGGGGGCAAGACGGTGCTCTACGCGCTGGATACGGGCGGTTATTCGGAAGCATCGCTCGAAGTTTTGCGCCGTTTCCGGTACGATTTGGTCATTATGGAGGGGACGTTTGGCCCTTCGTTCCCAAGAGCAGGGCATATGACGCTGGATAAAAACATCCGGATGATGGCCTTTCTGATGGATAATGGACTGTGGGCCGCGCAGCCGCGCTTTTACCTCTCGCACCTAAGTCCGCATTGGACACCTCCGCACGACGCGTTTTCGCAAATGGTTGCCCCTTACGGCATGCAGGTCGCTTATGATGGGTTGACGCTGGAAATTTAAAACATTTTGCGGAAAACAATCGGTATGTCTTTAGGACTGCCCGAAAAGGAGGGGAAGAGCATGATCCGCTCGGCGAACAGGGCCAAGCTGGCGCGCACCAGAAGGCTGATGATGCGGCATTGGGAGGCCTATCTGCTGTTTGTTCCGGTGGCCGCCTGGTATATCATCTTTTGCTATGTGCCGATGGGCGGGATGGTGATTGCCTTCAAGCAGTTCAGCGTGCTCAAAGGCATCCAGAACAGCCCTTGGATCGGACTGAACATATTCCGCCAGCTGTTCATGCTGCCATCCTTTGCCGTGTCGATTCGAAACACCCTGATCATGAGCGCGCAAAAGATCCTTTTTGCCTTTCCGCTGCCCATCGTTTTTGCAGTGCTGCTCAATGAGATGAAGCATCTGGGCGGCAAGCGTTTCGTTCAAACGGTTAGCTACTTGCCGCATTTTATCTCTTGGTCGGTGGCGGGCGGTATGGTATACATGCTGCTATCCCCAAACACGGGGGCAATCAACGCGCTGATTGTCGCCATGGGTGGGACGCCCCAAAACTACATTGGCATCCCCGCGTATTTTAGAACCATCGTCTTGCTTTCCCATGTTTGGAAAAGCCTGGGTTGGTCCGCCATTGTCTACATTGCCGCGATTTCCGCTGTGGATGAGGAACTGTACGAAGCCGCTTACATCGATGGAGCGGGCCGGCTTCAGAGAATCCTGCACATCACTGTACCGGGCATACTGGGCACAGTGTCGGTGATGCTGATCCTTGCGGTGGGAAACATTCTATCCATTAGCTTTGACCAGATTTTCATCCTTGCCAATCCAATGGTTTTGGATGTTGGCGAGACAATTGACTATTTTGTGTACCGCGTGGGCCTTTCCTCCGCGAATAATTTCAGCCAGGCGACTGCCGCGGGCATGATCAAATCCGTTGTCGGGTTTGTGCTGGTGCTGTCAACCAATCTGATTACCCGCAAGCTGACCGACGGAGAGGGGGGAATCTGGTGAGCGCCATCCGGCAGAGCGGCAGGCTGGCTGACCGCGCCTTCCACACAGTCAACGGTATCATCATGGGGGTTGTTGTCCTGGTTACCCTGTATCCTTTTTGGTATGTCATCGTGTGTTCGCTGTCATCCATCACGCATGTGGTGACCAGCACCTTCATTCTGTGGCCGGATGGTCTGCACTTAGATGCATACCGCCAGGTGTTTAGGAATGCGCTGATTTTTACCGCGTATCGCAACACGGTATTCATTACCGCGGTTGGAACGGCGCTGAGCATGGCGCTGAGCATCCTGGGCGCGTTTGTTCTCTCGCGCAGAAACATCCCCGGCAGGAAAGCGATGACCCTGTTTGTCGTGCTGACGATGCTTTTTAGCGGCGGGCTGGTACCGTTTTACCTGACGGTCAACAGTCTGAAGCTGGTCAATACCATCTGGGCGCTGATCATTCCCAGCTGCATCAGCACCTACAACATGGTCATCCTGCGCAATTTCTTTCTCAGCGTGCCGGAAAGCCTGTATGAGTCCGCATCGATTGACGGCGCAAGCCTGACAGCCTATTTGCTGAAGATTCTGCTGCCTCTGTCAACCTCCGCGGTTGCCACGGTTACGCTGTTTTATGCGGTAAGCTATTGGAACGCGTACTTTAACAGCATCATCTTCATCCGTGACAACACGCTTTGGCCCATACAAACCGTGCTGCGCCAGGTGCTGATGACCAATGAGTTTACCATGCTCTACGATGATGCCGCGCATAACTTGCCATCCGAGATGCTAAAGGATGCGATGATCGTGGTCTGTGCGCTGCCCATTATCTGTGTATATCCATTTTTGCAAAAATATTTTGTGAAAGGGGTTATGATCGGCTCGCTGAAAGGGTAGCTGGGAGTGCTGGGTGCCTGTGCGCCTGCTTGATAGGTGTGTGGATTCGGCGCATAATGAGCGCAAAATCTATTTCCAGGCCCAGACTCTCCTGCATATAGAAAGGGAGGGTTCCATGATGAAAAAGATGTGGGTCACTGTGCTTTCCTTGTTGCTTCTACTGAACCTGTGGCCGGCCGCCGCCTTAATGGAGGCGAAGGCGCCTGTCACCATCAACGTCTTTTACACATCCAACTGCGTTATGAACGAACACACAGACAAGGTGCGGCAATGGGCAATCGAGAATCTGGGTGTAGATATCAACCTGACGCTTGGCTCTACCGAATGGAAACAGCAGCTTGCCCTGTACATCACATCCGGCGACATTCCGGATATGGTGGGCTACATGGATTACCAAACCTTCCGCACCTATGCCGAGGAAGGCGTCTTCCTTGACCTGACGGACTATCTGGATGAATACACAAACATTGCCCCCTATGTTGCGGACCAAACCGCCGCGCCTGAGGCGGTATGGCAGCGCCTTAGCGTGGATGGCCGCATCTACGGCATCCCCTACATGTCCGGTGCGCCGACCAAGTATGTAAACGTGATCCGAAAAGACTGGCTGGACAAGCTGGGCCTTGAGATGCCCACCACACTGGAAGAGCTGACGGAGGTCATGCGTGCCTTTGCCAAAAATGATCCCGATGGCAACGGCGTCAACGATACCTACGGCTACGATGCGCAAAACTTCCTCCATTTGACATCCTTCTTTGGCGCGTTTGGCGCAACCACGCAGGAAGATTACTTCCTTGGCGAAGATGGCAAAATTGTAACCAACGTGATCAGCCAATCCTACCGCAACGCGCTTGCCTATGTTCGCGATCTCTACGCGGAAGGGCTGATTGACCCCGAGGTGTTCACAAACTCCATGGACCAGGTGTTTGAAAAGTGGGTGCGGGGCAACTTCGGGGTATGGACTTCCTGGTGGACGTTCCCCGGAAACGCTTATTCGCGCTACGGTTTCGGCGAAGCCAACCCGGATGCGGAGGTCGCATACCTTCCGCCGTTCACAGGCCCGGATGGATTGAGCGGACATCTGGCGGCGGATGACATCTCTTCCGTCGTGGGCCTTTCGTACAACGCAAGCCCCGAAGTGATTGATGCGTGCATGCGTGTTTTGGATTTCCAGGCGACCGGGCTTGGTTATCGCGTGTTCATGTATGGCATTGAGGGCGTCCACTTTGAAATGGATCATGAAAAGGACCTGACTACCTGGACGTTCGGCATGGAAGGAAAAGACAAGCTGGGCAATGCGATTACGGACATGGAAGTTTACAAGATATTGGGCAATAACCCCATCCAATATCAAACCTACTATCTGGATGCAGAATCGCTTTCGCAGCAAATGTATGCGGGCGCCGTGGGCGCGATCAACGAAAGCCCGATACTTTCCAACCTGTTTATCGGACTGACCACGGAGGAGACCAAGGTGTTCGCGGCGGAGCTGACCAAGTACATGACCGAGATGTCCATCAAGTTCATCACGGGCGATGCAAGCCTGGATAGCGATTGGGACACTTATGTCAGCACCTACCTGAAAATGGGCGGCGATACCGTGCGGCAGTCGCTGCTGAAGATGTACAACGGGATGAACGGTACAAGCTACACCTTTGCCGACTGATGCTTTACAACGCATGAACTGAAACGGCCCGGCCGCGCGCGGGGCAAACAACACGGGCCTCGGCAACGTGCCTTATCTCGCCGCGTGCCCGGATGTGCCAGGAGGTTCTATGTTCAGGCGCTACAGGCAAGCTTCTCTGCTCAAGAAAACGACGCTCTTGTCGATCGGGGTGTTGCTTGTGCCTTGCCTGCTTCTCAGTACCGTTTTATTCCAATTTGAACTGCGCCGCCAGGTAGACCAGGAAATCAAGCGGAATGAAACGGTGCTGAGGGCCATGGCCGTTGATATCCGCAACCAAATGACCTATGTGGAAAGCGTCGTCGCGCTGATGGCGGAATCCCCGGAAATCCGCGGCCTGTTCACCTCGCCGCCGGAATCATACGGTGAGCTGGTCATTTCGCTTCTGTATGATGTGGGCATGGCAGTCGAAGAGAACACGGCGTATCTGCGGGATGCCGACGCTTCCATCATGCTCATCCCGCTGGATGACAGCATTCCCGAAATTTACGGTAGCATCATGCGCCATGAAAGCATGCTTGCCGATGCGGATTACGCGCGGTTCGTATCGGGTGACAGCTTTGCGATGTGGGGAAACATGGGTTTTTTCATGCCGCCCGGAAAGCTCAACGCAAACTACTATAACAGCCGTAAAATCCCGTACTATAAAAGTGTAAACGCGGCATTTTTGCAGCGGCTGGGAACAATCAAGTGCAGCATTTCGGCGGTGCGCCTGTTTCAGTCGCTTATACCTTGGGAAGAAAGCAGCGCGCTCAGGGTCTATCAGGGGGATACCTGCATTTGGTCAGTGGGCAATGCCGATTTGGACATGCCTGAGGCCATCGCTAAAACCACATGGTGGGAGGGGCAAATGCTCTATTTGCCCGTGGAGATTGAGCAGGTGCAGCTCTGCCTGGTTATGGCTATGGATGGCGAAACCCTGTGGCGGCATGCGTGGCTCTCGATTCTGCCCATTGCGGCGTTGGTGCTTCAGACGCTTGCGCTGATCATCGTGATTACGCGCCTGCTGCTCAGATCCATTTTGGGGCGGCTGCAAACCACCGCGGAAGCCATGGGAAGGCTTGACGAGGGCTGCACCCGCATTCAGCTGCCCGTGGGCAATCCCGATGAACTTGGCATGCTCGTCATTTCGTTTAACAAGCTTTTGACCCGCATTGACAGCCAGTATGAAGAGATCATGGAAAAGGAATTGGGCCGGCAACATGCGCAGGTTCTGGCGCTGCAATACCAGATGAACCCGCATTTTCTGTTTAACTCTTTGCACTGGCTTCAGCTGCAGGCTGAAATGGGGGCGCCGGGCAAAGCGCTCAGCGACGCGATCTCCCTGCTGGGCGATATCCTACACTATAGTCTCTCATCCCACCCCTATGCAACGGCGGGGATGGAAATTGCGCATATCGAGGGCTATATCAGCTTCGTCCGCCTTTGGAAGCGGATTCAGATTATCCTGACAGTGCGGTGCGATGAGGAAATCAAAGGGAACATCATCCCCAGGTTTGCCTTGCAGCCCCTGGTGGAAAACGCGGTTTGGCATGGCGCGGTGCCAGGAGAAACCCTTAGCATAGAGGTGGAAATACGGCAACTGGAAGGATTGATGCAGGTAACCGTATTAAACGATGGGAAACCCATTGAAGCCAGCCAGCTGGCCGATATGCGCCGCCGTGTTGCGCGGAACGGGAATGTGCAGGCGGAGCAGGGCGTGGGGCTTAGCAACCTGGCCTGCAGGCTTTACTTGCTCTACGGGGAGGATGCAAGTGTCGCCATTGATCTATTGGATGAGAAACCGAGGATCACGCTGCGCTTTCCCGTACAGGAAGAGGAGGCGATACGCGCATGGACTTCCTGATTGTGGATGACGACGAACTGATTTGCGAGGGAGTTGCGCGCAGGCTGACGGAAATGGCTGAACTGGTGCCGGTGGGGCGCGTGTACAGCCGCTACTCCGGAGAAGACGCGCTTGCCTTTCTGAACGATATCGCGGTGGATGTGCTGATCACCGACATTCGAATGCATGAAATGGATGGGCTTTCCCTGGTTGAAAAGGCCAAAGAGCTCATGCCGCACATGGGCTTCGTTATCGTCACGGCTTACCGCGAAATGGCGTACGCGCAGCAGGCGATCCGCTTGGGCGTGGATGATTTTCTGATCAAACCCTATAGCGTCCAAACCATGCAAGAGACGGTGCTGCGCGTAGTGGCGCGCCTGAAAACCCAGCAAGAGAAGCTTCATCGCCAGTTGAGCAGGGCGCTGCTGCTCGGCATAAGCCAGGGCGAAGTGATGCCGCAGGCGCTGTTTGCAGAGCACGGCGCCGCCTGCCCCCAAAGCGGAATTTGCCTGGCTGCCTGGGAGGAAAGGCGCGCGTTCCCTGTTGCGACGCCGGACGGCATATGGGCATATGCTCTGTTTGAAGAGCCCTTCTTCCTGTGCTGGCATGCACCGGGGCGAGCGGATGCCTTCCGCAGGTGGCTGCAGGATGTTGCCGTGCAGGGGGGTGCTTCGCTGGGCATCAGCAGGCCGGGCCTTCCCTTGTCGGAAATGGGGAGGCAGTGTCAAGATGCGCTTTCTTTGGTATGGTATTGGAGAGCGCCGCGCGCTATTTTTTATGCGCCGCAGATCCATGCGGACAACGATGCCGCGCGGAAGCTAACCCGCTGCATCCGGGGAATGCAGCTTCAGCAGGCACGCACACACCTGACCGCGCTGCTAACCGGCGAGTATCTTCGCCACCCGCGCCGCGCCCAAAGCCTGTATGGCGCGCTCTATGCAAACCTGGTGCAGCTTCTCGCTGAATATGAGCTCGATGCCGCCGCATTGCCTGCGAAGCCAGCGCCCTACCAGGGGTTTGAACAGGCATTTTACAGGCTGTTCGATGCGGCGGAAAGGGTGCTAAGCGGCATTACAAACCAGGCTTATGTGAACCCTGTTGCGTGGTCCAGGCGTTACGCGCAAGAGCATTTTCATGAAAACATCGATATGGCCGATTTGGCAAGCAAGCTTAAGCTGAGCTACTCCTATTTCAGCAAGCTGTTTAAGGATCAGACAGGAACAACATTTTCGGAATACCTGCTGGATCTGCGCATGCAAGAGGCAAAGCGCCTGCTCATGTACGGCCTGCCGGTTACGAACGTGGCCGAACAGGTGGGGTATACCAGCGTTTACAATTTTACCCGGGCTTTTACGAGGAAATTTGAGATCGCGCCCGCAAAATGGAGAAAGGAGGCTGTGCAAGGCTGCGACAGGAAATGACACGGGCCGGTGATCATAATGCCCGTGGCATCACACGCCTTGCGCAAACATAGATGCTGAGCATTCGGTTTTTGTCAACAGAGACTTGCCTGCCGCAACATGCGGACAGCGAAACGGTTAGCTTGCTGATCAATCGGCGCATTTTGGTGGATACGGGCTGGCATTGCGTGCGCAATCTGATGTGCGCGGGTGTTATGCCCGAACAGCTGTCGGCGCTGTGCTTTACGCACATGCATCAAGACCATTATATTGCCCTGCCCTCGCTGCTGTTTTATCTTTATAACAAGCGTTGTGACCCGGCCAAGCTTACTATTTACGGCCCTGAACGGGTGCGCGAAGTGGTGGAAACGGCCTATCTGTTCATGGGGAAGCACAGGCCATCCTATGTAAACATGCCGGAAGTCAAAGTGGTAGAGCTGAGGCCGGGGGAGAGCTTTGAAAATGCAGACCTCAAGGTGACGACCTGCGCGAGCAACCATGCGGTGCCCGGCGTTTGCTATCGGTTCACGGACCCGCAGAGCGGGCGATCCTGCGTATACACAGGGGATACGGCGCAGCACCCTGAAATTGCCCGGTTTGCTGCGGACTGTGATGTGCTGATACATGAGCAGGCGCGCGGAGCGTACAGGCCGCCGGAAGAGGAAAACCACCATCGTCACAGCACCGCCGAAGAGGCGGCAAAATGCGCCAAGGCCGCAGGGGCCGGTGCACTATACTTGGTGCATTCTGTGCAATCAACCGCGGCGGAAAGCTTGGATATTGCGCGGCGCATTTTTGAACCTTGTTTTCGCCCTGAACCGGGGGACACGGTTGAGATCTAGAAAACGCAGCCCAAAACCACGCGCCTATGCTGAAAACCCCTGTTTTTGCATGGAAAGATAGGTTACGCGCGCGATCTTCCGCTTTTCAATAAGCTTTCCTCAAAGAACCGCAGACCTTCCTCTATCCCGGACAGATCATCCAACTTCCATTCCCAGTTGGGTGAGCCCACGGTACCCGGGGTGTTAATGCGCGCTTCATCCGCAAGGCCCATCAGATCCTGGGCCGGGATGATGGCCAGTTCCGCTGTGTCATCCAGCGCCAGGCGGATAAACTTCCGCGCAAAGGTGCCGCGCCGGTATCCGGCAAAAAACAGACTTTTCTGCGCCGCCAGCCGTTTTATGAGCGGCAAAGACCGATACCATCCCTCAGATGTTTGATTGTCGTGGGTGCCCGTATAGGCGATCATTCGTGCTGCGCCATTTCGGGCATCAATCTTCTTTCCTGGCTCAAATGTGAACTGCAGCACCTTCATGCCCGGAAAGCCGTAATGATCGCGCAGCGTATACACCTCATCCCGCAAAAGCCCCAAGTCCTCCGCGATGATTTTGATATCCGGCAGCGCGGCAAACACCGCGTCAAAAAACGCGTATCCCGGCGCTTCCACCCACTCGCCTTCCTGCGCGGTGGGGCAGGAAGCGGGTATCTTCCAATAGGTGTCAAACCCGCGGAAGTGATCGATGCGGATCACATCATATAGCGCCGCGCAGTGCTTCAGGCGATTGATCCAGAAAGCAAACCCGGTTTGCTGCAAATGGTCCCAGTCGTACACGGGGTTACCCCAGCGCTGGCCGGTGGCGCTGAAATAATCCGGCGGCACGCCGGCGACAAAGGAGGGGCTGCCGTCCGCGTTAAGCAGAAAATTTGCGCGCCCGGCCCACACATCCTGCGAATCCACGCCCACGTAAATCGGAATGTCTCCGATGATGCGCACGCCGAGGCCGTTGGCATACCGCTTCAGAGCACTCCATTGGGTGTGGAAAAGATACTGCAGGAACATCTCATAGCGGATATCCTCGTCGAAAGGTTCAAGGTTGACGCTTTGCTTTAGCGGCCAGTTTTTTTGCGCTTCCGGCCACTCATTCCAGCAGCGGTAGCCGTTCGCTTTCTTGAAGGCCAAGAACACGGCGTATGCGTGTACCCATTCCTGCGCCGCAAACGCATCATATGCGTCATTCGGCTGAAACGCCTCAAACGCCTTGCGCAGAACAACGCCCTTATAGGCGCGCACGGCCGGGTAGTGTATGCTTTTAGCGCCTGGCTGAAAAGGCGCGGGGGGCTTTTCCAGCAACCCTTCCGCCGCCACCATATCCAGGCTGATGAGCAATGGATCGCCGGCAAAGGAAGAATACGGCTGGTAGGGCGAATTGCCAAACCCCAGCGGGCCAAAGGGCAGAATTTGCCAATAGGATGCGCCGCTTTTTGCCAGCATGTCAATAAACCGGTATGCGTCCGGCCCCATGTCTCCCACGCCATGCCGGGAAGGCAGCGCGGTAACGGGCAGCAAAACCCCGGCCGCGCGTTTCCCTGATAGAGATTCTTGAGCCATATGCTTCCCCGCCTTTACGTTAAATGCCAGATATCCCGGTCATACTCGCGTATGGACCTGTCGGATGAGAAAAACCCGGCCATCGCGGTGTTGACGAGCATTTTCTTCCGCCACGCGGTTTGGTCCTCAAAGTCACGCAGCGCGCGCTCCTTTGCTTCAATGTAGGCGCGAAGATCCATAAGCGCCATGAACCAGTCCTTGGTCGTCAAATCCTTGTACAGCCGCAGCAGGCTTTCCATATCCCCAAGGCGGCGCATTTCGGGGCCAACGATGAAATCCACCAGCCGCTCAACCGCTGGGTCATTCCGGTAAATCTTCGCGGGGGAGTAGCCGCCGGTGCGGTACAGCGCAATGACATCTTCGCTGCGCGTGCCGAACAGGTACATGTTTTCATCGCCTACAAGGTCATGGATTTCCACATTCGCCCCATCCAGCGTGCCCAGCGTGACCGCGCCGTTCAGCATGAACTTCATGTTGCCCGTGCCGCTGGCTTCCTTGGATGCCAGCGAGATCTGCTCCGAGATATCGCACGCGGGGATCAGCTTTTCCGCCAATGTGACGTTGTAGTTTTCCACCATGACCACGCGCAGCCAGGGGCTGACCTTGGGATCATTCGCCGTCAATTCCTGCAGGCACAGAATCAGGTGGATGATATCCTTCGCCAGCACATAGGCGGGCGCGGCTTTTCCGCCGAAAATCATGGCGATGGGCCGCTCGGGCAGCCGACCCGCCTTGATCTCCAGATACTTGTGGATGGCATACAGCGCGTTCATCTGCTGGCGTTTGTATTCATGCAGCCGCTTGATTTGGATATCAAAAACCGCATCTTCCGCAAGGGAAATGCCTTGCGTTTCTTTCAGGTATTCGCAAAGGGATCGCTTGTTCCGGCGCTTGATATCCGCCATCGCTTGAAGGGTTATCTGATCTTCCATGTAGGCAAGCAGCTTTTCCAGTTCCCCGGCATCCTTGCGGAAGCCGGCGCCGATTTTCTCTTCGATCAGTGTGTCGAGCGCCGGGTTGCAATGCGTCAGCCACCTGCGGAATGTAACGCCGTTGGTCTTGTTGTTGAACTTCGCGGGGTAGATATCGTAAAAGGGCGCAAGCTCGCTTGTCTCCAGGATGCCGGTATGCAGCGCGGCCACGCCGTTGACGCTGAAGCCATAATGGATATCCAAATGCGCCATATGCACCTGGCTGCGGTCATCGATGATTGCCACCTCCGGCGCGGGGTACAGCGCCTTGGCGCGCGCATCCAGCTTTTTCAGGATGGGAACAATCTGCGGCGCGACCTCTTCGATATACGAAAGGGGCCATTTCTCCAGCGCTTCGGCAAGGATCGTGTGGTTGGTATAGGCGCAGGTTTTGGATACGATATCCGCCGCATCATCAAAAGAGATGCCCTTTTCCAACAGCAGGCGGATCAGCTCCGGGATCACCATGGAGGGGTGCGTATCGTTGATCTGGATCACCGCGTGCCGGTGCAATCCGGAAAGGGGATGGCCCGCCGCCTCGATCTCGCGCAAAATGAGCTGCGCCGCGCAGCTGACCATGAAATACTGCTGGTATACGCGCAGCAGCCGGCCCGCTTCCGTGCTGTCATCGGGGTAGAGGAACAGCGTCAGATTGCGCAAAATGTCGGACTGATCGAACGATATGCCATCTTTTACGATTGACTCATCCAGCGTGGCGATGTCAAAAAGGCGCAGGCGGTTCACGCCGCTTTCGTAGCCGGCCACATCGATATCGTATAGCGCCGCTTGCGCGGTGAAGCGCCCAAATGGCACCGAAAAGGTGATATCCGAGCGACTTAGCCAGGAAGGCGCTTCAATCCAGGGGTTCTTTTCTTCCATCTGCTTGTTTTCCTGAAACCGCTGACGGAACAGGCCGAAGTGGTAACACAGCCCCACGCCGTCCCCCGGTAGGCCAAGCGTCGCCACCGAATCCATATAGCACGCGGCCAGGCGGCCCAGCCCGCCGTTGCCCAGCGAGGGTTCCGCTTCCTGCGCCTCGATTTGCGAAAGCGATTTGCCTGCCGCTGCCAGCTCCGCGTCGATCTGCTGATACAGCCCCAGGTTGATCAGGTTGTTGCCGAGCAGCCGCCCCAGCAAAAACTCCGCTGAAATATAGTATAGCTTTTTTTCGCCCTGAAGCCTCGGGCGGCCGGCCGTTGCCTCCTTGATCAGGGCAACCAGCGCCGCATATAGTTCCGGGTCCACGCAAGCGGAAACCTCTTTCCCAAAAAGCGCCCGCGTAAACGCCGTCAAACTTTTCATCGCTTTATACCTCCATTCGCATAATTGCATAAGCAATCAGCGCCATTATAGCAGCCTTTTCCGGTTCTGAAAAGAGGGTACGCTACGTTTCTCTTAAAAATTCATACAAATTTTCAAAAAAGCAACCATAAACCATCTTGACAAAACCGGAAAGGCATTATATACTTTTTTCATAAAGGAAACGTTTCCGGTAACGTTTCCGTTTGGAGCAATAGCCTATGAAGACACTTACCATCAAAGATGTTGCCGCGCTGTCGGGTGTGGGCATCGCCACCGTATCCCGGGTGCTGAACAATCATCCTGATGTTTCCGCCGAAACCAAGCGGAAAGTCATGGATGTTGTGGTTTTGCATAATTATACACCAAACAACAACGCCAGAAATTTGAAGCAGCACAGCGCCAACCTGATTTCCATCATCGTGCGCGGCAGGCAGAACAGCTTTCTGACGGATATTGCCGAGCGGATGATTGAGGCCGGCAGTGAAAAAAAGCAAAAGTTCCTGCTGGACTTTATCGATGAGGCGGATGATGAACTGGAGGCGGCCCGCCAGCATATCGCCGAAAAGAAGGTCAAGGGCATCATCTTTCTGGGCGCGAACATCGTGGGCAGGGACAGTGAAGTTGCCGCGCTTCCGCTGCCCTGCGTGTTTGCCACCATCGATACCTCAAACATTGCGGCATCCGGCGTTTCTTCCATTGGTGTGGATAACCGGCTGGGCGCACGGACGGCCATCGATCACCTGCTGGAGAGCGGCCACCGGCGCATAGCGGTGTTCGGCGGCAAGCGCGAGATCGACGACGGCATCGGCCAGCGGTTCCAGGGCGTGCTGCAAAGTTTTTCCGCGCATGGCCTTGCGTTTGACAATTCGTTGTATGTGCAGTGTTCTTTCGCCATGGAGAAGGCATATCATACGGCGATGCGGTTCCTTTCGGGGAGGCCTTCCTTTACCGCCGTGTTCGCCATGAGCGACATCATGGCCGTCGCCATCATCCGCGCGCTGCACGACCACGGCCTTCGCGTGCCGGAGGATGTTTCGGTTATCGGTTTTGACGGCATTGCGCTGACGCGGTTCATGCTGCCTACGCTGACCACCATTGAACAGCCGGCGCAGCGGATCGCCGCGGGCAGTGTGGCGCTGATTCTGAGGCTGCTGGAAAATCCCGAAGACAATGAGAATGTGATCCTGGAAAGCGTCCTTCGAAAGGGCGATTCGGTCAAATCCCTCGCTATTTGAGCGCATGTGGCGCTGAAAATAGAATTCAGAAAAGGAGCAATCACGATGAAAAAAATCCTCTCCCTGTTGCTTGCGCTGACCCTGGTATTGGGCCTGTCGCTTTCGGCGTCCGCGGATGCCACAATCCCGCTGAAGGTATGGGGCAGCCAGGAGGATCAGGCGCTGCTGGCCGAACTGGTCGAAGGCTTCAAAGCCGCCAACCCCGACAAGGCCTTTGATATCACGCTGGGCGTCGTCGGCGAGCCGGACGCCAAGGCCCGCTATCTGGAAGACCCGATGGCGGCGGCCGATGTGTTCGCGTTTGCAAACGACCAGCTGATTGACCTGGTGAACGCCGACGCGCTGTATGAGGTTACAAAGAACCTGGACGCGATCATCGCGGCCAACTCCGCAGGCTCCATTGAGTCCGCCACGCTGGATGACGTGCTCTACGGCTACCCGATGAGCGCTGACAACGGTTACTTCCTCTACTACGACAAGTCCGTTCTGACCGAAGAAGATGTCAAATCGCTGGATGGCATTCTGGCCGCCGCGAACGCCGCCGGCAAGAAAGTATTCATGGATGTTTCCAACGGCTGGTATATTGCCTCGTTCTTCCTGGGCGCGGGCGGCACCCTGGGGCTGGATGAGGAAGGCAACCAGACCTGCGATTTCAACAACGAAAAGGGCCTGGCGGCTGCCGAAGCCATCCGCGCTTTCACGGCGGACAGCGCGTTCCTGACAGGCGATGACAGCGTGCTGCAGGGCGGCATGGGCGAGACCATCTGCGCAGGCGTGTCCGGCACCTGGAATGCGCAGGCCATGAAGGACAGGCTTGGCGACAACTACGCCGCGTGCAAACTGCCCACATTCACTGTGAGCGGCGAACAGGTGCAGATGGGCTCCTTCATCGGCACGAAGCTTGTCGGCGTGAATACGCAGACCGTCTATCCCGTGGAGGCAATGGCACTGGCCGAGTACTTGACCAACGAAGAGGCGCAGATGAAGCGCTTTGAAATCCGCGCCATCGGCCCCAGCAACGTAAGCGTTGCCGCGTCCGAAGCGGTGCAGCTGGATGTGGCGCTTGCCGCGCTTGCCGCGCAGAGCCAGTACGGCACCAGCCAGAAGTTCGTGCTGGGCGGATACTGGAGCCCGGCGGAAGCCTTCGGCCTGGCGATGGAAAACAAGGATCAGGGCGATCTGCAGGCCATGCTGAACGCGCTGGTGGAACAGGTCACCGCGAAGTAACAACTGCGTGCATGGGGGTGGGGCGTTGCCCCGCCCCCGTGGTTTGTGTTTACCCAGCCGACAAAACAGGGGGAATCGCGTTATGACACTCAAGACTGCCGCTGAGCAGCAGAAGCCGAAAAAAGCATCCGGAGGCTTCCGCGGGTTCCTCTCGTCCATCGGGCGTTGGTTTTCGGAAATCGGAACCATATTCCGCGAAGGTGACGCAAGGACACGCCTTTCATTCCTTGTGATGGGCTTTGGAAGCATGACCCACGGCCAGATACTAAAAGGCATTCTGTATCTGGCGTTTCAGGTTTTCTTCTTTCTATATCAGATTCTGTTTGGGTGGCAATATCTCAGCAAGTTTGGCACCCTGGGCGAAAATGCCCAGCTGCGCGTGTGGGATGAGGCGGCAGAAATCTACCGGCGTGTGCCGGGCGATAACTCCATGCTGATTTTGCTGTTCAGCGTGGTGACGCTGGCCACGGTCATTCCACTCATCATCCTATGGAAAGCGAACATCAAGTCTTCCCACCTGGCACAAAAACAACAGGAAAAGGGCGTGAAGCCCAACTCCCTATGGCAGGATATCAAAACGCTGCTGGATGCCCGTTTCCATGTCACGCTTCTGTCCCTGCCGATGCTGACGCTGATTTGCTTTACGGTGCTGCCGATCATCTTCATGGTGCTGATCGCGTTCACCAACTTCGATAAAAATCACCAACCCCCCGGCACGCTGTTCACCTGGGTGGGTCTTTCTAACGTTACGGATGTGTTCTGGGGCAATGAGCTCAAGAGCCGCACATTCTTCGGCATCCTGGGCTGGACGGTCGTATGGGCGATATTTGCCACGTTCACCAACTACATCTTTGGCATGATTCTGGCGATGATGATCAACAAAAAGGGCGTGCGCCTGAAAAAGATGTGGCGCACCATCTTCGTTATCACCATTGCCATTCCGCAGTTTGTAAGCCTGATGCTTGTATCCCGCATGCTAACCGACACCGGCGTGGTCAATGTAATACTGCAAAAGCTGCACATTGTTTCGCAACCCATTCCGTTTCTGACGGACCCGACGCTGGCCAGAATTGTCGTCATCGTGATCAACATGTGGGTTGGCATTCCCTATACGATGCTGATGGTTTCCGGCATCCTGATGAACATTCCGGCGGAGCTGTACGAAAGCGCCAGCATCGACGGGGCGGGGCCCGTACGGTCCTTCTTTTCCATCACGGTGCCATATATGCTGTTTGTCACCGCGCCGTGGCTGATCACCACATTTGTGGGCAACATCAACAACTTCAATGTGATCTACCTGCTGACCGCCGGCGGCCCGCTGTCGCTGGACTACTTCCAGGCCGGCAAGACGGACCTGCTGGTTACATGGCTGTACAAGCTGACTGTCAATGAGCAGAACTACTCGCTCGCCTCCACCATCGGCATCTTCATCTTCATGATCGTTTCGATATTCTCTTTGACGGTGTATAACCTGACCGGCTCGGTGAAAAAGGAGGATCAGTTCCAATGAAAATGGGGATGAAAGCCCGCACGCGCGCAGCCAACACGGCCATTCACATTTTGCTGACCATCCTGTCGGTCATCTGGTTGCTGCCGGTGGCATGGCTGCTGATCAGTGCCCTTCGCGCGGAGCCGGGTGCGTATACCACATACATCCTGCCCAAGCAGTGGACGCTGAACAATTTTGTGCGGCTGTTTACCGAAACGGAGCTGTTTGACTTCGGCCTGTGGTACCGCAATACGCTGTTTATCGCCGTGTGCAGCTGTGTGATCACCACGGTGCTGACGCTGATGGTGGCATACACCTATTCGCGCCTCCGGTTCAAAAGCCGCACGGCGCTGATGAACATTTCGCTGGTGCTGGGCATGTTTCCGGGGTTCATGAGCATGATCGCCATCTATCACTTTTTGAAGGCGCTGGGCATGGATAAGTCGCTGGCAGCGCTGATCATGGTGTATTCCGGCGGATCGGCGCTGGGGTATTACGTTGCGAAAGGGTTTTTCGATACCATTCCGCGTTCGCTGGATGAGGCCGCGATGCTGGATGGCGCAACGCGCAACACCGTGTTCTGGAAGATCATTTTGCCGTCCTCCCGCCCTATTGTGATCTATACGGCGATGACCGCGTTCATTGCCCCCTGGGTGGATTTCATTTTCGTCTCCGTCATCATGAAAGACAACTACAAGGGGTATACCGTGGCGCTTGGCCTGTTTAGAATGATCGACCGGGAAAATATCTACCAGTATTACACTAGGTTTTGCGCCGGGGCGGTGCTGGTTGCCATCCCGATCACGCTGCTGTTCATCAAAATGCAGAAATACTACGTTTCCGGCGTGACCGGCGGCGCGGTGAAAGGGTAGGGTATGGGCATCAAGGTTTTGCTGCTTCTGTTGGTGCTTTGTTTGCTTCCGTGGAACGCGCTGGCCGATGGCCGTGCGTTCTATGAAATTTTCCCCGCTTCATTTTATGATGGCAATGGGGACGGCAAAGGCGACCTACCAGGCATAATAGAGAAGCTGGACTATTTAGAGGATTTGGGCGTGGAGGGCGTGTGGCTGACGCCCATTCATCCGTCTCCCAGCTATCATAAATACGATGTGATGGATTACCGCGCCGTTGATGCATCTTTCGGTACGGTGGCCGATGTGGAAGCCCTCGCCGCCGCGCTGCATGAAAAGGGCATGGCACTGCTGTTGGATCTTGTCATCAACCATACATCCAACCAGCACCCCTGGTTTGTGGAGGCGTGCGCCGCGCTTGCCGCGGGCAAAGAAAGCCCGTTCATTGATTACTACAACTTTTCGGATCAACCTGTGCCCGGCTGGCGTACCGTGCCCGGCGTGCCGGGTTGGTGCTACGAGGGCTGCTTTAGCGAAAACATGCCGGACCTGAACCTGGATAGCGAAACGGTGCGGCAAGAAATCCTGGATATCTGCAGGTTTTGGATGGAAAAGGGCGTGGACGGGTTTCGACTGGACGCGGTGCTGTACTACTACAGCGAGGATACCGCCAGGAACACAGCGTTTCTCGCATGGCTGATGGAGAAGCTGCGCGCGATCAACCCCGATGTGTATGTTGTCGGTGAGGTTTGGAAGGATGCGGGCACTATCGCCCGGCACTACGAAAGCGGCATATCGTCGCTGTTCAACTTCCCGTTTTCTGGCGCGGAAGGCGCCATTGTCAAGGCGATCCGGGATAAAAAGGGCGCAAGTTTTGCGCAAAAGGCGGCGGACTGGCAAAAGACGTGGAGCGCCTTTCCGGATGCGAGCGATGCAATGTTCCTATCCAACCACGATATTGCGCGCATTGCCGGCACGCTGATGCGAAAGCCGGACGCGCTGAAGCTGGCCGCGTCGATGTACCTGCTGTTGCCCGGTACGCCGTTCCTCTATTACGGCGAAGAAATCGGAATGACCGGCAGCGGCCGCGACGAAAACAAGCGCCTGCCGATGCTATGGAGTGAAGCGGATACCCTTGGGTCCTGCCTGCCCCCGGCGAATGCCGATCAGCAGAGCCAGCCGCTTGGCAGCGTGGAAGCGCAGCTGGGTGATCCGGGTTCGTTGCTGAATCACTACAGGGCGTTGCTTTCGCTGCGCAAGGAATACCCGGCGCTGCGGGATGGGGTGATAACCCCGCTGGATATGGGGAATGCGGCGGTGTGCGCATACGCACTTTCGGGAGATGGGCAGACCGTGTATGTGCTGCATAACCTGGGAAAGAACGCGGTTTCGCTTGCGTGGGAATACGCGCCCGTTGCCGTGCTGAATGATCCGGTAGGGCAAATGGAGTATGCGGATGGTATGCTGTCTCTTCCGGCGAATGCTTCGGTGCTGGCGGTACAATAACGCGGGGTCAAATCCCCACCCCTTCACCAACCAGCCGCTTCACGGCCTGCGCATCCGGCGTGACAAAAAGCGT
The DNA here is from genome assembly GCA_031549905.1 of Eubacteriales bacterium. Taxonomy (GTDB): domain Bacteria; phylum Bacillota; class Clostridia; order Christensenellales; family Aristaeellaceae; genus Avichristensenella. The sequence continues at coordinate 19,124 of JAVBPC010000066.1, forward strand.
GCGCTGCTTGGTGTACGTCACAAACCCCGGCGCGGCCCCGGCGGGCTTTTTCACAAATTTGCGCCGGGTATAATCCACCGGCACTTGCGCGGAAGCAAACCCTCGGCTGTACCATGCGGCCAGCATCGCGGCCTCGCGCAGCGTGGTTTCGGGGATTTCGCAGGTGGCGTCTATGATCACATGGCTGCCGGTAAACCCCTTGGCGTGCAGCCACATCGCGTCCGGCGCGGCGGCGCCTGTCAGGCGCTCATTTTGCATACTGTTCTTGCCCACAAGGATCGTCAGCCCGTCGCCCGATCGCACTTTCAGCGGCTTGGATGGCGCCGGTTTCTTTGCCTTACCGCGCGCGTGGGACGGGCGCAGGTAACCCTTCTGCACCAACACATCGCGAATCTCATCCAACTCTATCGCATCCTGGCATTTGCGCAGGTCATCCGCTTGCGCCTCCAGCAGGGCAAGCTCATCCTGCGCCAGGGCGATCTGCTCTTTCGCGTGGCGCTGCGCCGCCCGGAACTTTTGATACTGCTTATAGTAGCGCTGCGCGTTTTCGCTGGGGGTAAGCCTGGGGTCCAGTGTGATCTGCCGCGTGCCGCCGGTGTAATAGTCCGGCACTTCGGCCTTGACCCATCCGGCGCGCAGCATGTGCAGGTTCGCGGTAAGCAGCTCGCCGCTTAACTGCGCTTCCTGCGCGCGGGCTTCATCCGCCAGCGCCTGCTCGTGCAGCGCCAAGCGGGTTTGGCAGCGCTCAATGTGCGATTTGATGCTGCGGGATAGCGACGCGCTTTTCTGTGCCATCCTTTCCGACCGGTCGCGGGAGACGTAATAGGCATCCAGCGCGGCGCTGATCCCCTCAGGCACGGGCCGCTGCGCCGCCTGTGAAAGACGAGCTTGCGGGAAGGGAAACACATCGACGACATCGCCATCTTCATCCACAAGCAACGTTGACGGGCCGAACGACGGAAGCGCCTGCAGCAGCGTGAAAAGCGGCTGCGCAAGCGCGGCGCGTTCCGGCGCTTCCATATGCGGGTTTTCATGTCCTGTCAAGCGGAAAGCAAGCTCCTTCGCGCTGGCCGCGCCCACGCCGGATAGCACTTCAGACAGCGCCTTATCCAGCCGCGCGGGGGCGGAGAGTAATGCTTCTTGCAGCATTTCCGCGGTTGCAGTTTCCGGGTTCAGCTTATTCTGCGCGGGGGGCGGGGTGTAGGGCAGGCCGGGCCGCACCTCGCGAACGCGGCTGATATCCGCGCCGACATGGTGAATTGAATCCAGGATGCGCCCGTCTTCATTGACCAAAATAATGTTGCTGTGCCGCCCCATGATCTCCGTGATCAGCGTGCGCGGTGCACGCTCGCCCAGCTCATCGTAGCATTCAAATGAAATGGATAGGATGCGGTCGCCCTCCGGCTGCGAAACGGACAGCACGCGCCCGCTGGTCAGCAGCTTGCGTAGCAGCATGCAGAACATGGGCGGCTCGGCGGGATTTTGCTTGGATGCGCCGGTCAGTTGCGCCCGCGCATGGTTTGCCGATGCTGAAAGCAGCAGGCGATGACTGCCGCCCATGCCGCGCAGCACCAGGTGCAGCTCATCCTTTTCCGGCTGCAGCACGCGATCCACCCGCGCGCCGATAAGCGCCGCCCGCAGTTCCCGTGCGACAAACCCCAGCATCAACCCATCCATAAAACCACCGCCTTCAACATAAACAGGCTCTTAGTATATCTTTTTTCCCAATCCCTGTAAAGCGGCCGACATTTTTGTTGACAAGGAAACAATCTGATGATATATTGATTCCCGGTAAACAAAAATGAGAAAAGAAGGCGTTTTTTGTGCCGACATCACCCCAGGATGAAGCCCTTATCGCGGCGCTTCGGCAGTATGGGAATGTGCGGCGGCGGATTTCGCGCGATATTCACGAGCAAATCCCCGCGATTCCGGCGTTTGGCGGCCGGGAACTGCTGCAGCGCATTCCGGGCACCGAGCGTCCCAACGTCACCGCCCTTTCCGATGCTACAGGCATCACGCGCGGCGGCGTCAGCAAGGCCATGGCGCGCCTGCGCCAGGCAGGGCTGGTGGAAGGCTACCAGCTGCCCGAAAACCGCAAGGAAGTCTATTACTGCCTGACGCCGCAGGGCGAAGAGACGCTGTTGCGCCTGAAAGAAGCGCTGGACGCACTGCAGGCGGAGGAAATGGCGTACCTCGGCGGACTGCCGGAAGGCGAAAAGAAAATCATTCTGCGATTCCTTGGTGGGTTTGTTCGCCACCTGGAGGATATGGAGCGCAGAAACGGAAAAGAGGGTGATGCGTGATGCGCAGGGTGCTGAAATACTTCTTACGGTACTGGCCCATTGCGCTGCTTGCGCTGCTTTCCCTGACAGGGGAGAGCATTTGCGACCTGATGCAGCCGACGCTGCTGGCGCACATGATTGATGAGGGCGTCAACGCCGCCGACACCGCGCTGGTGCACAGCTACGGCCTGAAAATGCTGGGCATTACCGCGCTTGGCATGCTGTTTGCCATCAGCCGGTCCATTCTTTCCAGCCATGTTTCGCAGCGGTTTGGGCGTGATATCCGGCTGGGGCTGTATCAGAAGATACAGAGCCTGTCGCTGTCCAGCGTGGATCAGTTCGAGCGCGCATCGCTCGTCACGCGGTTGACCAACGATGTGACGCAGGTGCAGAACTTCCTAATCGGCATGATGCGCTTTTTCATGCGTGCGCCGATTCTGTGCGTGGGCGGCATCATCATGGCGTACCTGCGCTCGCCGCAGATGGCGCAGGCGCTGCTGGTGGTGGTGCCGGTGGCAGCGCTGATCATCGTGCTCAGCGTCAAGATAGGCTATCCGTACTTCATGAAGGTGCAACAGAGCCTGGACCGGCTGAACGCAAATGTGCGCGAGTACCTGTCCGGCATCCGTGTGGTCAAGGCATTCAACCGGTTTTCATACGAAAAGAAGCGCTTTGAGGATAGCAACGGCGCCCTGACCGGCGCGTCCGCATCCGCGATGCGGGTAACGGCGGTGTTCGGGCCGTGCATTTCTCTGACAGTTAATCTAGGCATCGCGGCAATCGTGCTGATCGCGGGCTACCGCGGCGAGGATCAGGGCAATGTCGTTGCGTTCATCAACTATATGAACCAAATCCTGTTTGCGATGGGCATGTTTTCGATGATCTTCAACCAGCTGGTGCGCGCACTGGTTTCCGGCAAGCGCATGGAGGAAGTACTGGCCGCCGAAACCGGCATGGATACCACGGGCGCCGCGCTGCCGCCGCCGGTGAAAGAGGGTGTCCGGTTCGAAAACGTATCCTTCCAGTATGAAGGGTCATCCGCCCCCGTGTTCACCGGCATCACATTTATGGCCCACCGTGGCGAAACGATTGGCATCATTGGCGCGACAGGCTCCGGCAAAAGTTCGCTGGTGAACCTGCTGCCGCGCTTTTATGATGCAACTGAGGGCAGCGTGATGATCGACGGCGTGGATATACGCACAATGTCGCTGCCTGCGCTGCGAGACCGCGTGGCCATCGTGCCGCAGAAAAATCTGCTGTTCACGGGCACCATCGCCACGAACCTTCAATGGGGCAAAGAGGACGCCACCGAGGCGGAGATGTGGGAGGCGCTGCGTGCCGCGCAGGCGGAGAGCTTCGTCAGCGCAATCCCCGAGGGGCTTGGCGCGAAGCTTGGCCAAAGCGGCGTGAACTTCTCCGGCGGGCAAAAGCAGCGGCTGTCCATTGCACGCGCGCTGATCAAGCGGCCCGATGTGCTGATCCTGGATGACTGCACCAGCGCTGTGGATGTGACGACGGAGGCCGCCATCCGAAAGGAAATCAAGGCGTTTTCGAAAGAAATTATCTGCCTGATGATTTCGCAGCGGATCAGCTCCGTGATGAGCGCGGACAGGATTCTGGTGCTGGATGAAGGCGGAATCGTGGGCTTTGGCACGCACCACGAACTGATGGACAGCTGCCGGGTGTACCAGGATATCTACCAGTCGCAGATCGGCAAGGAGGTGGCTGTCAATGTCTGACACAAAGAAAAACGGCAACCAGTCCGAGTTTGTGCCACCGCCGATCCAAATGCGCGGAGGGCCGGGCGGCGCTGGACGGGGCGGGATGGCGCGGATGATGCCGGGCGAAAAGCCGCGCGACATGAAGGGTACGCTGCTGCGCCTGTGGGGGTATTTCGCAAAGGAGCGCAAGAACCTGCTGCTGGTGCTGGTATTGGTGTTGCTGGGCGCGGGCGTGGCGTTGCTGGCACCGTTCCTGATTGGCCGCGCGGTGGATGCGCTTGGCGGCGCAAGGATAGAGGGCATGGGGAAGCTGGCGATGCTGGCTGCCTTCCTGGCGATTGCCTACCTGACGGATGGCACCAGCCAGATATTCCAGGGCTTCCTGATGGCGGGCATCTCGCAGCGCACGGTGCGGCGGCTGCGCACCGGGCTGTTTGACTATTTTCAGGGGTTGCCGGTGGCGTTCTTTGACGCGCGCACGCACGGCGACCTGATGAGCCGCCTGACCAACGATATCGACCACATCAGCACCACGATCTCCGCATCCACCAGCCAGCTGATGAGCCTGACCGTGTCGCTGGTGGGTTCCCTGGTGATGATGCTGATCATCAGCCCGCTGATGACAGCTGCGCTGCTGATCCCCGCCGCGCTTGCGCTGTTGCTGACCCGGACGATCACCAAGCGCACAAGGCCGCTGTTTTCCAAGCAGCAGATGGAGCTGGGCGGGCTGTCCTCACAGCTGGAGGAAAGCATTTCCGGCCTAAACGTGGTGCACGGCTTCAACCAGGAAGCGGCAATGGTTCGGCAGTTTGACGGACTAAACAGGCGGTATTTCCAGGCAAGCCTTTCCGCGCTGATCTGGTCTGGTTTCCTGATGCCGATGATGAACGTGATCAGCAACCTGAGCCTGGTGCTGATCGGCTCCCTGGGCAGCGAGCTTGCGCTGCGCGGCGTGGTGACGGTGGGCATCATCGCCACATTCATCAGCTATTCCAGGCAGTTCATCAGGCCGCTGAACGACGTGGCCAACATCTACAACACGCTGCAGACGGCTGTGGCCGGTGCGGAGCGCGTGTTTGAGATATTCGACCAGGCGCAGGAGGAGCCGGACGCGCCGGACGCCGTGGAGCTGCGCGATGTGAAGGGCGATGTGACATTCGAAGGCGTGAAGTTCGGCTATCGGCCCGATGTGCCCGTGATTCAGGATGTTTCATTCCGCGTGCCCGCAGGGTCGTCGCTGGCGCTGGTGGGGCCGACGGGCGCTGGCAAGACCACGATTGTCAACCTGCTTGCCAGGTTTTATGAGATCAGCGGCGGCACAATTAAGATCGACGGGCACGACATCCGCGACTACACGCGGGACAGCCTGCGCCGCGCGTTCGGCATTGTGCTTCAGGATACCTACCTGTTCACCGGCACCATCATGGAAAACATCCGCTACGGAAACCCTGACGCAACCGACGCCCAGGTAGAGGAAGCGGCGCGGCGCGCCAGCGCACACGGGTTCATCCGCCAGCTGCCCAAGGGGTACGAAACGGAGCTGACCGAGAGCGGCAGCAACCTTTCCGCCGGGCAGCGGCAGCTGCTGGCCATCGCACGCGCAATTCTGGCGGATTCGCCGATCCTGATCCTGGATGAAGCGACCAGCAACGTGGATACCCGCACGGAGCTTTCCATCCAGCAGGCGATGCTGCAGCTGATGGCGGGGCGCACCACATTCCTCATTGCCCACCGGCTTTCCACCATACAGGATGCCGACCGCATCCTGGTGGTGGACGGCGGGCGCATTGTCGAGATGGGCAACCACCGGCAGCTATTGGCAAAGGACGGTGTATACGCCAAGATGTGGAACAGCCAGCTGAACAACGCGGTATAGCATGTTAAGGCAATACCGCACAAAGCACAGGCACGCAGACGGCTGCTTTTCCGTTCATGCGCGCCTGTAAAACGCTCGACGTAGCGCTGCTACGCCTTCGCATTTTGCAGGCACACCTAGAGCATTTTGCGGAAAGATTAGGAACGTCTTTGCGGATCTTTTGCCGCCTCGCGTTGCCTCGCCCACGCGGCGTAGCGTTGCTACGCCTTGCTCCCTCGGCTTAGCGAAACGGCAAAATCTCTCGCAAATCCATTCCGAATCTTTCCGAAAATTGCTCTAAGCGAAAAATCATCTCGTCGGCGCACCAACGCTTTGTGCGGTATTATCTTAAACCTATTGAAAAAGGAGAAAAAGGTCGTATCTTGTTGCAAATAGGTGAGGCTTCGGGTACAATCATGGGGCGCTGAAAGGGGATTTATAGCATGTTTTACAGCCCGTACCAGATTGCCGAGAAGTACCCCGACATGGCCTGTGGAAAAGCCAAAACGCCCGCCCGCGCCGTGCTGTTCAAAGCGGCGCTGGCGGGCGCGTTTGTTGCGCTGGCGGTGCTTGGCGCGCATGTAACCGGCGTGCTCATTGAAGGCGGCGCGGCCAAGCTGATCGCGTCTCTGCTGTTCCCGGGCGGGCTTGCAATGGTGCTGCTGGCCGGGGGAGAGCTGTTCACCGGCAACTGCATGCTGCCGCTTGGGGTGTTTTCGGGGAAGATAAGCTGGCGTGATGTGCTCGTCAACTGGGGGCTTGTGTACCTGGGCAACTTTATCGGCGCGGCAATCATTGCTGCGCTGACCGTGCTGGCGCGCCCGGATGATCCGGCGTTCTGGTCGGTGGCGCTGCACGCTGCGGAGGCGAAAGCGGGCCTGACGTGGATGGCGGCGTTCTCCCGCGCGATTCTTTGCAATATTCTGGTGTGCGTGGCGGTATGGATGTCCTATTCATCTGAGAGCGCGACTGGTAAAATCGCCGCGATGTATTTTCCGGTGGCGCTGTTCGTGCTGTGCGGCACGGAGCACTGCGTTGCGAATGCATACTATTTCGGGGTCGCGATGATGCACGGCGGGGCCGAAGGGGTTACCCTGGGCAGCGTGATCTGGAACAACCTGATTCCGGTTACGCTGGGCAACATCATTGGTGGGGCCGTGTTTGTTTCCGGGGCGCTGTGGTTTGCGCTGTTCAAGCGGTAGGGATTTCTGCGCGATATCTGCGAGTTCGCGCCTCAAAAAGAAAAAGGAGTAGTTTGCTCTACTCCCCTCTGGCCTTGCGGACGAATTGCCGCGCGATCCATAGCAACCCGATGATCACGAGTGCCAGCATCCCAAAGCTGAAGATCATCCCGATCACGCTGCCGACCAGCCCGAACACAAACCCGATCGCGCTGCCCACCAGATCAAAAACGAACCCGATGATGCTGCCCACCAGGCGAAACGGCCACAGAAGAAGATTCAGCATGTTGTCCACCCCCTTTATGTGTTTAGTATAGAGTGGGCAGGGGCGAAATGCAAAGAGAGCAGGATTAGAATTTGTTAAGGCGTTTCTAATCTTTGGGACTGAAAAGGAGCAATGATGATCCAAGCGGTATTGTTTGATTTGGGCGGCGTGATGGTCGCCCCGCCGACGGGGGACTGGCTGCTGGTGCCTGGCTATGAAGATATTCTGGGCGATGATTTTGCCGAAAAGCTGGGGGATTTCCGCCGCATGCGCGCGCCGCACCTGCCCTTGCTTCCGGACCTATACTGCGTGGGCGGCGATGATGATGCGGAATACCGCCAGTTCATCGTCTACTTTGACCGCGTGTTTTCCGAGATGGGCATTCACCTTACCCGTGCGCAGCTGGAGGAGCTTGCATACCGGCAAGTGTTTCGCGATGACCGATACACCTTTTTTGATGATGTGATGCCACACCTTCGCAAATGGCACGGCCGGTACAAGCTGGGCATCGTGTCCGATGCGCCGCCATCCACGCGCCGCATTATGCGCACGGCGGGCGTGTTGGCGCTGATGGACGGGGCGACATTCTCCTGCGATTTTGGGGTGCTGAAGCCCGACCCGCGCATGTACCAATCCACGCTGGACCAGATGGGCGTCCTGCCCGAAAATGCGGTGTTCATCGATGATCTCTCCGGCAACGTGCGGGGCGCGGTGCAGCATGGTTTGCATGGCATCCAAATGCGGCGGCAGATGCCAGCGCTGTATAAAATGCCCATGCAGTGGGATGGGCCGGTGGCGCACAGCTTTGCCGAGCTGGATAAAATGCTTGCCGAAATGTAGAGAGTTTTCCCCGCCCGAAAATACCACCTTTCCTGAGGAGACATTTCCCTCCTCGCCTTTCACCCGCATGAACTTTGGTCCATGCGGGTGGCTGCCTTCACCCCTTACCTTCTCCTGGAATACAGTATACCGGGTATTCGTATGCCCAGTTCCTATGGAAGAAGGAGGAGAAGCATGTATCGAGATCCATCGTCGTTTTCCGGAGGCATCACGCGCTATATTGACGGCCGCCCGGCGGAACAGCAGATAAACGCGAGCGCGACGCCAATCATCGCCGGGCCTATTGGACCTATGGGCCCCGCAGGGCCTACGGGAGCGCAGGGACCTGCCGGACCCAAAGGCGCGACCGGCGCGGCCGGCGCAACTGGCGCGGCGGGTGTGGCAGGCCCGGCCGGGCAGGTGGGTGCGACCGGCGCAACCGGTGCGGCCGGCGCGGCGGGCCCCGCTGGCGCAACCGGTCCGTCCGGGCGCGCGGTTCTGCCGAACGTACTGAGGTATAACGCCGACAGCGCGGCAACGTACATACGCGGTCAGTGGGTGATGCTGGATGGGTACCTGTATGTTGCGCTGGAAGACGCACCGGCCGGCACGCCCGGAGATTCCGACGCGTACGCGCTGTTGCAGCTGCAGGGCGGCATCACCGGCGCGACCGGACCGGAAGGCCCTGCCGGCCCCGCAGGCCCTGAGGGTCCGGCAGGTCCGCAAGGGGAAGCCGGAAAAGCGGGTGCAAAAGGGGAGGCGGGTCCGCAAGGCGCGGCTGGCCCCGCGGGCCCGGAAGGCGCTACCGGCCCCAAAGGCCCCAAGGGTGCTACCGGCCTGACGCCGGCGTTCGTCATCGGCACCGTGCGCGCCGCCGCGCCGGGCGAAGCGCCGTCGGTGACCATGAGCGGCAATACATACAACATTATTCTGAACTTCGTGCTGCCCTCGCTCAGCGTGAAATGAACATTTTTGCGGAGGGGCTTGCGCAACCCCTCCGCCTCTGTTACCATGCATGCATATCCAAAATGGGAGGCTTCTTCTTGAAGCACAAGCATAAGAAGAAAAAATGTCTGTTCTTGCTGCTGGCGGCGCTGCTGGTGGCAGCTTTCTTTCTGCTGCGCGGGGGACAGGGCCGGGCAGCAAACTATTCAAGCGAAACGGCCCGCGCGGGGAGTATCTCTGCCTATTACAGCTTTAGCGGGCAGGTAACGGTTAAGGATTTGCAGGCCGTTTCCGCCAAGACGGGCGCCGTGGTGCGCGATGTATACGTTCGGCTGGATCAGCTGGTGGATGCGGGCGATCCTTTGGTCCGCCTGTCAAACGGCGATATCCTGCGCGCCGCCATTCGGGGCGAGGTGACGGAGCTGTATGTGGCGGAAGGCGACAGCGTTTCTGCGGGTGCGCAGCTGATGTCTATTGTGAACTTTGACGATCTGCAGGTTGTTGTCAAGATTGATGAATACGATATCCGCGCGGTGCAGGCGGGCATGGAGGCGACCGCCACCATCAATGCGCTTAGCATTTCATACGGCGCAAAGATAGAGCACATCAGCAAGCAGGCGATGGCGTCCGGCGATGTCAACTACTATGAGGCGAAGCTTGCTGCACCGACAAATGAAAATGTGCTGCCGGGCATGAAGGTGGATGTGCGCGTGTTAAGCCAGCACACGGAAAATGCGGTGCTGATCCCGATGGCGTCGCTGCGGTTTGATTCGTACAACGCGCCGTATGTGTATGTGAAGGATGGCGCGGGCAAGATCGTGACAAGGCCCGTCGAAGTGGGCATACAGGACGGCACATCGGTAGAGATCACAAGCGGTCTTTCGGCGGGCGAGATGGTGTACAAGCCCGTCAGCACGAATTTGTTCTCCGTGTTCCGCGGGGTGCGCTAGCATGGCCGGGCAGGGCGGCGCGTTCTTCGCCATGCGGGATATCGTCAAAGTATACCAGATGGGGGAGGAAGCCCATCGGGTGCTTCGTGGCATCAACCTGAGCATGGAAGAGAGCGAGTTCCTTTCCATCCTTGGCCCTTCCGGCAGTGGAAAATCCACGCTGATGAACATCATCGGCTGCCTGGATACGCCGACCGGCGGCGAATATTGGCTGCACGGCCGGCTGATCGGCGACCTGGATCAGAAAGCCCTGGCCCGCATCCGCAGCCGAGAGATTGGGTTCATCTTTCAGTCTTTTCAGCTATTGCCGCGCATGAACGCGCTGCGCAATGTGGAACTGCCACTGATCTATGCGGGGATGCCGCAGAAGCAGCGCCTGCGCCGCGCGGCGGAGATGCTGGACCGCGTTGGCCTTGCGGACAAGCATCAGCATTTCCCAAGCCAGCTTTCAGGCGGGCAACAGCAGCGCGTGGCGATTGCGCGCGCCCTGGCGACAAATCCAACGCTGCTGCTGGCTGATGAGCCGACGGGCGCGCTGGATCAGAAGACGGGCAAGCAGGTGCTGGCCCTTTTCCAGGAGATCAACCGCGAGGGGCGCACGGTGATCATGATCACCCACGACCGCGCCATCGCGGCCCATGCGCACCGCATCGTCCGCATACTGGACGGAGAGCTGTCCGAAGGGGGGCTGGACGATGCTTAGGCGTAGCCTTTCCATGTTCGGCGAGAGCATCCGCATGTCGTGGTCCAACATCACGGGCAGCAAAATGCGCTCCTTCCTGACGATTCTGGGCGTCATCATCGGCGTCATGGCGATCATTACGCTGATCACCGTGGTGCAGGGGGCCACGCGGGAGATTGCGGCGCAGTTTGTATCCCTTGGCACGGGCAAGCTGACTGTTTCCGCGCCGGGCACGGGGCTGAAACGTGGGCTGAATGAACATGATTTGCAGGAATTGGCTGCGATACCGAACGTTTCCGCAATTTCGCCCAGCGTTTCTTTCCGCACGAATGTGGCTGCCGCGTCCGCACGCGCGGAACAGGTGACCGTCGAAGGCCGCAACGAGCGCTATTTCTGGCAGGACCCGGAGTTTGTGGCGCGCGGGCGCGAGCTGAACATACTGGATATGCAAGCGCGCAATACCGTGTGCCTGATCGATCAGACGCTGATTGACAAGCTGTTTTTCGCGGAGGACCCGCTTGGGCAAACTGTGTACGTCAAGGGGATGGCGTACACGGTGGTGGGCATCATTTCAGATGCCAGCGAGAGCGACCTGATGACCCAGTCGCGCGGGCGCAGCCGCCGGGGCAGGCTGGTGATCCCGTACACCAGCGCGATGCGCATGACGGCTACGGGCCTGATCACATCGCTGGAGCTGCTGATTGACGATACGGATGCCACCCAGCAGGTAATAGAGGACGCGGAGCGCGTGCTGGGCGAGATATTCAACTACAAGGATAACAGCTATTCCATTATCAACATGGAAAGCCTGCAGGAAACCATGGATACGATGATCGGACTGATGACATCTCTGCTTGCGGGCATCGCATCCATCGCGTTGCTGGTGGGGGGCATCGGCATCATGAACATGATGCTTGTGTCCGTCAGCGAGCGAACGACCGAGATTGGCCTTCGAAAGGCACTGGGTGCGGAACCCGGGCAGATCCAGCTGCAATTTCTGATCGAATCGTTCATGCTGTCCATTCTGGGCGGCATATTGGGGATGCTGACAGGGCTTGGGCTGTCGATGGCCGCTTGCGCCATCATGGGCATCGCGTTTCATTTTTACCCGTCTGCGGTGGTGCTGGCGGTGGGGTTCTCAGCTGCGGTGGGGATCATCTTTGGCTGGGCCCCGGCGCGCAAGGCAAGCAATTTAAACCCAATCGACGCGCTTAGAAGCATGTGAAGATCAATCCGGGTGAAGAAAGGCGGCGTCATCATGCGCAAAGAGGTTTCCATTTTGGTGGCAATTTTGCTGCTCATCCTGCCGGTTTTGGCGATTGCGGAGGATACTTCCGCGCCGAAAACCGGCGGCATGATCCTGACCGGCAAGGTTGAAGCGCACGATACCCTGACGGTGACGGCGCCGTTTGGCGGCGTGGCGTTGGATCATGCGCTGAAGGCCGGCGAGCGCGTTTCTGCCGGAGACACGCTGTTTGTGCTGGATACTGCGAAAATCCTGGCCCCATGCGATGGGGTGATTACGGGCGTGTTTGCGCAGATAGGGGACAGTGCGCAGTTTGTGCAGAGCCGCTACGGCGGGCTGTGCTTCATGGAGCCGACTGTGGGCCTTGCGGTGCAGTCGAACACGGCGCAGGGGTATGACAGCGCGGAGAACCGGCTGCTGCACATCGGCCAGACGGTGTACCTGCGCAGCACGAACAGCGCGCATGACGGCACGGGGCGGATCACGGCCATCAGCGGCGAGGCGTACAGCGTGGAGGTGCTATCCGGCACGCTGCAGCTGCGCGACAGCGTGACCCTGTACCGCGACGCCGCGTTTTCTCCCGACACGCGGATAGGTCGCGGCACGGTTGCGCGCGTGAACCCGATCTCGGTAACGGGCGACGGCATCGTGTTTTCCATCTTGGCGAAGGATGGGGCAAAGGTCTCCCGTGGCGATGTGCTGTTTGAGACGGTTAGCGGCGTCGCGGACCCGATGGCGGCAATGTCGCCCGAGGTGGCGGCGCCGGTCGACGGCATCGTGGCGGGCGTTTCCGTTTCGGGCGGGCAGACAGTGCAGAAAGGGCAGGCCGTGGCCACGCTGTACACGCTGTCTATGCTGCGCCTGGTTAGCACCGTCAGCGAACTGGACATTGGCAAGGTGCGGGTGGGGGATGCTGTGCGCATCGAGCTGGATGCGCTGCCCGACACCGCGTACGCGGGTGAAATCGTGCAGATTTCAAGCATCGGCACCGTTTCCGATCAGTATACCCAGTACGCCGTGTACATCGATTTTGTGCCGGATGGCGATGTGCGGCTTGGCATGAGCGGGGCTGCATATCCGGTGAATTGAAATCGAATGGAACAAAATGGCCTTTTGTTCCGCCTTATGTTGGTTGGATTCAGATACAGGAGGCCACGCATGGAAAAGATATCATTTATCAGGGATGAACTTTCGGTTTCGCCATTATGCCTTGGTACGGCGTCGTTTGGCACGGGCCTTTCGCGCAAGGATGCGTTTGCGCAGCTTGACGCGTTTGCCAGCGGGGGCGGCAACTTTATCGATACGGCGCATGTGTACGGCGACTGGGGCGACGAAGGCCCTGCGCTGAGCGAAAGGATCATTGGGAAGTGGTTTGCATCATCCGGGATGCGCAAGCAGATTGTGCTTTCCACGAAGGGCGCGCATCCGCGCATGTCTATGATGGGAGAGCCGCGCGTTACGCCTGAAGCGATTGAGCAGGATGTTGCGGAAAGCCTGGAAGCGCTGGGCACAGATTACATCGACCTGTATTTTTTGCACCGCGATGACCCGGCGGTGCCCGTGGAGGCGCTGCTTTCCTGCCTGGAAAAGCTGCGCACCTCCGGCCAGATCCGCCGTTACGGCTGTTCCAATTGGACGCTGGAGCGCATCACGGAGGCGGAAGAGGCGGCCCGCGAGCATGGGTATGAAGGGTTCCTCTGCAACCAGGCGATGTGGAGCCTTGCGGATATCAACCGCGCGGCAATCGGCGACCATACGCTGGTTTCCATGCACCGCGCGATGTATCGGCATCATCTGACCACAGGGCTTTCGGCGATGGCGTATTCATCGCTTGCAAGCGGTTACTTTATGCGCCGGGCGCAGCGCGTCCCGCTGCCGGAAGCGATGATCGGCAAATACCGCAATGAATCAAACGAGGCGCTGTACCGGCTGATGGATGACGCGAATGATATCGGGTTTACGCCGCTGGATCTTTGCCTGCGATACATTGTGCAGCAGCCGTTCCCGGCGGTGCCGATCGCGGCGTTTGGCAGCGTGGCGCACCTGGAAGAGGCGATGATGTCTTGCAGACGGCAGCTTCCGCCGCAGATGATGGAAGCGATTTCCGAGATCAAGCGCTTTATCTACTGTTAAATCAGGGAAACCAGCCTACAACAAAAGGAGCCTGACAATGCAAGGCAAACGAATCCATGTGCTGGCGACGGGCGGCACCATCGCGGGGGTTGGCGTGGAAGGCGCGACGGGCGGGTATGCCTCCGGCGTGCTGTCGGTGGATGCGCTGCTTTCCGGCGTGCCCAAGCTGGATACGCTGGCGCGGGTCACCGGCGAACAGTATGCAAACCTCAACAGCGATGACATCACCACCGATATCTGGCTGTCGATGGCGGCGCACCTGAACGCGCTGGCCAAAGATGATGCGTATGACGGATTTGTCATTACGCACGGCACCGATACACTGGAGGAATCGGCGTACTTCTTCCACCTGGCGCTGAAAACGGACAAGCCGGTCATCCTGACTGGCGCGATGCGCCCGGCCACCGCTACAAGCCCGGATGGCCCGCTGAACCTGTACCAATCCATTGCGCTGGCGGCGTCAGATGCGGCACGCGGCCAGGGCGTGCTGGTTCTGTTCAGCGAGGGCATCTACAGCGCGCGCGATGTCAGAAAGGGCAACACGTTCCGCACGCACGCGATCACCGGGGGCGATTCCGGTGCGATCGGGCTGATGCGGGATGAGGTGCCGCTGCTGTACCATACATCCACAAAACGGCATACCGTTGCCACGGAGTTTGACATGACTGGCAAAGCGGTGCTGCCGAATGTGGCGATAGCGCATTTTCATGTGGATGCGCGGCCCGAAATATTGGATGCGATGGCCGCCTCGCATGACGGGCTGGTTGTGGCGGGGGCGGGCGACGGGATTGTCAGCCTGCGCTGGGAGATGCGCATGCGCGCGCTTTGCCGCGAAGGGTTCCCCATCGTGCGCGCCACGCGCGTGCCGGACGGTGCGGTATTTCGCGGCGCGGGCATGCCGGATGACGACATCGGCACCATCGCAGCAGGTACGCTGTCGCCCGAAAAGGCGCGGGTGCTGCTGATGCTTGCGCTGGCAACGACAAAGGACCCGCGCGCCATCCAGCGCATGTTTGATTGGTATTGAAAACGATGGGTAGCAAGCATGAAAAGTAAAGCGCAGGTGTATGTTGTTGGCGCGCTGAACCTGGATGTCTGCGGTGTGCCGGAGGGCATGCTTGCCCCGCGCGATTCGTCGCCGGGGCGCGTGAGCCTTGGCGCGGGCGGCGTGGGGCACAACATTGCGCGGCATTTGGCGGCGGCGGGGGCGCCGGTGCAGCTTGTGACGGTGCTTGGCGATGATATGACCGCTGATCTGCTTGCGCGCATGTGCCAAGATGAGAAGATCGGCCTGATGCATGCGGTGCGCGTGTCCGGGTCTTCCGGCACATATTTGTCACTACATGATGCGGATGGCGACATGGCGGCCGCTGTCTGCGATACCGCCGCGCTGGAAGGGCTTACGCCCGCGCTGCTGGAACCCGCGCTGGCGCGGATGGCAGACGCGCCGCTGGTGGTTGTGGACGCGAACCTGCCGCAGGCGGTTCTGGAAGCGTTGGTGGCGACTATTACCGCCCCTATGCTGCTGGACCCCGTGAGCGGGGCAAAGGCAGAGCGGGCGCGTGGGATTATCGGGCGCTTTGCGGCGGTCAAACCAAACCTGCTGGAGGCGGAACGGCTGACCGGCGAGGCGGATCCGGCGCGCGCGTGCGATTGGCTGCTGGACAAGGGCGTGGGGCGCGTGTTTATCTCCATGGGCGCGGAGGGCGTCTATTATGCGGACGCTGCGGGGCAAGGGCATGTGCCTGCCCCGCACGTTCGGCTGCGCAACTGCACCGGTGCGGGCGATGCGATGACGGCGGGCATTGCGCTGGCGCTGATGAAGGGATTGCCGGTTCGGGCGTGCGCCGGGGAAGGCATCCGGTTTGCTACAGAACAACTGATACTGCAAGGGGGCGTATTGTTATGAACCGCCTGGTTATTTTTTCCCCGGCCGTGCGCGAGGCGATTTTGGCCGGCCGGCCCGTAATCGCGCTGGAAAGCACGATCATCAGCCATGGGATGCCTTATCCGCAGAACGTGGAAACGGCCCTTCGCTGCGAGGCGGAAGCACGCGCGAACGGGGCGGAGCCCGCGACCATCGCGGTGATTGGCGGCAAGCTGTGCGCGGGGCTGACCGAGGCACAGATTGACGCGCTGGGCAAAGCCGGGCCTTCCGTGGCGAAGGCAAGCAGGCGCGATCTGCCGCTGCTGGTGGCTGAGGGCAGGGATGGTGCGACGACCGTTGCCGCCACGATGATCATCGCGCACATGGCGGGCATATCTGTGTTCGCTACGGGCGGACTCGGCGGCGTGCACCGCGGCGCGGAAACGACGATGGATATCTCCGCCGATCTGGAGGAGCTGGCCAAGACGCCGGTGGCCGTGGTATGCGCGGGTGCAAAGAGCATCCTGGACTTGGGTCTTACGCTGGAATACCTGGAAACGCGCGGCGTACCTGTGCTGGGCTATGGTACCGATGAGCTGCCCGCGTTTTACGCCAGGGAAAGCGGCTTCCATGTGGATCAACGCCTGGACACCCCGCACGGGATCGCTCAGGTGCTGACCGCCCAGCGCAAAATGGAGTACCCCGGCGGCGCGCTGATTGTAAACCCCATCCCCGAGGCATACGCCATGAACAAGGCCGACATCGATTGTGCGATTGGGCAAGCCTTGCGCGAAGCGGGGGAGCAGGGCATTAAGGGGAAGGCGGTAACGCCGTTCCTGCTGGCCAGGATTTCAGAGCTTACCGGCGGGGAGAGCCTTGCATCCAACATCCAGCTGGTGCTGAACAATGTGCGGTTGGCCGCGCAGGTTGCGGTGGAAATGGCACGGATTGCCTGATCCTGTGCGGTTTTGTACCGAAACCCGCACGCACGGTGCTGTGCCGCGCATTTCCGGGATGCAGCTTGATGTGATCGAAGCGCATTATTTCCCGGGAAATAAATAGCCGTACCGGGGCTTGGTATGTCCCGTGGGAATGGGTTAGGCAGACGTAGCAACTGCATAAATATCGCTTTTGACAAAAAGGAACCCCGCGTCCCACCCGGGAGCGCGGGGTTCTGCATGTCTAGTTTACCTTATTTGCCCAGGAACTCATCCAGCTGGCGCTGTGCTTCGGCGATAACATCGCGAATGCCGGCGGCTTCCAGCTCGGAGATCAGCTGCGGCAGCACCACATCGGGATCGGAGGTGCCTGTCTGCAGCTCATACAGGTACATGTCGCGGATGGCGATGCACGCGGCAACTTCGGCCTGCACAGGCGTGTAGTCAAACGCGAAGCCCAGCGAGCCGGAGGTGATGGCTTCCGAGTAGCCGGCCCAGACAACCTGCCAGGCGTTCGGATCGGCGGGGACAGAGGGGAACGGCGAAGCTTCCACGGCGCTGAGGGAGTACGAAGCCTGCGTGTACGCCCACGGCGCGTAGTTGTTGGCGCCTTCCTGGGTCTTGGTTACGGTGCCATCCTCATTGAAGTTGAAGTGCACGCCTTCGATGCCGTAGCGCATGATGTTGCGGTATTCACGGTTCGTGTTGGCGAACTCCAGCATTTTCAGGGATTCTTCCACATGCTTGGACGCCGCGCTGATGGCCAGCAGCGAGCCCTGCAGCGAATAGGTGGACAGGAACGGGCCGTCATAGCGGGAGATGGCGGAAGCCTTCTGGCGCGCGTTGGACCAGATCGAGTCCGCGCCGTAGAAGCCCTGGCCGGACTGGATCACACCGCGGGCCGCGCGGCCCAGCGACGTGGTGACAGCGGCGTCAGGATTGATGTAGCCTTTCTCATACCAGCTGTGGATCGTTTGAATGCGCTCCACATATTCCGGCATTTCCCAGCAAAGATAGACGGTGCCTTCCTTGTCGGTGCCGATGTCGCCGTAGGACAGCGCGATCTGCGCATCCTGGTTGATCCAGTCAAGGAAGTTGGACCAGGAGGTGATGCCGCCGCGCGCTTCCTTGATGGGGTAATCTTCGGGATGATCGGCCTTGTACATTTCCAGGTACGGCTCGATATCGGCGAAGGTCATGTTCGCGGGGATCTCCATGCCCTTTTCGGTGACATAGTAGTCGATGTCGATGATCCAGAACACTTCAATGCCGTAGTCCTTCATGACCGGCACGGCATACAGGCCCTTCTCGCCGTTCACTGTCATGTAGGAGCCCTGCCACAGCATTTCGGGCATCGATTCCCACAGCGCGGGGGTAACTTCCTGCACCATGCCCTCGATGTTGTAGAACATGCCGTCATAGGTGTTCATGATGAAGTCGTTGTACCAGCCGTTGGTGGTGAAGCAGATGTCGAAATATTCGCCGGAAGACATGGCCAGCGCGATCTGCTCAGAGGTCATGTAGGTGCAGGTGATCGTCACGCCGATCGCCTCAGCGCTGATCTCGTTCAGCTTCGCTTCGACTATGGCCTGGTCTGTCGGGCCCAGGGAATCCGTGCCCATCCACCAGATGAGGTTGACCGGTTCCGCGGCGCTGGCGAAGGACGCCAGAGACAGCGCCATCAGCAGCGACAGCATCAGGGCTACCAGTTTCTTCATAGGGGAACCTCCTTTGGTTTTTTACAAACGGCGGTGCACGCCGTATGTTACGAATGTACGGCCTACCCCTTCACCGCGCCGATGGTAAGGCCGGATACGAAATATTTCTGGAAGAAGGGGTAGGAACAGGCGATGGGCACCACGATAACCACGACGATGGCCATGCGCATCGTTTCACCCGGAATGTTCAGCACGTTGTCCGCACTCATCGAGGCGGCGTTGCGCGTCAGGAAGTCGATACCGCGCTCAATCTGCACCAGCAGGAATTGCAGCGAGTACAGGTGCTGGTGCGTGCTGCGGATATACAGCAGCGCCTGGTACCAGTCGTTCCAATAGGCAAAGGTGAGGAACAGGCCGATGGTGGCGATGGCGGGCAGCGATATGGGCAGCACCAGTTGAATGAAGATGCGAAGCTGCGACGCGCCGTCGATCTTACCGGATTCGATGACGGAATCGGGTACGGTGGTGGTAAAGAACGTGCGCAGCACAATGATGTAGAACGATGAACACGCCAGCGGAAGCAGCAGCGCCCAGTAGGTGTTTGTTAGCCCGTACAGCTGCGTCATTACTACATACGTTGAAACAAGGCCGCCGTGGAACATCATGGGGATGAAGATATACGTCATGTAGAACTTGCGCAGCTTGAACGTGGGGCGCGACAGCGCGTAGCCCATCGTCGTGGTCAGCGTCAGTCCCAGCAGCGTGCCCGCAAGCGTGATGCCAATGGAGTTGAGGAACGCACGTCCCACCCTTTCCCGCAACGCCCACAGGTATTTATACGCATCCACACCCCAACTCAGCGGAACAAAGCTGTAGCCAATTTGGTTGACCGATGATTCCGCGGAAAAAGAGATAATGGTGACAAATACGGCGGGCAGCACGGTGGCCAATGCCAAGATGATGAACAGCACCGACGCCGCGGCGTTGGTCACGGGCTTGATCCGGTTGAAACGGATCATCCCGTCGCTGTTCAGGTCCTGTTTGGGTGCTTTCACACGCCGAACACTGGAATGCTTTAGCTTTGCGTTCATGATATGCCTCCTCCCTTTATGCGCTCAGAATAGCGAGCTGTCCTCATCAATCCGGCGGACCACCATGTTGGCGGCCAGCAGCGTCAGGCAGCCGAGCACGGACTGCAGGAAACCCGCGGCGGAGGCATAGTTGTACTGCGGTCTGGTAGAGGTCATCAGCGATGTGTAAACGTATACATCAATGGTCAAATATACGCTGGTGAGCGAGTTGGAATGCTGTGTGGTCTGATAAAACAGACCGAAGTCGGAATTAAAGATGCGGCCTACGGCCAGGATAAACATAATGGAAATGATGGGGCGAAGCAGCGGCAGCGTGATGTACTTGATCTGCTGCGATTTGCTTGCGCCGTCGATGACCGCCGCCTCGTACAGCGAGCCGTCGATGCCGCTGATGGAAGCCATGTATACCACCATGCTGTAGCCAACCGTCTTCCACATTTGCAGCAAAACCAGGATGTACGGCCAGTATTTTGCTTCCTGATACCATTTGATGGGGCTGCCGCCAAGGCTCTTGATGATATTATTGATGAGGCCCTTGTCCGTGGTCAGAAATGCCATGACAAAATAACTGACGACGACCCAGGATAGGAAGTGCGGCATGAACATCGCCGTCTGGCAGATTTTGGCAAGCTTCCGGCCGCGCAGCTCCGTGATCAGGATGGCAAGCGACACCGGCACCAGCACGCCCAAAATAATGAAAATAAGGTTATAGCCGATGGTGTTGCGGAACATCGTAAACGCGTATTTGGTTTTGAACAGGAATTCAAAGTTCTGCAAACCGACCCATGGACTGTTGACGAACAGGCTGTACAGGAAGCCCTTGCCCGGTGTGGTGCGGAAGCCTTTGAACGCGATAACGATGCCGAACATGGGCAGGTAACACATGGCCAGGTACCACAGCGCCGTAGGCAGCGACAGGAAAAAAAGCTGCAGGTCATCCACCGTAAAGCGCCACCGCTTCTTCCGGATTGGCGCGCCGTCAAGATGGGCTTGTGCCATGTAAACTCTCCCTTTCAAAACGCCGAAGCGATTCCTTGGCGAATATGCGACGAGGATGCGAGCAACGTGGTATTGGTTCATAAAAGAAAAAAGACATTCCCATTTAGGAGGCGGGTAAAAATCCAGCCCTATAGGCATCGGGATTCTTGCCCACCCGCAGCTTCGGAGCGAATCACGGGGATGCTGCAACTAGTATAGAAAGCATATCAGCTTATGGGCACTGTGTCAAGCATTTGCGGTGCAAAACCGGTAAGTCGCATAAGTTTTATTGTGAAACACACGCCTGAAGCGAAATAGTTTTTCATTTGCGCGCGTTGGGTGGACACGGTTTGTAAGAAGCAACGCGAAAAAACCCGTGCCGGGATCGATTGCCAGCGATGTGCCGGTGAACCCGGTATGGCCAAATGAATCGCCAGGGAACAGATCGCCGAAATAGCTGCCGGAAAGCCCCGCCAGGTGGAACCCAAGCCCCCGGTGCAGCTCCCGCCCGGGCGTATGGTTGGTGATGGCAAGCCGAACCGTCGCCGGGGAAAGGAACCCCGCGCCTTTTTGTGAAAGCATCGAAGCGTAGCGGCAAAGGTCATCAATATTGGAAAAGACGCCCGCGTTTGCGGAAACGCCGCCCAGGAACCGCGCGTTTTCATCGTGCACGATGCCGCGCCACGCGATGCCGGTTTCGGCATCCACCTCCGTGGGGGCGATGTTGCCGCCGGTTGGGTTGTAGCAGGTGGCGTGCATGCCCAGCGGTTCAAACACGCGCTTGTGCGCCAGCCGGTCCAGCGGCTCGCCGTACAGCGTTTCCAGCATCTTGCCCAGCAGGATGGTACCCATGCAGCTGTAGCGCGGCGTGCCGTCCGGCGGCGCTACCAGCGGATGGCTCAGCAGGCAGCGCACGGCATCCTTGGGGTCATCAATCTCTTCCGAGAGAAAGAACGCCGGCTCAAAGCCGCCTGTATGCGTCATCAGCTGGCGCACGGTGATGGCGGCCTTGTCCGGCGGCGCGTCAAAAAAGCGGGTTACCGTATCATCCAGCGTCAGGTCGCCTTCTTCCAGCGCGCGCAGACACAGCATCGTAGGGGAAAGGATTTTTGTCATCGACGCCATGTCGAAGCGGGTGTCAAGATCCGCGTCCCCGGCGGCAGCCATCAAGAATACTTCGGACCCGGCCCCCACGGCGGCTACCGCCGAAGGAAAGCACCCTTCTTCCACACCCTGCCGTAAAAGTTGCTGTAAAAACGCAAAATATTGTTTCATAAAAACAGTATAGCTTTTTTATGCTGCACGCGCAAGGCCTCTATTGCAAATTTCGCCATTTCAACGTACAATAAGCCTCAGTACAAGAACCCAAAGGAGGCCGAGCCCCATGGACTATAAGCAGGCGGCGCGCGACTTTATCGAAAACGAAAAGCAATTTCATCTGGGTGTGATTCCTACTGAGCAATCGAACCCCCTGACGAAAAACCTCAGTGCCGATATGGCGCGGGATACGGCGGAGGGCGTGAAAACGATCCTGGCGGCGGATGCCTATATCCCCAAGGTTGCCGCGGATTGCTTTGAAACAGACGCATTCAAGCAGCTGGTGCGGGATATCCGCGGAGTGATGGATCGGCGGCGGACGATGCTGTTTTCGTCAGTAGGCGCATCCGGCCGGATGGCGCTGCAGCTGGATGCCACATGGCGCCTGTTCTGGACCGAACTGGTGCAGAAGATTCCATTGAAGGCGCAGACGTTCCTGGAACTGCGCGAATGCTCGAACAGCCTGATGACCGGCGGCGACCGCGCGGTGGTGCGCTCTGTTGAAAACTTTGAAGATTACATGACCTTTGGCGCGCGCCAGGTTGTGGATGCGGGCGTGGGCCCGGGCGATGTGGTGATCGCGCTGTCTGAGTGCGGCCTTTCCGCCAGCATCAACGGCTCTGCCATCGAGGCCGACAAGCGCGGCTGCGCGACGTATTACCTGTACTGCAACCCGGAAGATATCCTCTGCAAACACCTTGACAGAACCCGCGCCGTGTTTGAGCGGCCGAACATCATCAAAATGCCGCTGTATGTGGGCAACATGGCGGTTTCAGGCTCCACGCGCATGCAGGTGACAACGGTGGAGCTGCTGGTGGCAGGCGCCGCGCTGGAGCTTGCCGCCTGGTCGTGGCTTAAGGACAACCTGACGGCGGATGAGCTGCAAGCTGTGGGCGCGGGCGTGTTGGAGCCCGCGGAGTACGCGGCGCAGTTTCAGTCTCTGGTGGATCAGCTGAAAACAGGCGCCGCGCTTGAAGGCATCGTAAAGGCCGTGGAGATGGAGGCGGATACCTACACGCAGGGCGGGCTGATCACCTACGCGACGCACGCTTATTTGCAGGATATCCTGACCGATACCACCGAACGCCAGCCGACGTTCACGCTGCCGCCGTTCCGCAAATCCAATGACCATGAAAGCCCGGTCAGCTGGGCATACGCAAAAGACCCGCTGTACCCAAGCTCCGTCGCGTGGCAGCACATCCTCAGGCGGCCGATCAAGGGGCTGGACTGGACGCGCGAAGACTACATCGAAATGGGCGCGGCGCAGAAGATCATCGACAACCCGCCCGCCGTGGGCAGCGGGGAGCTTTCCTACTACCAAATCGGCAATGAGGATGACACATCTCGCTATGAAAAGCATCCGTCACGGCTGATCCTGGTCGATATCAACAACCATTCCAAGGGCGCGGCGTACGCGTGGTGCCGCAAAAACGCTGCGAAATTTGACAGCGCGATGGTGCTGCATATGGGCGATATTTCGCCGGCCAAGGTAGATAAGCTGGACATCGCCGTGCCAATCAAGGTGCCGCATACGATCATGGAGCTGATGCCGCACCTGATGGTGAAGCTGGCTTTCAACCTGCTGTCCACGGCGACGATGGCGAAGATGGGGCGCGTGTGGGGCAACTGGATGATCCAGTTGCTGCCGACGAACAAAAAACTGATCGACCGCTCTACCAGGATCATTGCCGCGCTGGCGGAAATTCCTTATGAAGATGCGTGCGAGGAGTTCTTCAAGAGCTATCTGGGACGCGATCCCAAGGAGGAGTACCGCGAATCCTACGTTGTGGAAACGCTGCGCCGCCTCGGGTTTGACCCGACAAAAGCGAGGGAGTAGGCGATGGGCAAGACAATCATGGCTGTAGGCGCGCACACCGGCGACGCGCAGCTGACGATGGGCATGCTGCTGGCCAAGCACGCAATGGCGGGTGACCGCGTGGTGATTGTAGACCTGACGGCGGGGGAGCGCGGCGCGCCGAAAGGCCGGACGGTTTCGGAATTTCGGCAGTATAATGTGGACTGCGCCGGGGAGTTCGCCAAAGCGCTGGGGGGCGTTTCCATCGTGCTGGATACCCCGGACGGCGAGCTGGAGCATACGAAGGATGCGGCGATCCGGCTATCCGACATCATGCGCGAATACCAGGCCAGCGCCGTGCTGTATCATTGGCCGCAAAGCCTGCACAAGGATCACATTGCGGCCAGCAAGATCACCGACGACGCGATTTTCTTCGCCTCGCTGCCCACGTTTGAGCGCCCCCTGCCGCCCGCGCCGATCCGCAGCTTCATGTGCGCGGAGAACTGGGAGGATGCCGAAGGGTACGAGCCGTACTACTTCTTCGATGTGACGGAAGCTTTCCCGCTGTGGAAAGAGGCTGTGTGCAAGCTGTGGCTGACAGAGCACTCGACATCGTTTGCCTACCTGCGCTATTATGACGCGCTGAGCATTACGCGCGGCGCGCTGATCCGGAAGGACAGGGCGACGACATTCGGCGTGCCGGGCAGGTCCAAACGTCAGATTCTGGAGATGCTGTGAGCCTGATGAAAGACTGGGGGGCCGTGTTTCAAAATGCGGCCCTCTTTTTGCCTGTGGTGCGCGCTGTGTACGCGCGGGAGGGCTTGGGAGAGCCCCCGCCCCTCAGAAACCTTACGCCCGGAACGAACGCGGTGTTCCGCTGCGGCGAGCGGGTGGTGAAGCTGTTCGCACCGGAGGGTACCGCTTTTTACGCGCCAGATGACTTTGCGGTGGAATGCGCAATGCTGTGCCATGCGGCGGAAAAGGGTGTTGCCGCGCCGGCCCCGCGCGGGCAGGGCATGGTGGAGGCGTATGGGTACGCATTCAACTATCTGGTGATGGATTATGTTGCGGGAACCGAGGCCGGAGATATGCTGCCCGCGCTTGCGCCCGCTGAAAAATATGTGTTTGCGCTCAAAATGCGCGCTTTGCTTGAAAAATTGCACCGGCCTTGCGTGGAACTGCCCGAGGTGGATTTGGCGCGGCGTGCACTGGAAAACCCCCGGCTTACGCTTTTGCCAGAGGGGATCGCGGGGGAGCTGAGGGCGCGCGCATCCATATTGCGCTGGGGGCCGAATGTTGCCGTGCATGGCGATGTCACCGGAGAGAATGTGCTGATTATGCCGGATGGATCGCCCTGCTTGATTGATTTTGCGGATAGCGTTGCTGGCCCTGCCCTATATGAACTGCCTGCGCTTATCTTCGAGCTGTTTCGGTGCGACCGGGAGATGGTGCGGGCGTTCGCAGGCGATGAGCCGCTGGAGACGTTCGTGGATGCGCTGCTGGACGGGTTTTCGTTTCATCTGTTTTCGCCGGGCATTATAGCGGATTTCACCCGCCGGACAGGCATACGGCCGACAACGCTGGACGATCTAAGAAACGCGCTGCTTGAGATGTGGAGGGTATAGCAATGATGAACCGTGCGCTTGCATTGGAAGAGAAGATTGGCCAGCTGCTGGTGGCAAGCCTGGACGGCGCCGAGCTGGATGCGCAGGCAGAGCGCTTTCTTGCGGAATGCAAGGTAGGCAATGTGGTGCACTTTGCGAACAATGTGGGCACGCCTGAGCAGACGGCGGCGTTCAACCGGTCGCTGCGGGAAATGATTTCCCGCAATACCGGCGTTGCGCCGCTGATTGCCATAGACCACGAGGGTGGGCGGGTGATGCGGTTTTCCAAAGGCGCGACGCATTTTCCCTCCGCCATGGCCATTGGCGAGGTGAATGATCCGGCGCTTGCCGAAGCGGTGGGACGCGCGATGGGGTGTGAGCTGCGCGCGATGGGGTTTTCGATGAATTTTGCGCCGGTGCTGGATGTCAACTGCAATGCCGCGAATCCGGTAATTGGCGTTCGTGCGTTCGGCGACACGCCGCAAAAGGTGGGGATGCTTGGCGCGGCGATGATCCGCGGCATGCAGGCGGAGGGCATGCTGGCCTGCGGGAAGCACTTTCCGGGGCACGGCGATACGGCTGTGGATTCACATTTTGACCTGCCGCTGGTGGAAAAGCCGCGCGCGATGTTAGATGCGGTAGAACTGCCGCCGTTCCGGGAAGCGATTGCGGCGGGCGTGGCGGCGATCATGACGACGCATATTCTGTATCCCGCGCTGGAGGTGCGACGTGTGCCCGCTACGATGTCGCGGGCGATATTGAAGGGGCTGCTGCGGGATGAGATGGGGTTTGAGGGGCTGATCATCACGGACGGCATGCAGATGCGGGCGATCAGCGCGCATTATAGCGTGGAACGCGGGTGCGTGGAGGCGGTTAGGGCCGGAGCGGATCTTGTTTGCGTGGGCACGGCGGGCGTGGGGCAGGAGGCCATCCAACGCCGCTGCTATGATGCGCTGCTGCATGCGGCGCAAGTGGGCGATATCCCCATGGAGAGGATTGATGACGCCGTGGGCCGGATACTTGCCGCAAAGGCGCAGGTGCCGGAGGGATCACTTCCGGCCGTGGATTGGCCTGCGCATCAGGCGCTGGCGCGGCTGGTGGCGGGACGCTCGGTTAGGTGCCTGGCCGGAGGCGCTCTGCCTCGGGGCCTTCGCGTGCTTTGCTGTTCGCGGCAAATGACCGCCGTTCGGGGCGGTGTGGGGGAGGGCGATAGCCCTGCTCGGCCGTTTGCGGAGGTTGCCGCCGCTGCGGTGGGTGGAACGGCTCGCTTGTTGACAGAAAACGATGGCGTCATTGCGGAAGAACTGGACGCGTATGATGCAGTGCTTGTGGGAATCACCGCGCTGGGCGAAGACACACTGGAAATGCGCTGCCTGCATGCTGCCAGGATGCAGGGGAAACGGGCTGTTGCGGTATTGATGGCATTGCCGGGCGAGGGCGCGCTTCTTCCGGAAGGGTGCGATGTTTGGCAGATATTTGGCGCTGAGCTTTATTCGGCGATGGCGGTATGCAAGGCGGCAATAGGGGAGGGGTGATGAAGATGATTCTTCGGTATGCCCCCCGCCGACCCTGTTTCAAGGCGCTGTGGGACAGCTTCGCCGATGCGGCCACCACTGGAGGAAGCCGTCGCCCTCACAACCTGGGCAAGGTGTAAGACCTTGTTTCGCAGATCACTTATATTTTCTTTGGAACGGCTTGAAACATGACATGCCGTTGTCGTGTTTGTGTGCTATACTGATATTGGTGATGAAAGATGAAACTTGACCGAC
Organism: Eubacteriales bacterium; assembly: GCA_031549905.1. Classification (GTDB taxonomy): domain Bacteria; phylum Bacillota; class Clostridia; order Christensenellales; family Aristaeellaceae; genus Avichristensenella. The sequence continues at coordinate 46,220 of JAVBPC010000066.1, forward strand.
TGCTCGGCATACTAACTGTATTGCTACAAAACGGCCGCATGACCGCACCGGAGCTGGCTGATAAGTTCGAGGTCAACCGACGCACTATTGGGCGTGATATTGACGCACTCTGCCAAGCTGGAATCCCTATCATGACAACGCAAGGCGCCGGAGGAGGGATTTCGATTGCAGAGGGATTCAAACTGGACAAGAGTGTTTTAACTGTTGATGAGCTGTCCGGTATTATCGCCGCGCTGAAGGGCATTGGCAGCGTGTCGGATAAATCGATTGTCGAGAGGACACTTGACAAACTCAATGCGAGTTCAGAAGTGGTGGTTTCACTTCGAGAACCCGTCATTATTGACCTTGCATCCCATTATAAAGGACAGCTTACCACAAAAATTGAAGCCATTAAACGTGCCGTACAGGAGCAACGGCTGATTGAGTTCGATTATTTCTACGAAAAAGGCGAAACCCATCGCTGTATTGAGCCGTATTTTGTTATCTTCCAATGGTCATCATGGTATGTTTTCGGTTTTTGCCGTGAGCGGCAGGATTGGCGAATGTTCAAGCTGCTGCGCTTGTGGAACTTATTGCTATGCGATGAAGGTTATGCTCCGCGCGAGATGCCACCGGAAAGACGAAAAGTTGGAGAATGGCCCGATGATAAAAATAATCTTGTCGCAATTTTTGACCCATCCGAAAAATATAAGCTTATCGAAACCTACGGGCTGCATTGCTATGCCGAAACAGACAAGGGCTTACGCTTTGAAATTGGGTTCAGTAACCGCGATTATGTAATCAGTTGGTTGCTCGGCTTCGGTGATAAAGTAAAAGTGCTGGAACCTCTTGATATTGCGAAAAGCATAGAAAGCATCGCAAAAAATATTTTGTCAAGGTATCAATAAACATGACATATAGTTGTCGGGTTCGGCGTGATAGGATTAGATAAGACAATAGGAGGTTGAATTATGAACGTGAATATTTTTGAGAGAGCGAATCAAATCATCAGAACCTGCGACACGGGGTATCTCGGCGTGATTGACGAGCGTGGCTACCCGTCCGTTTCCACCGTGTCAGTGCTCAAACCGGAAAGCATTTTTGAAGTGTATTTTTCCACGAACACAGGCAGTTACAAGGAAAGGCGGCTGTCAAAATGTAACCGCGCAAGCATCTGTTTTCAAAAAGATAACGACAATATCACACTTGTTGGCGAAGCGGAAATCCTTACTGACCAAGAAACCAAGAGCCGCTATTGGGTCGATTGGTTCAAAGACCATTATCCCGATGGTGAAACCGACTCAAACTATATCATTATAAGGTTCACGGCAAAACGTGCTTCGTTATGGGTTGACCGTGCGAGTGCGGAGTTCACGATGGATGAGCTTCTGACTGTTCAATCCCGCTGCGGATTACTATGTAAATGGTGTACATATAGGGAATCCCATTGTTGCGGGGGTTGCGTGGAAACAAACGGAAATCCATTCCACGGCGAATGCCCGGTGGCGAAATGCTGTCAGGACAAAGGATATACCCATTGTGGCGCATGCGCTGATATGCCTTGCGCACAG
>JAVBPC010000096.1:0-8987 GCA_031549905.1 Eubacteriales bacterium
CATGCGATGCGGGTGTCCACGGCGCGGACAAAGGACAAATTTGGCGAGATGCGCGATTCGGCCTTCAGAAACGGAACGGGCAGTACCTTCCTGTTTTGAATATCCTCTACCAGCTGCACCTCTTCCCCCGCAAACGCCGCCCGCCTGGAAAAGCTGCGCGCGTAAGTGAGGCGCTTGAGCGCAAAACGCCTGAGCAGTTCGGACTGCACAAAAAGCAGGAGCGCCAGCGCCGCAAGGAGCATCAGGGCGTTCATTGCGCCAGCTCCTCTGTAGGCACGGGCACGGCCTTCAGCACATCGCGGATAAGGGACTGGGATGCATCCGTTTTGCCGTACATGCCGCGGATGACCACGCGGTGCGCCAAAACCGGAACGGCCAGCGCCTTGACATCATCGGGGATGACGTAATCCCTGCCGTGCACCAGTGAAAGCGCCTGGGCGGCACGCATCAGCGCCAGCATGCCCCGGGGGCTGACGCCCAGAATGACCTGATCAAACGCCCGGGTATGCTCGCACAGCGCGGCGATGTAGGCAAGCACGGGGGGAGACACCGTTACCGTGGGAAGAAGAGCTTGGGCGCTGAGCAGCTCTTCGCCGGTTGATACCGCCGACAGTTCCGCCATCGGGTCGCTTGAAAGGAAGCGGCTTAAGATGTTCAGCGCTTCCTGCGCGGTGGGGTAACCCATGTTCAGCCGCAGCAGGAAACGGTCCAGCTGCGCTTCTGGCAGTGGGAAGGTTCCCTGTATTTCTACGGGGTTTTGCGTCGCAATCACCAGGAAAGGCGCGGGCAGCGGGTGCGTGACGCCGCTTTCGGTAACCTGGCGCTCCTCCATGCATTCCAGCAGCGCGGACTGCGTGCGCGGGGTCGCGCGGTTGATCTCATCCGCTAATAGGATGCTTGTGAACACGGGGCCGCGCCGGAACGCGAACGCGCCGTCGGAGGGCCTGTATACGCTCACGCCCGTGATGTCGGACGGCATCAGGTCGGGGGTGAACTGAATGCGCGAAAAAGGGCAGTCGATGGATCTGGCCAGGCTTCGCGCCATGACCGTTTTGCCGGTGCCGGGCACATCTTCCAGCAGCACATGACCCTTTGCGATCAGCGCGGCCAGCATCAGGTCGATGATCCCTTCTTTGCCGATGATGACCCTTGAAATGTTATCGCGTACCTTCTTGCAGAAAGCGGCTGCGTCGCTAGTTTTCATGCTCTTCACCTGTCTTTCGGGATTGGTGTGAGGTTTCCATGTGTGAAACGCGGTGTGGAAAACGGCATGGGGAAAGGATACCAAGAGCAAGTCCCCGGTGTCAAGGGCTGTGATGGGCCGCTTGGGAAAGGCGCTGTTTTTCGAATGCAAAAAGGCTGCTTGATGAAAGCAGCCTTTGCCGGCGAAACCGATGTCTGTGAAAATGGCGCACCCGGCGGGATTCGAACCCACGGCCTTTCACTTAGGAGGCGAACGCTCTATCCTGCTGAGCTACGGGCGCAACAACGCATAGTATTGCACCATTTTCCCCAAATGTCAATGTTTTCTGTTACAGGAACGCTGCAATTTCCTTGATACCCTTTACGCCAAAGCGCGCAATCAGGCTATCCGCCAGCAGGGTCAGGGCCTGCTTTGACAAGAATGGCGCGAGCGGGGCCGCTGTGTCCGGCGCATAGGCGGCAAGGTTCCCTTCTACCAACCGTGTCAGCGACTGTTCTGAAAGATACGGCGCCAGCGCGGAAAGCATCGCGGGGGAAAGCGCGGGCGGCGCCTCCAGTGAAAACAGCACATCTACGATCGTGCGCTCCGAGGCAAAGGGCGCCAGGGTCAGCAGATCCTGGTGAAAGCGCGCATCACCGAAAGCACGGCGCACCAGCATGGCAAGCGCCTTTTCGGACAGGAAGGACGACAGTTCCCCAAGTGAGTTCAGCGGAACATCCGCCTCGGCAAGGCGCGCGACCACCGCATCCAGCGTTTCATCTGAAAGGAACGGCGCAAGCGATGCCAGGTTGCGAATGTTGCTGACAGATACCGCCTTCAGCGCCCATTCCGATAAAAACGCATCGCTGACAAATGGGGCGATGTCAAGCAAGTCCTGCCAGGATACCTTTTCCGCGTGCTGATTTAACACATCTTCCAGCAGTGTTTCCGTCTGTTGCGGCTTTAGGATGGGCGCAATCTGCGCGACGGTTTCCGGTTCAACCGCCTCCTCGCGGATGTACACATGTTCATTCCCGCTGAGAATATGCTTTACCAGCGCCGCCGGTTTGCCTCCTGTGAGCAGCGAATCCAGCGAGATATCCAGCCATTCGGCAAGCTCGGGCAGCTTGGAGATATCGGGCATGGAGTTCCCGCGCTCCCAGTTGCTTACCGCCTGGAATGTAACGCCCATCAGGTCAGCCAGTTCCATCTGGGTCATGTTTTTTTCCTTGCGCCGCGCGGCGATCTTTTTGCCGACTTCATTCATTTGAAACATCGTTTGCATCCTCCGCCTGCTTGCTCTTTCCGGCCATAGCTTTTTTGATGAGTCCCTCCAGCATGCCTGTGGGAAGAAACGGCGCAAGCCCCGTAAGCCCGTGTAGCGACGGATTTTTCCCGGAAAGCGCGCGCTCCGCCAGCATTGTCAGTCCCGCATTGGATAGAAACGGCGCAAGGCCGGCCACCTTGGAAAGGGGGATATCCTCATCAATCACATGGGCGACAAGCTTATCAAGTGCCGCATTGGATAGGAACGGCGCCAGCCCGGAAAGCTGTGAAAGGGGCACCTGCGCATCCATGAGGCCATCCACCAAGTGATCCAGCGTTTGTGTGGACAGGAACGGCGCAAGCGCGGCCACATCGTGAAGGTTGCCGGTGGACACCGCGTTTTGCGCCCATTCGTTCAGAAATTCATCGGATACAAACGGAGCCAGCGGCAGCAGGTCGTGCAGGGTAAACTCGGTTGCGCCTGATTCCAGCATGTCTGCCAGCAGCGTCTCAGTCTGGCCGGGGGTCAGGATCGGCGCAAGCTCCGCGACCGTATCCACATCCACCGCTTCTTCCTTCACAAATTCCTTTTCGCTTCCATCTATAATGCTCTGCACAAGCCGCGCGCCTTTCGTATCGCCTTTTGGGTCGGTGAGCAGGTCATCAATGGAAAGGCCGAGGATTTCGGCAAGCTCCGGCAGCTTTGCGATATCCGGCATGGAGTTGCCACGCTCCCAGTTGCTGACCGCCTGAAAGCTGACGCCCATCCGGTCGGACAGTTCCATCTGGGTCATGTTCAGTTCCTTGCGGCGAATGGCAATCTTCCGGCCTACCTCGTTCATTTCAAACATGGGGACGCCTCCTGTTTTGTCTTTAGAGAATCAGAACCGCCTTGCGTATGTATCCAGAAAGTACAGATCATGCGTGACTGGGGAAAGCTGTATGCGCGTCCGAGGCTGTCTGCGGGTAAAACGGGACCAAATGTGTTTTCTCATTTTTTGCCACCTCCGTTGGTATCATGTCCATGTGTGTTTGGAATGATGCAATTGTAGCGGCGGCAGGCCGTAAAACCCAGCAAGCGGTGCTTGAATTTTCGGTTGTTTTCAGGCAATTCAGCTCATGCGGCGCTTGAGTTCTTCTTTTCCTTCGTTCACTTCCTCATGGCTCAGGCCGCCCAGGCGCACATCAGCATCCGTTTTTGCCAGCAGGCGGCTGTAAAACGCGTCTATTTCCTTTGTATTCTCAGCGCCTTGATCCAGCGCGGCGTAGAGGGCATCCTCCGCGGGGGCATACGCGCCGCCGGCTTCCAGCAGGGTTGCCGCCTCCATCAACAGCGCCACAGGTGCGCTATCCAGCACATAAGGCAGAATGCGCGCGGCCTCGCTTGCTGCGGAGGGAGCAAAGTCCGCTTCTTTCAAAGAAGAAAGCAGGGAAAGCGCCTGCATGCGGGCGGGCAAAAGTGCTTCGTCATCCGGCGCTGAAGGCGACTCAAGCGCAGCTTGAGCGATCAGCAGCTGCGCGGCAAGATAGCGGCGCGGCTCATCCAGGATATCCCGCAGCGTTTCCGGGTCGGCACTTTCCAGCAGCGACAGTGGCATCCCGCACGCCTGCCCGGAGATCTTATCCAGTTCAGCCTTTGTAATCAGGTTTTGCAGCCCGTCGCGGATTCTGCGAAGCAGATCGCCCACCATTTCAATCATGCGTAGAATGTAATCGCGCTGAAAGTACATAATTGGCCCTCCCGCTGGTGATTTTCATTTTCCTGTAGTATAATGGAAAAGAACCGGCCTAGCAATGGGCGGCTTTCGATATGCGGCAAGAAACCATCGGTTTCAATCGTTTGTAGTTTATATCCCGAATGCATTTCCCAAGAGGAGCGGACTTGTGAGCTATTTGCGCCGTTTTTTGTGGTTCGTCTTAAAACGCCTGCTGGGGTTTACGATGGTGTTTGGCGCATTGATCATCGCGTTTTATATCGCGATGAATACCGCCAACATCACCATCCTGCTCAAGGACGGCATGGCGCTGCGCACGCAGGTGATCATGATGAGCAAGGAAGAAGACGACCTGACAAAGTATTTTCAGCAGGAGTTTGTCCATGTGGACCCGGCGCTGACCACCGCGCTTGCCGGGCAGTCCGTCTATACCAATTACAGCATCACCGGCATTGACCACCGGATCAGTTTGGAGTGGATGTGGTGCTGGCCGTGGGATGATGTGGCCCATGCCGACTTTGTCGAAAGCGTGCCCAAGATTGACGGGCGCGTTAAATCCAGCCTGCGCACCGAGGCGGAAAAGGCAGGCGCAGTATCCCCGCCCGCGTGGGAAACCGCGCGCTACCGTGCGACGTTGGTGCGCGAGGGCGGCCGCTGGAAGATCGCATCGATCAAGAAGCTGCAAACTGTTCCCTGATGCTGCGCATTGCGAATCAAACCATACCGGACGGCGCGCTGCTCGCGCCGATGGCGGGCGTAACGGATTTGCCGTTCCGCCTGCTTTGTCGTGCGCAGGGCAGCGTGATGGCCGTTACCGAGATGGTCAGCGCGAAGGGGTATCTCAGGATGCCCAAGGGGCGCGGCTCCGCCGAGTCGCTTCTGATGACAGCGCCGGAAGAAGGCCCGGTGGCCGTGCAGCTGTTCGGCAGCGAACCTGAAATCATGGCGGAAGCGGCAAAGCGGCTTGCGGCGCGCGGCTATGCGGCGATCGACATCAACATGGGTTGCCCGGTACAGAAAGTGGTCGGTGCGGGGGAGGGCAGTGCGCTGATGAAGGATATGCCGCGCGCGGCGGCGATCGTGTCTGCGGTCAGGCGTGCGGTGCGCCTTCCTGTTACGGTTAAAATGCGCATCGGGTGGGATGATAAGAGTATTATAGCGGTGCCGTTTGCCAAAATGCTGGAGGCGGAAGGCGCGGACGCGGTTGCCGTTCATGGCAGAACGCGCGTGCAGTTTTATTCGGGCCAGGCGGATTGGGGTGAAATCGCGCGTGTGAAGGCGGCGGTCAGCATTCCGGTCATCGGCAACGGCGATATTTTTTCTGCGCAGGATGCGATCTGCATGCGAGCGGAAACCGGCTGCGACACGGTGATGGTCGGGCGCGGCGCGCTGGGCAATCCGTGGCTTTTTGCGGAAATTCGCGCGGCATTCTCGCAAAACAGACAAATACCGCCTGTGCCTACGGCGCGCGACCGCTTCGATATGGCGATGCGCCATGCCAGGATGCATGCCGCTTGGAAAGGCGAGAGCCTTGCCGTGCGCGAAATGCGCAAGCATGCCGTTTGGTACACCAAAGGTATCCGGGGCGCCGCCAGAATGCGCGAAGGCATTCAGACCGCGTGCACGCTGAAACAGCTGGAAGAGGCACTTTTGTTTTTGTTAGAGGATTGACAGACTCCGGCCATACACTTATAATACAGGCTTAATGAGGAAGAGTACACTGCGCCATCGCGCGGTGTGATTTTCTATTCTATTGGTAGAACCAAGGAGAGAAACTCATGGCAGAAACAAGCGCCAAGAGCCGCCCGGTTATTTCCGCCGACGGCCTTGCCAAGCTAGAGGAAGAACTCAACCACCTGAAGGTAGTCAAACGCAAGGAAATCGCCGAGCAGATCAAAACCGCGATCTCCTTTGGCGATCTGAGCGAGAACGCTGAATATGACGAGGCGAAGAACGAGCAGGCGCGCATTGAGGGCCAGATCAGCGAACTGGAAAACATGCTGCGCATGGCGGTGGTCGTTGACCATACCGATGTATCCACGGATGAAGTCGGCATCGGCTGCGTGGCGCATGTGAAGGATGTAAGCAGCGGCCGCGAGATGGAGTACAAGATTGTTGGCGCGACGGAAGCCGACCCCCTGGAAGGGCGCATCTCCAACGAATCCCCGGTGGGCGCGGCGCTGATCGGTGCCCGGCTTGGCCAGGAGGTATCCTTTGCGGTGCCGGATGGGCTGAGGACGCTCAAAATTCTGGATATAAGAAGGAACTAAGAGTACAGGAGGCGTAGACATGGACGAAAGGCAAATGGACGGCAATCTTCCCGAGCAGGAGCAGATTCGCCGCGAGAAGCTGGCCGCGCTTCAGGCTGCGGGGCAAGACCCCTTCCTGATCACGCGGTTTGAACAGGATACCCATAGCGCAACGATTGTTGACCGCTTTGACGAGATGGAAGGCAAAACCGTCCGCGTCGCCGGGCGGATGATGACCAAACGCGTCATGGGCAAGGCAAGCTTCTTCCATTTGCAGGACCTCAAGGGTGAAATGCAGGTCTATGTCCGCCGCGATGATATTGGCGAAGATGCGTACACCGCGTTCAAGCAATCGGATATCGGCGATATTTTCGGCATTACCGGCAAGGTGTTCAAGACGCAAAAGGGCGAAATCTCCGTGCACGCGGAAGAAGTGCTGCTGCTGTCGAAGTCGCTCAAGGTGCTGCCTGAAAAGTTCCACGGCCTGCGCGACCCGGAGCTGCGCTACCGCCAGCGTTCGGTTGACCTGATCGTCAACCCGCAGGTCCGCGATACCTTCATCAAGCGCAGCCGCATCATCAGCGAAATGCGCCGCTATTTCGACAGCCTGGGGTTCCTGGAGGTCGAAACGCCGATCCTGAACACCGTGGCATCCGGCGCGACGGCGCGCCCGTTCCTTACGCACCATAACACGCTGGATATTGAGATGCACCTGCGCATCGCGCTGGAGCTGCGCCTCAAGCAGCTGATCGTGGGCGGGCTGGAGCGCGTGTACGAAATTGGCCGCAACTTCCGCAATGAAGGCATGGACATGACGCACAACCCGGAATTCACCATGATGGAGCTGTACCAGGCGTACACGAACCTGGATGGCATGATGGAGATTTCAGAGGGCGTCATCGGCCACTGCGCCAGGGAAGTGCTTGGTACCACCAAAGTAAACTACCAGGGGCAGGAGATCGACCTGACGCCGCCGTTTGCCCGCGTGCCGATGAATGAGGCGGTGAAGCAGCATTCCGGCGCGGATTTTATGGCGTGTGCGACCGATGAGGAAGCGCGCGCGCTTGCCGCGAAGGTCGGCATGCACCTGGAAAACAAGACTGCCTCGCGCGGCCAGATCCTGGCCGAGGCGTTTGATGAGTTTGTTGAGGACAAGCTGATCCAGCCGACGTTTATCACCGACTACCCGATCGAGATTTCGCCGCTGGCAAAGAAAAAGCCGGGCTTCCCGGGCATTACGGAGCGGTTTGAGCTGTTCATTGCCGGGCATGAGTACGCCAACGCGTTCTCCGAGCTGAACGACCCGATCGACCAGCGCGAGCGGTTTGCCCAGCAGGCGCGCGAGCGCGCGAAGGGCGACGATGAGGCGATGGTGATTGATGAGGAGTTCTGCGAGGCGCTGGAATACGGCATGCCTCCGACGGGCGGAATCGGTATGGGCGTGGACCGCCTTGTCATGCTGCTGACAGACTGCGCATCCATCCGCGATGTGCTGCTGTTCCCTACAATGAAGCCGAAGGGGTAACATGGAAAACACAAAGATAACTGGCGACAAAATACGCAATCATTTCACATACTCGCTATGGAAGTATATCCTCTTCGCTGTGATCGCGGTATTCGGTTGGAATCTGATCTACACATCCACCGCATACCGCGCGCCGAAGAATAAGCGGCTGGATCTGTATTTTGTCACCTATAGCGTGCCGGATGAAAGCCTGAACTGGTTCAAGCAGAGCGTGCTGGATTTGCTGCCTGAGCTTGAGGATTCGTCCTGCGCATCCGTCGTGTACACGGAGGATGACAACTACTACGGGTCGATTCAGCTGTCCACCTACATGGGCGCGGGCGAAGGGGACATCTACCTGATGGCGCGCGACCGGTATGAGGCGTATGTCACATCGGGCGTATTCATTGCCCTTGACGACGCCATTGCGGACGGCAGGCTGGATTTGCGCGGCATCGATGTTGCGGGTGAAGTGCACACTGACGAGAATGGGCAGACAGGCGTGTTTGGCATTCCGGCGGATACGCTGTATGGGCTTTATGATCAAAGCGTAGACGCACGCAATATGGTAATTTGCATTACCGCATATTCCGCCACACAGGATCAGGCAATTCGCTACATTGATTGGCTGATCGAAACCATGCACACGGAAAAACCTGACTGGTATATAGAGTATGAAGCCTCGTTGGAACAGGCGAAAACCACGCCGCAGATCAGCGATATGCCCTCGTATTAACCTAGGTAACCGCTGATTTATTCGTTCGGTGGGTGGCGATCCGCCGTGCGAATAGATCAGCGGTTACCTAAATTGCAGATTTCGCCATTTCCGCAAAGATTTGGAGAAAATGAAAAAAAGGACTTGACAAGAACCCACACGGGTGCTATTCTATCGAAGCGCGCTTGCGACAGACACACAAAAGAGTGCGCACCGATCCTTGACAACGATACAGGAAAAGAAGAAGAGAAAGACAGTCAATTGTTTTGAGTGAGACAATTGAAGGGAAGCGAAGGCTGAGGAGCGAAAGCGAAACAGGCGAGCGGACCGGAGATTGTTTTTCGAGAAGGATTAA
>JAVBPC010000050.1:0-21090 GCA_031549905.1 Eubacteriales bacterium
ATCACCGGCGCGGGAATCTCCAGCGAAGAGGCGATTGCCGCCGCCGCCAGCGCATTTTGCAGGTTGTGCGGGCCGGGCAGACTCAACTCGGACACAGGGCACAGCGCGCGGCCTGCCACCACCAGCTCACCATCTTCCACCCACGCGCCGCTTGTCAGCACACGGCGGCTGGAAAAGGGCATCGCGAGCGCGCGGGCGCGGGATGCCACCTGGCAGCAAAACGCATCCTCCGCGTTGTAAATGAAGAAATCCTCTTCCGTTTGATTGCGCAACATGCTTTCTTTCAGCGCGCCGTACTGTTCCATCGTGCCGTGGCGGTTTAAGTGATCGGGCGTCAGGTTCAGGATGGCGGATACGCGCGGATGGAACCGCTCCATCGCCTCCAGCTGGAAGCTGGATACCTCAATCACCGTGTAGTCCGTGGGCTCGGTTTGCAGCGCCACCGCCGACAGCGGCAGTCCGATGTTGCCGGCGACAAACGTGCGCTTGCCCGCGCCCTCCAACATCGCGCCGGTCCAGGCGCTGGTGGTCGTTTTGCCGTTGGTGCCGGTGATGCCGATCTGTACGCCCTGCACATACCGCGCGGCCAGCTCCAGCTCCGCCACCAGCGGGATGTCAAGGCGCATCGCTTCCCGGCAGACAGGCGCGTCAATAGGCACAACCGGGCTGATGACCACCATGTCGCACCCCGCAACAAGCGTCTCGCTCGGCACACCCGCGCGGTTTTCACACCCCAGTGCCATCAGCGGTTCAAGCCCCTCTATCTCCGCCTTCATGTCGCTGAGTACAGGATGCGCCCCCAGCTCCACCAGCATTTTGGCGCACGCCTGCCCGCTTCTGGCAAGGCCCACAACCAGCACGCGCTTTTCTTCCAAGGACTGTGTCATCGAATGTCTCCTACGAGGTATCTTACCTGCATATCTACGCGCTGACGCCGATAAACGCCAGCAGGCACAGCAGAATCGTGGCAATGGCGTACATGGAAACGATGCGCGTTTCCGGCACGCCGGAAAGTTCAAAGTGATGGTGCAGCGGCGACATCTTGAAGATGCGCTTGCCGTGCGTTGCCTTGAAGTACATCCTTTGCAGGAACACGGAAAGCAGTGACGCCGCGTACGCGCCCGCCACAATCGGCACGATCAGCGGCTGCCTCAGCAGCATCGCCGCGCCGACCGTCATTCCGCCAAGGAACATGGAACCCGTATCCCCCATCATGATCTGCGCGGGATGCAGGTTGAAGCGCAAATACCCCAGCAGCGCGCCGCAGGCAGCCGCGCACACAATGCCCACGTTCAGCAGGTTATCCTGTGCCGCACCGGTAAGATTTGCCGCCGCCAGCAGCGCCAGCACCGCGAAAAACGGCATGATCACCGCGGTTACGCTGCTCAGCAGCCCATCCAGGCCATCCAGCAGGTTTGCGCCGTTGGTGGTGCAGATGATGACAAACACCATCGCCGGGATGTACAGCCACCACGGCATCGCCCATTCGATGCCAAAGAACGGAATGTAGATCGCCGAACCGATCTCCGGGTGAAAATAGCAGTACGCGCTGAAGGCAGCCGCCACCAGGAATTGCATCACAAGCTTCTGGTTTTCCGAAAGCCCGCCCTGGTTGCGCTTTGAGCGGATCTTCTTAAAGTCGTCAATGAACCCGATCCCCATGTTCAGCAGCGCGAACAGCAGCAATGCGGATGCCATGTCGGTTTCGACCGAATACAGGCCCACCCGAAGGGCCAGCGCCACCAGCAGCGTGACCAGCGCAAAGATGAACCCGCCCATTGTGGGCGTGCCCTGCTTCTTTTTGTGCGCTTCCGGGGCCAGCTCGTACACATTTTGGCCGAACTTCAGCTTGTGCATCTCCCGAATCACAAAGGGGCCTACCGCCAGCGCCGCCGCGAACGCCAGCAGCACCGCATAGATCATCCGCTGCATGCATTACTCCTCCGCCTGTTGCTCCATTTCGTTAAGCAGTTCCGCGACGATCTTTTTCTCATCGAAGGGCTGCTTGACGCCGCGTATCTCCTGGTATGTTTCATGGCCCTTGCCGGCCAGCACCACCACATCGCCGGATTCGGCAATGGTCAGCGCGTGGCGGATGGCATCGCGCCGGTTCTCTATCACGCAATACTTGCCGCCCGTAGGCTTGATGCCCTCTTCCACCATCTCCAGGATATCGTAGGGATTTTCATTGCGCGCGTTGTCGCTGGTCAGTATGCAGAAATCCGCCAGGCGGCCGCCGATCTCGCCCATGATAGGGCGCTTTTCGCGGTCCCTGTCGCCGCCGCAGCCGAACAGGGCGATTACGCGCTTTTGCGTAAATGTCCGCACGACGCTTAGGATGTTCTCCAGCGCGGCGGGCACATGGCTGTAGTCCAAAATGACCTTGTAGGGCGTGCCCGTTTCCAGCACCTCCGCGCGGCCCGGCACGGACAGCACCGCTTCCAGCCCCTCGCGGGTCTGCTCCATCGTCGCGCCCAGGATCATCGCAAGCGCCGCCGCCGTCATCGCGTTGTAAACGTTGAACATGCCCGTCAGGTGCAGCGAAACCGGCGTTTCCAGCATATTTTTCAGCCGCATCACAAACGATACGCCGGTTTCGGATATCTCTATATCGCGTGCATAAATATCCGCGTTGCTGCGGATGCCGTAGGTGACCGTCGGCAACGAAAGCCCTTCCCGCATGAAGGCCGTGGTTTCCTCATCCGCGTTGAACGCGCAGTTGCGCGCGCATTCCGGCGAGAACAGCTTCTTTTTGGCGGCGGCGTATGCGGCCATCGTGTGGAAATAGTCCAGGTGGTCCTGCGAAAGGTTTGTGTAGGCCACGCCCTCAAACACGATGCCATCCAGCCTGTGCATGTCCAGCGCGTGCGCGGAGGCTTCCATCACCACGGCATCCACGCCGTTATCCCGCATTTCGGCAAGCACCTGATGCAGGTCCAGCGGGTCCGGCGTAGTCAGGGCGGAGGCCAGCAGCCTATCGCCGATGATGTTGCCGATGGTGCCGATCAGGCCCACCGTAAAGCCCGCCTTTTCAAGGATCGATTTGGTCAAATAGCTGGTGGTCGTTTTCCCCTTGGTGCCGGTGATGGCCAGCATCCGCATCTGGCGGGCGGGGTATCCGTGAAACGCTGCGGCCATGTACGCCATTGCGCGGCGCACGCTCTCCACCTGCACCTGCGGTACGGTGATCTCCGGCAGCAGCCTTTCCACCACCAGCGCCGCCGCGCCGCCCTTAACCGCGCTTTCCGCAAAGCGGTGGCCGTCAAAGTTTGCGCCGGATACGCAGAAGAACAGGCCGCCTTTCAGCTGCGCGCCCCTGCGCGTATCCGCGCAAAGGCTTGCTATTTCCGTATCCGCCTGCCCCGCGATGCCGATAAGGCCGGGGGTTTCTGCCGCCAATTGCCAAAGGGTCATGTACAACCTCCATCCTGCAATGCCGCCAAGGGGACGCTATCGTCCGGTAAAGGTAACGGTCACCGTGCCGCCGGGGGCAACGAACGTGTTCGCCGCGGGCTTTTGCGAAACGGCCAGACCGCTTCCTTCTATTTCCAGGATCAGATTCCTGGCGCGCAGCTGGCGGCTTGCCTCCAGCACGCTCATGCCGGTGACATCCGGCACCGAAACGTACTCCTGCGCATCCGGCGGCGGATCGCCCGTAACGTACAGCATCACGACGGAACCGGATGTCATCGTGGCGCCGGGCGCGGGCAGCTGGTTCAGCACGGTTTGCTGCTCCCCATCCACCAGATACGTCAGGCCGGTTTCTTTCAGCAGCTTAGAAGCTTCCGCCACTTCCATGCCGACCATGTTCGGCACGGTCACGCGCACCTGCTCCTGCGCGTCCACAGGCTGGATGCCCAGGTATGGCAGCGTATCGCGGAAAATCGACTGCGCGAACGGCGCGGCGGTGGTGCCGCCGTAGTCCGGCATCAGCTTGGCTTCGTCAACGATCACCAGCACGGCGATCTGCGGGTCCTCCACCGGCGCAAAGCCCACAAATGACCCGATATGGACATCATGGACGATTTTGCCATCCTTGTACACCTGCGCGGTGCCCGTTTTGCCGCCGATGCGGTACCCCGAAACCCCCGCGTTCTTGCCGGAGCCGGAAATAACCACCTGTTCCATCAGGCCGCGCATGGTTTCGCTCGTTTCCGGGGTGATCGGGGTGGACAGCACCTTGGGCAATGTGCGCTGCAGCACTTCGCCATCCTGCGCGATGACTTCTTCCACGATGTAGGGGCGCATCAGCCGCCCGCCGTTGACCACCGCGCAGGCCGCCGTGATCATCTGCAGCGGCGTCACCGTGATGGACTGGCCAAAGCCGATCCGGGCGAGGTCAACGGTTTTGACGTACTTTTTGTTGATCAAAAGTCCGTCGCTTTCCCCCGGAAGGTCAATGCCAGTCTTGGCGCCAAGGCCGAACGCGTACAGGTACTGGTAGAATTTTTCCGTGCCCAGGCGGACGCCCAGCTCCGTAAACACCGGGTTGCACGAGTTGACCAGCGCCTGCGCCAGCGTTTCCGCGCCGTGCGAACTCTTCCAACAGCGTATCTTGTCCCCATCGATCACAATTGAACCGGAGCAGTAGAATCCTTCCTGCGGGTTCGTCACCCCGGCATCCAGCGCGGCGGCTGTGGTCAATATTTTGAATGTCGAGCCGGGCTCGTATACATCGCTGATGAGCTGGATTCGCATCCCCTCGTTCAGCGCGTCAATATCGTTTCTGGGCGGGTCGTTGGGATCAAAGCATGGGTTGATGCCCATCGCAAGGATCGCGCCGGTGTTCACATCCATCACGATCGCCATCACGCGGTTTGCGCCGTTGACGGCAATGCACTCGCGAAGCGCTTTGTCCACGAATGACTGGATCGTCGCGTCTATCGTCAGCTTCACGTCCGCGCCCTTTGTGGCGGGGATGTATTCCGTCTCGCCGCCGGGCAGCGTGCGGGCCTTTCGGTCCACTTCGCTGATCACCTTGCCCGCTGTGCCGCGCAGCAGCTTATCATACTGCTGCTCCAGGCCGGACTGGCCCACGCCGTCGATCGTCGTCAGCCCCAGCACCTGCGACAGCGCACTGCCCAGCGGGTAAAAGCGCAGACTGTCCTGGTCAAACGTGATGCCGGACAGGGCGTTTTTGTTTTCCTGCGCCAGGTCGCGGATCGCATCCACCGTTTCGCGCGGCACCTGCCGCTTGAGCGTGACCGACGCAACGCTCTTGTTCGCAAGGCGCGAGATCACCCAGTCGCGGTCCAGCGAAAGCAGCGGGCACAGCAGGTCGCACAGCGCATCCTGATCCTTCACCAGCCTTGGCGACGCAGTGACGACATAGGCGGTGGCATTCCTGGCAAGCACGCGGCCGTACCTGTCCAAAATGGAGCCGCGATCGGCCGTGATGATGCCGGACCGCGTCCACTGCGCCACGCCTTTGCTGGTCAGCGCCTCAGCATCCACCGTGGTCAGGCGTCCAATCCGCACGATTACCGCCAAAAAAAGAAGGGTGATAATCACCGCCAGCCAAATCAGCCGCTTTCGTACAAGCATCCCGGGCGTTGTCATGCATTCGCCTCCAGGGGCCGAAGCCCCGGGCCATCATGATGCTGTAGAAAGAGGTGAGGCGCCTATGCGGCTACCACCCAAATACCTGGCGGATAAGCGCCAGAAAGCCCGTGGATTCGCTGCGCACAGGGCTATAGGTTTGCGACCCGCGCGCGGCCGGAGCCACGCGGTCGATGCGGATAATCTGGTCATTCGTGGGCTGGTACATGCCAAGGCGGTTGACCGCGATGGCATGGATGCGGGAGGGATCGTTTGCCGTTTCCAGCTTGATTTCCATCAGCGCGTTGGCCTCGTTCACGCGGCTTAACTCGCGCAGCAGGGAATCGTTCTGCTTGGCCGCGCCGGTCACCTGGGCGTGCATATCCAGGTAAACAAACGACAGCATTGCCAGCAACACCGCCATCAGCACGGCGGCCACAGGCAGCACAACGGTGCGCGCGGTGAAACGGCGGGTGGCCCTGCGCGCGGCCTGCCTGGCCGGGCTGGGCGCGGGCTGGCTGTAATTCCTGGTCCTGGGCATACTGCCCACCAAAGTGGCGGCACCATTCGCTCCAAAGGAATAGGTCTTGACATAGGAAACTGCTCTTCTTTGTGCCACGACGCACATTCCCCCCTCTTTTGAAACGAATGGCCCCGCCATAGCGGTGATACGGGCGGGAAAATCCCACCCGCGGAAGCAAACGTAGCGATAACCCTAGTAGGTGGTGTTCACCTTCTGCATCAGCTGGGCAAACCCCGCGCGCGTTTTCGCCATGCGCTGCTGATAGGCTTCGGCATCCCACACCTCGATGAAATCCAGCATGCCGACCAGCACCAGGTTTTTGCCGATGCCCACGGCTTCCCGAAGGTGGCTGGCAATGAGAACGCGGCCCTGAAGGTCCATGCTGGCGTTTAGTTCCGTGTGCGCCATAACGAAGCGAAGGTAGTCCATCGCCTCGTTGTCGGTTTCGCGGATCTTTGCCAGCGTTGCGCTGATCGCATCCCATTTGACCTTGGGGTAGAGCGCCAGCGCGTCTATGCTGGAGTTTAGGGCAATGGTGAAGTTATCGCCCAAAGCGGTTCGAAGGAGAGAAGGTACGATTAAACGCCCTTTAGGATCAAGAGCATGGGCATATGTGCCGGAGAACTCCCCCGCCATGTCCATCCTCCCTTCACTGGCCGGCTAACGCTGGCCCTCCCTTATACTCCACTTGCATAGTATTATGCACCATTCCAAAACACTTTTCAACCCCCTAGACAGTGAAAACCTCAAATTGCTTACATTAAATAAACCGTAAAGATGCGTACGATTTGTTACGCGGCCGAATATGCGAACATATGTTGCATATTGTTTCTTTTCCCTTCATCCCCCAGATGTAGGGGGTGCGGGCTAAGAGGGGCGCGCATTTTGACCGACAACAAGCATCAAAAGGGGAACTGATACGAATACACGGTTACAAAACCGTGTAGTTGCCCCCGGATGATGGCTGCATGTCCTTTTGATATGCAGCCGGACAAAAAAGTATGCCATTGCCCGTTGCAATGGCCGAATGGTTTCTGATACAATCCCCTGGGAGGGATTTTGTTGCCGAAGATCGCTGTTTATAGTGATGAACTGCCCTGCGGGTATGCGCTGGGCATATACCCTTGCCATGCGCTGCTGGATACGCGCCCAAGCATCGCGCGCCGCCTGCTGATCCATTCGGAAGCGGAAAACAGCCCAGGCATCCGCAAACTGAAATCCAGATGCGAATTTTTGCGCGTGCGGGTGGAAGTTGCGGATCAGGCGCTTGCCCGCATCAGCCGCAAGGAGAACTGTTTTGCGGCCATCGTTTTTGACAAATATCAGGATACACTGGCTAAAGACCTGCCGCACATCGTGCTGCATCAGCCATCCGATATGGGCAACCTGGGTACGATCCTGCGCACCTGCCTGGGGTTCTCATTTCTGGATTTGGCGATCATCCGCCCGGCGGCGGATTACTTTGACCCGCGCGTGGTGCGTGCGTCGATGGGGGCGCTGTTTGGCATGCGGGTCTCCACTTTTGCCGATTTTTCTGAGTATCGGGCCGCGTTTCCAGCGCATGCGCTCTACCCGTTCATGCTGGATGGGTCTGTTTTGCTTCAAGATGCCGTGCCCGCCTCCACTGCGCTCCCCTATGCGCTGGTGTTTGGGAATGAGGCGACGGGGCTTCCGGCGGAGTTTGCCGAAATGGGACAGGCAGTGCGCATTCCGCACAGCGGCAAGATTGATTCGCTGAATCTGGCGGTGGCGGTGTCTATTGGGGCCTATGCTTTTAGCCAAGGGCGCGGGTAGATAATAAGTATTGCCAGACAGAAACTTACACTAGGGAGATATGAGAATGATACTGTACACATCTGACTTACTCCTCAAAACTGTGACTGATGAAGATATAGATGAAGTAGCACGGATGTGGGCGTTTGAAAAAGGCGCTATCCCTTTGTCGGAAGCGCAAAGTGCCATTGAGTACATGCAAAACAATCACAAACAGAATCATGCAGGATACATATATCATCTATGCCTTGCTGTGTATGAAAAAAATAACAGCAAGATAATTGGCTGGTGTGGGCTTGATGGGAAGCCTGATCCAGATAATCCAGAAAGTATGGAAATCTTTTACTTAATTGATTTAGACTACCGCAATAAAGGGTACGCAACCCAGTGCGCATTAAAACTGCTTGAATATGCTTTTGAGGAGGCAAAAATTGAAAGAGTATTTGGCGGATGCACAAAAGATAATGCGCCTTCTTTTAAGGTATTAGCAAAGAGCGGAATGATTCTTTTTCAAATCAGAAAAAATGGAGATCCTAGGTTTTATATTGATAAGGGTATTTACCAAAAATCGAAACGTCTCCGAGAATAGGTGTAACAGTATTATATCAAAAAACGGAGGGCAACAGAATGGATGAAATCATGACGCAGGTGCGCGATGCCGTGCGCTTTCTATGTGAAAAAGGGAACCTCGCGCCGGGCGCGCTGATAGTGCTGGGGGCATCCACCAGCGAAATCGGCGGCGGCGTGATTGGCAAGTCCGGCTCGCCGGAGCTTGGCGAGGCCGTGATCCGCGGCGCGCTGGCCGCGTGCGATGAACATGACGTATACCTGGCCGTACAATGCTGCGAGCACCTAAACCGCGCCCTGGTGCTGGAAGACGCCGCCCGGCGCGCACGGAACCTGCCGCGCGTGATGGTGGTGCCCCAGCCCACGGCGGGCGGCTCCTGCGCGGCGGCGGCATTCCGGCTGATGCAAAACCCCACGGTGGTGGAGTCCATCCAGGCCGATGCGGGTCTTGACATCGGCGACACGCTGATCGGCATGCACCTAATGCCCGTAGCGGTGCCCGTGCGGCCGGAAAGCAAAACGATCGGCCAAGCGCGGCTGGTGATGGCCGTGACGCGACCCAAGTACATCGGCGGGCCAAGAGCCCGCTATGAATAGGAGGCAACCCCATGTCCGAAATTTTCGCGCTGGAGCTATATTCCGTTCGCACCCATTACCGTGAGGATCTGCCCGGCTGCCTGCGCCGCGTGGCCCAGATGGGCTACAAGGGCGTAGAGTTCTTCGGCCCGCTGGTGCAACCAGCAGGGCTCGTGACCGCGCTGCTTGCCGAAACCGGACTGCAGATGGCCGGTTGGCATACGGGTATCGAGACGCTGGAAGGCGACGCGTTTGATGAGACGGTCGCGTACTTTAAGGCTGTCGGCTGCACCGCCGCCGTTGTGCCGTGGGCGGATGCGGAAAACTTCACCACGCGCGAGGCCGTGCTTGCATTTGCCGCGCGGATGGATGCCATCTGTGAGCGCATCGCGCCGCACGGCATCGCCCTGGGTTATCACAACCACGCCCAGGAGTTCAGCCCCCTGCCCGATGGCACGCTGCCCTGGGCCGTGTTGATGGATAACAGCAAGGTATTCGGCCAGCTGGATAACGGCAACGCCCTAATGGGCACCGCCGAAAACCTGGATACGGCGGAAATCGTCGCGAAGTGGCCGAGCCGCGCCAACACCGTGCACCTGAAGCCCTGGTCGAAGAAGGATGGCCACAAGACGATGATCGGCGAAGACGACATCGACTGGCCCGCTTTCGTGCGCGCGGCAAAGGAGATTGGCGGGGCAAAGTGGCTGATCGTCGAGTATGAAGAAGAAGCCATGTACGAGCAGTTCGACGGCGCGGAGAGATGCCTGCGGGCGCTGGAAAAGCTGGTTACGTGAGGTAAAAGATCAAAATCCGGCGCAAACACGCCGGATTTTTTGTTTGCCGTTCGTCTCTTCAATAGAAATGGCAATGTATGCCATGCATTTTCGCCCGCAAGGCGCCGAAAGGAAGTGAAAGAAGAGATGAAAAAGTGCGGAATCTATTGCATCCTGCTTCTGGCGGCCATGTGCCTGTTACCGCATATGCGCGCGCTGGCATGGACCGCGGAAAGCTACTATGACGAACCTGATGAGTTGCCGCAAGCTGTGCGCGAAGCCTTGCCGCCGAAGCAGGATTTTATCTTCGGGCTGGGCAATAGGGGAACGATTTTTGTGTTGGCGGGCGCGGAAAATGATACACGCAAGATTTTGGTTTTCGATCAGGTTGATGGCAACTACACCTTAACGGCCGAAAGCGCACCGCTTTGCAAATGGCGGGATTCAAATGCCGGGCTTGGCAGCGGCGGAAAAGATTGCATACATGTGATCTATGAAGACGGCTCGGCCTACTTCTCTTTTATAAGAACGGCGGAAGATACATGGAGGCTTGCATATGTGGAAGCGGATGAATCCTTTGACTTTGCTCATAAAGGCGTTTTGCGCGACATGTATGGGGACCGCTTCGTGTACGGCATAACCCAGTCCATTGAACTATCTGCCGTGGAGATAGAAAACCTACCCATCACATTTGATCAGGCGCTCAGCTTTGTCAACACGGATGGGTGGGCCGCCGTCGCAAACGGTGCGCCGGCCAAACGTACATGCCTCCGCGCAGAGCCTTTCGATGCGGCTGTATCCTATGGGGAATATTGCCCCGGCACGCCCGTTCAGGTTTTCCAGATAGATGGCGGTTGGGCTCAGGTATCCGTCTTCGGCGTGGAAGGGTATATGCCGCGCGATTGCCTTGCACTTGGCGAAGACATGCTTGGTGTTCAGCGCCTTTTCCTGCACAAAACAGTGCGGGCTGAAGCGATAGAAGAAGGCGCGTGCATATACGCGGAGCCTGCGGCATCAGCCGATATTGTCCGCACGCTGGCACACGGGGATGATTCCCTGGGGATAATCAAAATCGTCGGCATTGTTGGAAACGATTGGTACCACGTTTTATACCTGGATGATGTGGCCGGTTATATGAAAGCCGACAATTTCTGGGATGGTAACGGTTGATTCGCGGGAAAAACGGCGCGCGGATTGAAATGTGCCCCATATCATGCTAAGATAGGAAAATCTACAAAAAAGGAGTGACACCAGTGGACAGCAAAGAGCGCATAGCGGCCCTGATTGGGCGGGCGATGGAGGCGGCATACCCGGGCGTGGAAGGGTTGCCCGCGCTGCGAGAAATAGAAGCGGCGCTGGAAATCCCCCCGGATAACAAGCTTGGGGATTACGCATTCCCGTGCTTCCGCCTGGCAAAGCCGCTGCGCAAAGCGCCGCCGGTGATCGCGCAGGCGCTGCTTGCCGCGTGGGATGCACCCGAAACGGCCACGGCCGAAGCGGTGGGCGGGTACCTGAACTTCTTTTTCAACAGAAAGAATTTTGCCGGAGAGGTTCTTGCCGCGATCGGACCGGACTATGGCCACGCCGATATTGGCCGGGGCGAAGTGGTCGTGATGGATTACAGTTCCATCAATATCGCGAAAAGGTTTCACATTGGCCACCTGTCCACAACGATGCTGGGTCATTCGCTCAAGCGCATCCTGGAGATGCTTGGGTACAAGACTGTCGGCATCAACCATCTGGGCGACTGGGGCACGCAGTTTGGCAAGATGATCTGCGCGTACAAGCGCTGGGGTACGCGCGAAATGATCGAGACGGGCGGCGTGGACGCGATGACGGCGCTGTATGTGCGCTTCCACAAAGAAGCCGAGGAAAACCCCACGCTGGAAGACGAGGGCCGCGCGTGGTTCAAGCGCATTGAAGACGGCGACCCGGAGGCGCTGGAGATCTTCACATGGTTCAAGGATGTGACGCTGAAAGACGCGCAGCGCGTATACGACATGCTGGGCGTGACATTTGACGCGTACACGGGCGAGAGCTTTTACAACGACAAGATGGACCGCGTGGTGAGTGAGCTGACCGAAAAAGGGCTGCTGGTCGAAAGCGACGGCGCGATGGTGGTCGATCTGGAAGCGGACGGGATGCCGCCGTGCCTGATCCTGAAAAGGGACGGCGCAACGCTGTACGCCACGCGCGATATCGCCGCCGCGCTGTACCGGGCGGACACCTACCATTTCAGCAAGGCGCTGTACATTGTGGCCTACCAGCAGGATTTGCACTTCCGTCAGCTGTTCAAAGTGATGGAGAAGATGGAATACCCCTGGGCGAAAGGGCTGGTGCACGTTTCCTTTGGCATGGTCAGCTTTGAGGGGCAGGCGCTCTCCACGCGCGAGGGGCACATCGTCTACCTGGATGACCTGCTGATCCGAGCGGTGGAAAAGGCGCTCAAGATCATCGAAGAGAAGTCGCCCGATCTGCCAAACAGGGAAGAGGTTGCGCGGCAGGTGGGCATCGGCGCGGTGGTGTACACAGTGCTGTCCAACAACCGCATCAAGGATATCGATTTCAGGTGGGACCGCGCGCTGAACTTTGACGGCGAAACCGGCCCCTATGTGCAGTACGCGCACGCGCGCTGCTGCTCGCTGCTGCGCAAGGCGGAGGACGCCGGCACGGCAGGCGGAACCCCCGACTATGCCGCGCTGTGCGATGACGAGGCGCAGGATGTGCTGCGGCTGCTGGCCCGCTTCCTGGAGGTGCTGCGCGAGGCGGCGGACAAGTACGAACCGTCGATGGTAACGCGGCATGTGACCAGGATTGCGCAGGCGTACAACAAGTATTATTACGAGCATCGGATTCTGGAGGGCGAGCCCGGCGAAGTGGCCGCGAAGGTGCGGCTGACGCAGGCCGTGCGGGATGTTCTGCGCGAGGGACTGTGGCTGGTTGGGATTGACGCGCCGGAAAGAATGTAAAAAAAGGAAATGGGGCTGCCGTGCATGTATGCGCGGCAGTCACATTTTTTGAGGCAAAACATTATGCACGAAAATGTCATAGAGCTGGTATTCCCCACAAAGGCCCATGAGGTGGCCGCGGCGGCATACTATCAGGAGCATTTGCTTGCCGGCGAAAAGGAACTGTACGGAGACGCGGGGCTAGACAGCGCAACCAGCTATGATGAATGGCTTGACAAAATAGAGCGCGATATCGACTGCGAAATCCATTCGCTTGCACATTTTGCCATCCGGAAATCAGACAATAAGTTGATCGGCACAATCAACATCCGGTATCCGTATGAGGGCTATGTACGCAGATACGGCCACATTGGCTATGGCGTGCGCCCCAGTGAGCGCGGGAAGGGGTATGCCACAGCGATGCTCAGGCTGGCGCTTGCGCGCTGCAAGGTTTTGGGGCTGGATAAGGTATTGCTGACCTGCGACAGGAACAATATTGCCTCCGCAAGAACGATACTGCGCTGCGGGGGCGTGTTTGAATGCGAAGCGCCTGAACAGGACGGCGAGCGGCTGCACCGCTATTGGATTGCGCTGTACGCGGGCAGCATCGCTATAGTACATTAGAGACATTCTGAAAAGAGGAGGGTACAGTATGCGGTCAAAAGAGGAATATTACGAGTCAGTTCAGAAAAATCGGCAATTAGCGGCTGACCCCGAAGTCACCCAATGCACTTGTCCGAACACGCTGTGCGATTGGCACGGGAAATGCAAGGAATGCGTGGCATTGCATAGGTATCATAACGATCATGTGCCCGTATGCCTGCAGCCTATCATTGCAGAAAAGCTCAAAGGTTTAGTCGGCACGGTCGAGATGGTTACCACAAAAAAGGAAGGTACGCCTATCGAATACCGGCATTATGTGAAGCAGCGCGACGAAGAGCAGCAGCGCGACCGATAGGGTGGATGGTTTACGCCTCCACCACATCAAAATCCGCCGCCCGAAGCAACCGGTTCATCAGCGCCAGCCCCATCCCCCGCGCTTCCACCGCTTCGGCAAGGATCACTTGCACGCCCTGGTTATCCAGCGCGCGGAACGCCTCAAACAGCGCGGCTGCCATCTCGGCTTCATTGCGGCCCAACGCATAGGTATGCAGATTTTGATATACATTTATGCGTGGCGCCGCGCATAGAATCGCGGCTTTCTGCCCCTTTTTTTCCGTCTCAGCATAGCGCGCACTGATAACATCCCGTACATTCCCAGGCTCCCCGCGCACCACAACCACCCGCGCGCGCGGGGCGTAGTGCCGGTGCTTCATCCCCGGGGACGCGGCCTTCTCGCCCGGCGCAAGCGGGGCCAGCACCGCCGGGTCAACGGTCAGGTCCGGCACTACTTCCATTAGCATTTCTACCGTGATGCCGCCGGGCCGAAGCAGCCGCGGCGCTTCTCCCGTCACATCCACCACCGTGGACTCCACACCCACCTGCGCCGCGCCGCCATCCAGTATCAGTGGGATGCGCCCATCCATGTCGGCAAACACATGCTGCGCCGTGGTGGGGCTTGGCCTGCCGCTGCGGTTTGCGCTGGGCGCGGCGATGGGCAGACCGGACGCGTCAATCAGCGCGCGCGCCACCGGATGCGCGGGCATCCGCACCGCCACCGTAGGCAGCCCCGCGCTGACCACCGCCGGAACCGCGTCCGCGCGCGGCAACACCAGCGTCAGCGGTCCGGGCCAGAACGCACGCATCAGCCGCCGGGCACGGTCGTTTACCTCCGTCACCAGCGGCAATAGCGCGTCTTCATTTGTGATATGCACGATCAGCGGGTTGTCCGCCGGGCGGTCCTTCGCGGCGAAAATGCCGAGCACGGCGTCCGCGTCCAGCGCGTTCGCGCCAAGCCCGTACACCGTTTCCGTAGGGAACGCCACCACCCGGCCCTGGCGCAGCAAAAGCGCCGCCCGTTGGGTCGCGGCGGCGCTGGCCGTTAGCACTTCCGTTTTCATGCCGTTGCCTCCGACAGGCGCTTGAGCCGCTCCGCCTCGTCCGCCAGCAGCAGCGGATCGATCAGCAGGTCGCATTCCCCTTCCACGAACTGCTCCAGCTGGTACAGCGTCAGCCCCAGCCGGTGGTCGGTCACGCGCCCTTCACGGAAATTGTAGCTGCGCACGCGCTCGCTCCGGTCGCCGGTGCCCACCTGCGCCTTGCGGCGCTCGGCGTATTCGGCATCCTTTTGCGTCTGCATCAGGTCGTACAGCCGCGTTTTCAGCACGCGCAGTGCCTTGTCGCGGTTTTTCAGCTGGGATTTTTCAGCCTGGCAGGTGACGATCAGCCCCGTGGGCAGGTGCGTGATGCGCACCGCCGAGTCCGTCGTGTTGACGTACTGCCCGCCGTGCCCGCTGGAGCGATACACGTCAATCCTGAGATCATTCGGATTGATCTGTACGTCCACATCCTCCGCCTCCGGCAACACGGCCACCGTCGCGGTGGATGTATGGATGCGCCCGCTCGTCTCCGTCACGGGCACGCGCTGCACGCGGTGCACGCCGCTTTCAAACTTCAGCCGGCGGAACACGCCCTTGCCGGAGATCGTCGCCGTCACTTCCTTCACGCCGCCAAGCTCCGTCATGTTCGCGTCGATCATCTCCACGCGCCAGCCGCGCGACTCCGCATAGCGGCTGTACATGCGCAGCAGCACCTGGCCGAACAGGCTGGCCTCATCGCCGCCCGCGCCCGCACGGATCTCCATGACGACGTTGCGGTCGTCATTGGGGTCCTGCGGCAGCAGCAACACCTGTATCTCATGCCACTTTTCATCGATCTGCGCGGTAAGCGTTTTCAGCTCCTCTTCCGCCATTTCGGAAAGGTCGGGATCGCGCAGCATTTCCTCCGCTTCGGCCTTTTGTGCCGTCAGCGCGCGCCATGCGCGGTACGTTTCCACCACCGGGGTCAGCTGCGAATGCTCGCGCATCAGCCGCGCCAGCTGGGCCGGGTCGGCCGCCGTTTCCGGCTGTGCCATCTGTTCGTTTATCTCGCTGTAGCGGTCTTCTACCCATTCCAGCTTATCCTGCATACCCGTCTCCCATCACGGCACGGCACAGGCCGGATAAATCCTTCGCCGTGCGCACAGCATCAAAATGCGGGGCCATCAGCGCGGAAACATCCGCCGCCTGGCCGTCACCCACCTCAAACAGCAGCGCGCCGCCCCTTAGCATATGGCCGGGCAGCGCCAGCATAATCCTACGGTAAAAATCAAGCCCATCCGCGCCGCCATGAAGCGCCAGCGCGGGTTCAAAGCGCACCTCGCGCTGCAAGCCGGAAAGCTCACCCGCCGGAATGTACGGCGGGTTGGATATTATCACATCGAATGTTTCGCCGTCAAGCGCGGCAAACAGATCGCTTTGGATAAAGCGGATTTGCGCGCCAAGCGCCCCCGCGTTTTCCTGTGCAAGCGCCAGCGCGTCCGCGCTAATATCCACAGCCGTTACAGAAACCCCCGGGCAGGCAAGCGCCATCGAAACGGCCAGCGCACCCGTGCCCGTGCCGATGTCCAGCGCGCGCATGCCGGGGCGCAGCCGCAGAATCGCCTCCGCGCACAGCGTTTCGGTATCCGCGCGGGGAATCAGCGCGCGCGCATCCGTGCGAAACGCGCGGCCCATGAAATCCTCGCTGCCGATGATGTACTGCAGCGGTTCCCGAAGCGCGCGCCGGCTCACCATCTGACCGAACAGCGCCGCTTCGTCATCAGACAGCAATACATCCAGCGCCATCAGCATGGGCAGGCGCTTCATGCCGCTAGCCGCGGCCAGCAGCCATTCGGCATCCAGCCGCGCATCCGGCACGCCGGTAGCCGAAAGGCATTCTATCGCTTCAGTCAGCCGCTGTCGCCGCGTTTGCGCCATCCTGCTCCTCTGCCGCCTGTTCCTCTTCGCCGCCCAGCACGGTTTCCTCAATCTTCTTGCCTTCCAGCGCGGCGTTGAACGATGCGATTGCGACCTCCAGCTGTTCCAGCGTTGGCTGCTTAGTCGTTAGCTTTTGCAGCATCAGGCCCGGCCAGCGCAGCGCCCGCACCAGCGGCCCGTCGCTGTGCGCAAGGCCCTTCAGCGCCTCATACGATACGCCCGCGATCACCGGCAGCAGCAGCAGGCTGCGCAGCAGCCGCCAGATGAATGTCAGCCGCTCGATGCCGAACGCCAGGTGCAGCACCTGATCCATCACCGCGCCAAGCAGAATCGCGATGATCATCACCAGCAAAAGGAAGCTGGTGCCGCAGCGCGGGTGCAGCGTGGTAAACGTTTGCGCATTTTCGGGCGTCAGGGGCATGTTGTGTTCGTAACAGTGCACGGTTTTGTGCTCCGCGCCGTGGTATTGGAATGTGCGCTTCATGTCCGGGATCATCCCGGCCAGGCTGATGTACGCAATCAGAATGCCGATGCGCACCACGCCGGCGCAAAGGTTGACCACCAGCAGCGATGATGTCACTTTATTCAGCAGGCTTGCGGCAAAGCTCGGAATCACCATGAACAGCAGCAGCGACAGCGCCACCGCCAGCACGATGGCCCCGCCCATCACGATCTTGTCGATGCTTTTGCCCATCTTTTTGCTAAGCCATATCTCGAATTTCGAAGGCTCTTCATCCATTACGCCCAGCATTTTGGTGGATGCTTCCAGCGTGGTCATGCCCATGGTCAGCATGCCCGCCATGTTCACCACGCCGCGCACCAGCGGCCAGCCCATCCATTTGTGTTTCTTGGCGGGGCTGACGTACGGGTCGCACTTGAGGACGATTTTGCCGTTTGGACGGCGCACCGCAATCGCAATGGCGCCGGGCGATTTCATCATAACGCCTTCCATCACGGCCTGCCCGCCGATATCCGGTTTTTTATTTACATCTTTTTCCTTTTTTGCCAATATCAACCCTTCTTTCTATGTCCAGTGGGTTCACTCCATCTATAGTATACACCGTCTGAAAGCGTAGGTAAACGGTAGAAAGTGATAGATTAAGGTGTATATACCAAAAAAGCGAACCGATGCTTTCGGCTCGCTGTTTTTTGGTGACTGTGCAGTGGCGCAAATTCGAAGATATCGCGCCATAAGGGGATTTCGCTAGAAATCCCATCCACTCACAGGCCGTAGCGCTTCTTGAAGCGATCCACGCGTCCGCCGGTGTCCACAAGCTTCTGCTTGCCGGTGAAGTACGGGTGGCACTTGGAGCAAATTTCGACCTTCAGTTCCTTTTTTGTGGAACCGGTCGTAAACGTTTCGCCGCAAACGCAACGAACCGTGGCCTGGCCATACTTGGGATGGATGTTCTCTTTCACTTGTCTCACCTCTCCGCGCCTGCCAGGGTAATCTACGGCAACCGCAAGCGGTAGTATAGCATGTACAGGCGCGTTTTGCAAGAGAAAAAATGCGCAAAACCGCGGTTACCTGATGAAATTCGTGCGCACTTTCGCCTCCGTTTGCGCGGGTTTTTCGCTGCCTTGGAACGCCTTGATCATCCAGGCCATGTTGCGGCCCAGCGTGCGCATGATCTGCATGCCCTCGCCATCCTGCCGCACATCATCCGGCGTGCTGCCGTGCACCATGTTCCAGTACTGGCTGGGGGCGATCGGCATCCCCGCAATCAGGAAATACTTGTTCAGCACATCCAGCGCCGCCGTGGTGCCCGCGCGCCTAGCCGATACCACCGCCGCGCCGGGCTTGAATGCCATGCCCGCACTGCCCGCATAAAACACCCTATCCAGCAGGCCAAGCAGCGCGCCGTTTGGCGCGGCGTAATACACGGGGGAACCGATGATCATCCCATCCGCCTGCTCCATTTTATCCAGCACATCGTTCACGCCGTCATCGCCGAACGCGCAGCGGCCCAGCTTCTGCTTATGGCACGCGCCGCAGCTGATGCAACCACGCTTGGCGTTTTTGATCACATGCATGATCTCGGTTTCCACGCCGGATGCGTTCAGCGCGCCCGCCACCTCTGACAGCGCGGTAAATGTGCAGCCAGCCTCGTGCGGGCTGCCGTTCAACAGCAATACCTTCATTCGTTTTCCTCCTTTTTGCGGCCAATATATAAGAAATGCTCGGCAAAGTTGCGGAAATCCTCACGCTCACACAGCGCAAGCGACAGCGACAGCCACTTCGCGCGCACATCGGCAGGCTGATCCGCTAAAGACGTTTCAAACGGCGCGGTGATGCCTTCGCTGGCCACCAAGTGCAAGCGGTGCAGCGGGAAGCGCGCCATGAACGGGTCCACATTATCCGGCGCGATGAAATACGCCTGCGTGAACGCCTGGCCGGCGTAATCCTCGCCAGCGATGACTTTCTCGTAAAAGACCTCTTCGCCCTCCCACAGGATGCTGTCGGGCTGACTGCGCGCGGCATAGACCATGCCGCCGATCATCGAAATGAACGCGACAAACAGCACGCCGCCGGGCTTTAGCCTCCTAAGGCAGGCTTCCACCGTGCGCACGCGGTCGGCTTCCTCGGTCAGGTGGTACAGCGGCCCCATCAGCAGGATGGCGTCGTACTCGCCGGGCGCGATCTCATCCACCTGCCGGGCATCCCCGCACAGCGCCGACAGCGGCAGCCCCTGCTGCTGGGCGCGCTCCTTAGCGAACGCAACGTTTCCGGGCGACAGGTCAAACAGCGTGACATCCACGCCGCGCGCGGCCAGGTACAGGCTGTACCGGCCCGGCCCGCCGCCGACATCCAGCACGCGGTCGCCGGATTTCACATACCGGTCAATGTACCGGCGGTTGATCTCAAACTCAAACGCGTGGCGCTCCAGGCGCGTCCACTCCGCTTCCACGGATGCGTCATAGAACGCACGCACCTGCTCCACGCGGCTTTCCACAGCCAGCTTGTCGCTGATCTCGCGCAGCATGCCGTCCAGGTTTGTGCGGCCCGTCACCACCACGCGGGCGATGTTCAGCGCCTCCATCACGGCGGACAGGATGACCGCGCCGTGCGCGATGATATCCGCGCGGTGCTGCACCATGCCGGGCAGCGCGGCACGCTCCTCCAACGGCATGCGCCAAAGCCGCAGCGCCCACGCGTCCACCTGCGATTTTTTCAACGCGTGGCCCTCGATGGCCTCGCGGTCAAACGCGGGCAGGCGCATATCAAGGGAGGCCAGGCACGTCATCGTGCCGCCCACGCCAAACCACGCCACCGGAAGGTGCGGGGTGTTCAGCCCCTGACGCGCCAGGCACAGCGCTTCTATCGCCTGCGCCCGCAGCGCTTCGTATGCCGCGCCCGTTGTATCCGGCGCTTGCTCCAGCAGGCGCACCGCGCCCAGCTGCGCGCTGACACCGGCAAACGGCCTGCCGCCCCCGCCGACCGCCAGCTCCGTGGAGCCGCCACCGATATCGATCATACCGCAGTAACCGTTCCCAGCCGCGCCCAGGAACGAAAGCCGCGCCTCTTCTTCGCCTGATATAATCTGAAGCGGAATGCCTGCGCGCGCCTCCACCATTTGCTTTAGCGCATCCGAATTTTTTGCGTCGCGCGACGCGCTGGTGGCAATCAGGCGGAACGTTTCCGACTGGTGGCCATGCGCCACAATCATCAATCTTTCAACGGCATCCGCCGTTTCGGCCATGCTCTTTTCAGACAGCATGCCGTTTTCAAGCCCCGCGAACACGCGCGTGCCTTCCCGCATGCGAACGATCGGGGTCATCGCGCCATTTTCCGCGATATCCCCGATCAGCATCCTGGTTGAATTGGAGCCTATGGCTATGACCGCATGGCGCATCACTCGACCTCCTTGAGCATCAGGCGGACGGTGTCGGGCTCGAGGTACCCATACTCGCTGCGGGCCTGCTGCTCGACATAGTCATCCGTCTGGGCAAAGGCGACCCGGCGCTCCAGCTCCGCGCCGTGCGAATACGCATCCAGCACCAGCGCCTGCGTATCCTGCATCTCCGCCTTCTGTCTCTCTAGGTTGCCCCTTTCCAGCGCCATGGTGATGAGAAAAATTACCAATATAACCGCTGATAACGCGATCAGCGCCCACACCGGCACCTGAACCTGGGGGCGCGATTGCTTTGCGTGCATAAGTACCACCTCTGGGGCGCACTATTCTCCACCAGAGGGCTTGTTTCCTGCCTGCGCGGGCGGCTTTTGGCGCTTAAAGCGGGTGGCAAAGCGCCCGGCCGCCTGGCTCACCGTCAGCATAATGCGGCGCAGGCCCGCGGCCCACAGCAGCACGCCCGCAGCCGCACCCAGCACCAGGTAATAGCGCATCCCTTCCGCGCCGGACAGCGCCGCGGCGGCCGCCCCCCCCCCCGCCCCCACCACCCAAAACACCCAAAACCACACCGCCCGGGCCACCCGCCAGGGCAGTAGCCTCACGGGAACCAGGGGCCGCACAAAAGAAAGGACGCCCCCCCCCCCG
>JAVBPC010000107.1:0-12274 GCA_031549905.1 Eubacteriales bacterium
TGGATTTGCGAGAGATTTTGCTGTCTCGCTAAGCCGAGGGAGCAAGGCGTAGCAGCGCTACGCCGCGTGGACGAGGCAACGCGAGGCGGCAAAAGATCTGCAAAGCCGTCCGAATGTTTCCGCAAAATGCTCTAGGCTGATAGTTTCGCAAAATCAGCCGCTGCGTTTCATAGAAGATCATACGCCTACCCCCGGCATTTGTCTCGTACACAGCCGGAACATCGCCCGCTCCAACGCCGCATCCTCGCGCATTTTGCCGGATTTGATCGCATAATCCGTATCCACGCACAGGTCCAGCTTCGCGCGCAGCGTATCTGCCGTTTCCCCGCGCACCTGTTCCTTCAGGCGGCGCAGCGCGAACGGCGGCACACCAAGCCTGGAGATGATATCGCGCTCCGACACGCCTTCCTGCTGCATCCTGCACAGGTGCATCAGGTTCCTATACTGCCGCTGTATCATCGCCAGGATGCCGATGCGCCCCTCGCCGTTTTCCAGCATGATGGACAGCAGCCGGAACGCCTCGCCCTCCTGCCCGGCGACCAGCTGATCCACCATCTGGAACACCGTGCATTCCAGCGACGGCGTCACTACCAGGTCCACATCCTGCCGTGTGATCTCTTCGCGTTCGCCCGCGTACGCCGACAGCTTCGCAAGCTCCTGCGCCAGGCCCATCAGCTCATGCCCCGCCGTAAACGCGAGGTACTGCACCGTATCCGGCGCGATGCGCTTGCCGTGCGGCCGCACCTGCTGCTGTGCCCAGCGTGCCAGCGAGGCGTCCGCCAGCCTATCAAACGAAACGGCGGCCCCGCGCTTTCGCAGCGCCTGCGTCAGCTTCTTGCGCCCGTCAGGGGCCGCTGTGCAGTAGAACAGCAGGCAGGTGGTGTCCGGCAGGCGCTCCAGGTAGTCGGATAGGCGCTGGCTGTCCTCCGCTTCATTGGCGGCCTTACCTGCGGTCAGCAGCGCGCTGTCCCGCACCAGCACCAGGCGGCGGTCGGCCATCATGGGCAGCGTTTCGGCGGCGGCAATCACATCCTGCGCGGAAGGATTTTGCAGGATGCTCTCATTCAGCGCCTCCAGCCCCTCTGGCAGCATCTTTTTGCGCAATGCCTCCAGCGCTTTTTCCTTGATATACGCCTCTTCGCCTTCAAACAGATAGACCGTTTGCACGGCCCCCTGCTTTAGTTGCGCGAAAAAATCATCGTGCGTCAATGCAAAAACTCCTCTACGCGGATGGTACTTCCAAAATACACCGTGATCGCGCCGGATTCCTGCGTGGCGTAAATCGTTGCGCCCGCATCCGTCAGCCGCTCCACCGTTTCCTGCGCGGGATGACCGTAGCTGTTCTTTCCATAGGATAACAGCGCGATGTCCGGCGTCGCATCCTTCAGAAAGGCCGCGCGCGCGGCGTTTTTGCTGCCGTGGTGTGCCACCTGCAGCACATCGCAGTCCACGCCCAGCGGTTCCGCCGCGCCATCCGCATCGCCCATCAACAGCAGCGAGTGCTCCCCTATTGTCACCAGCAGCACCAACGAGCGGTCGTTCGGGTCGCTGCCGCGCGTAACCTCCGCCGTGGGGGCGATCACTTCGATTTGCCCGCCGGGAATCTCCAGCACATCACCTTGCGAAAGTGCAATCGTGCCATCGCCCCGCTGCGCCGCAAGCATGACCAGCTCCTCGTACCCGCTGTCCGCCCCGAACGCGGTGGCGTTTTCCGGCACATACACCTGCCCGGTAAGCAGACCCGCGTCAAACATCTCCTGCATGCCCCGAACGTGGTCGGCATGCGGGTGGCTGAGGAAAAGCGCATCCACGCGGCTGCCGGTGTAGATTAGGTATTCGGTCAGATCGCTGTTTGCATCCCCACAGTCGTACACATACGTTTTACCGCCCACATGCAGCACGCCGGAGAGCGCCTGCCCCACATCCAACTGCACATACCTAGGCAGGAAATCGCCGTTAAGCGCCCCGACGGCAACCGCGCCCGCCACCAGCACCGCCATCGCGGGCAGCCGGATGCGCCACTTCCACACCACCGCGGTCGAGCACAGGAACATGCATCCGATATACGCCGCCAGCATCCACGGCGAAAACGCGCCGACCGACACTGTGGCGAACGAAGCCGCGGATGCAAGCTTTGACAATGCCAGCAGCGCCGCAACCATTCCCCGCGCCGCCATCACCGGCAGATAGCCCAGCGGCCCCCAGACCGCCGACAGCAAAAGCCCCACCGCGGCGCACGGCACCAACAGCCCCGCCAGCGGCACCGCGAACAGGTTGAGCACAAGCGCCACCAGCGATACGTTCCCGTACCAGCGCGCGCACATGGGCAGCGTGGCCGCCTGCGCCCCTGCGCTGACAGTGAACAGCTCCACCACACCCTTTGAGCGGGCGCGCAGCGCGCGGGCCAGCGGCCTTTGCAGCAGCACAAGCCCCAACACCGCCATGAACGACAGCTGAAAGCTTGCCCCAAACAGGTCCAGCGGCCGCGCCATCAGGATCAGCGCCGCCGCCATGGAAAGCCCGGTCAGCGGGTCATACTTGCGCCCGGCAATGCGCGATCCCTGCACCATCAGCAGCATCAACACCGCGCGGATCGTCGACGCGCGAAGGCCCGTCAGCAGCGCATATGCCGAAAGCAGCACCATCAGAATCCACCAGCGCACGCGCGGGGACAGCGGAAACGGCGCCAGCAGGCCGCCCAGCAGTACAAACCAAAGCCCCACATGTAGCCCAGAAACCGACAGCAGGTGCACGATCCCGCTATCCCGAAACCAGCTGTACCACACATCCGGCACGTCGGTCTGGTCGCCCCACAGGATCGCGCGGATCACCGGCGACACCGGGCCGAACAGCCTGTCCGTCGCCGCGCACAGCACCTCATTTGCGCGAATTGCAAACCCCCGGATTGAAAAGCCGGCGTAGTCAATGATGGCCGGCGCGCGGTTTAGGTACATGCGGGCATGCGATCCGCTCTGCGCCATCCACATTTTCTGGTCAAACCCGCCCGGGTTGCGTGCCGCATTCGGCAGGTATGCCGTGCCCCGCACCGCCACGCGCTGGCCATGCTCCAGCCGCGATGCGGATGTGGTCGGGTAATAGCAGTACAGATTGGAATCGATGGACTCCAGCGTGCCTTCAGCATTGATGACGCGCACATCTGCAAGGGTGAACATCACGGCGCGGTCGTTCTGCGTCACGATCCCGGTGACCGTGCCCTCCGCTTGCCATGTGCCCATTTCCGGCAGGCTGGGTACGGCAAGCTCCATCCCGCCGCGCAGCGCGCCCAGCGAAAACATGCCAAGCGCCGCCAGCGCAAACGCCATCCACCGCACCCGGCGCAGCAGCACTGCCACAACCAACAGCACCGCAGGCACCGACCACAGATACGAAAGGTACGGCACATACGATGAAACCCACACCCCCGCAACAAACGCAAGCGCCGCCGACATCAAACCGCGGCGGCGGAAAAAGCTTGGCGCGGGCCATGGAGCGCGCATGGGCTGGGCCTCCTTTGTGAGTGGGGTTTGGGGGAGGGGCGAAGGGGGACGCCAGGGGCTCTGCCCCTGGACTCTGCACGGCGCGAATTCGAAGATATCGCGCCATAAAGGGATTTCGTTAGAAATCCCTACCTTTCAAGGGCCTTAGGCCCTTAAGAATCCCTTCTTGGGGATTTCGAGGTTGTATAATGCGATGTCATGCTATGCTTTTCAAGCCGCAGATAGCGAAATTGCTCCAACCTTTCCAAAGGGAAAGAACCCCAAAGAACACCATCCCGCCGTGAGGCGAAAATAAAGGGTTTCCAAAGGGATGAAATCCCTTTGGCAGGGCCTGGGACAGAGTCCCAGCGTATCCCCCGTTCCCCTACTCCATCTCCCGCGTCAGCGCCCTGCATTCTTCCAGCAGCGCCGCAGCTGCGTCCAGCTTGCCGGAGGTGATCAGCGCATCCGGCGCGTCTCCGCCGTTCAGGCGAAGCAGAAGGGCGCCGTCCACTCCCTGCGATACCACGGCAACCGTGCCTTCCTGGCGCAGCGCGCGCAAGATGCGCCGCCTGTGCGCTACGCGCAGGCCGACAAACGCATCCGCTGAAAGGGCCGCCTCCGCAAGGGCGTCGTCTTCCAGCGCGTCCATATCATCCGCTGCCATGAAGTGGCGGCCCGGCGGCAAGATTTGGCCCACCGACAGCGCGCGCTCGGGCAGGTCCAGCGCCGTCAGCAACACAGGCCGGATGCCGCACGCGCGCAGGCGGTTCAGCGCGGCGGGGGCTTCCTCCGTGGGCAAATCGCCAAGGCCCACAACGCCCAGGAACACCATGTCTTTTTCATAATCGCCCGGCGTTTCGCGCCAGGTGGTGGCGAAGGCAAGCGTATATAGCCCCTCGCGCTCCATTTCGGCGGCGGCGGCCTGCGCAGTTTTGCGGTCCTCATCGGTCATGGGGCGTTCGCGCCCATCCAGCACGCGGTCGCACAAGGAAAGAATCGCTTCCGGCGCGCCTTTGGCGAATGCGCGCACGCCGCCCGCATCGCGGTGCAGCGTGGTTTCACGCGCGCCGTTTTCGGCCATAGGCAGCGTCTCCATCAGCGGGTACTGCCGCCCCATCCTTTCACGGTCAAACCCCATCTCGGCGGCAAACGCCTCCAGCGGCGCGATGCCCTCGCAGCCCAGCGCGATGCCCGCCGTCAGCATCATCCACGAACCCTGGCGGCGAAACCGCGCCAGATCGCACGGCACCAGCGGCGCGGCCGCCATGCGCACGGCCTCCCAGCCCTCCATCACCAGCGATTCATCCAGCACCAGCGTTTTGACGCCCGCAAGCCTAGCCGGGGTATCCTCATCGCGCAGCGTGTTGCCCTTGCCCTGCTGTGCATCGATGAACCTGCGCGCCGCGCGCGACCACAGTATGCCCTTCAGTGCAGGCAGGCTTTTAATCGTCTTAATCGAAAAAGAAAACGGCATCATGCCCTCCAGTTGTTATTTCCGTATCAACCCTGCATGGCGCAAAAACTCTCCCCCCATGAACAGGGTGCCCGCCAGCTGTTCCTGCGCGCCATCCACGAAAAATCTGACGCGGCGCACGCCGTCCAGCTCAGTCAGGGTGTTTACGATCGCGTATACCATGTCGCGTTCCTGCACAGCGGTCATACCCCTGCACGCCTGCGCGAACGCCCGGGTAAAGTTAATCAGCACCGTATCATCCAATATTTGCAGGCCCAGGATATCCGCATCGCCTATCCCTGTCGGCAGCGCGGCGGTGAATTTCGCATCCTCCGGCGGGTTCATCAGCTCACGAAGCAGTGCGCGCGCCTGCGTTCTGTTGCGCTGCTCCAGCGGGCGCATCACGGAGGCCAGCCCGCTGCCATCGGCCAGCGGAAAGTAAATCACCGTAGGGTCGCCCACCAGCGGGGAAAACTGCTCGCGCTCCATCAGGCCGCCCGGCATGTTCAAAACGGAGCCATCCATCAGGTCCATTTCGGTAACCAGATTTTCTTCCACATATATCTTGACCCCCTTGAGCGCGGGCATGAAGCCGGACAGGGTATAGCATATGGATGAAAACAGCATGCCCCGCGTAAAGCCGCGCAACAGCAGCCAGTCATCCACCGCCTGCAGGAAGTACACATAAATCACGCGCTCTACATCGTCAAAATACGGGTCCTCTTCGTAATAGGCGGCATCCGGCACCACGCGCGCCGCACCTACCGCCTGCTGCGGCCCCTTGGCCAGCTCTTCCAGCAAAACCCGCGCATAGGTGGCGTTCGATCTGTCAGGGAAGGCTATGTTGCGCACCTCGCCCAGCAGAAGGCGCCCATCCTGCGACGGAAAAAAGAGCGATACGGCCTTGGACAGGTCGGCGGTCTCCCGCTGCGCTTCAATCTGCCCCCAAAGGGTGGAAATGTCTCCGCTGGGATAGCTTGCAAAAACGCCCGTGGGCAGCGTGGAATACGCAAAACCCTGATCCTTGCCATCAACCAGCACGTTTACATACTTGGTGCCGGGCAGTTCCGTCAGCGTGTTGGTGATCGCCACCTGCAAGGCAAACAGTTTCTCCGTCGTCAGTCTGCCGGCATTGCGGTGCAGGTTCACGGTGATCAGCTCGCCCGTCACCTCCACGGGGTTGGAGCCCGGCCCCAGCATCAGCGGCTGCGACTCCGGCACATAGCCCGATGTGTTCACCTGCTCCAGAAGCACCCGCACCATCGCTTCCTCAATCGACTGGCCGGATGACACGGGGATCTCCGCCTCCTTGGCGTCAAGCCTTGTCGCGTTCAGGTTTGGCATGTACAGCACCGCGGATGTCACGCGCCCGGTCTGGTTATCCCCGGTGGGCGGCTCATAGCGCAGGCGCACGGTGGGCAGCGGCAGGTCGGATGCTTCTTTTTCCGCAGGCAGGCGCGCGCTGCAGCCCGTAGCCAGCAGCGAAAGCGCAAGAAGCAGCAACAGCACGCGTTTCATCGGTCGGCCTCCATCATCAAAAGCAAGCTTTCATAATCCATTTTCCATAGCCCGTTGTGGCGCGTCAGGTGGACGGGGTAGCTCTGCACGCTGCCGGGGTTTGACTTTTCCAGGTACGTCAGCTGTGCGACGACAACCGCCGTCTGCCCGTCATCCGACACCATGCCGGGTGTCAGCTCAAACTTGGTCAGCGACCGCCCCACTGCCATCATCCGGTCCAAAAAGGCCGCCTCGGTGGGCCTGCTGGAAATAAAACGGTACAAGCGGGTGAAATCCTTGCGCATCCAGCTATCCAATATGATATTTACGGTATTGTGGTGGGTCAAAATCAGCGCCTCATCCCGCTGAAGCGGGCTGAGCACTGGGTCGCCCGCCACCTTATCATACAGCCAGCTTTTCTCCAGCCGCTCCCCGCCGGCATCCGTTACGCCCATCTGCACCAGGAATTGCACGGCGGTGTATGTGGATGCATCGGTGATCGCGGTTACGGCGGAATACAGCGCAAGCCGCCTGCGCAGCAGCACCTCCTGCCGCCATGTGGAGTCGCTTTCCCAGTTAGACGGCGCGCCGGCAGGGGGATCGAGAAACGCGCGCGACAGCGTGACCGTCAGCAGGCTTCCGTCGCCCGTGACCGATACCACGCGCGTGCCTGAATTAAACAGGCTGGTCAGCTCCAGGGATGCGGGGTTCGGCCCTTCGATCAGCGCTTCGATCAGCGTCTGTTCCAGCCGCTTATCCGCCACAAGCGGCAGCGTGCGCATCTCGCGCGCCAGCATCACTTCATCGCGCATGCGGAAATACAGCGCCGCCGTGATCTCTTCCCACGGGGAGACGTCATCCTGCGGCAGGATCTCGGGCAGGTCGGCTTCCTGCGCGAGGGTGCGGGGCTGTTCCTGCTCCGGAGAAGGGTCAAATGTGGGAATAACACTCCACAGCACGACAAAAATCGCCGTTAATGCGATGCATGTTCCCCACTTTTTCATACCATTGCGTATCATTTTCAAGATAACTCTCCCTTACAGGCGCTTACTGCAACGGCAGCTCCACGCGGAACGTCGCGCCCTTGCCTTCTTCAGAGTGCACGGTAACACTGCCGCCATGCTGCAGCACCGCCTGGTGCACAATCGACAGCCCAAGGCCGTTGCCGCCCGTCGCGCGGGACCTGGCCTTATCCACCCTGTAGAAACGGTCAAAGATGTGCGGCTGGTCCTTCTTGGGGATGCCGGGGCCGTTGTCGATGACCTCCAGCACGGCCTGCTTGGCCTCCTGGCGCAGCACAACCTTCACCTTACCGCCCTTGGGCGAGTATTTCAGCGCGTTATCCACCAGGTTGTACACCACCTGCTGCAGCTTTGTGGGGTCGGCGTACATGGGGATATCGGCCGTGGCGCGCAGGTCTATCGTCTGGCCGTTTTGCTCGGCCAGGGGCTCCAGGCGGCGCAAAGTATCCCTAACCAGTTCCTGCAGCTGGATTTCTTTGCGGGATAGCTCGAACGGGTTCGAATCGCTGCGCACCAGCGTCAGCAGGTCGGTTACGATCTGCCCAAGCCTGTCCAGCTCTTTGTCAATATCGCCCATGAATTCCTGGCGCAGCGCCGGGTCCATATTCTCTTCGAACATCATCGATTGCAGCATGATTTTCATTGTGGCCAGCGGCGTTTTCAGCTCATGCGACGCGTTTGATACGAACTCATTTCTGGACATGTCCAGGTGTTCCAGCTTTTCGCTCATCTGGTTGAAGGTTTCCGCAAGGCGGCCCATCTCATCCACGCCGCTGACGCGCACACGGCCCGACAGGTCGCCCCGCGCCATCCGCTTGATCCCCTCGGTCAGCGCGGCAATCGGCTTGGTGATGACGCGCGTAAACAGCACGGTCAGAACAATCACGGCGGCAGCGGCCAGAAAAAAGTAGAACACCATTTGATCCTGGAGGGAGCGCAGCGTATCCACCACAGGCTGTATCCTGACGGAATAAAAAAGCAAGCCCACCCGCACATCGCTGTATATCAGGGCCTGCGTGAAATAGCCGATCCATTCGCGGCCAGTCTGGGTGTTGCGCAGGAAATCAAACATCGCGCGCGATTCCCCCGCCCTGGTGCTGGACAGGAAATGAAAGCCGAAGTCGCTCTCCTCGCCATGCAGTACGTTAAGCACTTCCGGGTGGGCCACGCGCCGGCCGTTCAGCCCGGATGTGGTATCCGTATCAACCTGCACCTTGCCATCCATATCGATGATCAGCAGCCTGCCGTTCAGTTCCCGGGCGCGCTGCCGCGTTTCGGTAAGCAGGGTATCGGCATCCCCACGGGCTAGCAGCGTAGCAAAGCGATCCGCCATGTCGCGGGCGGTGGCCGTTTCCTGTTCTGCTTTGGTTTTAAGCAAATAATCGCCCACCAGCTCAATCGAGGACGTGGCGACGAAATAAAACGACACGCCCAGGACCAGACGGAAAGCGATTAGAAACTTCCAGCGAATGCTGAAAAAGAACTTTTTAGTCCTTATCAGTGAAATAATAGCCAACTCCCCACTTGGTGAAGATGAACTCCGGCTGCGCAGTGTTGCGTTCAATCTTCTCACGGAGGCGGCGGATGTGCACATCCACCGTGCGCATATCCCCAAGGAAATCATACTTCCAAACGGTTTCCAGCATGTTTTCGCGGCTGAACACGCGCCCGCGGTTGGATATGAACATCTGCAGCAGGTCAAACTCTTTGGCGGTCAGCTTCACATCCTTATCGGCAAGGCGAACCGTGCGGCTGACCAGATTGACCTCCAGATCGCGCACGCGGATGAACTTGCCCTCTTCCCCCTGCGGGGCGGACTGCGTGCGGCGCAGGATATTCTTGATGCGGGCCTTAACCTCCAGAATGTTGAACGGCTTGGTCATGTAATCATCCGCGCCGTATTCCAGGCCCAGAATCTTGTCCATATCCTCGCCCTTGGCGGTCAGCATGATGATGGGCACGGTGGAGCGCTCCCGAATGCGCTGGCACACTTCCGTACCGGAGAGCTTGGGCAGCATCACATCCAGCAGAATCAGGTCATAGCGGCCGCCGGTGAACTTCTCCAGCGCCTCTTCGCCATCCGCCGCGGTATCCGTTTCATAGCCATCCTGCTCCAGGCTGTACCGGAGTCCCTTGAGGATGAGCGGCTCATCATCTACCAGCAGAAGCCTTTTTGCCACGCAAAACACCCTTTCCACGCTCAATAGCCATTTCATTATAGGCGAAATATGACTTCAATTGCAAGCGGATTTTCTCTTTTTCTTAACATAATTTTGAGGTTCTCCATCGTTTTTATTTTTGTGCGTAACAAGATAGTATGTTTTCGGCAAAAAGAGCCATATGTTTGGTTCACAGATGGCGGTTGACAACAATCCTATCTGTCTACTATACTCTTCATATCATAACGAAACGGCGCATTTGCGCGCCTGTCAGGAGGGGCATTATGCACGCAGCAGGGCTTGCCGCGCAGCTGAAACTGAAGGGTGGCTTTCTATCCATTACACGGATGAAAGGCGCACCAGGGGCGGGAAAAACGGAAAAGGGCTGCACGCTGCGGCTGTTAAGCCGGGCGCTTGCCGGGGAAACGCTGTACATTACCCCAGAAACGGCGGGCTGCAAAGGCGCCGCCACCGGTTTTGGCTTTTCGGATGGCATACCCGATATGCCCGGCGGGTTTGGGCATTTCATCGCGAAGGGCCGCGGTGAGGGGTTCCCGCCCGGCGAGAGGGTCAAGTGCACGCCGGAGCTGGGGGAGGAGCAGTTGCTGCGCCAGCCGCAGGCGGTGATGGATGGCTTTGACTCAGTTCGGATCAAGCCGTACAGCCCCGAAGACGGCGCGGACACCGTGACCGCGCTTGCCTCGATGGATCAAATCGCGGCACTGATTCACCTGTTCTGCTTCCGCACGGCGGAATATGACCGGGTGATCGCGTGTATGACATCGGGGTGCGCATCGGTATTCCGCGTGCCCTTTGGCGAGATGCGAAGCGAATCGCCCCGCGCCGTCATTGGCAATATGGATGTTTTTTCCAGGCCGCATTTTGACGCGGGCACAGCGTTTTTCACGGTATCGGCGAGAGATTTTGAAACGATGCTTGCCGATGCGGCAGAAAGCGTGCTGGTTGCTCCGATCTGGAAGGGTATCGCCGTGCGGTTATAGTAAGAGATGGAATATGCAAATGCGTTGCTATGTGCTATAATATAAGCTTGCAGATATGTTGATTTGCCGGGAAGGGGGGTGGAAGGCCTGATGAAGCGCTGGGCGGCTTTGCTGCTGGTTGTACTGTGCGCTTTGATCCCCTTTGCTGCATGTGCGGAGGAAACCGCCGAAATCGTAGGCCCCACCCGCGACCCGAACGCGCCGGAATATAGCACGGAATACCCGGAAGATCTGAAACGGAACCAGATCGTGGCCAACTGTTTCGTGCTGATGGATGCCAAAACGGGCGAAATTCTATGGGAAGTCAACGGCGATGTGCTGCGTCCGCCCGCATCCACCACGAAGATCATGACGGCGCTGCTGGCGCTGCGGTTTGGCAATCTGGAAGATATGGTGACGATGACCGAATCGGCGATGAACATTCCATCCGACGCGTCAAAAGTGCCGTTCAAGCTGGGCGAAGTGATGACGCTGGAGAACGCGCTGTACGGCCTGCTGCTCAGGAGCGGCAACGAGGCGGCCAACGCCATCGCCGAATATGTCGCCGGGGACAACGCTACCTTCGTGGAGCGCATGAACGACCTTGCGGCGCTGCTTGGTTGCACGAATACCCATTTCATGAACCCGGACGGGTACGATCAGGAACTGCACCTGACCACTGCCAGGGATTTGGCCGTTATGTTCCGCGCGGCGCTGCAGGATGAAACCTTCCGCAAGATCATCAAAACCGCGTCATACCGCCTGCCCGAGACGGAGATGAGCCCGGCCCGCGACATCCAGAACTTGAACCTGCACATACAGTCCGGCAGCAAATACCCTTACAAATATTCTATCGGCGGAAAGACGGGCTCCACCTCCGGCGCGGGCTACTGTTTGGTAGAGGCCGCCGAGAAAGACGGCGTGACGCTGATCGCCGTGATCCTGAACTCCAACCAGTACGCGCGCTGGCCGGATACCAGCCGCCTTTTTGAGTATGGCTTCACGCTGTACAAATCCGTCACCCCGGAAGAGATTTACAACGTAAACATGAAGCCCATCGTTGCCAATATTCAGGGTTTTGATCTGGAATCTGAGCGCGCGCCAAGGGATGAAAACGGCAACATCAAGACGGATACCGAGAGCGAGAACACATCGCTGGGCCGCCTGGTGCTGGCCATCGAGGCGGTCGATCCCACGCGGAAAGTGAGCATCGCCGACAAAAAAGAGGTTGTCGACAGCATCATCGAAAACTTTTCCAGCCGCTATATCAACATCCAGATGACCAGCAATATGCGCGCACCGATCACCGCGGGCCAGCAGATGGGTACCCTCACCTTCTATCCTCCCGGCGAGCAGGAGGCCGAGTACAAGCTGATCGCCACGCGCAGCATCAAGGCCCGCGACAACGCGCCGCCTTCGCTGGAAGAGCTGGAGCAGCGCGCCGCTGAGGACCCTTCTATCTTCCCGCCGCTGTCGGTGGACTGGATGCTGCCGCCCATCGCAATCCTGCTGGCTATCGTGCTGGGGATTCGCGCGCTAATCAAGCAAATCAAAAAGCGTCGCACTAGGCGGCGGAGAGTGCCAAAGCCGAAGCGGAGGTCTTACGGATAGGAAACGCCGCGGGGGGGGGGGGGCCCCGAGGCCCCCGCGAGGGTTGATAACCCCAAGACAACCACGGAGTGGG
>JAVBPC010000010.1:0-71382 GCA_031549905.1 Eubacteriales bacterium
GGATACCGCATTGTTGGTGAGGCCGGCTACGGTCTGTCCGGTCTTAGGCTGATTGAAACGATTGCGACGAACATTGCGCTGGTGGATATGAAAATGCCCGTGATGAACGGCGTGGAACTGATCCGTCAGGCGCGGGAGCGAGGGCTTTCCACGCGGTTTATCGTGCTGTCCGGCTATGGTGATTTTGAGTACACCAAGCAGGCAATTTTGCTAAGCGTGGATGCGTATCTGCTAAAGCCTGTAGATGAGGATGAATTGGCTGAGACATTGAAAATGTTGCGCGGGCGCGTTGAAGAGGAACGCACGCGCGCCGACTATC
The DNA here is from genome assembly GCA_031549905.1 of Eubacteriales bacterium. Lineage (GTDB taxonomy): Bacteria > Bacillota > Clostridia > Christensenellales > Aristaeellaceae > Avichristensenella. The sequence goes on from JAVBPC010000010.1 coordinate 320, forward strand.
TGCAGAGGGGGCGTAAGGACAGGTTACGCGCGCTGGTCCGCACGCTGGTGGAAACCCCGGGCATGGGTTCTGCCATGGCCCCGGATGACATTGCCTGCGCCGGTAAGGCGATTGGCGCGCCGCCCTATGCGGTGATCACGCTCTGCGGCCTTCCTGCGGACGCGCGCCGGCGCCGGGATGAGATGGAGCTTGTCGATTTCTTTTCAGAGCCGCAGGTTTTTCCCTACTTTGGCGATGAGGTGACGCTGGTGCTCTCCGGCGTGGAGAAAGCTGCACTGGCGGCCAGGGTCAAGCGCCTGCACGGACGCCTTCACCTGAAGATGGGGATCAGCGCGTTTTTCGCGGTAGGCAAGACCGTTCATAGTCTGCGTGATCTCAACCTATCGTGGCAAAGCGCAAAATCCCTTTTGCTCAGCGCGTTTCTTTTTCGGGATCGCCCGCTGCTGCTGGCGGATACCATGCCGCATGTCGCCAGCGCAACCAAGCGGCCCAACGATGTTGCGGCGGCGATTGAGCAAATCGGCGGCGCGGTTCGCATACTCGATGCCGAGCGGATCGACCAGGGCCTTGCGGCGCTGTCGGATATTTTTCTGGAAGGCGCGTATTCGGCGGAGGAGATCAAATCCATCTGTTCAGGTTTGATCACGGAACTGCTGACCGCGGCGCGCACGCAGCAGGAGGATGCGCCGCTGCCTGAGCGGGAAGCGGTTCTCCTTGCGGTCTTTTCCGCCGAAAACCTGCACCGGCTGATGCAAATTTTGCAGGAGCAGCTCAAACGCATTGCAGCGGCTATGAATGACGCGACGGCCGATACGGTCGTCAAGCGGATGGTCAGCTATGTTGATAAATACTATGCGGAGCGCCTGACCCTGGAAAGGCTGGGCGTGATCTTCGGCTACAACGGCGCATATCTGGGGCGCATTTTTCATCGGTTTACCGGCATGCATTTTCCGGATTATCTGGATAAGAAGCGCATCGATGAGGCCAAGATTCTGCTGGCTGGCGGCTGCCGCATTTACCAGGCCGCCGAGAAGGTGGGGTTCCGCAACCAGGACTACTTCAGCGTTCGCTTTAAAAGAAGGGAGGGGATTAGTCCAAAAGAATATGTAAGCAATTGTACGGATTCTTAAAAGAATTCCTTCGAATCGTGCGGTGTTCAACAAAAAGGTAAGCTGCTACAATTTATCTGTAACAGCCTACCGGAATCACCGTCCGAAGGGGGAACACGCCGTGCAAGCAAAAACCGTCGCTCACACCACTGGAGGTAAAGCCGCAGCGCGCAAATTTACCTGGCGCGCACTGTGGTCCCAGCGGTATATGCTTGCCATGTCCGTTCCTTTCGTTCTGTGGCTTTTCGTATTCCGCTATTATCCGCTGTGGGGCTGGACAATGGCGTTCCAGAACTATAAGCCAAGCAAAGGCTTTTTTGAGCAGACATGGGTTGGCCTTTCGCAGTTCCGTACCCTGTTTTCCGAAGCGGACTTCTACCTTGCCCTGCGCAATACGCTTGCCATGAGCGTCATGGGTCTTGTATTCGGGTTCATCATGCCCATCCTGTTTGCCCTCATGCTCAATGAGGTGCGCGGCCGCCGCTTTAAACGCACCGTGCAAACGGTATCCTATCTGCCGCATTTCATTTCCTGGGTCATCGCTTCCAATATGATTGTGCAGCTGCTGTCCATTGACGGCGGCTTGGTCAACAACGTGTTGATGGCGCTTGGCATTCTTAAAACTCCTGTCCAGTTCATGGCCATCCCAAAGGCGTTCTGGTGGATTGTCACCCTGGCCGATGTTTGGAAAGAAACAGGTTGGAACTCCATCATTTACATTGCAGCCATTGCTGGAATTGATCCGTCACTCTATGAGGCGGCCACTGTGGACGGCGCGGGGCGGCTCAGGCGGATATGGCATGTGACGTTGCCGGGCATCCGCCCCACCATCAGCGTCATCCTGATTATGAACATCGGCTGGCTGCTCAACATCGGGTTTGAGCGGCAGATGCTGCTGGGCAATGCCGTGGTGCAGGAGTACATGCTGGTGCTGGATTATTACACATTAAACTACGGCATTGCGCTGGGCCGCTATTCCTATGGCACCGCGATTGGCATTTTCAAGTCGGTTGTGAGCATCGTACTGCTGCTCATCGCCAACAATGTGGCCAAGCGCATCGGGGAGGGGCAGGTCATATGAAAGCACGCACGGTAAAACGCGGCGCGGGGGACCGCGTGCTGGATGCCATCGTGATTGCGGGCATGCTGTTTTCCCTGGTCATCACGCTCTATCCCTTTTTGAACATCCTGGCGATTTCTTTTAACGATTCACTGGATGCGGTGCGCGGCGGCATCCATATCTGGCCCCGCAAGTTCACGCTTTCGAACTACCAGGAGTTGCTTAAGTATAATAACCTGCCGCACGCATTGCTCGTGTCCGTGCTGCGCACGGCCATTGGCGTGATTACAGGCGTGACGGCCTCTACGATGTTCGCATACACGCTCAGCCGCCCGGATTTTCTCTTTCGCAAGGCTTTTTCGGTGCTGCTGGTGCTGACGCTGTATGTTTCAGGCGGTATGGTGCCGGATTATATGCTGATCCGCAAGCTGGGCATGATTAACAGCTTTTGGGTGTATATCGCCCCGGCGCTGATCAGCGGATGGAACGTCATTGTGCTGCGCTCGTTCATGGACGGCTTGCCCTACTCCCTGCAGGAATCGGCCAAGATCGATGGCGCGAATGACTTTGTTATTTTCAGGCGGATTGTGCTGCCGCTATCCTTGCCGGTTGTGGCTACGGTATCGCTGTTCGTGGCGGTGGGCCAGTGGAACGCCTGGATGGATACATACCTGTACGCATCCAGCAATACGAAGCTGAGCACATTGCAGTTTGAACTGGTCAAAATCCTGTTTTCGGCCACGGCCTCGCAAAGCTCGCAGGCGATGACGTTTGATTCCACCATGGCATCGCGCAGCATGGTGTCTCCCCAGTCTATCCGCATGGCGATCACCATCGTAGCCACGCTGCCCATACTTTGCGTGTATCCGTTCGTACAGAAATACTTTGTCACCGGCATGACGCTTGGCGCCGTGAAAAGCTAACCGCTACAGGGAAGGAGGGAAACGGCACCGTTGACGCGGGATTTGGAACCGTACACCGTGATAAGAAACATAGGAGGAAGAGACATGAAGAGAGTCCTTGGGTTGCTTATTTGCCTGTCGCTGGTCCTTGGCTGCGCGGGCACGCTAGGGCTGGCCGAAAACGCGGAGCCCATCACGTTTACCGCTTTTTTGAAAGACCTGAACCCCAACTACGAAAATTTTGAAAGCCCTGTTGCGCAGGAAATCACCAAGCGCACGGGCGTGACGCTGCAGGTGGAATACCCTGTGGGCGACCTGGTGCAGAAGCTGGGCCTGATGATTGCCAGCGATATGTATCCCGATCTGCTGTTCGTCGGCGGCGAACTGAACAAGTTCGTCGAAGCGGAAGCCGTTATCGACCTGGAGCCGCTGATTGATGAGTACAGCCCGAACATCAAAAAGATGTACGGCGATTACCTGGATCGCCTGCGCTTCAGCAAAGATGATCCCTCGATTTATACCGTGGGCACCTACGGCGTGGATGAGCAGAAATGGGAGCCCAGCATGGGTTTTGAAATCCAGCACCGCGCCATCGAAGCGGCCAACTATCCTGACATCAAGACGCTGGAAGACGCCGAAAAGGTTATCGCCGATTACGTTGCGGCCAACCCCACAACAAACGGCCAGCCGACGATCGGCCTGTCGCTGATCATGGATGACTGGCGCTGGCAATCTGCGGTGGGCAACATGGCGGCGTTTGTCTCCGGCACGGGCGATGACGGCAACTGGTACGTCGATCCCGAAACCTATGAGGCATGCTACCGCTTTACCATGGATACCCACAAGGAATACTTCCGCTGGCTGAACGGCATGAACGCCAAAGGCCTGCTCGATCCCGAGAGCTTTGTGCAGAAGTATGACCACTATGCCGCGAAGATTTCCAGCGGCCGCGTTGTGGCGCTGAATGACCAGCTGTGGCAGTTTGCCACCCCAATGCAGACACTGAAGGCTAACGGTGAGTTTGACAAGTGTTACGGCTTCTACCCGGCACAGCTTACGGAAGACCAGCTTTGCGGCGATTTCATCGACAAGGGCTTTTCCGGCAGCTGGGGCATCGCGATCAGCAAGAGCTGCAAGGACCCCGTCCGCGCGATCCAGTTCCTGGATTGGATGTGCTCCGATGAGGCGCAGGTGCTGAACAACTGGGGCATTGAGGGCGTGCATTACACCCTGGTGGATGGCAAGCGCACCATCTCTGCTGAAGAATGGCAGAAGCGCTCCACCGATCCCGAATACACGAAGAACACCGGCGTTGGCATGTACCTCTATCCGTTCCCGTACTACGGCCGCGGCGCGGTGGATGGGAATGGCGAGCTGTACAACCCCACCACGGTGGATACCATCATCCAGAATTACAGCGATGTGGAAAAGGACCTGCTGACCCACTATGACGCTGCGATGTGGCGCGACCTGTTCCCCTCCGCCGAGGAGCTGGACCGCGTGGACCCGTGGGGCTATGCATGGCTGATCACCATCCCTGATGACGGGGAGATCACGATCACCATCACCAAACTGCTGGATGTAACCAAGCAATACATCGCCAAGTGCGTGCTGGCCACGCCGGAAGGGTTCGACGACATGTGGGATGAGTTCCAGGCGGAGCTCGCCAAGGCTGGCGTGGAAAAGGCGAACGCGACGATGACCAAGCTGGTTCAGGAGCGCGTGGAGCTGTGGAACCAGTAAAGCGACCTAACACCTGATCTTTTGCGGATGGGCGGGCTTGGCCCGCCCGTTCGCGTGCTGTGAAAAAATTGCTGACGAGGGGACGCAATGAATATAATTTCACTCGGTGGCCTTTGGCAAATGGCGTATACGGAAATAGGCGCATGGGATCTGGAAAAAGCCCGTGAGGCGTTATCCCGGGCAGATACCCTTGGTTGCCCCGTGCCCGGCAGCGTGCACGAGGGCCTGCTGCGCGCGGGCATCATCGGGGACCCGATGCGGGCAATGCACAGCGAGGCATGCAGTTTCGTGGAGAATATGGACTTCTGGCTGCGAACCGATTTTGCCGTGGATACCATTTTGGGCGGGGATGCGTACATCCTTCGGTTTGACGGCATCGATCTGAACGCGGACGTATACGTCAACGGCACTGCTCTGATGCACTGTGACAATGCGTTTTTGCGCTGGGAGGCGGATGCTGCCGGTTTGCTAAGGGAAGGGCAAAACGAGGTGATCGTGCGCGTCAATGAGGGCCTCCACAGCGTACGGGGCAAGCGCATCGATTTCATGCGGCATTCGTGGAATCAGGAAGAGCCCTACCGCACATGGCTGCGCAAGCCGCAATACTGCTACGGGTGGGATTGGGCGAAAAGGCTCAGCACCTGCGGGGTATACCAAGGGGTGTCGCTGATCCGCCGGGGCACGGCGTTTTTGGGGGATGTGTGGGCACAAAGTGTACTGGCGGAAGATCATCTTTCGGCAACGCTTTCCATTGCGCCGGATGTGCGGGTGCGTGCGCAGGGGGCGTACACTGTGCATGCAGAACTGTACGCGGATGAACGCTTTGAGCCGATGCGGCTGGTGGCGTCGGCCACCGCCGGGCATGCTGAAACGCTGTGTATTCCGCTGGATGCGCCTTCGCTGTGGTGGCCAAACGGCTGCGGTTATCCTTATCTGTACGAACTGCGGCTGACGCTTCGGGATGCGGACGGGCAGGTGCTTGATGCGCAAACGCAGCGCGTGGGCATCCGGGATATTCGCTTTGATGAGCGCCCGCTGGACGCGGAAAACCGTCGCTTTACGGTGACTGCCAATGGCAGAGCTGTGTTTGCCAAGGGGGCCAACTGGGTGCCTATCGATCAGCTTGCGGGCCATGCGTCGCAGGAAAAATATGATGCGCTGCTGGAAAGCGCTGTCGATATGCACATGAACATGCTGCGCGTGTGGGGCGGCGGGCTGTATGAAACCGAATGGTTTTTCGATGCGTGCGACCGCCTGGGCCTGATGGTCTGGCATGATTTCATGTTTGCTTGCGGCTATTACCCAGACTTTGACGCCGATTTCATGGATAGCGTGGCGCGGGAAGCTGCCTATCAAGTGAAGCGCCTGCGCGGCCGTGCGTGTTTTATCGGCTGGTCAGGCAATAACGAAATCCATGCCATGTATGATTCGCACGCCAAGCATCTTGGCGGCGAGGCCGTTTTTTACGGGAAAACTCTCTATGATGAGCTGCTGCCCCGTATCTGCGCAGAGCACGACCCTTCGCGCGCGTACCGCAACTCAAGCCCTTACGGCGGCGCGTTCCCGGATTCCATGTTGGAAGGCGATCAGCATTCCTGGGCGTACAACCAGATCGGCAACCCACGCTACATGGACTTGTTTGCGTACGCAGAGCTGCCGTACAAATTTCTGAGCGAGTTTGGCATGCTTGCGCCGATGAACCTGGAAACGCTGCGCCGGTGCGTGGATCAGGATCAGCAATTTCCGCAGTCTCAGCAATGGAAGCATCATTCCAATATCGGCGATTATTTTGATACGCTGTACCAAGTGTTTTTTGGTCTGGAAAACGCATCCGAATCCATGGCGGTTGACCGGTACATCCTGATGGGGCAGGCGCTTCAGGCCGAATGCCTGCGTTACGTGTTTGAGCAGTGCCGCGCGCGCTTTCCGGAATGCTCCGGCGCACTGCTGTGGATGTATTCGGATTGCTACCCTACCAGCGGCTGGACATTCGTGGATTACTACCTGCACAAGAAGGCGCTGTACTACTACACCCGACGGGCGTTTGATACGGTAGGTATCTCTTTTTGCGGATGCCAGCCGAACCTGCTCGCATTCAAAAACAGCCAGGCTGGCAATGCCGTTGATATCAAGCTGTGCCATGATGGCGCGTTGCCGCTTTCCGGCGCGTATCGCCGCCGGTTGATTTCGCTTAAAGATGGCCATACACTGCTTGAGGTGTCCGCCCCGATGACGCTTCCCGCGCAGGCGGTTATCCCTGCGGAACACTTTGCGCTGGACGCCGCCCTTTGCGCGCCGGAAGAGGCCGCGCTGCTGGTGAGCTTCGAAGACGCGAACGGTCAAGCATACGAAAATCGCTTTTTCTTTGTGCCTTTCCGGCGTCTGAGGCTCGCGCGGCCTACCATCCGCTTCACGCTGGAATATACCGAAAGCGGTATAGCGTTTAGGCTTGTTTCGGATGCGTATGTATGGCTGTGCCATCTTTACGAACCGGAGGGCGCGCGCTTTTCCGATAACGACTTTGACCTTATGCCCGGCATTCCCAAGCGCATCGCGATTGCCGGAACCATATCACCGGAATACAGGCCCGCCTATCTGACAATGAATGAATGCTTGCTGGACAGCAGGAAGGAAACCGTATGAAACAGCCATTGCCCATCAAAAATCCGCAGCCTGACTACAAGTGGTTTGAAAGGGTCATCCGCGGCGAAGAAATCCCCAAGCGGCCGCCTTTTGTGGAACTGTTTCTGGATCAGGAAGTGCTTAAGGAGATCGTAGAAAATTATCTGGACCGACAGTGGGTGCCGCTCAGCGCGGATAAAGCCTTGCGCAAGCGCTACTGGGATAACTACATAGAGGCGTATTACCGCCTGGGGTACGATTTCGTGTGGATTGACGGGCGGGTAAAATTCGAAAGCGAACGCCGAAAGGGGCAGGACACGGCGGAGCTTACGCGCGGAACCCGCCAGTGGGATGAAGAGGGTGCGGGCGCGATTACCTCATGGGCGGAGTATGAGCAATACCCTTGGCCATCGGCGGAACGCTTTGACCTGTGGGATATTGAGTATGTTTCCAAGGCGCTGTATGACGGCATGGGCATGTTCGTCTTCCCCTGCCGCGGCTTCCTGGAAGTGCCGCTGGAGATCCTGTTCGGCTATGAAACATTTGCCCTGTCTATGTATGATGAGCCGGAATTGGTGGAGGCGGTCTGCAACCGCGTGGGGGAGACCATTCTGTCGTTTTACAAACAAATTATTGGGGCAGACCGCCTGATGGGTTTCTTTCCGGGCGATGATATGGGGTTCCGCACGGCCACGTTGATCGCGCCGGATGCGCTGCGCAGGCTGATTCTTCCCTGGCACAAGCAGGCTGCCGCGCTTGCGCATAAGCATGGCCTGCTGTATATGCTTCATTCCTGCGGGCAGCTGGAAAGTATCATGGAAGACCTGATTGAGGATGTGAAAATTGACGCGAAGCATTCTTTTGAGGAGGTCATCATGCCCGTTTCTCAGTTCAAGCAAAAATACGGGAAACGCATCGCCGTGCTTGGCGGCATTGACATCGACAGGCTATGCAGGCTGCCTGAACCGGAATTGCGTCAATATGTGCGGCAAACGCTGGATGCCTGCATGCCCGGCGGGCGTTACGCGCTGGGCAGCGGCAATTCCGTTGCCAATTATATTCCCATCAAAAACTATTTGGCCATGCTGGATGAAGGATACCGCTTCGGCCAATGATGACAAGGAGACGTGCCATGCATACCCGAAACACCCCCGCAGACCTTTCCACCCTTGCCTTTGGCCGGGACGCGAAACGCCGCCGCGTCTCATCTTATGACATCACCGGCGGAAATGACGACCGCAGGTACATCCAGCCCGGCGATACCCTTGCCATCGCGGATATTGAAGGGGCAGGGTATATCACGCACATCTGGATGACTGTCGGAAACGATAAGGTTCCAAACGAGTATGAACCCTTCAACCTGCGCAAGGTCGTTTTCCGCTGCTACTGGGATGGCGAGGAGCACCCCAGCGTCGAAGCGCCGCTGGGCGACTTCTTCGGGATGGGGCACGGCCTCAGCCGAAACTTTATCTCTGAACCCCTACAGATGAGTCCGGAAAACGGCAAGGGCCTCAATTGCTGGTTCCCCATGCCTTTTTCGAAGCGCGCCAGGATCACGGTTACAAACGAATGCAACAGTGTGCTGATGGTCTATTTTTATGTGGACTATGAGCTGCATGCGACAATTCCCGATGACGCGCTGCGCTTCCATGCCGTGTGGCACCGGGAGGTCCCCACTGGCGGCATGCATGCGTCCGATTGCGAAAGCCAGTCCGAATGGTGTTTTGGCGGCAAGAATACAGACGGTGTGGGCAATTATGTGCTGCTGGAAGCCAAAGGGCGCGGGCATTATGTGGGCGCGAACTACAACCTGCATAACCTGAACACCAGCGCCCTGTGGGATTGGCCTGGCGAGGGAGACGACATGATCTTCATCGATGGCGATACCTGGCCGCCTACGCTGCATGGCACCGGCACAGAGGATTACTTCAATACCGCCTGGTGTCCTCAGCAGGAATACAATGCGCCGTACCACGGCATCATCCTGGGTGGCGAAGACAACTGGAAAGGGAAGATCAGCTACTATCGCTACCATATCCGCGACCCGATTCCCTTTGAGCAATCCATTCGGGTAACCATTGAGCATGGACATGCCAACCATCGCAGCGATGACATTTCCACCACCGCGTATTGGTATCAGCAGGAGCCTCACGCACCGTTGCCCCCGCTGCCGCCGGTCGCCCAGCGCATGCCGGTGGATGCAGAATGGCTGCGCTGGCATGGGGAAGTGCGGCTGCTGGAAGCATAACGCGCCGCCGCTGCGGCTTCAGAAGGCATTGCCAGGGCGCCGGGTTGCGCACACCCCCCAGCTGCGGTATACTGCGAAGATAAGCAGACGAAAGACACGGGGGAAGCGCATGCGTCATCAGGATATTTTGCGGCAGGTTTTCGGGTACGATGCATATCGGGAAGGGCAGCAACCGCTGATCGAAGCGATCCTGTTCGGGCGTGATGCGCTGGGCGTGATGCCCACCGGTGCGGGCAAATCCATGTGTTTTCAGATCCCGGCGCTGATGCTGTCGGGGATTACGCTGGTCATCTCGCCGCTGATTTCGCTGATGAAGGATCAGGTTGCGGCCCTCAAGCAGGCGGGCGTCGCAGGTGCGTTTCTGAACAGCTCGCTGACGCCCGGCCAGAATGCCGAGGCGCTGCGCAGGGCACGCATGGGCCTGTACAAAATCATCTATGTCGCGCCTGAACGCCTTGAATCCCCGGATTTTGTCTCCTTTGCGCTGGAGTCCCCGGTGGATATGGTTGCCATTGATGAGGCGCACTGCGTCTCCCAATGGGGCCAGGATTTTCGGCCCAGCTACCTGAAAATCGCCGCGTTCATTGCGTCGCTTCCGCGCAGGCCCTGTGTGTGCGCGTTTACCGCCACAGCCACAGCGGTGGTGCGCGCGGATATCGTGCAAATGCTGAACCTTCAGGACCCGCTTTGCGTGACGACCGGGTTTGACCGGCCCAATCTGTTTTTTGAAAACAGAAAACCGAAGGGCAAGATGCCGGAACTGCTGGCGATCCTTCGGGAAAAGACTGGGCAGAGCGGCATTATTTACTGTGCCACGCGCAAAAAGGTGGAGGAAATCACGGATGCGGTTTGCCGCGCCGGCTATGCCGCGACGCGCTACCACGCCGGCCTTTCCGAAACGGAACGGCGCGAAAACCAGGAGGCATTTCAGTACGACCGACAGACGGTAATGGTCGCGACAAACGCGTTTGGGATGGGCATCGACAAGTCGAACGTGTCGTTTGTTATCCATTATAACATGCCAAAGAACCTGGAAAGCTATTACCAGGAGGCGGGCCGCGCGGGGCGTGACGGCAGCCCGGCGGACTGCGTGCTGCTGTACAGCGGGCAGGATGTAATCACCGGAAGATGGATGATCGAGCATGGCGAGGAAAACCCGGAACTGACCCCGGCGGAGCGCGCCGCCATCCGCCAGAAGGATCTGGAACGCCTGAGGCAGATGACGTATTATGCTACCAGCAAATCATGCCTGCGCCAGTTCATCCTGCGCTATTTCGGGGAAAGGCTGCCTGAGCCGTGCGGTCACTGTTCGGCATGCATGGGCGCGCGCGAGCTTGCGGAATCGGCGGCGGTTGCCCCGCAAGCGAAACCCACCCCGGTCAAAGAAAAAGCGCCGCGGACCACAGGTGCGGATGCCGTATTGCTTGCGCTGCTCAAAGAACTGCGGACGCGCATCGCGCGTGATAACGGAATGCCGGCCTATTTGGTGTTCAGCGACTTTACGCTGGGCGAGATGGCGCGGCTGAAACCGCAAACAGAGGATGCGTTCCTGCAGGTGAACGGCGTGGGGGAGCGCAAATTGCTGCTGTACGGAGAAGCCTTCCTTGCGGTGTTAGGCGGGCAAACTGAGTCCCCTTCGCGTGAGAAGTCGGCAAAACAGCCGCGCGAAAAGCCCGCGGAAGCATACAGCCCCTGGGATGCCGGGGAGGAAGACGCCCTGCGGCAGCGCTTTGAGGATGGCCTGAGCATGAAAGAGATCACCCAGGCGCATCAGCGCTCACGCGGGGCGATCAAGGCGCGGCTTAGGAAGCTGGGGCTGATCGACTAGGATTTTGTACAGGTCATTTTTACGGCATACGGATCAAATTCCGCCGCACCGCGCCTTCTTCCAGATAGGTTTTGAGATTCTCAAGAAAAATGGCGATCGCCCGCTCATAGTAGTGCGGGGATTGCCCGGCGATGTGCGGGGTGAGGATCACGTTCGGCAGCGTCCACAGAGGGCTGTCTGAGGGCAGAGGTTCGGGGTCGGTCACGTCCAGCCCTGCAAACGCGAGCGGTCCTTCCCGCAGGGCGTGAACCAGCGCATCCTGATCGGTGGTGCCGCCGCGCCCTATGCTGATGTACACGGAGCCGGGCCGCATCGCAGCGAGCGCGCCTGCATTCATCAGGCGGTGCGTTTCCGGATTCATCGGCAGCGCGTTGACCACGGCATCGCACTCAGACAGCATCTCGTGCAGTTGATCCGGGCCGTACACGGTGTCAAATCCCTCAGCCGGAGCCGCGTGTGCACGGAGCCCCACTACCCGCATCGAAAAACCTGCCGCAAGGCGCGCCACTTCCCGGCCGATCGCGCCCATCCCCAGGATGCCCAGCGTTTGGCCGGGCAGCTCGTACACGCTATGCTTCGTGCGCCATAGTCCCGTCGTCCGGTCGGGGATGCTCAGGTATAGCCCGCGCGCGAATGCCAGCAGCATCGCAAACACAGTCTGCGCTATTTGAGGGCCGTGCACACCGCTGGAGTTGGTCAGCAGCACGCCCTTTTTCTTCATCTCTGCAAGGGGGTAGGTGTCATATCCGGCGCTCCATGATTGCACCCAGCGCAGCTTTCCGCCGGCAAGCGCGGCCTGAATCGGGATGGGTCTGGCAGTGATCAGGATTTCCGCATTGGCAAGATGCGGGGCGAGCGCGTCCAGATCCGTGGAGATATAGAGCTGAAATCCCGGGGCAGCGGCCAGGATGGTATCGCGGTAAGATTCGATGGGGATGGTGGAGACGATTTCGCGCATGAAAGAAGCCTCTGCTTTCTTTTTTCTGTTTTGCGGCGTGGGCGTGAAAATAACCGGTTGAAAGGATAATACCACAACCATGCGGAAAGCGGGAAGCCCTAATTTTGCGGATTGTATCGTATGTCTGCTGCTGGTTCTGCCCGCCTGTCTTTTCGGCATACGCTAACCTGAGGCGCGCAGTATGCGCCGCCAAAGGAGGAGCGCTGATGACCGGTTTGTTGCGCCGTGAAAAAACCAGTGTGCTGGCGGGCGAGATTCAGGCGGCGCTGGCGCTGACCGCTACGGTGGTCGGGGCGGGCTTTGCTTCCGGGCGTGAGATCATGCGCTTTTTCACGCAGTACGGCGCATTCTCGTGGATCGGCTGTGTGCTGTCGGCACTGCTTCTGGCAACATTTGCGGCGCTGATGGGCATATTGGCGGGCAAGCTTGGCGCGCGCGACATTTCGACGCTGTGCAACAGGGCGCTGGGCGGCGTCGCAGGGCGCGTGGCGGCATGCATCAACGGCGTGCTGATCACCGTAACGGCCGGTGCAATGCTGGCTGCGATGGGGGAACTGATGGCGCTGGCGCTGCCCATCCACCACGCGTGGGAAATCGGCGTGCTGTTCGGCCTTATCAGCAGCTGCTGGATGGCAAAGCGCGGGCTTTCAGCGCTCGCCGCTGCGGGGGGCTGGCTGATGCCGGTATGCCTGCTGCTGTATGGGCTGCTGTTCGGGCTTCCCCAGGAATCGGCGCAGATGGCGCAGGCGGCGCGGACTTCTGCGCCTGCCGTGTGGGGCGTGCTGCCGCTCGCATTTGCGTATGCGGCGATGAATGCATCGCTGGGCAGCGGTGTGCTGTGCGAGATGGGGAAGAGCAGGGATGCGGGGGCGGTGGTGCGCGTGTCGGCGATCGCGGGGGGCATGCTGCTAATGCTGCTGTTGCTGGCAAACGCGACACTTTCCCGGCATATCGGCACGCTGCGGGATGAGGCGCTGCCGGCGGTGGTGTTGGCGCGCTCGCTGGGGGCCACCGGATATTGGCTGTGCCTTGCTGCGATGATGCTGGCGGTGCTGACCACGCTGGTCGCACTGATGCGAACGCTGCTGAACATGACGCAGGAGACGCTCCCTGCGCCCGCGGTATGGCCTGTGACAGTGCTGCTGCCCCTGCTTTGCGGGATGACCGGCTTCGGCGCGCTGGTGGGCATAGCGTACCCCGTGCTGGGCGTTATTACCGCGCTGGTATTTTTGATGATTGTGGCAAGCCCGCTGATAAAGAAGAAAAAGGGCTAGTTCGACGCGTACTGCCGCCACTCGATGTGCTCAACCGTGCCATCCTTTGTGTAATACGTCAGTTCGATATGCTGTCCGTTTTCCAGCTTTGTGTAGTAGCTGATTTTGTACTGCTTATCGGCCAGCTTTTCCAGCATGCCAAGTTTGCCCGTGGTGATCTTGTACAACACACGGTCGCCGTTTTTGCTGGGTTCGCCGCCGTCGTCACGGTAGGCGCTGAGCACCTCTTCCAATGTGGAGCCGACTTTCGTTTTGCGCGGGGCCTGAAAGGTATTGTCGTTGAAATACAACTCCGCAAGCACGGGGTCCTTTTCGCCGCGCGTCAGGAAAACCGCGTAACCGAAGCCATAAAACAGCTTTTCATAGGAGCCAAGCAAATCCGTGCCGTCCGGGCGGATATAGGTGGGCTCTCCGTATGTCTTGATGAAGGAATCCCTCGTCGTCTTCATCAGGGTCAATTTGTCAACGACATCCTTTTCCAGCATGGAAGTGCCTGTATTGCCCTGGCAGACATACTCCCGGGTAAGCTCGTTGGATCGCTCATCCAGCGGGTTGACAGCAATCGCGCGCAGCACGGTTTTGCCGGTGCGCAGGGTGATGGGGTTGCCGTCTTCATACAGGGTGGAGTTTTCCGGGGTGGGTCGGGTGCCATCCATCGTGTAATAGATTTTTTCGCCCTCGGCGGCCTTGAGGGTAACGCGCTGTACCTTGCTATAGGTGCCAGGCCCAAGAGACGCGGTAGGCATATCCGGCGTAGCGAAGATGATAGTATATGATTGCACCAACTCCGTGCTGAGCATGCCGTCCTTTTCGGCCACCGCGCGCAGCCGCCAGCTGCCCTTTGGCAGGTGCAGCGTAACGCTGTTGCCGGTGCTGACCTTGCCTTTAACCAGTGGGTCCTCATTGTCCAGGGAGTAGTGAATTACTGCGCCTTCATCAGCACACGTTACCGTAATGTCGATTTCGGCGTCATATCGTTTGCCCAGCTGGCTTGGTACGGGCGTTTTCGGCAGAATGTTTGTCAGCATCGTTTGGAAATACTCGCCGCCGCCGTTTTCTATCGCCATTTCCAGCACGCCCACAGTCTCCGGGTATTTCTTCTTATCCAACAGGATGTTTGCCAGGCGGAGGTATGGCTCTGGATAAGCGGGCCAAAAATGAATGGCGCGCGTGAAAGCCAGCTCGGCCTGATCCGGCTGGGCGTTGCCCAGGTAAGCGTTGCCCAGATCCACCAGAATTTCCAGGTTATCGGTGTCCTTTGCCTGCGCGATCTCCAGTGCCGTCACGGCGCGCTGAATATAGCCGTCCGCCATCAGGTCACGCCCGGACTGGTGGTACGCGTCGGCGGAGGCGTCAAACCCCCAGCTTGCCAGCATGGATTGGCCCATGGGGGTGTACTTGAAGATGACGTATACGCCGCTGGTTAAAATTGTCATCGTGATCAGCAGAATGCTCAGCGCGCGTACCCAGTGAAAGCTTTCAAAACCGCGCGGTTCAGGCCGGATGGCCTTAAACTGGTGGCGGCGCAACGGGCGCGCGGGCGCGCGCTTGCGGGGGGCGGGGCGCTTGGGCTGGCCTTGCGGGGGCATGGAAGGGGAGCGGCGCTGTTGCTGCGCAGCGGCCTGCTGCGCTTTTTCCGGCGGTTTAGAGCCTGTGCGCGGGCGCACGGCGGGCTCGGGCTCCGGCTGCTTGATGGGCGGCGGGTTCAACCGCTCGGCGCGGCTTTGACGTTCCGTGACGCGGGGAAGCTCCGTGGTTTCACCGCGCATGCCCTTTTCAATCTGCTGATGGTAACGCTTAGCCGCCTCACCGGAAGGTGCAACAACGCGCCGCCGTGGCGGGGGCGTGTTTTCGGCGCCGCAGGCGGGGCAGGTGCGCGTATTGTCAGGCATTTTCTCGCCGCAGGTTTTGCAGTTCAACGGATGCTCCTCCGTAAAAGGCTTTGGTATACAAACGAATGGAGGCTGACTATTCCTCCTGCCGCTTCATCCATTCGTATGCGGGGTCGCCGCTGAAATCCATAGGGGAGGGCGTTTCGCCGCCCAGCGCTTCTATCGCGTCCGAAATCTCGCGGAAATCCAGATACGGCAGGCCCTCTTCTTTCAGCGCCGCGTACAGGATGGGCAGCGCGGCTTCATCGCCGATTTTGCCCAGTAACGATGCTATCAGTGCCCTTTGGTCGGGGCACTCATGGAACAGGCGGATTGCAGCTGGCAACAGGCGCGGGTCGCCCGGCATACCGGCAAGAATATCAACCAGCAGCAAGCGCCCGTTTGCGCTTGCGGCAGGCAGCGCGTCATACAGCTTATCCCGGATGCCCGCGCCCATCGCGGACAGCGCCTCGGCGGCCATGTCGGCCCGCTCGTCGTCGGATTCGCTCGTGGCAATCCAGTCGATATACAGCGCAAGCGGCAGCTGGCTCTCCAGTTCCGTCAGCAGCGAGATGGCGGTCAGCCGCGCCTCTTGCGGCGCGCTTTCCAGCGTCAGCAACGTAAGCAACGCCTTTTCCGCGCGATTTCCCAGCGTGGTCAGCCTCTCCAGCAGCGGATCCGGTACCGGCACGCCTTCGCGGTGATAGGAAAGCATCCACTCGACAAGCTGCGCGGGGTCATCAAACTTTGCAAAGAAAGTTCCCGGCGCATCGCCGTCCAGCCACTGGGCGGGACGGTTCAGCCAGGCTAGGTACACTTCCGGCATCCGGGCTTCCATACGGTCTATGTTATTGCCGTACTTCGCGGCGTTTTTCTTCATCCATTCCGCCGCGAAGCGTTGAAACTGCTCATCAAAGTTGATGCATTTCATCGTGTTGAGTCTCCTTCATGAATTGGCGGAGCAGGCGCGCCATTTCACGCCGCCTCGCGGGCTTTTGTGGAAAATCGACTGTTTCGCCGCGTCTCCGCCTGCACGCCATTTCCACCACGCGTGCGCGCAGCCGCAGGTCGCGGTCCGGGTGCAGTTCAATGATGCGGCTGCACAGATGGTTGACAGCCTGCGCTTCCTGCGCGGTGCAGCGGCCCAAGCGGCGCAGCACGGCGCGTGCCATAGCCCGGCTGGCCGGGGTCATGGGGTCGGGTGCGTCTTGCCGCAGGATGCTCACATGCGCCAGCCGTCCATGCCGAAGCAGATAGAAAGGCCCGGCGTTACCCGCCGAAAATAGCACGGCCGCCGCGTGTTCGCGCGTCGCGTCATCCATGGAAAGGTCGCCGAACGTATCCAGCAGAATTGACTCTGCGCGCGGGCCAGAAAGTGACGCTAACACGCTCACCACGGTGCGCGCGATTTCCGCCTCGCCGGAAGCAAGCCCCCAGCGCAGCAGCGCTTCCAGCTCGTCACCCTCGGGACGGCGCTCGTGGAAGGCATCCACCCGCGATTCCAGCAGCTTGCGCAGGCGTGTCAGCCTCTCAAGCACCGCGCCGGAAGGCAAGGAGCCATCGTACGGCAGATCTTCCGGCAATTGCCCCTTTGACAGACCATGCAGCGCCCAATTGGCTGTGGAATCCATGGGGTTGATGCGGCGGATCAGCTTGAACCGGCGCTGGGCCTCTTGGCGGTTGCCGGTGTTGTACGCCGCAACGGCGAGCACATGTTGCAGGTCTTCCGATAGCGGCTGTGCGTTTTCGGGACGCTGGCACAGCATTTGCACCAGATCGTGCGCTTCCAGATCGCACGCGACGGACAGCACCAGGCGCAAGTCCTCTTCGCCCTCAATGGCGGATATGGCGCTGACAAGGTATGTAAGCGCGGCCTTGGAGGAGTGCAGGGTATGCGTTGCCATCGCCATCGCACACAGTGCGTGCACATTTGTGCGGCTGATGCGGATGGCCTGACGGGCGGCGCGCAGCGCCCCCTGTTGATCTCCGTTGCTAAGCAGCGCAAGCGACAGCAGCGCCTGTGCGCTCGCATTCAGTCGGTCCAGCGCCAGCACGCGGCGGGAAAGCCGGATGGCCAGCTGCGGCTTTTGCGCGGTCAGCGCGCGGAGCACGCGGTCCATCCGGCGGTTGACGCGGCTTTCGATTTGCGCATGCATGTGCAGATCTTCATCCAGCATTGTGAGCAGCTCTATCGCGTCGGGTGCAAACTCGCTGCCCGGCTGCTGCTGTAATGAAAGCAGCAGGCAATCCTTCGCAAGCTCGGGTTCGCTCAGCATCAGAAAATTGCAGCCAGCGCGGTACAGTGACTCAGGTACATTCTTTTCCCTTTGCAGCAAAGCAAACAGCGCCCTGTTGGATAGCGCTGGACAGCGCATTTCCGAATAGACGCGGGCGGTAAGGGTCAGCGTATCCAGGTCATCCGGGTCGCCCCCGCGTGCCAGCCGAAGCAGTTCAAGCGCCTGTATGGGTTCGCCCTTTTCAAGCTTTCGGGCAGCGGCTTTTCGTAAATACTTCGCGTCGCGGGCAAAGGGAAGCACTTGGCCCATGCTATTCTCTTGCTCCATATGCTCTCCTTGTTCGCTCATGATGGGGGCACACTGGCCCCGGCCCTGCGGTCAGGGGCTATTGTTGCGCCAAAAGGCCTTCGTCATGCGGTCAGTGCGTCGCCTCTTGCAGCAAACGGCAAAGGTCCACCTCCGTAAACGTATGCTGCGCACGGCAAAAGTGGCACGTCATTTCAGCCCCGTGCTCAGTTTTGATCAAATCATCCAGTTCCTCGCGCCCCAGCGAGATCAGCGCTTTTTCCATTCTTTCCCGGGAACAGTCGCACTGGTACATGAGCGGTTCTTTGGACAGGATTTCAGGGGAAAGCCCGCGGAACAGCATCGGCAGCAAATCCTCTGCCGGTGTCTCCAGCAGGTGCTGGCTGATATCCTGGAACACCGGTGCGCGCAGTTCCAGCTGGGACAGCAGCGCTTCATCGCAGCCCGGCAGCGGTTGCACCATCAGCCCGCCGGAGGATAGCACCCTATCATTCACCAGCACGCCAAGCGCCAACAGCGTGGGTTGTTGCTCAGAATATGCGCAGTATGCGGCCACATCCTCCGCGATTTCGCCGCTCACCAGTGCAGTTTGACCAATGTAAGGCTCTTTCAGTCCAAGATCGCGCACCACGGTCAGCCGCCCTTCATGGCCGATCGCGCCGCCCACGTCAAGCTTGCCTTCCTGGCGCAGCGGCAGGGTGATGTTGGGATGGTCAATGTAAGCCTTGATCTTCGGCCCGTTCGCGACGATGACCATTGTGCCCGCCGGGCCATTTCCCTTGAATGTCATGGTGATGGCGCAGTCGTCGTCCTCGCGCCGCTCTTCACGCGCGGCAGCCAGGAGCGCAGCCGCGGAAATGCCGCGTCCGAGCGCGGCAGTGCAAACATTGCTGGCATTATGTATTTCGCGCGCGGCCTGCGCCATATCGGTGGTATCGCATAACAGCACGCGCGCCGCGCCGCCTTCCAAGGTGGCGCGCAATAGTACGCCGGTGGGAATTGTCTTGGTCATTGGGGTTCCTTTCTATGGTTACAATGGTTTGGGCGAAAATTCGCAGATATCGCGTGAAAGAGATCTTTCTACCGCTTCACCGCAATGAACTGCGCCCTTTTTTCATCCGCCCGTGGCGCGGTGAATGTACGGTCGCCGTAAACATCGATGGTCGCAAAGCCCGCGTCCCGCAGCCAGGTGGCTAGCTCATCAAAGCTGTGCGCGCGCTGAAAATGCGTTTCGCGGAAACGGTCAAACGCGCCGTCCGGACGCGCTGTGAAGAAAGCCAGATCCATTTGCAGCGTACGGGAGGGTTCATCCCAGTGGTTTTGCCAAATGTATCCGATCTCATCGCCGTCATATCCACGGCAGCGGTTGCCCAAGCGGTGCCGCAGCTTATATTCCGTGGAAACATCGAAAACAAGCGCCCCGCCGGGTCGCAGCGCCTGGTACGCCGACCCGAAGAACGCCTGCACATCCTGCGGGCGCACGAGATAGTTTACGCCGTCACACGCACAAAAAACCGCGTCCATCGGCCTGTGCAGCGTAAGTTTGCGAATATCCTGGCGCACGAAGGGAATGGAAAAGCCGCGGGCGCGCGCTTTGGTCGCGGCCTCGGCCAGCATTTCCATCGATTGATCTACCCCGGTCATGACAAGGCCCCGCGCCCGAAGCGGCAGCGTCAGATTGCCGGTGCCGCAAGCCGTATCCGCCGCGTTTTTTGCGGCGATTTCATGCCGCGCAAGCAGCGCAAGCACATAATCCGCCCAGGCGTCATAGTCCACATCGGCCATCAGCCGGTCATATACGGCGGCAAACCGCCCATACATCATGCGTCGATATCCTCTTCCTGCTTACCAGCGCCGGGTTGGGGCAGCGTCGGGTCGATTTCATAGTCATCCTCGGTCGTTTGGCGAAGACCCATGCCAACCTTTGCGCCCTCGATGCCCGGATTGATGTACTTTTCACAGATCGCGTTTGCGTAAGAGGCATAGAGGAACCGGTCAAACGCAAAGCCGAACAGCACCACATAGAGGATCAACACCAGCATCGCGTAGGCCGTAACGCCGGGGATCAGCAGCATGACCGCCACCGCGATGGCCGGTATAACCAGCGCAATCAGCCGGATGCCCACGGAAAGCGGCAGCTTGCCGATGGACAAGATGAATGCGTTGCGCAAAAGGTGCGTGAACTTAAGAGAGTATGTGATCATCAGCGTGTAAATGATCTGCAGTGAAAGCAGCCAAAGCACCGCCAGGATGATCACGAACATCTGCGGGATGATGAAGAACACGCCGTTCGTCTGCGCCAGATCGCCGTAGAAGCGGTAGCAGTTGTACACCAGGAACGGCAGCACACCCGTAATGGTGGAAACGGCCAGCGCCTGTTTCCAGTTCGACTTAAACGCGTCTTTGAAATCGCTCCATACGAAGCTGTGCTGATCGCGCGCCCAGTTGCGGGTGATGTAGCTGATGCCAGCAGTTGCGGGGCCGGTAATGGCAATGCAAGGAAACATCCCCAGCGTCCACAGCCATACGATGCCCATCAGCTGCGAGGTTATTTCGGACTGGAGAATTTCGCCGGCGTCTGCCATGACCAGGATGTTCTCCATTGCCAGAAAATTCCAGCCCGTCCACAAAAGCGCGGGCAGCCAGAACAGGATGTACAGCAGATTCAGCTTGACAAGACCGCCCCACCTGACGCGGAGCATATCAAAGAAAAGCTGTACGCGGTTTTCGGGCAGGTTTTCCGGGTTAAAGTCGCTTTTGCCTGCCTTGCCATAATAAAAAGACTGGAAGAAATTTCCAAGCATGCGCATGCCTCCTTGTGGGCGCGAGTTTGAAAATATCGCGCCATGCAGGGATTTCGTTAGAAAACCCTGCTTCTATATGGGTAGTATAACATATCGCGCGGATTCTGTCACGCATCCGCAGATGTTGTCATAACTGGTGTTTTGCGTTATTTTTGCAGCATTTCACCAGTATACCGGCGCGCCCGGCGATAATATTAAAGTGTACCACAGAACAGGAACCGAGGCAAGTAACAATCATGTGGTTCACTTGGCATAAAGTCATTTTCAGCAGGCAAGGCTATCGCAAGGGAAGTTGTTTTGAGTCAAAATAATTTGAAAAAGGGGAGAGAAAAAATGGAAAATCAGACATTGACCACGCTGCCGATGATGGCGATGCAGGAGATCCCAACGCCAGGGCCCGATGCCAAACGCATTGTGGCGTTGGTGAAAAGGGGCGGACGGGTGGAAGGATACCAGATGGAGGACGGCCGCATCCTAACAAAAGAAGAGGGCGTGCAGCTGGCAAAGGCAGGCGGCATCATAGGCGTGGGCATATCCAGCCGCAGGGGAAGCGAATACCTGAAATCGCTGCCGGACGGGAACGAAGGCAACAACCTGAGCAGCCTGCCGTCGGTATCGAATCCGCAACTTCACTGACAGGAAAGGCCGCCGGAGTGCTCTGGCTGTTGAGCCGCCGGCGGCCTTTCTTATGCGGTTGTTACTCGGCCTTCTCCTGAAGCAGCGCCGCGTACGCTCCGTTTCGCGCAAGCAACTCCGTGTGCGTACCGTGTTCGATGATCTGCCCGGCATCGACAACGTAAATCTGGTCGCAGCCCTCAATGGTGCTGAGCCTGTGCGCGATGAAAATAGCGGTGCGGCGCTCAGAGATGCGCAAAATGGACTGCTGCACGCGCTCTTCCGTGGCGCTGTCGATAGAGGCGGTCGCCTCATCCAGCACCAAAATGGCGGGATCATGCGCGATAGCGCGCGCAAAGGAAAGCAGCTGCCTTTCGCCCAGGGAAAGGGTGCCGCCGCGCTCGCCCAGCATCGTGTGCATGCCGTCCGGCAACTGGCTAACGAAATCATCCGCCAGCGCAAGGGTAAGCGCGTTTTCGATGCGCGCGTCATCCATCGGTTCCGCAATGCGGATGTTATCGGCGATGGTGCCCGCAAACAGAAACACATCCTGCAGCACCACGGAAATTCCCCGGCGAAGATCCGCAAGCCGCCAGTCGGCAAGCTCTGCGCCGTCCACCAGAATGCGCCCCTTTTGCGGGATGTAAAGCCTTGAAATCAGCTGGATGATGGTGCTTTTGCCCGCGCCGGTTGCGCCGACAAACGCCACTTTTTCGCCGGGGCGCACCTTGAAGCTGACATCGCGCAGCACCCAGTTATCTTTGTCATACGCAAACCAAACGTGATCGAACTCAATCTCACCGTGTATGCGGCCCGTGTGGCTGCCCTCGGCCAGGTCTTCCTGCGCCGGGTCAGACAGCAGCGAATCGATTCTTTCGGAAGAAACCAGCGCGTTCTGGACGGTGGAATATTTCTCCGCCAGGTCGTTGATCGGTTCAAAGAATCGCTTGATGTAGTCGGTGAATGCGTACAGCACGCCGATCTCCAGCGGGGCCGCCGTGCCTGCCTGCACCCCCAGAAGCCGCCCGCACCCATACCACAGCAGCAGCGCGATGGCCAGGGAATTGACCACCTCCATCGCCGGGCGCAAAAAGCCGTTCATCGTTACCTGCAAAATCGTTTTATCGAAGTATTCATCGTTGATCTGTTTAAACTCGTCCAGCTTTTCTTTCTGCCGCACAAACGCCTGCACCACGCGCATGCCGGCGATGTTCTCAGCAAAAAAGGCGTTGATCCGCCCGATCAGCTGCTTCATCACCACAAAATTTTGCCGAAGCCGCTTGCGGACCGAAACGGTGATGAGCAAAATCAGCGGCAGCGCGGCAAAAGAAACGAGCGCCAGCCGCCAATCCATTACCAGCATCGCAGCCACGATGCCAATCAGCAGCACGGCATCCCTGAACAGGTTGACAAGCACATCGGCGTAGAACTCGGACAGCGTTTCCACATCGTTCGTCGCGCGGGTGATCAGGCGGCCGGTGCCGAAGCGGTCCAGCGCCTCCAGCGGCATGCGCTGAATATGGCGGAATACATCGCCACGGATGGTATGCAGCACTTTCTGGCAAATTTTTGTGACCAGCAGCGCTTGCGCGTATCCAGCGCCCGCGCCGATGCCTGCCACCGCAAGGTAGAATATGCCCATCAGCACAAGCGGCGTCGCGCTGTCAGCAGCGGTAAAGCCCACGATGTATTGATCGATGGCAAGCGCCAGCACCGCGGGCTTCGCGATTTCCGCAAGGTTTGCCGCCAGCACGCACAGTCCGCAGAGCACAAGCAGGCTGATGTGCGGATGCAGTTTGCCGATCAGGCGCCTCATGCCGATGCCTCCTCTCCCTGCTGGTGCGCCCACAGCGCGGCGTACGCCCCGCCCAGCGCAAGCAACTCATCATGCGTGCCGCGCTCTACCACGCGGCCATGCTCCAGATAGAGACTTTCATTAGCGTGCGCCACGGCGCTGAGCTTGTGCGATACGATCACCGCGCTGCAGCCTTTCTGGTAGGTGGCGAGGGAATCCAGCACCATGCGCTCGGTGTGGTTATCCACGGCGGAGAGGGTATCATCCAACAGCAGCAGCTCCGGGTGGCGGATCAGCGCGCGGGCAAGGGCGGTGCGCTGCCGCTGGCCGCCGGAAACGTGCGCGCCGCGCTCGCCCACGGTGGTGAGCAGCCCCTGCGGCATCTGGTCTATATCGGTGGAAAGGCCCGCCATGGCGGCGGCCTCGCGCACGCGCGTGTCATTCACGCCCGGCGCGTAAAAGGCAATGTTATCATACAGCGTACCCGCAAAAAGGAAACCCTCCTGCGGCACATAGCCCGTCTTTTTTCGCAGGGCCATGGCGGGGGTTTCGTTGATATCGCGCCCGCCGACAAACAGCATGCCGCCAGGTGCTTCATAGAATTTCATAATGAGGGACAGCAGCGTGGTTTTACCGGAGCCTGTGAGTCCCACCACGCCCAGCGCCCCGCCGGGCTTCAGCGTAAAGGAGACATCCGAAAGCGCGTCGGCATCCTGGCCGGGGTAGCGGAAGGTAAGGCCGCGCGCCTCAATTGCGGCAGGAGAAACGGGCACATCTTCGCGCAAATCAAACTCGGAGATGCCAGGCTCCGCAAAAATCTCGTTCAGACGCCGCATTGACGCCGTGCCGCGCTGTAAAATGTTGACAATGCGCCCCATGCCCACCACCGGCGACATGATTACCAGCAGGTACGCGTTGAACGCCGCGAAATCGCCCAAAGAAATCGCACCCTGGCGCACCAGGAACCCGCCGTACCCGATGCTGACGGCAAAACTGATGCCAAACAGCGCCTGCGTGATCGGGCCCATCGCCGCGGATGCCTTTGCCAGGCGGATGTTCAGGCGCATCATCTCTTCGCTTTCGCCCGCGTAGATGCCCTCCTGCGCCTCTTCCTGCACAAATGTTTTGATCACGCGCATGCCCATGATGTTTTCGTTGACATGGCCGGACAGCACCGCAAACTGCGCCTGTACGCGCTTGAACCGATCGCGCACCAGCCGCCCTATGCCAAGAATGGCAGCGATGGCAAACGGTATCGGCAGCAGCGCGAACAGTGTCAGCTGCGCGTGCACTTGTCCTGTCATGGCGGTAAGCGCGAACACGGCGGTGGTGATGCCGGTCAGCAGCTGCGCGATGCCCGGGCCGAAGGCCATGCGCACCGAACCGATATCGTTGATCGCGTAAGCCATCAAATCGCCGCTGCGCCGTTTATGGTAGAAGGATACCGGCATCTGCTGCAGCTTTTCGCACAGCTCCTCGCGCAGTATTCTTTCGATGTGGCGGCTGCCGCCGATGATGAGCGTGCGCCAGGCAAACCTGAGCGCGAAGATGACGACGCCAAGCCCCGCCATCACCAGCACCAGCTTGCCAACCGCGTCCCGGTCAATGACCTCAGCAGAGAGCGCATCCACCGTACGGCCAAGCACCGCGGGGGATAGGTTCTGCGCGAACACGCACAGGGTTAGCAGCACAATGCCAAGCAGGTACTTCAGGCCGTAGCGGCGCATCAAAGCGCGTATCAAGCGCGTCACGTCCTTTTGCAAATGTATTCGGTACTTTTATTATACGCCTTTTGTCAAGGCTAAAAATGGAATATCCGGGTATAAAGCGTTTTCAGCCGCTTTACAAAAGCAATTCCGGCTGATACACTGTATTCGTATAATTTTGTACATCTATCATAGGAGGAATGCACATGCAAAATATGCCTACGGTGAAACTGGGAATCGTTGCGGTCAGCCGCGATTGCTTTCCGATCACCCTGTCCCAGCGCCGCCGGGCGGAGGTTGTCCGCGTGTTTAGGCAGGCGGGCGGCGAAATCTACGAAGCCACCACCACCATTGAAAACGAAAATGATGCGATGAAGGCGCTTGCGGAGATCCAGGCGGCGGGCGTGAACGCGTTGGTCGTCTACCTTGGCAACTTTGGCCCGGAGGGCCCGGAAACGCTGCTGGCGCAGGCGTTCGGCGGCCCTGCGATGTTCGTGGCGGCGGCGGAAGAGGATACCTCCGTGCTTGCTGATCAGCGCGGCGATGCGTTCTGCGGCATGCTGAACGCCAGCTACAACATCGGACTGCGCGGCCTTGCGCCGTACATTCCGGAATATCCGGTGGGCACGCCTGCCGAAGTCAGCGCGATGATCGCGGAGTTTATCCCCGTGGCCCGCGCGCTGCTGGCGGTGAAAAAGCTGAAGATTTTCACGTTTGGCCCGCGCCCGTTTGACTTCCTGGCCTGCAACGCGCCTATCGCGCCGCTGTTCAAGCTGGGCGTCAACATTCAGGAAAACTCGGAGCTGGATCTGCTGGGCGCGTATCAGGCGCACAAGGATGATCCCCGCATTGAAAAGGTCGCCAAGGAAATGGCGGAAGAGCTGGGCCGCGGCAACCAGATGCCCGGCGTGCTGCCGCGCCTTGCGCAGTATGAACTGACGCTGCTGGATTGGGCGGAGCAGAACAAGGGCGCCGCGGAGTATTTCATCTTTGCCAACAAATGCTGGCCCGCGTTTGAGTCGTTCTTCGGGTTTGTGCCGTGCTACGTGAACTCCAGGCTGGCCGCGCGGGGCATCCCCGTGGCGTGCGAGGTGGACATCTACGGTGCGCTTTCCGAGTTTATCGGCGCGTGCGTGACGGAGTCTTCCGTAACGCTGCTGGATATCAACAACACTGTGCCCGCAGACATGTTCAAGGCGCATATCGACGGCAAATTCAATTACAACGCCAAGGAAGTGTTCATGGGCTTCCATTGCGGAAACACGCCCATCGACCGCCTGGTGGATGGCGCGATGAAGTACCAGCTGATCATGAAGCGCTCCCTGGAGCCGGACGGCGAGCCGGACATCACGCGCGGCACGCTGGAAGGGCAGATCGTCCCCGGCCCGATCACGTTCTACCGCCTGCAGGGCAACGCTGAAGGCAAGCTGGTCAGCTATATCGCGCACGGTGAGGTGCTGCCGGTCGATCCCATGTCGTTTGGCGGCATCGGCGTGTTCGGCATTCCGGAGATGAACCGCTTCTACCGCCATGTGTTGATCGCCGGCCGGTATCCGCACCACGGCGCGGTTGCGTTCGGGCATGTGGGCAAGCCGCTGTTCACCATTCTGAAGCTGCTGGGTGTGGAAACGGTATCCTTCAACCAGCCCAAGGGCATGCTGTACAAGGACGAAAACCCTTTCGCGTAATGCGATCCGGCTAAAAAGGGCGGCGCTTCCGGTTTCGGACGCGCCGCTTGCGTTATACATCAAAACAGAAAAGGGTGCAGCAGTATGAAAAGGGATTTCTCCGCAAGGCCTGAAAAAATCACCGAACCGTGGTGCACATGGCAGGGTTTTCTCACAGCCATGCCTTCATTGGTTTTCGTTGTCACGGGTTGGAAGTCCAACGGGAAAGGAAACGCCTGCCTGCAATCCTGGGCGTCCTTTGTGGGGGGCGGGAAAGACGAATTTGTCTGCATTATGGGAGCGGTCTCAAAAGGTGGGCATATGTATCAGTCCCTCAAAGAAACCGGGGTTTGCGTGTTGAATTTCCCCTCATATGACATATATGACCGCTGCATAAAAACGATTGGCAACAATGAATTTGAAACGGATGAGATTACCGCTGCCGGCTTGACGGCGGAAAGAGCCGCGATGGTCAACGCGCCGCGGATAAAAGAATGCTTCCTCAACATCGAGTGTAAATTTTTATGGGAACACGAGCTTTTTGAGAATATCGGTGTCTATGGAAATCAAGACGTGACGGTTGCGCTGAAAGCCGTCAACATTTGCATGGACAGCGAATGTTACGACCAAAGCAAGCGCGGCAGATACGGAAAAAATGGGTATCTGTTTCAAATCGACAACCCAACCGACCCGGAAACGGGAGAGAGGACCCCGGAAATTTCCACGGGGACAATAGCATTAGGCGATCCTCTTCCGTGGGCTACGAAATAAGCCGGGCAGTGTAAAAGCGCTAGTAGGGCGCAGGATTCCGCAAAAGCTTTACATGAGCGGCGTGTGCCTTGTCACAAAATGTTTGACATTGCCCGCGCCGGTGTGCTATACTCCACCGCGTAGCACCCCTTGGGCAGAATGGAAGTATGGAAGGATGGGTTTATCTATGCGTATTTTTGTGCTTGTCCTGTATGTTCTGATGATGGCGGGCGTCCTGATCTTTTCGGCCCGCAAAAAGCAAACACTTCACGGTTTTTTCCTTGGTGATGGTAAAATAGGGCCTTGGTTTTCGGCGTTCTCATACGGTACGTCTTATTTTTCTGCTGTTATTATCATAGGCTATGCGGGTAAAGTCGGCTGGTCGCACGGCCTTTCGGCTGCGTGGATCGGGCTTGGCAACGCGTTTCTCGGCAACTTCCTGGCGTGGAAGCTGCTTGCGGGCCGCGCGAACCGCATGTCGCGAAACCTGGGCGTGGTGACGATGCCCGGCTTCTTTGAAAAGCGCTATGGGTCGAAAAACATGTCGTTGCTGTCTGCGGTGCTGATCTTCGTATTCCTGGTGCCGTACTCAGCTTCGGTATATCAGGGGCTTGCATACCTATTTGAATCAGCGCTTGGCATCAGCTTTTTCTGGTGCATCGTCGGCATCGCGCTGTTGGCTGCGCTCTACCTGTTTGCGGGCGGATACAAGGCCACGGTGATGTCCGACTTCATTCAGGGGCTGATCATGCTGGTTGGAATCGTGCTGCTTGTTGTTTTCATAGTTCGCGGCGCATCGTTTAATGAGGAAACGGGCGCATACGCGGGCCTGGTGGAAGCGCTGGCCAAGATGGGCCGCGTGGGCGGTGAAGGGTTTAACTCAATTCTTGGACCAAAGGGCCAGGGCTGGAGCCTGATCTCCCTTGTGCTGCTGACCTCCGTGGGCACATGGGGACTTCCGCAGATGATGCACAAATTCTTCGCCATTCGCGATCAGGCATCCATCAAAAAGGCGACTGTCATCTCCACCGCTTTTTGCCTGGTTATTGCGGGCGGCGCGTACTTTGCGGGCACGTTCGGCAGGCAGATCCTGGGCGGCGTTATCCCGGAAGGCGGGCTGGACCGCGTGATGCCGACCGTGTTCCTTTCACAGGTTGTCGCTATGCCGGATGCGCTGGTCGGTCTTATCATCGTGCTGGTGCTCTCTGCCAGCATTTCTACCCTGACGGCGCTGGTACTGTCCTCCGCGTCGGCCATCGCGATTGACCTGTGCGGCGCGCTCATGCCCAAAATGGGTGAAAAGAAACAGACTGCCCTGATGCGTGGGCTGTGCGTTCTGTTTGTGATATTCTCTCTGTTTATTACCTTTGGCATGCAGAACACCCCGATCGTTACGCTGATGTCCTTCTCGTGGGGCAGCCTCGCGGGCGCGTTCCTGGCACCGTTCATCTTCGGTCTGTTCTGGAAGGGAACGACGCGGGCCGGGGCGTGGGCAGGCATCCTGTTGGGGGTTGTGACATCTGTATTTGCGCCGGTGCTTAAGATCGTGCCGGATACCGTGGTCGGCGGCGTGCTGGCGATGGCGGTTTCGGTGGTCACGGTGCCGGTGGTGAGCTTGCTGACGAAAAAAACATTGCCTGAGACGGCGGCTATTCAGAAGGCTTTTGACAAGCGCGCGGCATAACAGTCATAATATGAAAATGCAAAGGATCTTGCCGCTGGGAAACCAACTGCGAGATCCTTTCGCATATCTGCGGCATCAACGAAGGGAGGGTGGCTATGCCGGATTTCAACCGGGAATATCCTTTGTTTTCCGCTTGCGGGCTGAACTGCGGATTGTGCCCCCGCTACCATACGCAGGGGGCTTCAAAATGCCCGGGCTGCGCGGGGGAAGGCTTCGCGGCAAAGCATCCGCCGTGCGGTGTGCTGTCCTGCTGCTTGCGGCACGGCATCGAGTATTGCTGCCAATGCACGGAATATCCCTGCAAAAGGTATGACGGCGCCGATGCCTCTGATTCCTTTATCACGCACAAAAATCAGCTTTCTGATTTTGAAAAGG
Source organism: Eubacteriales bacterium (assembly GCA_031549905.1). Classification (GTDB taxonomy): domain Bacteria; phylum Bacillota; class Clostridia; order Christensenellales; family Aristaeellaceae; genus Avichristensenella. The sequence goes on from JAVBPC010000010.1 coordinate 29,874, forward strand.
CAAGGGCAATCGGTATGGAAGCCTATGCGCGCGAACTGGATGGCAAGGTTGAGGCGCTTGAATATTTGCTTGCGAATGCGGATGACGGGCGCAGGAAAAGCCTTTTCTGCACGGCAGTCAACCTTTTGCCGCCAGAAGATGTACGGCGTGTTGCCGAGTGGGTGTCGCAAAGCGCGAAACCCGATACGCTCCGAAAAGAAACCGCGGCCGCCGCAGCTTCCCTGCTTGAGGAAATAGCGCGAGAACGCGGCATATCGCTAAAACTGCGCAAGAAGCCCAAACCCTTGTAGCATCCGGACCAAACCCCGTACAGTTAGGCAACCGCTGATTTATTTGCCGCGCCATCCACCCGGCGAATAAATCAGCGGCTACCTAGGTTGCGCGGGGTTTTCTTTTCATTGGTAAAACCACCCCCTAATTTGGAAATTTTTCCCACACAAAACCGCTTCATGGCGCATGTTTTTCGCCTGCTTCTTCTATACTATAGCTTGTCCGGCGAATGTGCTGCAAATCACGCTCATACGCCGAAACGCCTTGAAAATTCAAAAAATTCATTCCCAGTTCCGCCTTTGATTGCCGGTCATAAACCCCCGCCGTACGGACAGACTGGATGCTGACGAGCGAAAGCGAAAGGGAGGGAGCGAATTGGCAATCTTTGAAGTGGAATCCGGTGCGCCGTTGATGGGCGAGGCGGTTGTAAATCCCGCGAAAAACGCGGTGCTACCGATCATCGCGGCTTCCCTGCTGACGCAGGACGCGCTGCACATTCCCAATATGCCGGATCTGTCGGATGTGCGCGCGCTTTGTGACTTAGTGGGGGATTGCGGCTGTGTCGTTAAACGCGAAGGGCTGGAAATGACGCTGTCAACCCCCGTACCTACGATGCCCCAAGCATCCCATATGATGCGTTGGACCAGGGCATCCATTCTGATCATGGGGCCGCTGCTGGCGCGGATGGGCGCGGCCAGGATTACCATGCCGGGCGGATGCGCCATCGGCCAGCGGCCGATCGACCTGCATCTGAAGGGCATGGCGGCGCTGGGCGCGGAGATCGTCAGCCGCCAGGGATTTGTGGAACTGCGGGGGCGGCTGCGCGGAAACGTTATCTACCTGGATTTGCCAAGCGTTGGCGCGACGGAAAATATCATGATGGCGGCAACCTTGGCGGAGGGTATCACCCGCATCGAAAATGCCGCGAAGGAACCGGAAATCATCGACCTTGCGATGTGCCTGAACGCGATGGGCGCGCAGGTGCAGGGGGCGGGATCAGGCACGATCGTCATCCGGGGCGTGCAGAGCCTGCACGGTGCGGTACATCAGCCGATTCCCGATAGAATAGAAGCGGGCACACTATGCTGCGCGGCGGCTGTGGCGGGCGGAAACATCCTGGTGCGCGGTGCGCGGCCGGATCATATGCGGGCACTGCTGTTCAAGCTGCAGGAGGCTGGCACTTCCATCTCGGAGTTTCCGGGCGGGCTGCGCATCCGGGGCAAAGCGCAGTGGCCGATGGAAGTAAGAACGATGAGCTATCCGGGGTTTCCCACGGATTTGCAGGCGCCGATGATGGTGGTGGCGTGCGTGACGCAGGGCACTTCCGTGTTCCTGGAAACGATTTTTGAAAACCGGTTCATGCACATCCCGGAACTGCTTCGAATGGGCGCGAACATTCGGGTAGAGGATCGCGTGGCGGTTATCGAAGGGGGATATCCGCTGCAAGGTGCGGTGGTGTCATCCCCGGACCTGCGCAGCGGCGCCGCGCTGATGATCGCGGGCCTTGGCGCGGAGGGCGTGACCCGCATTGAAGACCCGCAAGGGCAAATTGACCGGGGATACGCGCATTTTGAGGAGACGCTGATAGGGCTTGGGGCCCGCGTTAGGAGGGTGCAATGAGAGGCAAACGGATCGTCGTGGGGGGAATCATCGCGCTGCTATGCGCGCTGATTCCGCTCACCGCCAAAGCGACGGATATGCTGACAGTAAGCCTTGACGGGGAGATGGTGCGAATGTACCGGGAGGCTTATCTGGTGGGCGCCGTTGCGGCGGAGATGCCGGCGATCTATGACATAGAGGCGCTGAAAGCGCAGGCGGTGGCTGCCAGAACCCGCGTGGTCTTTGGCGGCTGCCGCACCCATCCGGGGGCGGATGTCTGCGGGGACAGCACCTGTTGCCAAGGCTACTTAGATGATCAGGAGCAAAAAGCGCGTTGGGGCGAAGACTGCGCCAAATACCGCGCGAAGATAGAACAGGCCGTGGATGAGACGCGCGGCCTGATTTTGACGTATGACGGCAAGCCCATCGAAGTGCTCTATCATGCTGTCAGCGGGGGATGGACGGAGAATTCGGAACTTGTCTATGCTAATGCGCTGCCATATTTGCGCGGTGTCCCATCTCCAGGCGAAGAAAGCGTGCCGGGGTTTGAGACCGTGGTAACGGTATCGCAAACGGAACTGTGCCGTCTATTTCCAGATGAAGCAAAGAACGGCATGGTTGCGCTGGAAGTGCTGGAAAGATCCGCTAGCGGTCGTGTGCTGACAATCCGCGTAGGTGCGCACACGATGACAGGGCGGATGTTCCGCCAGGCGCTTGGGTTGCGCAGCACACAGTTTGACCTGGCATACGATGGTGATATCGTGGCGATCACCCAGCGCGGATATGGGCATGGTGTAGGCATGAGCCAGGCCGGCGCGAACGCGATGGCAGAAAACGGCATGGGCTTTGAAGAAATTTTGCTTCACTACTATACAGGCGTTGAACTGGAACGTTTGGTGGAATAGCATAACCAATTTTTGGACATGCTTTTCGAAAAGGAGGGATCATCATGCGGAAAATTCGCGCATTTGTTGATAAGCAGGGTTTTTTCATTTTGCTGGCGGTATGCATTGTGGTGATCGTAGGTTCCGGCATCTGGGCCGTAACCCGCGGCGGCGCGGAAGAGGACTTGGTGACCGATGGGGGAAGGCTGTCGCAATCGGTGGAGGATGCGGAAAGAACGCGGGTAAACTCGCCGCTACCCGGAAGCAATGTGCTGCACCCGTTTGCGCGCACTGCCTGGCTGGAGACGCTTGGCTGCTATGGCGCGCATGAGGCGGTGGATCTCTCCGCCGCAAAAGGCGCACAGGTGGTTGCCGCCAGGGATGGGCAGGTGACTGCGGCTTACAAGGATGGCCGCTGGGGCGGCGTGGTGGAACTGACGCACGAGGGCGGCCTTGTGACCCGCTATGCATCGCTGCAATGGCCCGTGCCTGTGAACCTGCACGATGCTGTAGTGGCGGGGCAAGCCATCGGCACTGTTGGCACCGCGGCGGTGGAAGCGTCGGACGGCGCGCACCTGCACTTTGAAATGCTGCTGGATGGCAGCCTGGTAGATCCCCAGCGGTACGGTCTGTGATGAGGAGGTCTTTGAATGTGCGGAATCTTTGGGTATGTAGGCGATAAGGAAGCGCTGCCAATTCTGCTGGAGGGACTGAAAAGCCTGGAATACAGAGGATATGATTCGGCGGGAGTGGCGGTGCTCGGGCAAAATGGGCTGTGCGTGCGGAAGGCACACGGGCGGCTTGAGAATCTGCGGCAGTTACTGAAAACATCGCCGGTTTCGGGCACATGCGGCGTCGGTCATACCCGTTGGGCGACGCACGGGGGTCCGACCGATGAAAACGCGCACCCGCACACAGATATGCAGGGGCGCTTTGCCGTGGTACATAATGGCATCATTGAAAACTTCGGCGAGCTGCGCGCCTGGCTGATGGGGGAAGGCTATTCGTTCGTTTCTGAAACGGATACGGAGGTCATCGCCCATCTGCTCTCGCATTTTTGGCGTGGCGATCTGCTCAAGGCGGTGCGCGATGCGGTGGGACTGCTGCGCGGGTCGTTTGCGCTGGGCGTACTGTGCCAAGATGTTCCGGGTACGATCTGTGCCACGCGCGTGGACAGCCCGCTGATTGTCGGCGTTGCTGGCGGCGAGATGCTCATCGCATCGGATATACCCGCGCTGCTGCCGCATACCAGGCGCATGGTGTTCCTGAAAGACCGCGAAATGGTGCTGCTGACCCGTGAAGGGGGCAGTTTTTTCTCCGCGTACGGCCAGCCGATGGAGCCCACGGTGGATGATATTGCGCTTGATCCCGGCGGTGCCGATCTGGGCGGATATCCGCATTACATGCTAAAAGAGATGCATGAGCAACCCGCGGCGCTGCGCGCTGTGCTTGCCGCATACACAGAAGCGGGGGAGGGGTTGCCTGCGCTAAAGGCAGGCATGCTGCCCATCAGCCCGGAGGCTGCCAGGGGGCTTGGCCGGCTGATTCTGGTGGGGTGCGGTTCGGCATACCACGCGGCGGTGCTTGGCAAGGCGGTAATTGAGCGGCTCGCGCGGCTGCCCGTGGAGGTGGATATCGCATCGGAGTTCCGCTATCGTGACCCCATTTTGCGCGGAGATGACCTGTGCATATTCATCAGCCAGTCCGGCGAAACGGCCGATACGCTGGCTGCGCTGCGCCTTGCGGCCAAGCGCAGCCGGACGCTGGGGATCGTCAATGCCGTGGGCTCCACGCTGTCAAGGGAAGCGGACGGCGTGCTGTACACCTTGGCAGGGCCGGAGATTGCCGTAGCCACCACAAAGGGCTACATGACGCAGGTGATGGCGCTGGTGCTGGTGGCGCTGTACCTGGCAAAGGCGCGCGGCAAAATGGATGACGAAGCCGTCGGCGCTGCAATTCAAGGATTGAGCCAGGCTCCGGCGCACCTGGAAGCACTGCTGGATGCGCAGGAGGAATACCGCCGCTTTGCCACAGAACATGTGGGGCGGCGCAGCGTATTTTACCTTGGCAGGGGTGCGGACTATGCCGTGGCGCTGGAGGCGTCGTTGAAGCTGAAAGAGGTGTCGTACATTCACAGCGAGGCGTATGCGGCGGGTGAACTGAAGCATGGCACAATTGCGCTGATTGAGCCGGGTGCGCTGGTGGTGGCGCTTTCGACGGAAGAGGCGCTTGTGGAAAAGATGCGCTCTAACATCCGCGAGGTAAAGGCGCGCGGCGCTGAGGTGCTGGTGCTGACGACTAAAGCGCTGCACACGCGCCTGGCAGAGGAAGCCGACGTGCTTTGGACGCTGCCGGATGCGCATCAGCTGGCATTGCCGCTGCTATCCATCGCGCCGATGCAGGCGCTTGCCTACGCGATGGCGCTGGCGCGTGGATGCGATGTGGATAAACCGCGCAATCTCGCAAAATCGGTAACGGTTGAATAACGAAAAATTGGCATTTTATGCTAGAGCAATTTTCGGAAACATTCGGAATGGCTTTGCGAGAGATTTTGCCATTTCGCTAAGCCGAGGGAACAAGGCGTAGCAGCGCTACGCCGCGTGGACGAGGCAACGCGAGGCGGCAAAAGATCCGCAAAGGCGTTCCGAATGTTTTCGAAAAATGTTCTATAGACAAAAACGGAGCGGCCGCTTGCTCAAGGCGGCCGCTAGACGTTAAGAAAGGAAGAGTATCTCACATGAAGGTGGCTCTCATCTTCTTCCCGATTTCATCCCTCCTTGTCCATCTTTCTTTCAAAAGGTTGTTTCCCTTTCGATGTGCTTAGTATATCTGCCGCTCGTGAACCAGGTATGACCATTGTATGAACATTGAAGAACAGCTTGTGAAAGCGCGACATTTTTGCGAAATGGTGCTATACTGTCATTGGGGAAGCGCCAGTCTGCGTACGCGCTGGTTGCGGCGCGAATGAGCCGGCACTTTCCAAGCAAAGGAGGAACCGTATGCGCAAAGTATTGGTCGTCATTGATATGCAGAGGGATTTCATCGATGGGGCGCTGGGCACGCCGGAGGCGAAAGCCATTGTGCCGGAAGTGGTACGGCGCATTGACACCGCGAAGGCTGAGGGCCGCGAAGTTTTCTTTACGCAGGATACGCATGATGCCGCCCGCTATCTTTCCACATCTGAGGGACGGCATTTACCGGTGCTCCACTGCCTGAAGGGGACTCCCGGCTGGGCCTTGCATGAAGACATCGCGCCGTATGCCCAGAATGCGATTGAAAAGCAGACGTTTGGGCTCCTTGATCTGGCGCAGACGATTGGCAGGGATACACAGGAAGATGGCGCTGATCTGGATATTGCCATTTGCGGACTGTGCACCGATATTTGTGTGATAATCAATGCGCTGCTGCTCCGTGCGCATTTTCCTGAAGCCGAAATACGCGTGTATGCAGGCGCTTGCGCTGGCGTGACACCCGGCGGGCATGACGCGGCGCTTACCGTGATGAAGGCTTGCCAGATAGAGATCGAATAGGCAAGCCTGCCCCAAGTGATGGCATTTGGGTTCGATTTGGTTTTTATTCAAGAAATTTTCGTGCCCCCCTTGCCAAACGGATGGAAACACGCTATAATAACCCCCGTTGACCTACTGGGTGTGGCGCAGTTTGGTAGCGTGCTTGAATGGGGTTCAAGAGGCCGGAGGTTCAAATCCTCTCACCCAGACCACTTTATAAATGGAACAACCCCTTGAAAACACTAGGTTTTCGAGGGGTTTTGTTTCGTTATTTATAAGCTTTGACCACTATTTTGACCACTACTGGAGGTTTTAACTGTTTTTTAAGCCTTCGACGAATGCATCTAGCTTGTTCGCACTCTCGCGACGCATCTCCATTTTTTCATCGATATAAACATCCATCGTAAACGCGGCTGAATAGTGTCCAAGCTGTTCCGAAATGCTTTTCACATCGGCACCTGCATGGAGGCTCGTCACAGCATAGGTGTGCCGCAAACTATGAAACCTTAGATCGGGCATGCCGATTGATGCTACAATCGCCTTATAAGCCTTGTAGACCGTTTGGCGGGCTAAGTGATCTCCCAGTTGGTCAGTGAACACAAAGCCGTTATCGCGCCATGCAGGCCCCGCAAAAAGCCTCCATCCAGCTTGAGCGCGCCGCTGTTCTTTCAATGTGCTCAAGGCCAACTGCGAAAGCACAATGCGTCTGGTTTTTCCGTTCTTCAGGCTCATAAAGTGATACTCACCATCTAGCAATTGCAACTGGCGGTAAAGGTGGATCACGCCTTCTTCGAGATTCACAGCATCCCAGGTAAGCCCTAGAAGCTCTCCTTGGCGCAGGCCGGTCATCAGGTCAAACAGTAGCACCCGCTCATGTTGATGCCCGTGTATCGCCGTAAGGAACTTAGAAATGCCCTCAGAATCCATTGACTTGACTCCTGTCTTTTCGAGCTTCGGCAATTTACACGACGACGCAGGGTTAATACGGATAAAGGAAAGTTCCAGGGCTTGTTCAAGGCAAGCATGCAACACGCCGTGAATGTTTCGGACAGACTTTGCAGAGTATGGATGCTCTCCGCGCTGCAAGCCGTTGACAAACGCTTGAATTGCTGGCGCAGTTACGGCCATTAGCTTTATATGGTCAAACTGTGGTTTGATGATCTTGTTCAAGTGGCGCTTGTATAGGCTCAAGGTTGTTGCTTTAAGATGCGAGACATATTCAGAGAGCCAAATATCAGCCCAAGTACCAAACGTCAACTTTGTTGGCTCTGTGTAAATCCCTTGGTCAACCTCATGTGTTGCTGCACGGATTTTTTCTGCAACTTCAGCCTTAGTTCGACCATATAGGGAGCGACGTAATTGTTTTCCAGTCTGAGGGTCTGTACCGGTTGTAAGTATACCCTCCCACCTGCCATCGGCGCGCTTGCGAATTACTCCGCTCCCGTTTGCTGCTTTTCGACCCGACATGGCGTCACGCCTCCTTTTCTCTTTTTGTGAGTTTTTGCTGCATACGTTGCAACTTGTCTCTAATCACGCCAAAGAGTATGGCCGAAGACCACACGTCAGCTTCAAGTTGCCATTTCTCGTCCACAGGCTCTTTGAAGCACTCCCAGTTGTCAGGTGCGTTCGAGGCACAAGCCTTCATATAAACATACTTCTTCTTTTTAATGGTTATTGGATCGAATAAATAGGTCTGTAATAAATCAATAATCTGTCCATCTTCCAATAATGCATTCACAGTTGCAAGTCTCCGCCTCAATAGGTCGGGATTCTCATCAGAAAAAGGAGAAAGCATCTTTGATCTCCATTTTCTTAGTTGTCGAGCCGCTGGTTCAGACAAACCGTAAATGTCACATACATCCGCATTCTCCACAGTGCGACTATCTGAGTACCCGAGCAGGTAATCAATCGTGACCTCAAGCTTGGAAGCAATTTTCGACAACTCTTCATAATTTGGTTGACTGCTGCCGTTCTCCCACTTGTTGTACTTTGATTTGTCTTTAATCCCCAACGTTTGTTCCGCGAAATCCTTTTGGCTTAAGCCGCTTTCCTCACGCATTAGCCTGAGCCTAGCGGCAGGGAGAACTGACCCAACTCTCATATATTCCACCTCACTTATCTTTGCTCAATTATACCACATTGTTTCGACTTCTTCAATACTGATTTATAAAATGTTTCACTGTAGAACGCTTCAATATGTACATCTTCTACCGAATCTGCTATCATCTAGGTGCGCGCAAGTAAAAAGAACACCGAATGGAGGAATTCAGCGTGGATCAGAAAGCTATTAAACGCTCAACAATGAGCGTCCGGGAAATGGCCAACGAACTCGGGATCTGTTTGCCCAGCGCTTATGAACTGACGCGCCGACGCGATTTTCCCGCTATCGCCCTTGGGCGGCGCATTGTCATCCCTCGTGTATCCTTTGAACGCTGGCTTGAAGAACAAGCCAAGGGCGGCGCGTGATGACAATCTTTGACCGTGCCCGCGGTGTCACCACCCTCGATGTCGCCCAGTTTGAGTGTTGGATTCAAAAGTAGGTAGAAGAAACGAGGTGACGCCGTGAGCATTCCCTACGACAATATCCCGAAGGAACTCCGCGCACAGCCAGTGTGGCTCCTGTGGAGGCGTGAAGCCATTGATGGGCGCAACACCAAAGTACCCTATCAGGTGAACGGAAATCGGGCAAGTTCGACGGTATCTTCCACATGGACGAGCTTCCAGAAAGCCATTGCAACCTATGAGGTGGGCGGGTACGACGGCCTGGGCATCGGCATCAGCAGTGATATAGCTGCTGTGGATATCGACCACTGCGTTAAAGATGGTGCGCTTTCCGACATGGCGCAGGACATTGTAGCGCGCATGGATTGCTATACCGAGTATAGCCCCAGCGGCGAGGGCCTTCGGCTGCTGTTCAAGGCCCCTAGCTTCGACTATGACAAGGCTCGTTTCTACATCAACAACCCGCATAACGGGCTGGAAGTGTACATCGCAGGCTGCACTAGCAAGTATGTAAGTGTTACTGGCAACGTTCTGGTGAACAAACCCATGACCGACCGCTCGACCGAGATTGCCGCTGTGCTGGAAACGTACATGCTTCGCCCCAATGCCAATATTGCACAGTCTCGTGTGACACACCATCAGACCCACATGCCAGAGCTTGCGCTGCTGGACAAGATCAACGAATCAGCTCAGGGGGATCAGTTTCGCCGTTTGTGGGCGGGTGATACATCTGTCCACAGTGGGGACGATAGTGCGGCAGACCTCGCCCTGTGCAACATTCTGGCCTTCTGGACGGGCAGAGACGCGGCGCAGATGGATAGCATCTTCCGGCAAAGCGCCCTTTACAGGGCCAAGTGGGACGAACGGCGAGGTGCGCAAACCTACGGTGAGATGACCATAGCCAAGGCGCTCAACGATTGCCGAGAAGCGTATGTCCCGCTAGTTGTTCACACGGCGAAGCAGGACTTCGCGCCACCCCGTGACGGCAATGACGCCTATGACGGCAATGACGCCTGTGACGGGAGTGACGGCAATACATCAGTAGCAATGCGCCGCCTGAAAACCATTTCCGCGCGTGCCCTCCAGGAAGCCAACCTGCCGCCGCTGGCGTTCGTTGTGGACGGAATTCTTCCGCAAGGGCTGGCGCTGCTAGCGGCCCCATCCAAGTATGGTAAAAGCTGGCTGTCGCTTGACCTTTGCCTCACTGTGGCGATAGGAGAAGCATTCCTTAACAACGGCACATACCAGGGAAGCACGCTGTATCTAGCGCTGGAGGATGGGTACCGCCGCCTGAAAGAGCGTATGGAATCAATCTTAAATGGCGCTGCTGCCCCAGAGAACTTCTACATGAGCACAGCGGCAGCGACGATCAACGCGGGGCTTTCTGAGCAGATAGCAGCACATCTCAAGGAGTATCCCGACACCAGGCTGATTATTATTGACGTGCTGGAGCGCGTAAGGGGTGCTGCCGCCAAAGGAGCGAGCGCCTACACGATGGATTATCAGAACATGGGTGCGCTCAAACGGATTGCAGATGAAAACAACATTTGTGTGCTTGTCATTCACCATACGCGCAAAATGCGCGATGAGGGCGACATTTACAACATGATTTCCGGTACTAACGGTATTATGGGTGCTTGTGACACTATCTGGGTGATGCAGCGGGAGAACCGCGACGATCTGCAAACCAAGCTGTTCATGACAGGGCGCGATATTGAGCAGCAAAACCTTGTGCTGATGTTTGACAAGACGCTGCATCGCTGGATGCGCATTGGAACAGTGGAAGAACAGGCCATCGCCAACGCGCGTGCTGAATACGAAAATGATCCGGCTGTGCGGACAATAAAGGCTTTGATGCAGCAATCACCCTTGGGGTTCGAAATGACAGCGGCGGACTTTTTCGCGGAGATGGGCAGAAAAGCCGGTGACTATGGAAAATTCACGCCGGCCACCCTTGGCAAGCACTTTGCTAAAATCGGCCCCAACCTTTTACGGCATGATCGGATCGCGCACAAATTCTCCCGAACGAGCAAGGAGAAGAAGCACGGCTTTTTCCCGGAAAGCGTCACACTACCTTGGAAGGTGGAAACCACGCAAAGTGATGCAATGTTGCCGTCACTCCCGTCATTACCGTCACTGCCGTCATAGGCGTCATTGCCGTCACGAAAGGAGGTGCTCAGTGTTTTTTCAAACTTGCCGCCTGCGCGGCACGAACCTAGATATTGGGAAAAGGTGTACTTATACAAAAAGCCCTTTGGCGTGCCACCGACAAAGAGCAGAACCAAACATCCAAGCACAGTATACCATGTCAGCCTGTTTCCTTCAATGGGATATTAAAGGAGCGTTTTTTATGAGAGAACCAGATTGCGTCATTCTGCGCCGCATTGGCGCACGTTTGTTGGCGGGCGTGCCATTCGAATCTTTGACAAACGCGGAAATCAACATGATTTCTTCTGCTATTCGCAACGTCAAACGGAAGAAATCTGACCGCGTTTTGAACCTACTATTGCGGAAAAACTCTATCTTCTTTTGAAAGGCGGGAGCTTTGTATGGGATTCTTTTTTGCCGGATGCCCTCAAATAAAACCCGCTTCGTCATCAGGTCGGCAGGCAAAACAAGACGCCTTGCGGGCTAAACGACACAGCGAAAGACAGACCCAGCAAAAAAACCGAAGGCAATTACGGAAACCAAATCAAAACAACGGAGGGTATAACTATGGCAGATAACGATTTGACCGCAACAGGTGGGAGTACAACCCAAACCGGCATGGAGGCCGGGGAAAATACACCCGTACAAAGCGGGGAACGGACTTTTTCGCAGGTGGAGCTTGATCGGATCGTGCAAACGCGTATCGCACAGGAACGATCCCGGAGTGAAGCGCCGCTTGCAGCGAAGGAACAGGAACTCGCACAACGTGAGTTGCTGTTGACGGCTAGGGAGCGCTTTGCGCAGGAAGGGCTACCGGGTGACCTCCTGCCCATCGTGAACGTCCATGATGCTGATTCCCTGGACACCATTGTGGGCTTGCTTAAAACGCATCTGAGCACGCCTCAGCGCCAGCAAGCTGCAAACACAACCCCGCTGCCGCTGTTTACTCGACCGGTGCCGCCTGGACAGGCTGCACCCGTTGCCGACCCAATCCGGTGCGCGATGGGCCTAAACGGAAAGGATGTATAACTACTATGGCGATAGAACTGGCCGCAAAATTCTTTGCTGCGACTGACGAAATATTCAGCACAGAATCTAAGAAATCATTGCTCACAAATACTGATTTCAGTTGGAGTGGTGCGCATAGCATCAAGGTTTACTCAATTAGTACGTCAGAGATGCGCGATTATGGCCGCACTGGGCCTAAACCTGGTGTGTGGTCACGTTATGGTGAAGTTAAAGACCTTGATGCAACCACGCAAGAAATGATCTTGCGTCGTGATCGCTCGTTCACCCACACGATTGACCGATTGGACAACGACGAAACCGCTCAGCAACTTGCTGCCGCATCGTCGCTCGCTAGGCAATTACGACAGGTTGTCGTACCAGAAATTGACGCATACTGTGTCAACGAACTGTGTTCGGGCGCTGGACAAGTTCCGGCAGCAAAGACACTTTCTGCGACGAATGTTTATGCTGAAATCGTGAAAGCGACAACTGCCTTGGATAATGGGGAAGTACCAGAAGTTGGACGATTTCTGCTTGTTACGGCGGAAACGTATGCGCTGCTGAAACAGGCTGAGGATGTCGTGCTTGAAACGAGTGTTGGGCAGGATATGCGTCTAAAAGGCACGATTGCAAATCTTGATGGGTACAACATCGTTCGAATTCCGGCTTCTCGCGTGCCTGTTGGTTTTGGCTTTCTCGCAGGGCATCCGGTCTGTGCTTGTGCGCCAGTGAAACTTGCAGACTACAAAATTCATCAGTCACCGCCAGGAATTTCAGGCGATCTGATCGAAGGACGCGTTTGTTACGATTGTTACGTCTTGGGAAACAAAAAGAATGGTCTCTATTATCAGTCGATTAGCTAATGACGATGGGCGCATGGCGTCAGCTGTGCGCCTTTTTATGGAGTGATATAAGTATGGGTAGGCAATGTTCCGTTTGCACACATGTCCAATCCGAGGCAATTAACCTTGAGCTTGCAAGGAATATACCTATGCGCAGTACTGCTGGGAAGTTCGGCGTCAGTCTGGCTTCGTTGGCTCGCCACAAGCAGCACATGCCGCAAGTTATGATAGACCCACCTGTTATGTTACCGGTAGCAGCTGGGCCGCTTGAAAACATCTTGGCGCGTGTTGCAGAGCTTGACAGTCGTCTTGAAGTCATTTTTGAAAAAGCACAAACTCAGAACCCCGCGCTAGCCTTACGAGTCTTGAAGGAATGCCGCGAAAATATTGCACTCGTTGCCCGGCTTGCCGAAAGCTTAACGCAAGCCCAGCCGGCAAATATGCTTGCAGCGACAAGCCCGGAATGGATTGCTTTGCGCGGAGCAATACTCAGGGCATTGGCAGAGCATCCCGATGCTCAAAAAGCCATTGTAGCTGCACTGGGGGGGATGGGGGAGTGACACTCAAAAACGATCTTCTCGTTTCGCTTGACGCGGCAGCGTTTTCCCAAAGCATCGGTATCACGCCTGACCCGTGGCAGCAGGAAGTTCTGCGCGCTCAGGATCGGCGGATTATTTTGAACTGTTGCCGTCAAAGTGGCAAATCGACAACCACAGCAACAAAAGCTCTTCACGTTGCGATGTTTAGACCGAAGTCACTTGTTCTAATTGCATCGCCATCCATGCGACAATCACAAGAACTATTCAGAAAAGTCCAAGCCGCATATTACGCAATGGAAGCACGCCCGGTATTGATTGAGGACAATAAGTTAAGCCTTGCGTTTGATAATGGTTCTAGGATAATATCTTTGCCAGGGGTGGCAGATACGGTTCGAGGTTTTAGTGCTGTGACTATGCTTATTTGTGATGAAAGCGCACAAATAGCTGATGCCTTCTTTGCGGCAGTCCTACCCATGCTTGTTGTGGGGGATGGGCAGCTTATTCTGATGTCCACGCCGTATGGGAAACGGGGGTATTTCTTCAGCGAGTGGAGTACAGGAATTGATTGGCTTCGTATACAAGTGACTGCCAATCAATGCCCAAGAATCACACCTGCACAACTTGAAAGACAGCGGAAAAGTCTTGGTGATCTTTTTTACCGGCAGGAATACCAGTGTGAATTTTGTGAAACCGAAGACCAAACATTTCGGCTCGACTATGTTGAAGCGGCGTTTGCCGATGATGTTTTACCACTATTTTGAGGGGGACAACTATGGACTACTCACACATCCCATTTCCCACTGAAGACATGGGGCCACACATTCAACAAAGGCACTTCTTCATTTCCGCTGACTTAGGGCAATCAAACGATTATACCGCAATAAGTGTTCTTGAACGCATTACAACAGGTGAGGGATGGCTCGGGTATCGTGGAAACGGACTGCGCGAGCATCATCTCCGGCACCTTGAAAGGCATCGTGGTGTGTCCTATGTTGACATCGCTGACCGGCTGACAGAGCTATTTCATGCACCGCAGCTAGAAGATCACGATAGGGCGCTCATATTTGACCGCACAGGGCTTGGTTCACCTTTCCACGATATGTTGCTTGCCTCGGGTTTCCGAGCCGCCTTGACGGGAATTACGATTACTGGCGGCGATGTGCCGACGTTCAACAATCGTGCATGGCATGTACCGAAGCGCGATCTAGTGTCATCCTTGCAGCTTCTCCTACAATCCGGTAATCTCAAGATTGCCCGAGGTTTGCAAGATGCTGATGTGTTTCTCGACGAGATGGCGGCATTCCGTACCAAGATCACGGCCAGTGCACATGATCTTTATGGTGCCAAGGGAACAGGCCACGACGATGTTGTGCTCTCCGTCGCCATGGCCTGTTGGGCAGCGACACAAAGAAAATGGCGATTCGGAAATGTCGATAATATGTGATTGATAGAGTGTCGAATGGCGCTCTTTTCTTGTTGCTGAGACATAGCGAATTTTCGCCCGGAACATGCTGGTTTTTGACCACTATTTTGACCACAATGCAGATTAATTTGCATGAAACCAGACTAGATAAGTCGGATTAAAAAGCTATATATTTCAAGGGTTTTCTATACTTGGCTTGGCGCAGTTATACGCAATTCTATCTGCTTTATGAAATTCAAATCCTCTCACCCAGACCACGAAAAAGCCCTTGAAAACGTTGAGTTTTCAAGGGCTTTTTACATATATGCACCTGTAACCCCAAATACGGGGAAATGCATCGTTATCAGGGCGATGCACGCGCACATCGCCGCCCGCCGCATATTTACGGATGTCCGCATCACCACTCTGGTGCGGTTGACGAAGGTGTCTGCGCTGGCGGAATCAATAACTCTTTCTCTTCCAGCAACAGTTGCACCGGGTATTTTCCGGCAGGAAGTGTCAACCCGTATTGATTCCCAGTGTTTTCTTTCTCCTCAAGCACTACCAGATAATCGTATTGCGACAGCGCAGTGTCCCATTGTTCGGGCGACGCTTCCGCCACCGCGTCTACATGCGCGTCAAAGAGAAAGTACCTGGCAACATACTGCAGGTAATGGTCGGAAATTTGCCTATCCGTATCCGTGGCATACAGGAGGTGTTTTTCCTGATCCTCCTGCGCCCAGTTGTCCCCGAGGATCGCCTCCACCCGCGCCGGGAGTGACGCCGGGTATGCCTCCCGCATGCTGTTCATGCCGGCGATTTCCGATTGCAGAATAATGCCCGTGGCTATGACACACGCGAGGGTGACGCTCTGATACACATCCTTGTGCCAGCGGCTTTTGAAGGCGCGCGGGTCGTACTTTTCCTGCGTGCGGATGTGCAGTGAACTTTCGACATTGCCGGCGATACACATACCAAGCGCACCGACAAAGAAGATGGTGATGGAGGAGGCATAGCGTTCGAACCCGGCCAGTATGAGCGCTTCCTCTGTGGGCATGGTTAGAAGATACATGCCCCAAATGCCGACGTAATAAACGACAACGGCGATATCCAGCGTGCACAAGCAGCGAAGCAGCCGCCACCGCCGTCCAAAGCCGAACCGCGCGACCAGATAAGCTATCAACCCCAAAGCGTTACAGGCCGCGAAAACGGTAATGCCCATGCTCCCTGGCGTAAATATAGCATCTATATAGGCATCGGTGATCTTGGCGATGATCTCCGGCGTTTTTTCGGAGTACACTTCCTGGATGTTTTCAGCGCTTACGGTATGCTTGGAGTTCACGCCCTTCAGGTCGACCGACACATGAAGCTGCCAGGAGAGAAAGCTTGCAACGGCAAAGGCGATGGCAAGCAGCGCTGCCGCAAGTCTGACAGGGACACTCTCTCTGGCAGGCGGCTTTTCTTCGGAACGTTGCCCACGTTTGCTCAAAACGACAGACAAGAGATAGACCGCGGCGAGACCCGCAAAGAACAAACCGCTGGTTTTTGCGATTGTTAGCAGCGCGAGCATAGGCGCGCAGAGAAAGCATGCCCGCCAGAAGCTGTCACGGTGAGTACTTGCGGTGGCGACCGCACAGAGCGCCAGTGCCGGTAGCAATAAATCCACTAGCAGGGTATTCATTCGAATGGCTTGATTCAAAAAGCACAGCGTCGCCAGGCTCAAGCCCAGCACGCTGGCAGGCAAGAGCCTGCGCGAACGCTCCACCACCCCGAATACCGCGTAGAAGCAAGCAAGAATCAGCACCGCCTGACCAATCAGCATGACGCCCTCGGAGCGGCCGACAATTTTGCAAAAGAAGTACAAAAAGGACGTGCTGCCAAGAGGATAGGTGGAAAAATCGATCAGCGCGGCACCCGCATCGGGAAACCGGTCGTATATCAATAGGTATTTTACCGCAACACCCCAGTGAGAGAAATTATCGTAGTGCACAAAGCGCGCGCTGTATAGGGCGGCAAACAGTATGACAGTGCAGCACGCAAACGCGATAGCTACCATGCTTACGCTTTTCCGCGGGAAAAAGGCTTCGGGCAACTTGCCGCGAAGCAGATACGCGACGAACAGGAAAATCCCCGTGCCAAAGATGACCCAACAGGCGATGGGCAGGATCCCCAGCAGGCCGGAGGTATATACAGCGCACGCAATAGCAGACAGGATAAACGCCCAATAGCTCCGGCTATGCACGCGCAATTTGCTCTGCATCAGCATATAGTACCCTGCGATGGACAACCCGAAGGTCAGGAACCGTAGTGCGGTAATGATAAGCAAATAAGCGTCGGATGGTATCATGCGCACCGCCCTTTCCCTTCGTCGGCGTCTTCCTTTGCTTCCCTGTGCTTCACCCTGGGGGTTTCGGATCCGCCTTCCGCCTGTGCGATCCATATATCCAGCAGCTCAGCGAAGACCGGGCTATAGATGAGATCTTGCCAGTTCTCTACCGTAAAGCGCAGGCAGGTGCCGGTCCCTTCCGTCTGCACCGCCTCAGGGTTGATCAGCACCATCGTCATTCCGCCGTCCAGGCTCAAAACTTGCCTGCCAAAGGGCAGGACGTGGCTGACCTCCGCAAGCAGCGCATGCCGGTAATCAAAGGCGATAAGCGTACCGCAAAACCCGTCATCGGTCGATACCGGCGCACTGAGCGCGATGTGGGGGAGCGTGCTCTTTCCGCTCTCCTGCTTTTTTGCGTGGTGCGACAGATTCATAAGCAGATCATCGGCAGCGGTTATCCAGGGGTCCATTTTGATTGGCAGGGAGTGCATGCGGTCATACACTACCTGCATGTACTGGCGGCGGTTTGCGTCATCCATGGCGGTGATGCGGGCGCCGTAATGCCACAGCCCGCCCTGCTGATACACGCGCTCTATCACGCCCTGGAAGGATGCACGGTAGCGGCCGGCAGAAACGGTAAAGGAAACGGGTGTATCGGGTGGTATGTATTCCGGCCGGTCCAGCACGAAGTTCAGTCCCGCTTCGGATACATCGGTGGTGATAGTATACAGCTCACGGCCTGCGTAGGTCACCCGCAGCTGTTCCCGGGCGATGAACCGCTCGGTCCGCCGGTACTGCGGCCTGCCCATCATAAAGAATACGGCGTAAAGCAGGTTGATCAGATTGCGTATCAACCAAAATGCGATGATGCTGCTATACACCAGCGCTAAGCCGTACTTGCCGTATGTGAATTTAATTATCCCCGCCACCGACATCCCGATCAGCACAAGGTGCGGAATGGCGTAGCGAAAACACCGCTCTTCTTCGGAATGAGCGGTCTTTTTCGTCACTTTGAATTTTTTCTGCTTGATACCCAGGCATTCCAACAGCACGGGTATAATCATATAAGGCATCATGATTGTATCGACAACCTGTGCCCAGCGCTGGTTTCTCAGTTCGCTATCCAGCAAGCGCATGGAGAGGTTATAAAAGAGGTGGCTTGGCGCCCAGAACAGCAGGATATCCCAGAATCCCACCTTCGCGATGCGCAGGCCGAACAGCGCAAAAAGGATGGGCGCGAGAATGAAGATCAGCCGCCGGGCAAAGCTCCACCAGTAAGACAGGCTGAGCATGTAGCTGATGCGCGCCGGCACGGAAAGGCCTTTGCGAAAGGGGAGACGGGTGTTTTTGATGCTCTGTATCACGCCCCGCGCCCAGCGGATGCGCTGGGTGAGCATGCTGCGTATGGAGGTGGGCGTCAGACCGCTGGCCAGCACCTCCTTGGTGGCGTAGGTGGTGTACCCAAGGCTCTGTATCAGGATGCCGGTTTCAAAATCCTCCGTGATGGTATCGGTGGGGAAACCGCCGATCTCTTCCAACGCGGCGCGGGCCAGCACGGTGTTGCTGCCCGTATATGCCGCGGCGTTGGAACTGTTGCGCGAAACATTGATCTCCTTGGTAAAAAAATCCTGCTCGTTGGGAATAGCGCGCTCGGAAAACAGGTTGTGCTGGAATAAATCAGGATTATAGAAGCTTTGCGGGGTTTGGACGAACCCGACCTTGGCGTGCTTGTCAATCTCTTTAGGTCTGCGGGGCACCCAACGGCCCTTTTTCTTTTTCATCTTCGGAAGGAAGAAATAGGGCACGCTGCGCAGCAAAAAGGTGCTGCGCGGTATCATATCCGCATCAAAGGTTACCACCAGCGGGGAAGTGGTTTGGGCCAGCGCGTTGTTAAGGTTTCCGGATTTTGCATGCTTGTTGCCGGCCAGCCCAAGCCAACGCACGCCCAGCGAGTTTGCCAGGGTTTCCATTTCCGGGCGGTTCCCATCATCGCAGAGGTAGATATGCACCTTATGCTTATCGGGATATTCCATGAAAGTGCATGCGTTTAGCGTTTTGTACAGCAACTCTACCGGTTCATTGTGGGTAGCTACGAACACGTCCACATCCGGGTACCACGCCTCCGGAATCTCGGGCAGCTCAAGGGTCGTCACTTTGCCGCGCCGCCAGAATAGCTCGAATGTGCCCAGCGCGGATTCGATTTCGGCCCATAGCAGCAGC
This sequence comes from Eubacteriales bacterium, assembly GCA_031549905.1. Classification (GTDB taxonomy): domain Bacteria; phylum Bacillota; class Clostridia; order Christensenellales; family Aristaeellaceae; genus Avichristensenella. The sequence goes on from JAVBPC010000010.1 coordinate 49,123, forward strand.
ACACCCATGAGCAACGCAAACCAGCCCTCGCCCAGCGGAAGAGTGAAAAACAGCCGCCAGAGCAGGTAGAGGCTCATCAGACAGGCGGTTGCAATGAACAGCATACGTTCCCGGTTTTTTTTCATCATCGTTGCGGAATGATCGATCCGCGCGTGTGTCGTGCGCAAAAGTGGATTTCTAGCAGGAGAAATGTTACATGCAGGATACATCGTTTGGTTACACGTTGAATTATACAGTCTCGATTTTATTGTTGTCAAGAAAAAAGAAGAATGCCCTCAAAACGTCGCGTTTTCAAGGACATTCTTCTTTTCTTGTATCCGGCGGTTAAAACCTTACCAGATCCTCAATACCGATTTCTCTGCCCGATGCAATGGATTGATTCGCCGCAACACCCGTCAGGATCGACATCGCGCCATCCACATGGGAGGCTGCGCGGTGGAAACGGTCCGGCTGAGGGCTGCCGAATATATCCTCCAGTAGTACGCGGTCACCGCCGCCGTGGCCGCCCTTTCCCTCTTCCAGTTCAATATCATAGGGCTTGCCGAACATGGGTCGCACCGTGAGCGTTGCCCCGCGCAGCGCGCCTTCATCCTCTTTGCTGCCACCCGCGTTGATGTAGGCCCTTTCCACTACTTTCAGTTCAATGCGACCCTTTTCCCCGTTGATATTGACGTTGAAGCCTTCCCACGGCATATAGGCATTGAGCGAATAGGTCATGATCGCGCCGCTGTTGTATTTGACGATGACACCCATGGTGTCCTCAATCGAAATATCATCGGAAAACACGCTGCGGTCGCGGATATAGCCACTGTCTTCCTCGGCGCTCAGATACATTTCGCGCATGGTTTCGCTCTTTTCCATGTCCATCGCAAACGGGTCATCCAGCGCTACCTTGCGGCCCAGGCTGCGGGCGTAGAATTCCTTGACGCCCCGCCTTTCCGCGTTTTTCATGCCGTAAAAGTTCAGCGCGCCGTACGCAAATACTTTTTTCGGCTGCGTGCCCAACCAGAAGTTGACCAGATCGAAATGGTGGGTAGATTTGTGCACCAGCAGCCCGCCGCTGTTGTACTTGTTGCGGTGCCAGCGTCGGAAATAATCCGCGCCGTGCTGGGTATCCAGCAGCCACTCAAAGTGTACGGAGAATACCTCGCCGATCACGCCATCCATGATCAGCTCGCGCAGCTTGGTATTGTGAGGCGCATAACGGTAGTTGAACGAAACGCGCAGGGACTTCCCGGTGCGCTTTTGCGTGTCAATGATGGCTTGCGCCTTCTCCGCGTCGATCGTCATCGGTTTTTCCGTGATGACATCGCATCCCAGTTCCATCGCGCGGATGATGTACTGATGGTGCGTGCGGTCCACGCTGGTCACAATGACGCAGTCCGGCTTTGTCTCCTTAATCATCCGGTCAAAATCCGTATAGTGGTACGTCGGCAGCGGCTGCGGGGCGCCTGCCTCGCACAGCAGCTTGTTCGCGTAATCCATGCGCGTCTTAGACAGATCACAAAACGCTACCATCTCGCTGGTTTCTTTATACCTTGATGCGACCGCCTCATAGAAAAACCTTGCCCGTCCGCCTGTGCCAACCTGCGCATACCGTTTGCGTTGCATGCCAATGTCCTCCTGTTGTACTCGTTAGCCTCTTGCGTGCCCGGCCAGATAGCCCCTATATTCGTTAAAGAAGTCCTCCGCTGCCTTTGTCATGAAAACGCACAGTTCATCCTGGTAGAAGGTGAGCTGCATTTTCAGCGTGCCCAAATAATCATCCACCGCGTAAAGGGTTCCCACCAGCGCATCGTCGGCAGCCCATGCGCCGGCCGCGATGGTTTGGTAATGGCGATCCCGCGTGCCGATCTTCTTGCCATAGTACAGTTCGGGGAACAGTTGGGCTTCATACCGGCCCATGCCCAGCCTCAGCGTATGTACGCCGGTTGGGTTTTCGTAGTGCAGCGTGCAGATATCATCGGTAATTTCCACGCGCATCCAGCGGAACCCGTACAGGTTCTCTTCAAAGTCATATGTCTTTCCTGAGAATTCGAAGGCGCGTGCGGTCGTTTTCGCACCGCAAGGCAGTGGAAGCGCCAGCGCTGCGATATGCTTGTGCAGGATTGCCTGCGCAAGGGTATCCTCGGGCAGCGCGAAATCGCTCATTTTGCCGAGCAGCGCGTAAAACGCGGCCAGCAGTTCATCCTCCGCGCCGGAAACCGCCTGCGTATCCGCTGTGGTGACCAGAATGGCATCGTACTTGGGCATGCAGAAAGCAAACTGGTTACCCATGCCAAAGCAGCCGAAGCCGCCGTCCCGGAGCATCCAAAACTGATATCCGTAGCCGTTGGCGACCCCTGACGCGGAGCGCGCCACGCTGTTATCAATCTGCTTGCTGGTAGCCGCCTGCATGTACGCCTTGCTGACCAGCTGCTTGCCTTCCCATGCGCCCTGGTTCATGCACAGCATCGCGAACCGCGCCAGGTCGCGGGGCGTGCACAGGACCCCGGAACCGGTCCAGGAGCCCCCTTCCGGCGCTAGAATGCAGTCTATATCCTTGGAGATGCCGATCGCATTCAGCACAGGCCGCATGTAGCCCAGAATGGGCATGCCCGCCAGCTTTTCCACCGCGCCGCACAGCACCGTCGTGCCTGCGGTGTCGTAGTGAAAAAACGCGCCGGGTTTGTGCTTGGGGTTTTTATCCGTAAAGAATGATTCTACAAAATTGGGGTCTTTGGATGTATAGGAGGTGCCCTCGTTGCATGTCGCCATCCTGAGCAGGTCTTCCACTGTCGCCTCCAGGGTGTAGCGGTGCGCATTTTCAGGAACATATTCCGGGAAGATATCCGCTACCCTGTCGGTGAGCTTCAGCTTCCCCTCATCAATCAGCATGCCCACCGCCACGGAAGTAAAGCTCTTGCTTACGGAATACATGCGGTGCCGGCGGTTTTCATCAAAGGGCGGCCAGTACCCTTCCGCAGCAACCTTTCCGTGCCGCAGCAGCAAAAAGCTGTGCATCGGATGGCGGAGGGCCTCCAGTGTTTGCAAAAACGCGTGTATGGCCCCCGATGGAATTCCGAGGCTTTCCGGTGAGGCAAAAACCAGATTGTTTCCCTGCATGGCTGCACCCTCCACATTGTGTTGATCTTTCTATTTTAGGCGCCGTTCCCTGCGCAACCCCAAATACAGCGTAAGCGCCGCAACAGCGAAAAGCGCAAACGGAATCAGCAGATAGGACACCCGCACCCCAAGCGCAACGTTTACCGACCCTACCGCGAGGTTGGACAGCATATTCAGCATGCTGGCGATCATCCCCATCGTACCAAGGACGGATGATGTATTGCCGGGGAATGCCTCGCTGACCTGCACCAATACCGTTGGGTACAAGATGGAAAAAAACAGGCCAGCACCTGCAATGAGCCACAGCCCGCTCTTGCCCACCAGCACGCCGGCCAGGGTAATAGCCCCTGCCAGCACCGCAAATGCCGGAATCAAGTACCGGTGCCCAAAACGGGTAAGCAGCGGCGGAAACACCAGCTTGCCGGCAGTGGAACAAATGAAAAAGAGAAACAGGTAGTTTGCGCCGGTGCTTGTATCCACGCCGTAGCCTTCCCAAGCATAGTTCACAAACCAGTTGGTCGTCAAGGACTCGCTGATCAAATAGCAGCCCATTGTCAGAATAAAGAGCCAAAAGACGCGGGTTTGCATATATTGGCTGACCCGCTTGGATGCGCCGGGAGTGCCATCGGGAGTAACAATAACACCCTCCCCGCCGGGCAGTTTCACGCGCAGGAACACCGGCAACAGCACAAGCGATCCGCACGCGCCGATCAGAAACAGCGTACGCCAATCCATGCCCCCGGCCAAAGCATAGCCAATCACGGGCTTACAAACTGCGCTGCCCAGGGCAAAAAACAGGTGAAACAGGTTCATGTGCGAAACCGCTGTCTTTGGAAAGAGCACCGGAACGATAGCGTTGCTGAGGATGGTCAGGCAGCCGAACCCCGCCCCCTGCACGAACGACAGCACGAGCAGCTGCCACAGGCTTTCCACGCCCGAAAACAGCAACCCTGATACCAGCACCAGAAAAAAACCGAGCGCATACCCAGCCTTATAACCAAAGCGGCTTGCAATCTTTCCGGCGACAAAGTAAAAGAGCATATAGCCAAATGAAGAAATGAAAAAAACCATGGATAGCGCGGAATCCATGAGGGCAAGCGTCTCTTTGATGGATACCGCCATAACGCCCTTCATATCGCCGAAAAAGGCGATAAACACCATGTTTGCGGCCAGCAGCGCAAAATAGTACCTGTTATGGGTCGGCTGGCGATCGTGTATCATATCGCATACTACCTTCCGGCAAGAGGATGGCAGCCCCGCGCGTAGAACACGGGACTGCCTGTGTTAATCAATGACAACCCAAGGATGTATTCGTTACTCCGCGATGGACAGCCCCTTCTCGGCCCTCCAAGCGTTCAGCTGTTTCTGCGCCTCATCCACGATCTTCTGCGCGCCGGAAGCTTCCAGCTTGGCAACGAACTCATCTACGATTTCGTCAACATTTTCAACAAAGCCAAACTTGAAGTTGACGGTGTATTCGCCCACAACGCTGGAGCAGGCGGCGATCTCGTTTTGCACCGGCGTGGTGTCGAACACAAAGCCCATGTTGGTATCCGCAATGGCCTGTTCATTGGCTTCGATCATCAACTCCGCAAAGTTCGCGGGGTAGGTGTTCGGCACGCGGGAGTGCATGAAGGAGCCGAGGTACGCGCCGTACCACTGATAGTAGCCGCGCGCGCTGGGGTCTTCATTGCGCAGGCCGGTGAAGTCGATCCTGCCGTCTTCCTGAACGGTGTAGTGTTCGCCTTCGATGCCGAAGCGGATGGTGGTGGCAACGTACGGGTCGGTGTTGACGAGCTCTAGCAGCATCAGCGCGCGCTCCGGGTTCTTGGAGGTAATGGAGATCGCGTTGGCCGCCTCGTGCAGGTAGTTGGTGGTGGCGACGGTGTTCTTGTTGCGAAGCAGCGCCGCGTCAAAGTTCTTGCTGGAATAATCCTTCTGCACATAGATGTAGCCGGAACCGTAGCTGAGGATGGGCATTTTGCCTTCGCTGGTATAGGTACGGTTGGTATCAAAGTTCCACGCGTCAAACGGCATGATGTTGTCATCCACCAGCTGTTTGATGGTGTTGCAATATTTCCGGTATTCATCCGTCGCGTAGAGGTTGAACACCGTCTCGCCCGCGCCCTTGCCCGCAAAGGCTTCGATGCCGGGAATGTTCACGACCGCGATGCTGTTGATGGTTTCATATTGGTTGTAGAAGTAAGGATCGGCAAACTCGCGCACCATGGGGATCGCGGAATCTTCCGGGTACTTCTCGTTGCGCTTCGCCTGCATCTCGTAGTACACGGGGATCAGGTCGTACATGGATACCCACTCCACAGCGCTCATGTCCACGCCGATATCGTTCAGCAGCGTCTCGTTGTAGATGATGCCGGGGATGTTGCAGGAATCCTTGTAGCTGGGAACGGCGTAGATGTGGCCGTCCACATACATGGCGTTCCAGAAGTCCTGGGGAATCATGGCGTATGTTGCGGGCATGTATTCCGCAAGCAGATCCTCCAGCGGGATGAAGGCTTCCTTGCGCGAGTAATCCACATAGGGAAGCTGGCTTGATACACTCAGGATATCCAGCGTCTGTCCTGCGTTGACGTAGGTGGACATCTTTGTGCCGTATTCGCTGCCGGGAATCGGGTGAAAGTTCACGGTGGCGTTGATCTTCTCAAGGAAGTACTCGTTCAGCTTTTCCCAAACCTGTTCCTGGTCCGGGTACGAATCGGCGATATAGTACCAGTCAAGCGTCACATGTTCCAGCTCGGCCGAGGCTGCGACAAGGCCGGCCAAAGAGCTGATGAGCATCACCAGTGCAAGTGCCAGGCCCTTGATGCGGGAATACCGTTTCATTCAGACTCCTCCTTCAAAGTATTTCTTTTCAAAAACGACTCAATTTCCGTGAGCTGCCGGCGGCTGGAAATTTGCGCCGTAATTTACTGTGCATGCCTCTCACCCTTTGACGCTGCCGATGGTCATCCCCTTGATAAAGTAGCGCTGAAAGAAAGGGTAAGCAAACAGGATCGGAATGGTGCTGACGATGACGATCGCCATCCGGGTGCTTTCAGACGGCAGGTCCCTGAGCATCTGCGCGCCGTCCGGCGTACCGGCGTAGCTTGAATTTTCCTTGATAAAATCAAGCTTTTGCTGGATGCGCGTCAGCATGGTTTGCAGCGGCACCAGTTTGGCGTTCTCAATGTAAAGCATACCGGTGAACCATTCGTTCCACCTGCCAACGACGCTGAACAGCGCAATGGTCGCGAGGCCCGCCGTAAACAGCGGCATGACGACGCGCGCGTAGATATAGAAGTCATTTGCGCCGTCTATCTTGGCGGCGTCAAACAGCGCAGCGGGGATGGTGGTGGTAATAAAGGTGCGCAGGATGATGACATTGAACGCGGAAACCAGCGAAGGCATCAGCACAAGAATCCAGAAGCTGTCAAACAGCTTTAGGTATCGGACGTTGATGATGTATGACGGGACCAGTCCGCCGGAAAAGAGCATGGTAAAGAACAGCAGAAACAGGTACACGCGGCGGCAACCGAAATCCTCCTGCGCCAGAACGAAAGCATACAGCGACATGATAAACAGGCCCAGCACAGTGCTGACAACTGTTACAAGAACAGTGACCTTGTAGGAATCAATGATCTGCGAGCCGGTCTTGAACAGCATCTCATAGGCGGAAAAGGAGATTTGCGACGGAAAGAAGGAAAACCCGTTGTAGGTGATGCTTTCCCCACTAGAGATGGAGATGATGGCAACCAGCAGCACCGGAATGACGGTCAGTATCGCGCAGATGCCAAGCGAAGCGCTGAATACAATGTTGGTCGCCGGTTTTACACGGTTTACGCGGCTGAAGGATGAGGCTTCTTCCATTTTTTTGCTCATGCTTCATCCTCCTAAAACAGCGCAGATTCGGGGTCTACCCGGCGAATGATGAAGTTGGACAGCAGAATCAGGATGAACCCAACCACCGACTGATACAGGCCCGCCGCCGTCGACATGCCGGTGTTGTTCAGCTTCGTGAGCGCGCGGTATACATAGGTATCGATTACATCCGTCACCGGATACAGCATGCCGTTATCCTGTGTAACATTATAGAAAAGGCCAAAGTCTCCCCGGAAGATATTGCCGATGTTTAGAATCAGCAGAATCGTCATGATCTGCCGCAGGTGGGGGATTGTGATATAGCGGGCCTGCTGCAATTTTGTTGCGCCATCCAGCACGGCCGCCTCGTAATACTCATCGGAAATGCCGGAAATAGACGCCAGGTATACGACCGCTGAATAACCCACGCCCTTCCACGCGTTTACCAGCACCAGCAGCCATGGCCATAATGGCCGGTAGGTATACCAGTTTCTGGTCGGATAACCGAGGGAAACCATGATGCGGCTGAGATAACCGTCGCGCTGGCTCAGAAAAGCATACACGACGATTGACGCCACCGCCATGGACAGAAAGTGCGGCATCATAAACATGGTTTGCAGCGTTTTGGCAAGGCGTTTGGAATACAGTTCGTTGAGCAGGATGGCCAGAGACATCGACAGCACAACGTTTAGAATGATGAACACGACATTGTAGCAGACGGTGTTGCGCGTAATCGTCCATGCATCGGTTGTAGCAAAAAGGAACTCAAAGTTTTTGAACCGAATAAACGGACTGCAAAAAAAACCTTTCCGCACGTTGAAATTCTGAAATGCCATCACCACGCCGAACATCGGCGCGTAGCAGAAAACCAGCAGGTAAAGCAGCCCTGGCAGCGCCATCACATGAAGCCGCCAGTAGCGTTTCATATGAAGCGCAATGCGCCCTGGGATGGGTTTCTTTTTGCGCTGCATCAGCGAGATCGACATTCACATCAAAGCCTTTCATACCCGGCCCGGTTACTAGTGATTCCATGATATGCGCCCTTTTAAAGTGGCGCAATCATTAATAACCAATAAACCAGTAGAAATTATGGATGATTCGGTTAGTTTGTCCCGCTGTTAGCATATCGCGAGATAGCAAGCATGCCGGCGGAAAGCTATCCGCCCGTATGCCCGCCATCTGCGCGGCGTTCGCTTTATTCCCGCAATCCGTACGGAATCGTGATCACCGCATCCAGCCCGCCTGTCGCTATGGATTCGTAATGCAGCCCGTACGCATCGCCCATATTGAGATGGATGCGCTTGTCGACATTGCGGATGCCGATGCCGTATCTCTCGCTGCTTTCTCCGTCCCGCAGGATGTCATTGATCTGTTTTGCATCCACGTTGGATCCGTTATCCATGACGTGCACCATCAGCAGATCCCCCTCACGATGCGCAAAGGTGCGGATCTCCAGCTTGGCGTTATCCCGGAAGGCATGCAGCAGCGCGTTTTCCACAAGCGGCTGCAGGGTGATCTGCGGAATCTGCACATCGCCATACGCCTCCGGAATATCGTTGATAAACGTAAATCGGTCCATGTAGCGCAAATGCTGAATCTGGATATACCGGTCCAGGTAAGCCAGCTCCTCCTTCAATGTCACCAATGTTCTTGAAAACTGGATGCTGTATTTGAGGATATCGATCAGCGCGGTTACCATGGTGGAGATGTCATCCTGTCCCGAAAGAAGCGCAATGCAGTTTACGGAATCCAGCGTGTTGTAAATAAAATGCGGATTGATCTGCGCCTGCAGCGCACGCAGTTCCGCCGCGCGCTTCTGCTCTCTCTCGTCATCCGCCTGCAGTGTCAAGGTGTGGATACGGTTTGACATGCGGTTATAGCTGTCGTACAGCAGGGTGATTTCATCGTGCGTATCCCTTTCCGGCTTGATGGGGGCCAGGGATTGCCCGCCTTCAACCCGTGACATGGTTTCAGATAGCTTCAGGATCGGCCTGGTCAGCCGCCTTGAAAACAGCCCGGAAATGAACAGGCCGACAAGCAACGTAACGGCAAGAAACAGCGCCACAAGCGGAATCAGCCCGCCCACATGCTGCCACATATCACTGCCGGGAACCATGACGATGACCTTCCAGTCGTCATACAGTGAAACGCTGGTCACGCCATAGGAAACCTGGTTCAGTTTCATTGATACGCGTTCCTGTGATTCGCGCAAGGAGCTAAGCTTTTGGTATTCCCCTGACAAGGTGGTCCCTACGGGAAACATCGCCGGGTCATTGCTGGAAAGCACGGTATCCTGGTAGAGGAACAGCGCGACGGTGCGGTCCGTCACCTTTGCGCCCTGCAAAATTTTTTGCAGCCGCGCCTGGGGCACCTTGTGCAGTGTAACGCCTACGATTTGGTTGTATTTGGGGTTGGTGATGTAGATGTTTTTCTGCAAGTTGGAAAAAAAGACAGAACTGGCGTTTTCGGGGTCGATAAAGCAATATAAGAGGCTGTTTAGCTCCGCCGTTTTTTGGTACCATTCCTCATGCTGCGCATCCGCGGCGTTGAAAATATACTGATTATCGACGGCGGAGATGGAAAAGGAATGGACGCCCAGCCGCTGCGAAATGGGAAACTGGGGATCAACCAGCAGCACGGTATGTGTTCCATAGGATAACGACGTGGTGGGTGCGCCGGTATACATATAGAAGGTTTTGATCAGCGCATCCCGCTGCGAAAACTGCAAATCGGCCACGGTCCCACCGGTGAGGATGGATGAGACGGACTTGTCGCAGCAAAGGAAATACGCAGTCCTTTTCATATCGGCCAGGATCGTATCCAGGCGCTGCGCGGTCTGTTCCGTCATATACTTCTGGTCAATTTCAATTCTTTCCTGAAGCGTCCGGCTGAAATAGATATATACAAAAGAACAGGCGACCAGCGTTACTGCGATGATCGCGGCGGTGATGTACAGAAATGTGCGCCTGCGGATGTTCTTTTTTGCCTGCATTTCGATGCCTCCGTGGGCCGCGCCCTTTATAAATCACGGATCGCTATTTCCGTTTGCCCCTGCGCGCCGTACAAAAAAAGCATATTCCGGTACTCCGAAGGCGCCATGCCCGTTGCTTTCTTGAACATCTTTGTAAAATAGTCCGGTGTGATATATCCGGTTTGCGTGCTGATTTCCGTTATGCTTAGCGACAGGTTTTTCAGAAGTTCAACCGCCGCGCAGATGCGAACCTTATGCATATGGGAAAGCATGCTGACGCCCTGATGCTGCTTGAACAGCGCACCGACATACACGGCGGACAGGTGCAGATAGTCGGCAATTTTCGTAACCGAAAGGTCCGGGTCTGCGTAGTTTTTTCCGATATAGTTAAGGATTAGCTGGATATAGGACTCCGCGGGCTTGACATGCTTGCCTAGCATATCAATGCACCGGCGGTACAGCGTCTCCGTAAAGGCGAGGATGTTATCCACATTTTTCAGCCCATCATACTGCGCCAAAGAGGCGCGCCGCAGCTCCGACAGCTCGCCTTTGCGGAATGCCCTTTGGGACATCTGCTCAAACAGCACATTGATCACCAGCAGGCAGAAGCGCTTGATGTCGTCGATATGGATTTGGTTTCTGGCGATGGTATCAAAGAAGACCTTGTATGCATCACTATCGGTTTGATCCAGCAGATCGCTCATCACCGCCTGCATGTGCGTGCGGTCTGTCATCAGTGTGTTGTAGTATCGCTTCTTTTCGTACCCGGTCACGATTTGCCGGATTTTCTCCGTCAGCTGCATGATCAGTTCTTTTGTCAGCGGTTTCAGCAGGTAATCCTGCACCCCATAGTTGATGGCTTTTTGCGCAAACTCAAAATCGCTGAACTCACTTAGGATAATGATATAGGTATCCACCATCGTGCTGCGCAGTTTCTGCGAAAACTCCAGCCCGTTGAGGATAGGCATCTTGACATCCGAAATCACGATATCGGGCTTTTCCCGCATCGCAATTTCAAACGCGGCGGCGCCGTTATCCGCCTCAAACGGCGGATCAAACCCCAGTTGGGCCCACGGTATCATCGTGTTGATGCATTTTCTAACGAAAACGTCATCATCGACAATCAAAGCTTTCATGTGCGGATCTCCTCTGTGCGGTCTCCTCCGGTCACTAAAGCGGACAGTTTAGCTTCCGCCTGTTCTTCTTTTGTGCTGGTAGTTATGGTTGTAATCGCATCAATTGTACCATACATTTTTAGGCTTATCCATCAAAAAACAAGAAAGCCTTACTTTGGCGGGGTTTTCTTTAAAATTTCTGCCGACCGCGCCATTGTCCTTGTCACAGCCGAACAATATAATAACAGGTAAATGGAAACGCCACATTGTCAGGGAGGCGCAAAAATGAAACTGAAAATCGCATTCATCGGCGGAGGTTCCTACTCCTGGGCATTCGGACTGTATTCCACTTTCCTTGCCAATCCGTTCTATGATAAAGAAACCGAGCTGTGCCTTTATGATATTAATGAAAAGGCGCTGAGCGACATGTATGCCTTTTGCGCGTGGTATAACGACCGGTGCCCTGAAAAGGCGATCACCCTGACCAAGACGCTGACAGAAGACGCCGCGCTGGAAGGCGCCGATTATGTTGTCATCGCCATTTCTCACGGCGGGTTGGAGGCTGAGCTTGAGGATCACCGCATTGCGCGCCGCCATGGCTTTTATAACGTGAAGGGAAGCGAATCCGGGATCGCCGGTGCCAGCCGCACCTTGCGCCATGTGCCGGAGTTCCTTCGCTATGCCCGCAAGATGAAAAAACTGTGCCCGGGCGCAATGCTGCTGAACGTCACCAACCCCCTGACAGCGCTTACACGCTGCGTTGAGCGGTATGAAAACATTCACGCGATGGGCTTTTGCCATGGGATACTGAACCATCTGGAAATATTGCTGCCGTACTTTGGCGCGGAAAGCTTTGATGATGTCAGCTTTTCTGTCACCGGCGTGGATCATTGCTCCTTCCTGACCGATGTTCGCTACAAGGGGCAGGATGCCCTTCAAATCATGCGCGACAAGGGCATGATCGAGGCCGCATGGGCCGGTAAGAGCAACATCACTTACGATGATCCCTTTGCGGGGCGGGAGAATCAGCGCATCCGCTTCATCCTGTGGGATATGCTGGGCTGCATGCCGGGCTTAAGCGATGAGCACTGCGCAGAGTTTTACTATCAGACTACGGGCACGAAGGAAAACCGTGACAGGTTTGGTATGCATTACGATCGCCTTGCGGACCGTCAGGCATCCGTGGAGCGGTTGCGCAATGATATCGTCATTCCGCTGACGACAGGCAATATGCCCCCATTCCGCGAAGGGCAGGAGATACTGCATCGGGCCATTGAGGCACTACGCGGCGGGCGCAAGATGTACGATGTTGTCAACTACAGGAACCTTGGCCAGGTGCGTGAGCTTGCGCCGGATACGGTGGTGGAGACATTCGTCACCGTAGATGCCACGGGCGTCCATCCTGCCATCGCCAGCCCCATGCCCAAGGCGGTGGAAGCGATTGTGCGCCCCACGGCGCTTCGGGAAGAAATGTTCATGGAGGCCGCGGTTGAATGGGATGCGGACAAGCTAACTGCCGCGCTGGCGATCGATCCGCTGGTGCAGGATTTCACGAAGGTGCGCGCCGTCGTGAAAGACCTGATGGACTATAACGCCCAGTGGCTTCCCAAGTAAACATAGGCTTGAATAGGTGAGAGGGGTGAGCTTCTTGCAGTGGAATGAGGAACTGCTTGGCGAGAGACTAACCACGCCTTCCCCGCGTTTGGTGGAAGATATGAAAAAGGTGAGCGGCGATATTCTGGTGCTGGGCGCGGGCGGCAAAATGGGCCCGACGCTGTGCGTGCTGGCGCAGAAGGCCCTTCGCCTGGCGGGCAACGAAGCGAAGGTCATTGCCGTGTCGCGGTTCAGTGATCCGATTGCCGTAACAGAACTGCAAAGCGCGGGCGTCGAACTGATTTCAGCCGATCTGATGGCGGATGGCGCGCTGGAAACCCTGCCTGACGCGCCCAACGTGGTCTACATGGCCGGACGCAAGTTCGGTACGCAAGGCCAGGAGGCGCTGACCTGGGCCATGAATGCAACGCTGCCTGCGCTGGTTGCGCGGCGCTTCCGTACGTCGCGCATAGTGGTTTTTTCCACAGGCAATGTTTATCCGCAGGTGGCGCTGCACTCTGGAGGCGCCACGGAGGAAACCGCCCCTTCTCCTACCGGTGAGTATGCGATGTCCTGCCTTGCCAGGGAGCGTGCGTTCGAATATGCGGCGCAGGCATACGGCACCTCCATTGCCCTGTACCGCCTCAACTATGCCATTGATTTGCGCTACGGCGTGCTGCATGATCTTTGTTCGTTCATCATGCGGGATGTTCCGGTTCCCTTGAACATGCCCGTGTTCAACTGCATTTGGCAGGGTGACGCGTGCGAAGCCGCGCTGCGCTTGCTGCTGTACGCGTCGCCCGAAGTGTTCCGCCTGAACGTTACCGGCCCGGAGATGGTATCGGTGCGCGCGGCCGCCACAAAACTGGCCACTCTGCTTGGCAAACCGGTGACCTTTTCCGGCGAGGAGGATGTGCGGGCGCAGGTTGTGAATGCCCAGAAAATGTGCGCGCTGATCGGGTACCCGAGCGTTTCCTTGGATACGCTGATGCGCTGGCAGGCGGAATGGATCTTGTCCGGCGGCCGCGCACTGAACAAGCCTACCCACTTTGAGGAGAAGGAGGGCACGTTCTGATATGTGCAGACATGCGGCTGCGTTACGGCTTCTTGGGCAGGGCACGGTGATTCCGGCCATTCCACTCGTTCTCAAAGCGGATAGAAGCTTTGATGAGGCCGGTCAGCGGGTACTGCTCCGCTATTACCTGGATGCGGGCGTGGGTGGCATCGCGGTGGGCGTGCATACCACCCAGTTTGCCATCCGGGATGCAATACACAACCTGCTGGAGCCGGTACTTTCCGTTACCGCCGAGGAAATAGACGCGTACGAGCGCCGCACCGGGCGCGCGGTGGTGCGCATCGCGGGCGCGTGCGGACCCTCCGAACAGGCGGTGCGCGAAGCGGAGCTTGCGGGGCGCCTGGGGTATGACGCGGTGCTGCTTAGCCCCAGCGGGCTAGCTTCTCTCGGCGAGGAAGCGCTGCTGGAGCGCACGCGCGCGGTCGCCGGCATCATGCCGGTGATCGGGTTCTATCTGCAAAAAGCCGTCGGGGGCCGTTTTCTTTCCTTCGCGTACTGGAAGGCGCTTGCGGAAGTTCCAAATGTCGTGGCGGTGAAATGCGCGTCCTTTGATCCGTACAGCACCGTTGACCTGGTGCGCGGCATCGCGTGCTCAGCGCGCGCCGATCAGGTGGCGCTGTACACGGGCAATGACAACACAATCGTCACGGATCTGCTGAGCGAGTATTCCTTTCAGCACGAAGGGAAGACGATATCCAAGCGCTTTGTGGGCGGGTTGCTGGGGCACTGGGCGGTATGGACGCACAGCGCGGTAATGCTGTTTTCTACGATCGAAAAGGCCCGCGGTCAATCCCAAATCCCCGCGGAGCTGCTGACACTGGCCGCGCAGGTGACCGATTGCAACCAAGCCTTTTTTGATGCGCGCAACGGGTTTGCCGGCTGCATCCCCGGCGTGCATGAGGTGCTTCGGCGCCAAGGGCTGATGGACGGCATCTGGTGCCTTGACCCCGATGAAACGCTTTCCCCGGGCCAGACGGAGGAAATTGACAGGGTATACCGACAGTATCCGCACCTGAACGATGACGCCTTTGTGCGCGAACATATCGAAGCGTGGAGGCGGTAAGGCGGCTTTTCCCAACGCGCGCAAAGCAGAAAAGAGGGCGAACATGAAAAGATACTTGGTCTGCGGGGCCAGCAGCCGCGGTTTTTTGACCTACGCGCAAAACATTACAGCAGATTTTGCCGATGTGGCACAGCTGGCCGGCATCTTTGACATCAACCCCATGCGCGCCACCTATGTGCGCGACAGCGTGGACAAGACCTCCACCGTGCCGGTGTATACGGATTTTGACCTGGCGGTGCGCGAAACCCACCCGGATACCGTTATCGTGGCCACGATGGACAGTTCGCACCACGAGTACGCAGCGCGCGCGCTGGACCTGGGCTGCGATGTCATCTGCGAAAAGCCGATGACCATCGACGGTGAAAAAGCGCAGGTCATTTTAGATGCCGAAAAGCGCAACAACCGCAAGATTACCGTTACCTTCAATTGCCGGTTTGTGCCGTACAACAAGCGCGTGAAGGAGCTGATCCGCTCGGGCGCGATTGGGCGTCCGCTCAGCGTGGACTTTGAATGGCTGCTGGATCAGGATCATGGCGCGGAGTACTTCCGCAGGTGGCACAAGTTTCAGAAAAACGGCGGCGGACTGCTGGTGACCAAGGCGACGCATCATTTTGACCTGGTCAACTGGTGGATTGAAGAGGACCCCGTCAAGGTGTACGCCAACGGCGAACTTTCCTTCTACGGGCCTAAGCGGGAAGAACGCTCCGTGCGCTGCAGGGGCTGCGAGCACTTTAAAACCTGCGAATTCGCGATGAAGGGCTGCGATGTGCAGACCGGGCGGTTCAGCGATGCGTTCATGACCAAGATGTATTTCGAGCCCGAAGTGCTGGATGGCTACATCCGCGACCAATGCCTCTTCGCGCCCACCGATATCTATGACAACATGTCCCTTTCCGTGCGTTACACCAACAATGTGCTGATGACCTATTCCCTGAACGCGTTTATGCCGTACGAGGGCTGGCGCGTTGCCATCAACGGTACAAAGGGCCGCTTGGAAGCGCAGGAGGTATCCTCCGGCCCGGACATGGGCGAACGTCTGCGGCATATCACAGTGTACACGCCGGACGGGAGGAAGAGCGTGCACTATGTACCCGTCGCCGATGGAAGCCACGGCGGCAGCGATACTGTGATGCTGGAATGGCTGCTGCGCGAAAAGCCTGACGACCCGCTGAACCAGGCCGCCGGTTCGCGCGAGGGGGCCCTTTCCATACTGATCGGCGCGGCGGCTAATCAGAGCATTCTAAGCGGCAATCCCGTATACATTGCCGACCTGATTGATATGTCTGAAAAAATGCAGAAGGAGTGAACCTGAGTGAAAATCACCATCACACCGAACCCAGGCATTCTTGGCAAGCACGCCGCCATCGAAGCCGCGCAGCTGATCAACGCCGCCATCGCGGAAAGAGGATCCGCACGCATCGTGCTGTCCACGGGCGCGTCGCAGTTTGATACCATCGGCGCGCTGCTGAAATGCGGCATCGACTTTTCCAAGGTTGAAATGTTTCACCTGGATGAATACCTCGGCATGGATATCGCCCACAAGGCCAGCTTTCGCAAGTACCTGACCGAGCGCTTTACCAGCAAGGTCAACTTAAAAGCCGTGCATTTTGTGGATGGCACCGAGAAAGGGATCGCAAAACTGACGGAGGAAATCCGAAGTGCGCCGGTGGATGTCGGCCTGATCGGCATCGGCGAAAACGCCCACATCGCGTTCAACGACCCGCCTGCCGACTTTAACAGCAAGGAAGCCTATATCATCGTGGCGCTGAATGAAACCTGCAAAAGACAGCAGGTGGGCGAGGGATGGTTCCCTACGGTAGATGACGTGCCCAAACTGGCGATTACTATGACCTGCCATCAGATCATGCAGTGCAAAACCATCATTTCCTGCGTTCCTTACCCGGTAAAGGCTGAGGCGATGCGCGCCACGCTGCTGAGCGAAACGGTAACCAACGCTATCCCCGCAACGCTGCTGAAAATGCACGCCAACTTCTCTGTGTACATCGATGCCGATTCTGCCGCGCGGATCACCCCCGAAAGCGTGCGCAAGGCCAATCCAAACCTGACGGAGATTCGTTACATTTATGAGTAGCAGGGTCTGGAGGTGGCATCCTAACGCCTGCCCTAAGGCATAACGTGCCAACAAAATGGGTGGCAACCGATTTCACGCGCGCTTTTCTTCGGTACGCTTGGCGATGGTGTTTGTATCAATGCTGCGGCGGTATACCACAAACCGCTGGTATAGGAATTCCGTGACGAAGTTGACCAGCATGGTGCCTGCCAGCACGAAGTACTCGTTTGCGCCATCCGCCGTAAGGACGTTTCCCGCCCAGGTTGACAGCGGCGTGAACACCAAATAAAATAGAAACACAAGCGCCATGGCCTTTGGCACGTTCATGTCGCTGCGGAAGGTATAGCGGCGGTTGAATGTGAAATTCCACAGCACGCTGAGCACCAGCGCAAGGCCGTAACCCAGCCAGTAGGTGAAATGAAACGCTTCGTTGAACAAGGTGAAGCTGCCGATTTGGATGATGCCCGCCGATGCGGAAAACAGGGTAAACTTCGCGGCCTGCCATATGGTTGTTTTGCCCGCGGCGGCAGTTTTCTTTGTCATGGAACACCCTTCTTTCACGAGTGGTGATATTATTCGGCGCGATGAGGAGGGTTCCTGCAAATGGAAAAGAATAGGGCAATAACACTGTACGAAGCGCTTCGGCGGCCTGACCCTTATGAGCCCAGCCCGTCAATCTGGACGGATGAACACATCGCCACTGAGATGCTGAAAGCGCACCTGAACGCGGCGAACGATGCCGCCAGCTACGCGCCCGGCCGGCGTGAGCGTATCTGCGCATTTCTGTGGGATGCGCTGCGTCTTTCTTCCGGCAAAAGGCTGCTTGACCTGGGCTGCGGCCCCGGGCTGTATGCCGAATGGTTTGCCCAAAGGGGTGCGGAGACTGTCGGTCTGGACTTCTCTCAAAATACCATCGAATACGCCCGGGAACAGGCGCGGCTGGCCGGGCTGCCCATCGAATACCACATTCAGGATTACCGCGATCCTCTTCTGGCGGGTGATTTTGACGCTGCCATCATGGTTTCTGAGGATTACGGCGTGTTAGGTCCTGCTGACCGCAAGCGGTTGCTGCAAAATATCCATCGCGTACTCAAGCCCGGCGGCCTTTTTGCGCTGGATGTGACCAATGCATCCATTTGGGAAAGCCTTCACGGGCAAGGAACGTGGAGCCGCGAAGAGCGCGGCTTCTGGCGCCCTCACCCGCATGCCGTGCTGCACAAGCGGCACCTGTATCCCGAAGAACACGCCTACTGCGACGCGTATGCCGTTTGTGACACCGAAATTATCGTATACTACACGCATCAGACCCTGTTCACACAGGAGCGGATTGGCGCGGAGATAGCGGAATCGGGTTTCACCATTGCGGGTATGTACGGCAACCTGGAAGGGAAATGCACGGAGGCGGACGACAGGCAAATTGGTGTGATTGCCGAAAAGGGAAAAGCCTTCGCATAGATGGCATCATCTTGAAAGCAAAGGCGCGGGGAGAATACCCTGCGCCTTTTGCTGTTTTCGGTTTGCATCTAGCGCGCGCCCAGCCTGCTTGCAACGGCATCCAGGAACCCCTGCGAGGTGACCGCTGTCGGCGTCATCCCCTCGACAAGGCCCGCCAGATCGCGCGTGACGATGCCCGCCTCCACCGTATTAAGCGCCGCCTTCTCCAGCGCATTCGCGAATGTGACCAGATCCGCTTGCCCGTCCAGCTCGCCGCGCTTTTTCAGCGCGCCGCTCCAGGCAAACAGCGTCGCCATGGGGTTGGTGGATGTCTCCTCGCCCTTTAGGTGGCGGTAATAATGGCGCGTGACCGTGCCGTGCGCCGCCTCATACTCGAAGCAGCCGTCCGGGCTGACAAGCACGCTGGTCATCATCGCAAGCGAACCGAACGCCGTGGATACCAAGTCGCTCATCACATCGCCGTCATAGTTCTTGCATGCCCATACCATGCCGCCTTCCGAGCGGATGATGCGCGCCACGGCGTCGTCGATCAAAGTATAGCTGTATTCAATGCCGCGCGCCGCAAACTGCGCACGGTATTCCTGTTCGTATAAGCGCTGGAATGTCTGCTTGAACGTCATGTCATACTGCTTGGAAATCGTATCTTTCGCAGCAAACCACAGGTCCTGCCGGACAGCCAGCGCGTAGCGGAAGCATGCGTGCGCAAACGATTCGATGGAAGAAAGCGTATTGTGCATCGCCTGCAGGATGCCGGGCCCCGCAAAGGTAAAGACAGTGTCGCGGTAAGCCGTGCCGTCGTCGCCGGTAAACACAAGCTCCGCCTTGCCGGGGCCGGGCACCTGGTACTCCACAGCCTTGTATATATCGCCGTACGCATGCCTGGCGATGGTGATCGGCTTCTTCCAGCTGCGCACCACGGGCTTGATGTTTTGGGCCACAATCGGCGCGCGGAACACCGTGCCATCCAGAATCGCGCGCAGCGTCGCGTTCGGGCTTTTCCACATCGATTTCAGATGGTATTCATCCATCCGCTGGTCGTTAGGGGTGATTGTGGCGCACTTGACGCCTACGCCAAGCCTTCGGATCGCGTGGGCCGCTTCCACGGTGACACGGTCATCCGTCGCATCGCGGTTTTCAAGGCCTAAATCGTAGTATTCTGTGTTCAGCGCAACAAATGGCTCCAGCAGCGTTTTTTTGATCTGCCGCCACAGGATACGGGTCATTTCGTCTCCGTCCAGCTCGGCAATGGGGTTTTGCATCGGGATCAGGCGCATCAGTCTTTCCCCTTTCCGCTTTGCGCGGCGTAATCGTTCATCAGGCAGCCGTTTAGCAGGATCTCGCGGGAGCGGGCATCCAGGCCTTTCAGGTACAGGGTGATATCTGTCGCCTTGCCGCCTGCAATCACCTTGGCGGGGATCGTCTCCGCGCCGTCCTGCACGGCCTTGCGGATGCCCGGAATGAAGATGAAGTCATCCGGCGCGTAGGGGAAGGGGGTGGCGTCATCCAGTGTAAACGGGATAAGCCCCCAGTTGATGCAGTTGGAACGGTAGCGCTTAGTAGCGTATTGGCGGCACAGGTTCGCCACGCCGCCCAGCACGCGCTGGCATGATGCCGCCTGTTCGCGCGCAGAGCCATCTCCAGGGCGCGTGGCGTAGATCGCGGAGCCAATCTGAGTCACGGGCAGCAGTGCGGCAGCATCGCCCACAAGCGAAAGCGCTTCCGCAATCTCTTGTGGCGCTTCGCCCGCAGCGCGGGCATCCTCAAGCGCCTGCGCGGCCTTGGCGCGGTTCACATATGCGGGATCGCGGCGGGATAGCGCAAACGACGCAAGGCGCATGGGGTTAGAGCGGTAGCTGGATGTTTCGCCGGACGGAATCAACTCATCGGTGGTGGTGACCTCATCGTGGATCACGCTGGCCAGCCGCATCAGCAGGTTTTCGCCAAGCGCGGGGATCGGCGGCCAATCGGCAATGCCGGGGCCGTAGCGGAGCTGCTCATCCGGCGTGGGATGTCCAAAGCCGTTGTATACGCGGGTCTTGTAAGCGCCGCCCTCAAAGGGGATTCCTTCGGGGGCAGGGCGGTCATATTCGATGTCCGTCGCCGGGGTGAGGCGGCCGCCGTTCCTCGCGGTAGCGGCGATGGACCGGGCATCCATCAAGGCAACTGCCGCCAGCTGGCCCTCGCCCGGCTTGGAGCCCTCGCGGTTTAAAAAGTTGCGCGTGGTATGGCGGATGGACAGCGCGCCCGTGGCGGGCACATCGCCCGCGCCAAAGCACGGCCCGCAGAAGCATGGCTTTATCAGCGCACCCTGCTCCAGCAGCGTGTTCAGCACGCCGGCTTTTTGCAGCGACAGCTGCACCGGCACGCTGGGCGGGTATACGCTGAGCGAAAACGCGCCCGCGCCCATGTCGCCGCCCCGCATGATCTCGGCGGCCTCTGCGATGTTGTCGTACAGGCCGCCTGCGCAGCCCGCGATGACGCCCTGATCCACGAATATGCCTTGGGGGGTCGCCTTGCTCTTCAGGGAGATCAGCGGCTTCCCGAACAGCTTTTCCGCCTCGCGGTCGCATTCGGCAAGGATATCGGGGTTTTCAAGCAGCGTGCGGATCGGATATGCGTTGGACGGATGGAACGGCAGCGCGATCATCGGCTCCACCCGCGCAAGGTCGATCTTGATCACCGCGTCGTAATACGCTATGGGCGCGGGGGATAGCGGCTGGTATTCCTTTGCGCGGCCATGGCGGCGAAGGTACGCCTCCGTAACCTCATCTGTGACCCAAATGGAGGACAGGCACGCCGTCTCCGTTGTCATCACATCGATGCCAAGGCGGAAATCCATCGATAGACCCGCCACGCCGGGGCCCGCGAATTCCAGCACTTTATTCTTGACAAATCCATTCCTGTAAACTGCCGCACACAGTGCAAGCGCCACATCGTGCGGGCCGACGCCGGGGCGCGGGGCGTTTTCTAGATAGACAAGCACAACCTCAGGCGGGGCAATATCATAGGTAGCCGAAAGCAGCTGCTTGACAATTTCCGGGCCGCCCTCTCCAACGCCCATCGTGCCCAGCGGGCCATAGCGCGTGTGGCTGTCGCTGCCCAGGATCATCCGCCCGCAGCCCGCAAGCTGTTCCCTGGCATACTGGTGGATAACCGCAAGGTTTGCGGGGACATAGATGCCGCCGTATTTTTTTGCAGCGGAAAGGCCAAAGAGGTGGTCATCCTCATTGATGGTGCCGCCGACCGCGCACAGGCTGTTGTGGCAGTTGGTCAGCGCATACGGCACGGGGAACTCCGTCAGGCCGCTGGCCCTGGCCGTTTGCACAATGCCGACATAGGTGATGTCATGGCTGATGAGCGCATCAAACGTGATGCGCAGTGCGCCTTCGTCACCTTTGCTATGCGCGCGGAGGATTGACGCGGCCAGCGTACCCACCCGTGCATCAGATGGGTTTGGCAGCGCCTTTTGCGCGGCTTCTTCCTCTGAAATAAGGATGCCGTTTGAAAGGTATGCGCCTTGCGGCGATACAGTGATCATATATGCAACCCTCCTTGGGAGCACCATTGTAACATAGCAGGGAAAGAAAGGCAAGCGTGATGCATGAAAGCGTATTGCAAATTCCCAAATTGGCGCGCATAGTCATCATTACGACGCGTAAAGTGCAAGAAGAAAAATATGTTCTTGCAATTTTGGAAAAGCCGCGCTATAATACGGAACCAATCACACCAACACAAGAGGGGGCATAAACATGCAGCACGCGGTTGACGAAGTATTGATGGGGTACGTCAAAAAACTTTGCGGGGATATCCAAAGGCAGTATCAGATCCCGCCGGAGGAGTTTGACAACGAAAACATCAAGCGCGGGCTGCGCAACGCCAACGGCACCGGCGTGATTGCGGGTGTGACCCGGATTGGCAGCGTGCGCGGCTATCAAATGGTGGATGGCGCGCCCG
>JAVBPC010000004.1:0-51275 GCA_031549905.1 Eubacteriales bacterium
TGGGCGACGAAATCGAGTTCAAGGAAGATGGGATTATCAAGCAGCGCGCGGCGGAAGTGCTGGAAAAGGCGACCGACCTGCTGACGGAAATTGAGTCGCTTGGCCTGTTTGCGACGCTGGAAAAGGGCATTTTCGCGGGCATCAGGCGCGGCCGCGACGCGGGCAAGGGCCTATCCGGCGTGGTGCAAAAGAGCGGGGCGTATGTCAACCCGTTCCTGACGCTGTTTCAAGGAGGCGAAAAAGCATGAGCGGCGGCCTGTACAGCACGACCAAGCGCGACTATGACGCGCACCTGGATTTGACGCGGGTGAAGGCGTACGGCGATACGATGAACGACGGCAAGGTGCAGGTCAGCTTCACGCTGCCCGTGGCGAACGATGACCGCGGCGTGGAAGCCGCGCGCGAGCTTGCCAAGAAGATGGGCCTTGTAGAGCCGAACGTCGCCTGCGCAAAGCCGCTGGACGAGGGTTTCACGTTTTATGTGGTATACGGCTCCTGCGCGCACACGGTGGATTACACCGCCATCCGCGTGCAGTCGGTGGAGCAGGTCGTTATGGATATGGACGAATGCGACCGGTTCATCGAGGAACACTTCGGGCGAAAGCTCGTGGTGGTCGGCGCGTGCACGGGCACCGATGCGCACACCGTGGGCATCGATGCCATCATGAACCGCAAGGGTTTCGCGGGTCATTACGGCCTGGAGCGCTACAACATGATTGACGCGCACAACCTGGGCGCGCAGGTGCCCAACGAGGTGTTCGTGCAGAAAGCGATCGAGCTGAACGCGGATGTGCTGTTGGTATCCCAGACGGTGACGCAGAAGGACATCCACATACAGAACCTGACGGAACTGATCGAACTGCTGGAGGCCGAAGGCGTGCGCAGCCGGTTCCTGACGATCTGCGGCGGTGCCAGGATCACGCACGAACTGGCCAAGGAGCTTGGGTACGACGCGGGTTTCGGCCCCGGCAAGTACGCGGACGATGTGGCGACATTCGCCGCCAAAACGCTGGCCGACCAAAGGGAGGGGGCGTAGGGCATGGCGCTGGTATCCATTGAAAAGCAAGGGCATGTGGCGCTGGTGACCCTGCGCCGCCCCGAAGCGCTTAACGCGCTGAACGGCGCGCTGCTTGGCGCGCTGGATGAAGCGGTAGCGGCCATTGGCGCGGATGACGAAATCCGCGCCGTGGTGCTGACGGGCGAGGGCAAGGCGTTCGTCGCCGGGGCGGATGTGTCGGAAATGGCCGGCATGGCATCGGAAGAAGCCGCCGCGTACGGAAGGCTTGGCACGGATATCTTCGCCCGGCTGGAAGCGCTGCCGCAGCCCGTGATTGCCGCCGTGAACGGCTTTGCGCTGGGCGGCGGGTGCGAGCTGGCGCTTGCCTGCGATATCCGCATTGCATCCGAAAAGGCGAAGTTTGCCCAGCCCGAGGTGGGCCTTGGCATCACGCCCGGCTTTGGCGGCACGCAGCGGCTGCCCCGCGCGGTGGGCATGAGCCGTGCGATGGAGATGATCCTGACCGCCCGCATGGTGGATGCGCAGGCGGCGCTTTCGATGGGGCTGGTAAGCGCCGTGTACCCGCCGGAATCGCTTTTAGAAGAGGCGATGAAGCTGGCGGAATCCATCGCGAAGGGCGCGCCGGCGGCCGTGCGCGCGGCGAAACGCGCCATGCACAAGGGAATTGCGCTTCCTTTGGATAAAGGAATAGAAGAAGAAACCGCGCTGTTTGCCGCCTGCTTCGATACAACAGACCAAAAAGAGGCGATGGCGGCCTTCGTGGAGAAAAGAAAAGCGGCGCCTTTTACGGGCAAGTAAAGGCAGGAATTTTTCTATGGCGCGTTATCTTCGAATGCGCGCCGCAAACGAAAGGATTGGCATATGCAGAACATTTTTGTAGTGGGCGCGGGTACGATGGGGCTTGACATTGCGCAGGTATTCGCCGCCGCGGGGAAGCAAGTGACCGTGCGAGACATCAATGAGCAGATCATTGACAAGGCGAAAGCGGGCCTGACCAAAGGCCTTGCGCGCCGCGTGGAAAAGGGCAAACTGGAGCAGGCCGCGATGGATGCGCTGCTTTCCGCCATCCATTTTACCACGGACTTGCAGGCCGCGAAGGATGCCAACCTTGTGGTGGAAGCAATCATCGAAAATACTGTCATAAAAAAGGAAGTTTTCGCCCAGCTGGACATGATTTGCGCCCCCGGCGCGATTTTTGCCACCAACACATCATCCATTTCCATCACCGATATTGCCACTGCGACCGGCCGCGTGGATCGGTTCATCGGCATGCACTTCTTCAACCCCGCCACGGTCATGAAGCTGGTGGAAGTCATCCGCGGCGTGGGTACATCGGATGAAACATACGAAGCCGTGCGTGCGCTGTGCGAAGCGATCGGCAAAACGCCTGTTGAGGTGCAGGAAGCGCCCGGGTTCGTGGTCAACCGCCTGCTGATCCCCATGATCAACGAGGCGTGCTTCCTTGTGGAAGAGGGCGTGGCCACCCCGGAAGCGATCGACCAGGCGATGAAGCTTGGCGCGAACCACCCGATGGGGCCGCTGCAGTTGGGCGACCTGGTTGGGCTAGATGTGTGCCTTGCGATCATGGACAGCATGTACGATGAAACGCACGACCCCAAATTCCGCGCCGCCGGGCTGCTGCGCAAAATGGTGCGCGGAAAGCTGCTTGGCCGCAAGACAGGCAGGGGGTTCTATGTCTACTGACGCTGTTTTCGATTTTGATATCATGCCTGATCGGAACGGCGTAGGCTGCGCCAAGTGGAACCGCCGCACCGATCAGGAAAAAGCGCTGGGCGTGATCCCCATGTCCATCGCGGATATGGAGTTCATGTCCCCGCCGTGCGTGATGGAAGCGCTGGCCAAAATGGCGCAGCACGGCTATTTCGGTTACACTGACGCCGACCAACCGTATTACGACGCCGTGCGCGGCTGGATGAAGCGGCGGCATGACTTTGCCACCGAAAATGAATGGATCATCGCGGTGGGCGGCGTGGTACCCGCGCTCTCAGTGGCGGTGCGCGCGTACACCGAGCCGGGCGACAAGGTGCTGATCCAATCGCCGGTGTACTACCCCTTCCGCATGGCGGCTGAACTAAACGGCCGCGCCGTTGTGGAAAGCCCGCTATGCCTTGGCGCGGATGACATGTATCGCATGGATTTTGACGATTTGGCGGAAAAGGCGAAAGATCCCGCCGTCAAGATGATGATCTTCTGCAGCCCGCACAACCCGGTTGGCCGCGTGTGGACGGCGGAGGAACTTAAAAAAGTGGCGGAAATTTGCCGGGAGAACGGCGTGGTGCTGATATCCGATGAGATCCATTGCGATTTGATTCTGGAGGGCAAGCACATCCCCCTGCCGCTGGCATCGCCTGAAACCCGCGAAAACATTGTGCTGCTGACATCCCCCAGCAAAACATTCAATCTGGCGGGGTTGCAGACGGCGAACGCGATCATCGAAAATGAAAAGCTTCGCCGCGCGTTCCGCGAGCGGTTGACTGCCGACGGATACAGCAACAACGCGTTTTTCGGCTACCATGCGATGATCGCCGCATACACGGACGGCGACGCATGGCTTGACGCGTTGATTGCATATTTGCGCGAAAATTTCCATTTTTTCAAAAATTGGCTCGAAGAAAACTTTCCGCTGATGCGTCTGATGCCTGTACAGGGCACATACCTTGCCTGGACGGACTGCAGGGCGATGGGCATGACGGATGAGGCGCTTGCGAAGTTTGTGCGCGGGGATGCGCTGCTCTTCCTGGATGAGGGCACGATGTTCGGCCCAGGGGGGGAGGGGTTCCTCAGGTGGAACCTGGCGCTGCCGCGGCAGGCACTTAAGGAAGCAATGGAGCGCATGCTGGAAGCATGGAAAAGGCAAAAACAAGTATAAACAATGTGTAAAAACCGCACGCACCAACTGTTTGCCATTGAAACCGCTTCTTCCGGGTGGTATACTGTGCTTTGGAGGTGCCCGTATGGAGGATATTCAATTGGGGGATATTGTCGAGATGCGCAAGCCCCACCCCTGCGGCAGCCGCCAGTGGACGGTCATCCGCACCGGCGCGGATATCAAAATCCGCTGCCAGGTGTGCCAGCGAATTGTGATGATGGACCGTGAAACATTCGTAAAGCGCAGGCGTATGCTGCTTGAAAGGCCGGGCGCGAATCTTCCAAATCGCGCCAATCAGGAAGGAGACGGAACCCTATGACCGACATGCCAGGCCGTACTGACACGGTGGAACCCGCCCAGGCGGAAGCCCCTGAGAAAGCGAAGAAAAAAAGCGTGGGACGCGAAATATTCGAATGGGTGATGGTATTTGTCGTGGCGGTGGGCGCGGCGCTGCTGATCCGCACATTCATCTTTGAGCCGGTGCGCGTAGACGGCGGTTCGATGCTGGAAACGCTGCATGACAACGAATACATGATCGTTACCAAGTATCAGTACCTGTTCGGCGACCCGGAGCGGTTTGATGTCGTTATCTGCCATTACCCGGACCGCGGCAACACCAACTTCGTCAAGCGCGTGGTGGGCCTGCCCGGCGATACCGTCTCCATGCACGACCAGACGCTGTTCATCAACGGCGAGGCGGTGGATGAGGACTACATCACCCACAAGATCAACTACACGATGGGCGAGATCACGCTGGGCGAAGATGAATACTTCGTGCTGGGCGATAACCGTTCCAATTCCAACGACAGTCACAGCCAGAGCGTGGGCCCGCTCAAGCGCGACCAGATCAAAGGCCAAGTGCGTCTGGTAGCCTGGCCGCTGTCCGAGTTTAGAACCATCGAGTAACCGTGCCAAGTAACCAAACCGTCCGCATGTTGTGATATGCGGGCGGTTTTTTTGTGTGCTTTGTAACAAAATCTTACCTAGAGAGGTATTTTTTTACGAAATAGGGTTGACATAGACATAAAGTTGTAATATATTGAACCTACTAAGCTCTGGGTATAGGAGGATAGGCAATGATTCGCAAAGGTATCGTGTGGGTGTTGGTACTGGTATCTCTCATGGGGTCGATGATCCAGACGGCAAGTGCGGATACTGTGGGATATGTGACATCCACGGGCCTCAACATCCGCCGTGAACCAGATGCGAGCAAGGATAATGTCCTTCGTTGCGCTACCAACGGCGATAAGCTTACCATCATTAAGACCGTCGGTACATGGTACTATGTAAAGTTTAACGAATCCGTTTACGGATATGTGGACAAGCGATACGTTTCCACCAGCTCTTCCGGTTCCGGTTCCTCCAGCGGTTCCAGCGCCGCGGATGAGAATTTGCCCTCCAAGGTCTCCGATCTGGGCGATGCCCCGGCGACCAGCAAAAAGGGCGATCGTAACGATCATGTTAAGAAATTGCAACAGGCGCTGAAAATTATGGGCTACCATGCCGGCAAGTGTGACGGCATCTATGGCGACGGCACCGTGGAATCGGTTAAGAAGTTTCAGCGCGCGAAGGGCCTGACGGCCGACGGCATTGCCGGCAAGGTCACCATCAAGCTGATCTTTGGCGAAGACGCGGCAAACGCCGGCAGTTCCAGCGGCTCCGGTTCTGGTTCAGGCACTACCGGCACCAAGACTGAGATTCTGGACTGGTTTAAGGACAAGGTTAGCTCGATTATTCCTCAGGGTACCTATTTCACCATCAAAGATGTGAGAACCGGCAGCACTTTCCGCGCCAAGCACCTGTTCGGCGCCAACCATATGGACGCCGAGCCCCTGACCAAGGATGACACCGCCAAGATGAAGGCGATTTATGGCGGCGTTTGGAGCTGGGACCGCCGGGCCATCCTGATCCTGTGCAACGGGCGGGTATTCGCCGCATCGATGAACGGCATGCCCCACGGTGAGCAGAGCATCTACGATAACAGCTTTGACGGTCAGTTCTGCATCCATTTCGTCAACAGCAAAACGCACGGAACATCCAATGTGGACCCGGATCATCAATACTGCATCACAGTCGCCGGGAAGGCTACCTGGTAAGCTAAAAGCGCTGTTTCGGATAGCATCCCCTCTGCACGCTAGCGCAGAGGGGTCTTTCTTTTATCCAATTGGTTTCTTTCCGCCCGCGCCTTTTTGTGGTATACTCACGTTATTATGAAGCAAGGAGCGGATTCCATGAAGACGCTGATGGCCATCCACCCCTGGATGCTGATCGAAGATACGCTGCACCGGGAGGATATGCGCCTGGCCGAATCGCTGACGTCGCTTGGCAACGCGCACTTTGGCATGCGCGGCAATTTTGAAGAGCAATACACCGGGGATACCCACCGCGGCACATACCTTGCCGGCGTGTGGTTCCCGGATAAGACGCGCGTGGGGTGGTGGAAGAACGGCTACCCCGCGTATTTTGGCAAGGTCATCAACGCGGTGAACCTGCTGGAAATCGGCGTTACGGTGAACGGTGAGGCCATTGATCTGGGGAAAAACGAGGTGCTTTCCTACCGGCGGGAACTGGATATGGAGCATGGCCTGCTGCACCGCGAGGCCACGGTGCGCCTTGCCGGCGGCACGGTCAAGATTGAGGTAGAGCGCTTTCTTTCCATTGTGCGCAAGGAAGTGCTGGCGATCCGCTATCTGGTAACGCCCAGCTACCCGGCGACGGTGCGCTTTACCCCCGCTATTGACGCGAACGTGCGCAATGAGGACAGCAATTACAACGAGACATTCTGGGAGATGCTGGATGCCCGCCGCGAGGATGATGCTGCGTATATCCTTACGCAAACACGCGAGAATCCGTTCGGCACGCCGCGCTTTACCGTATGCGCCGCGATGGATGTGCCTGAAAACACAAACGTATGCGCAAGTGAAGGCCGCGTTTCGGCGGAAACAGCGCACACGGTTGCCGCCGGTGAAACAGCGGAAATCGTGAAAATAACAGCCGTGGATACCTCCCGGAACCACGAAACAGGCGTTGCGCTGACCGCGCATGTGCTGTCAGCGCTTTCCGCCGCGAAAGCGGAAGGGTACGGCCCGCTCCGGCAGGCGCACGCCGCCGCATGGCGCGCCCGGTGGGATCACATGGATGTGCGCATAGACGGAGACGACGCCGCGCAGCAGGGCATCCGCTTCAACCTGTTTCAGATGTTTTCCACCTATGACGGCACGGACCCGCGCCTGAACATCGGCCCCAAGGGGTTTACCGGCGAAAAATATGGCGGGGCGACCTATTGGGATACCGAGATGTTTTGCCTGCCGATGATCCTGTCCGTGATGCCCAAAGAGGCGGCCGAGAGCCTGCTGCTCTACCGCTATCTGCACCTGGAAAAAGCGAAGGAGAACGCGAACAAGCTGGGCGTGAAAGGCGCGCTGTACCCGATGGTCACCTTCACCGGCGAAGAATGCCACAACGAATGGGAGATTACATTCGAGGAGATCCACCGAAACGCGGCCATCTTCTATGCTATTTTCATGGTGCAGCAGTACAACGGCGATGATCAGCAGTTGCGCCGCTACGGCCTGCCGGTGATGCTGGAAATCTGCCGCTACTGGGAGGGCCGCATTACCTGGAACCCGGGCCGCCACCACGCGATGATCTTGGGCGTGACCGGGCCCAACGAATATGAGAACAACGTAAACAACAACTGGTACACCAACCGCATGGCAAAGTTTTGCCTGGAGCAGTTTGTGGAGTATGTGAACACCGTAATTGGGATGACCGCCGCATGCCGCGCAGGTTCCAGCGAGCAGGAGATCGCCAGGTTTGAGAAAATCGCGAAGGCGATGTACCTGCCGGAAGACAGAAAGCTTGGCGTGTTTTTGCAGCAGGATGGGTTCCTGGACAAGGCGCTGATCCCGGCGGATAAGCTGCCGCCCGAGGAGCGGCCCATCAACCAACACTGGTCGTGGGACCGCATCCTGCGCTCGTGCTACATCAAGCAGGCGGATACGCTCCAGGGGTTGTATTGCCTGCGCCATCTGTACGATACCGAAACCATTCGCCGCAATTTTGAGTTTTATGAGCCGCTGACTGTGCACGAGAGCAGCCTTTCCTCATCGATTCACGCGATCCTGGCCGCGGATATCGGCCAGTGGGATAAGGCGGTGGAGATGTACCGCCGCACCGCGCGCCTTGATCTTGACAACGTGAATAACGATACGGAGGATGGTCTGCACATCACATCCATGTGCGGCAGCTGGATGGCGATCGTCAAAGGGTTTGCCGGGCTGCGTACGGAGGACGGCACGCTGACGCTTTCCCCGCATGTGCCGCCCGCGTTCCGCTCGTTCGGGTTCACCATCGGCTACCAGGGGCGGCGCATCGCATTTGATGTGGCGGATGGGGATATCACGGCCACGCTGCTGGAAGGCCCGCCGCTGGCGGTGCAGGTGTACGGCGAATATAGGGTGCTGGAGCGCAGCCGCAATGCGGCAATCAAGAAACCAAAGGGAGGTGCCCAATGATCCGGGGAATGATCTTTGACCTGGACGGCGTGCTGGTGGATACGGCGCGCTTCCATTACCTGGCATGGAAAAGGCTTGCCAGGGAATGGTTTGACATGGACTTTACCGAGCGGGATAATGAGGCGTTCAAGGGCGTCAACCGCGTGGCGTGCATGAAAATCCTGGTGGAAAAATCCGGCCGGACGCTGACCGATGCGGAGTTTGAACGCGGCATGGATCTGAAAAACGGCTGGTACGTCGAAATGGTGGGCACCATGACCGAAAAGGATGTGCTGCCCGGCGCGCGGGCGTTTGCCGAAGCTGCACGGGCGAAAGGGATTCGCCTGGCGATAGGTTCTGCCAGCAAGAATTGCCAACTGGTGCTGGATCGCACCGGAATCGGCCCGCTGTTTGATGCCGTATCGGATGGCACCATCGTTACCCGCGCCAAGCCCGACCCGGAGGTGTTCCTCACCGCGGCGAAGATGCTTTCTGTGCCGCCCGCGGAAGCCGTGGTGTTTGAAGATGCGCAGGCGGGGCTGGACGCGGCAACCGCGGGCGGTTTTTACCGCTGTGCGATCGGAAACCCCGAGGATTTGGCCGGATATGACTGGATTTATCCCGGACTTTTTGAAGCGAAACTTGAGGAGATGATTTCCGTTGGCCTGGATTCCCACCTATGAAGAAGCTTGGGCCCTGATGGCAGAGCACAACCGTGAGCCTTTCCACCGGCAGCACGCGGAGACGGTATCGCATGTGCTGCGCGTGTACGCCAGGCAGATTGACCCCGCGCGCGAAGAATACTGGGCGGTTGTGGGCCTGCTGCACGACCTGGATTTTGAAGAGCAGCCGGAACGCCACTGCGTGGCCGTGCGCGAGATGCTGGCCCCGCTGGATGCCGACCCCGCGCTGGTAAACGCCATCGTCAGCCACGGATTCGGCATGACGGGCGGAGACGTGGAACCGCAGGATACAATGGAAAAGGTGCTGTACGCGGTGGATGAGCTGACCGGGCTGATCGGCGCTGCGGTGAAGATGCGCCCATCCGGCAGCGCGATGGATCTGGAAGTCAAATCGCTGATGAAGAAGTTTAAGACCCCGGCGTTTGCCGCAGGCTGCTCACGCGAGACGATACAGCGCGGCGCGGACATGCTTGGCTGGCCGCTGGATGCGCTGATGGATAAGACGATCCTGGCGATGCGCGACCTGGAGCAGTCAAAGCAGTGACGGAAACCCGCTGCGTGCTGTGCCCGCGCCGCTGCGGCGCGCTGCGCACGGAAACCGAAGGGCGCGGCGTGTGCGGTATGGGCACGCTGCCCGTGGCCGCCCGCGCGGCGCTGCATACCGGCGAGGAGCCGTGCATCAGCGGCGCGCGCGGCAGCGGTACGGTGTTCTTCCTGGGGTGTGCGCTTCGCTGCGCATTTTGCCAGAATGGGGCGATCTCTGGCGGCGGCGCGGAAAGGGCTGTACAAGGGCATGTTTTATCCGTGGAGGCGCTTAGCGATGTGTTCCGCCGCCTTGAGGATCAGGGTGCGCACAACATCAACCTGGTCACCGCCGATCATTTCATCCCCGCCGTAGCGGAGGCGCTGCGCCGTTTCCCGCCCGGCGTGCCGGTGGTGCTGAACACCGGCGGATACCTGCTGCCCGAAGCGATTGATATGCTTGACGGGCTTGTTTCCGTGTATCTGCCGGATTTCAAATTCGCGGATGCCGAAACGGCGCGGCTGCTGGCGGGCGCTCCCGATTACCCGGAGGTGGCGCTTGCCGCGATACGGCGCATGCGGGAGCAGACCGGCCCCGCCGTGTACGATGGCGAGGGCATGCTGGTGCGCGGCGTGCTGGTGCGGCATCTGGTGCTGCCGGGCCTTTCCGGCATGTCCATGCGCGCGCTGTCTCTGCTGCGCGACGCGCTGCCGGGGGATGTGCGCATCAGCCTGATGGGCCAATACACGCCGCTGGGCCGCGCGCCCGCGCTGGGGCTTGACAGGCCGCTTTTGCCGCGCGAATACGCCAGGGTTAAGGCGCAGATGCGCGCGCTTGGGTTTGACGGCTTCGTGCAGAAAAGGGGCGCAAGCGGCGTGGAGATGATCCCGGTGTGGGATGGAACGGGGTTAGGCGAATGATAGCAGTTGAAAGGGCGGAGGTGAGCTTTCCGTGCTGACCGTGCTCACAGGCCGCAGCCGGCGGCTTTGGCCGCGCGTGGTGCAGGAGATCGGCGAGGCGCTATCCCAAGGGGGCGGGCGCCTGCTGCTGCTTGTGCCGGGGCAGTTCACCCTGCAGGCGGAGCTGGAGCTGGTTGACCGCCTCAACTTGCCGGGCTTTTTCGATATCGATGTGCTGTCCCCTTCAAGGCTGATGACGCGCGTGTTTCAGCTGGCGGGCAGCCCCAACCGCATCCGGATCGACGATACCGGCAAATCCATGGTGCTGGCTGATGTGCTGGAAGGCGCGAGGCGCGATATGCGCTATTACGGCGGCGCGGTGCAGCGGCGCGGGTTCACGAAGAAGCTGGCTTCCGCCATCGGCGATTTCAAGCGCGCGGGGATGCTGCCCGAAGATATCGCGGCGCTTGCCGATGCCATGCCGGAAGGCGATGCGCTGCGCGGCAAGCTGGAGGACATCCGCCTGCTGTACGAAAGGTACGAAGAGAAGCTGCTGGGCCAGTTCCTGGATGCGGAGGACGCGCAGGAAGCGCTGTCCGAGCGGCTGCCGGAAAGCGGGCTGCTGGATGGCGCGCAGGTGTGGGTGTACGGGTTTGACCTGATCACATACAAGTTCCTTCGGCAGATCGCCGTGATGTCGCGGCACGCGAAAGCCGTGCGCCTGGCGCTGACATATGAGGAAGAAACCGCCACCGACGGCGCGGTGTTCTCCCCGCCCCGCGACACGCTGAAACGGCTGGCGCGCTATTTCGACGCGGAAGGCCTGCTGTGGGAGAAAAAGCCCGTGCGGGAAGAACTGCCTGCGCCGCCCGCCATCCGCCATGTGGAAAGGCAGCTGTTCGCCGTGCCGCAAAGGCCATTTGACGGCGATCACGCGCCCATTACGCTTTGGGCGGCGAAGAACCCATACGATGAGGCGCTGCACGTGGCGGCGTCCATCCGCGAGCTTGCCAGGGATGGCGTGCCGCTGGAGAGCGTCGCGGTGGTGCTGGGGGATGCGGATGCGTACGCGGGGGCGCTGGAGGGCGCGTTTGCGGCGGCCGGCGTGCCGTATCATCTGGCGCGGAAAAGACCGCTGGTGGCGCATCCGCTGCCGCGCGCGGTGGTATCGGCGCTGCGCGTGGCTACGCGCGGCTGGCGCGCCAAGGATGCGCTGGATTTCCTGGCAAGCGGCTTTTCCGGTCTTGATGAGGATGAGCGGGAAAGGCTTGCTCTGTATGCGGTGGAGCATGGGCTGACCGGCGGAAAGTGGCGTAAGGTGATCCTGTCTTCGCCGGAAATCGAGAGCCTGCGCGTGCGGTTTGTGCAGCCACTGGAAGCGCTTCAGCAGGCGCTGCGCGATGCCGAAACGGCGACGGAATCGCTGGCGGCGGTGTATCAGATGCTGGAGACGGTAGAGGCGTATCAGCGGCTGACCGCGTGGCAGGAAGAGCTGACGCGGATGGGCCGCATAGGCGAAGCCGCAGACCTTGCGCAGGCATGGCGTCTGCTGCTGGAATCGCTGGACCAGATGCACGCGCTGTCCGGCGGGGCAAGGCGGCCGATGGGTACATTTGCCCGCGTGCTGGAGGCGGGGCTGGATACGGCGGAGCTTGGCGCGCTGCCGCAGGCCCCTGGAGCGGTGCAGGCGGGTCAGCTGGGCCATGTGAAGCTGGGCGGGGATGTGCAGGTGCTGTTCCTGATGGGCATGGAGGACGGCGTGCCGCAGATGGCGGCGGAATCGCTGCTGACCGAGGCTGAATCGGAGCGCGCGGAATCCTTTGCGGCGCGTGACGCGGCGTTTGGCCTGCGCGGGGATGCGCTGGCGCGCCTGACGCGCATCAACCTGCTGGATACCCTTGCCGCGCCCTCGCGGCAGCTGTTCATCAGCCGCGCGCAGGTTGGCGCTGGCGGCGAGGCGAAGCGGCCCGCCGCCGTGCTGAAGCTGCTGCGCCGGGTGCTGCCGGAGCTGAAAGAGCGCGGCGGCATTGCCGGGGAGGACGCCGTGTGGCGCGCGCCCGGCACGGCACTAGCAGCGCTGGGCCCCGCGCTTCGGCAGGGCACACCCCAGGGCGAGGCGCTGGAGGCGTCGGCATGGCTGCTGAACGCACCCCAATCCCGCGCGCAGGCGGAAAGAACGCTGCGCGCGCTGGAAGCGCCGCCCGCAAAGGAAAGGCTGCCCCTCCAAGTGGCGGACCTGCTGTACGCGCGCAGGAAGACCGCCGTCACAAGGCTGGAGGCGTACGCTTACTGCCCCAAGCGGCATTTTCTGGCGTTTGGCTTAAACCCAGTGCCTGTCAAGGAGTTTGAAGTCTACCGCAAGGATACCGGCACATTTTACCACCGCGCGATGGAGCAGTATGTGGAGATGGCGGCAGGCGACCCCGCGTGGCCCGCGATTGACCGCCAGGCGAGCGACCGGCTGATGAACGAGGCGCTTGCGCCTCTGCGCGCAGAGTGGGAGAACACCCCCCTTGATGAAAACGCGATGCTGCGCGCCACCGGTGAGTCCTTTTGCCGCGTGGCCAGGCGCGCGGCGTGGAATTACACCGCGCAGATGCGCGCATCCAGATTCCGCACCGGCATGGTGGAGGCGCGCTTCGGCCCCGGTCAGCCGCTGCCCGCCATTGAGCTGGAACTGCCCGGCGGGCGGCGCTGCTACCTGGAAGGGCGGATTGACCGCATCGACCTGTGCCGTGAGGAAGGCCGGACATGGCTGCGCGTGGTGGATTACAAATCCTCAAGAACAATGCTGAAGATGGAAAAGCTGGAAAGGGGCGTGCAGCTGCAGCTGATGCTGTACCTGTCGGCGGCGCTGAACGCGTACCCGGACGCGAAGGCCGCCGGGGCTGTGTACGCGCGCATGGATGACCCATTTGAGAAGATTGACAGCAATGAGGCGTCCGCCGTAGAGCGCGCGCTGATGAAGGCGCTGCGCCCGCGCGGGGTGCTGCTGTCTGAGCTTCAGCAGCGCGGCATGGTGGATGATGTGGAATTCGTGCGCACCGATTTGGTCGATGAAGAGACGCTTGCCCTGCGCATGCGGCGGGCCAGAGAGGTTGCCGGCGAGATAGCCGAAGGAATTGCACAGGGAGAGATTGGCGCGAAACCGGCGGAGATCGACGGGAGAAAGGCCTGCCAGACTTGCGATTTCCGCGATGGGTGCGGGTATGAGGGGTAGAGAAATCAGCCGATCAGCCCTTCATCCCTTGCGCGCTGTACATATCGGTTGATGGATTCCTCAAGCTCCGCTTCAACACCGTAGTACATCGCGATTTTGAACAGCTCAACGATCGTCTGCCTTAGCTCGTTTGCAAGATTTTCCTTTTTTGGCTCCCCATGCTTTTGTCTCTTCAGTCCGGAGCCTTCCCAGTGGTTGATCTCGGCGGCGACTTCGCCTGCCTCTTCCAGCAGCCGCGTGGCCATCTGAAAGGGCGCTACACCTTCGGGGAACCTTTTGTTTGACGCTTCCGCCATTTTATAGAACCTATCCATAGGATGCACCCCCATCGTTGCCGCCATTGTAATGCGGAAAGCGAAGCCTGTCAATTTCCTCAGCGCCCCCATTCTGACATTTCGGCGCGCCATGCGTATCTTTCGGTGGCAATATGTAGCGGCTTTGTTTTTACTGTGTTATTCTGTTGCCACAAAAAATATAAGTTTCTTTGGCTATCCTACGAATAGGAGGAAAAACCGATGCTAGAGTTCATCCTGTCAAACCTGCCCATACTGCTTTGCGTGTTGGGCGGGCTCGTGCTGTTGGTGGTGGAGGTGTTCCTGCCGGGCTTTGGCGTGCCGGGCGTTTCCGGCATCATCCTGCTGCTGGTCAGCGTGGTGCTGATGTGGATCGGGCACGGCGCGCTTGCGGGGCTTGGTCTGCTGGTGGTGATCGTGGCGCTGGTGGCAATTGTGCTGTCGATCACGCTAAGATCGGCATCGTCGGGCAAGCTGAGCCGCTCGCCGATCATCCTGAAAGATGCAGAGCGCGTGGAGGACGGCTACGTTGCATCCAGCGACATGAGCGTCTTCGTCGGCAAGGAGGGCGAGGTCAAAACCGTCCTTCGACCCAGCGGCATCGCCGATTTTGACGGCGTGCGCCTCAACGTTGTGTCGGATGGCATGTTCATCAAACCGGGCGTCCGCGTTCGCATAGAGCGCGTGGAAGGCAGCCGAATCGTCGTACATGAAGTGTAGCCTACCGAGGAACTAAAAGGAGGAACCGCTATGGGATTTGAGTATCTTGGCCTGATCGTGCTGGTATTCGTGGTGGTTGTTTTACTCGTGGTGTTCTTTACGTTCGTTCCGGTCGGGCTGTGGATTTCGGCCCGCGCATCCGGCGTGAAGGTGAGCATCATGTCGCTGGTGGCCATGCGGTTCCGCCGCATCGTTCCTTCCAGGCTGATCAGCCCGCTGATCAAGGCGACAAAGGCAGGTCTGGATGTCACCTTGAACAAGATGGAAGCCCATTATCTGGCCGGCGGCAACATTGACCGCGTCATCAACGCCCTGATTGCCGCGCAGCGCGCGAACATCCCGTTGGAGTTCGCCAAGGCCGCCGCAATCGACCTGGCCGGGCGCGATGTGCTGCAGGCCGTGCAGATGAGCGTTAACCCCAAGGTCATCGAAACGCCGGTCATCGCGGCTATCGCCAAGGACGGCATCGAGCTGCGCGCGAAAGCCCGCGTTACCGTTCGCGCCAACATTGAGCGCCTTGTCGGCGGCGCCGGGGAAGAGACCATCATCGCCCGCGTGGGCGAGGGCATCGTCACCACCGTCGGCTCATCCGAAACGCACGCCGCGGTGCTTGAAAACCCCGACAGCATCAGCCGCACCGTCCTTGACAAGGGCCTGGACGCCGGCACCGCGTTTGAAATCCTTTCCATTGATATTGCCGATGTGGATGTGGGCCGCAACATCGGCGCGCAGCTGCAGATGGACCAGGCCGAAGCCGACCTGCGCGTAGCCCGCGCCAAGGCGGAAGAGCGCCGCGCAATGGCCGCCGCCCAGGAGCAGGAGATGGTTGCCAAGACGCAGGAGATGCGCGCGCTGGTTGTGCAAAGCGAAGCCCAGGTGCCGCTTGCCATGGCGGAAGCGCTGCGTGAAGGCAAGCTGGGCGTGCTGGACTACTACCAGATGCAGAACACCATCGCGGATACCGGGATGCGCAACAGCATCGGGCAGGCTGCGAAGCCGGAGGGTGCGGCGGACGCCGGGCAGCATCCGACGCAGAAAAAGTAATGGAGCTGCTGATCATCGTTTTGATTTTTGCGGTGTTCCTGCCCGCGCTCAGCCGGTCGGCGAAGCAAAAGGCGGCAGGACAGAAAAGCGCGCCGCAGAGACCCACAATGCACAGTGCGCCGCCGTCCGTAAAGCCTGCGAAGCATATCCCCGCCGCGCCGCGTATGACAACCCTGCAGCGGGAGCCGCTGGCCCCAAGGCCGCCGCTGGTGTCATACACACCGCTGCTTGCGCAAGGCGAATCCGCCGAGGATCGCTGCATCATGCCGCATGAGGATATGGAAGCAGCTCCCAGGCGCGCGACGACAATCCCGGGCGTAAAGCTTGCGTTTGACCGCAATGCGCTGGTGCAGGGTATAGTCTACGCAGAAATCTTGAACCGCAAAAGTGGCAGAAGGTAAAACTAACCCGGCGTGGGCGAAAAGGGGTCCAGGGGGCAAAACCCCCTGGCATTCCTTTTCTCAATTATAGGAAGGGATTTCATGCGAAATCCCAGGATGGCGCGATATCTTTGAATTCGCGCTGCGATAGGAGGTCAACATGGATCCCATACGCGTGGTGCTGGCCGATGACGAACCAGGAATGCGCCTGGTGGTGCGAAAAATACTGGAAAAGTCGGGCGGCTTCGAGATCATGGGCGAGGCCGAGAACGGAAAAGCGCTGCTGACGCTGGTGGAGGAAATGAAGCCGCAGCTGGTGCTGCTGGATGTGGAAATGCCTGAGATGACGGGCGTGGAAGCGGCGCGGGTGATACAGGATACGGACCCGCAGGTAATGATGATCTTTACTACCGCGCACGAGCAATACATGGCGGATGCGTTTGCCGTGTACGCGTTTGACTACCTGCTGAAGCCCTTTAAGGTGGAGCGCGCGCTGCAAACGCTGGAGAGGGTCAAGCAGGCGCTGTCCCGTCAGGATACGGAGGTTCGTCCCTTGCCGCAGCAGCCAAAGCGCGGCGGGAAAGGCCGCCTGATGCTCAAGCACCGCGAGGGCGTCAACTTCATTGATATGGAAGATATCCTGCTGGTGCAGCGCGAAAACCGCAGCACCGTGCTGTATACCGTGGGCGAGAAAAGCTACACAAGCGGGGATGCGCTGGGCGAGATGGAAAGCAAGCTGGATCCGCAGATGTTTTTCCGCTGCCACAAGTCCTATATCATCAACCTGAACCACATCGACAGCATTACCCCATACGGCAGGTGGACGTATATTGTAAAGCTTCGCGGCACCAAGCGCGACGCGCTGATCACCTATGAAAAGTTTGAGGAACTGGAGAAATTTTTCGGGTAAGCCCGAGGAATATATGCAATTTCTAGCTTGCAATATTTCCCGGAAAACCCGCCCAATTTGGCAAAAATGATGCCCGCGCCGCCGAAAGCAGCGCGGGTTTTTCTTGTTTTGCAGGATTTGGTGCGTGTTATGCGCATAAACAAGCAGAAACTAAGAATGCATATGCAAAGCCTGCATAAAAAGGCGTTGACATATGCAGAATGCGCTTGTATACTTATTGGGTATTCATCGAATGTGAAGGAGGATACCCATGAAGAAGCTGCTTTGCGCATTGCTGACAGCCCTGATGCTGGTCTCTCTCGCCACGGCCGCGTTTGCCGCCGATTACAAGATCGCCATCATCACCGGCACAACGACCCAGGGCGAAGAAGAGTACCGCGCGGCCGAGAAACTTGCCGCCCAGTATGACAACATCCTGACGGATACCTATCCGGATAACTTCTCTTCCGAAATCGAGGCCACCAAGCAAAAGCTGGTGCAGTTCGCGTTTGACCCGGATGTCAAAGCGATCATCATGTGCCAGGCCGTTCCCGGCTGCGCCGCCGCCTTCCAGGAGATCCGCGAAATGCGCGATGACATCCTGCTGATCGCCGGTGTCCCGCAGGAATCCCCCTCCACCATCACCGCCGCGGCAGACTTCTGCCTCTACTCCGATGAGCCCGCCGCCGGCGCGCAGATCGTTGAGACGCTCAAGGGCTGGGGTGTGGATGTGTTCGTTCACTATTCGTTCCCGCGCCACATGGCGATGGAGACGATCGTTGCCCGCTATAACATCATGAAGGCCGCCTGCGAAGAGGCCGGCATTGAGTTCGTTGACCGCACCGCGCCCGACCCCACCGCCGAAGCCGGCAGCACTGCCTCCCAGCAGTTCATCCTGGAGAACGTGCCGGAAGTGATGCAGGAGTTTGCGGACAAGAAGGTCGCGTTCTTCACGACCAACTGCGGCATGCAGGAACCGCTGCAGACCGCCGTGCTGGCGCAGCCTAACGCGTACTACCCGCTGCCCTGCTGCCCCAGCCCCTACCACGCGGTCCCGGCCTCCATGGAAATTGGCGTAACCGCCGAATCCTATGGCGATCCCGAGGCGATGCTCAAGCAGATCGCTGCCGTGCTGAAAGAGAATGACGCGCTGGGCCGCTTCTCCACATGGCCGCTGCCGGTCAACATGGCGTTCATCTATGCCGCGCATGACTATGCCGTCAAGTGGATCGAAGGCGAAGTCGAAGGGCGCAATGACAAGGATGCCGTGTATGCCTCCATGCTTGCCGCGACCGGTGCCGATGCCATGGATTTCGTAAACTACACTGACTCCGAAGGCACTACCTATGACAACTATTACATGGTGATGCTGCCGGCCGTCAACTTCGCGGACTACGCTGAGTAACATGGGTTATCTCTAGGGTTTTTGCGGCCCGTTTCGGCTTCCTTTGGCCGGAACGGGCCGATTCCGTAGCGGCCCGGCAGGGACGCTGCAAAGGGGGAAGAGTCCTTGACAGAGGCACCATACATACTGGAGATGCTAGGCATCACCAAGAAATACGGCGCCACAACGGTGCTTTCCGATGTGACGCTCAAGGTGCGCCCCGGGGAAATACACGCGCTGCTGGGTGAAAACGGCGCGGGCAAATCCACGCTGATGAACGTGCTGTTTGGCATGCCGGTGATCAAAGAGACAGGCGGATTCCAAGGCGAGGTGCGCTTCGCCGGGGAGGCCGTCAGCATTGCTTCGCCGCACGATGCCATGGGGCGCGGGATTGGCATGGTGCATCAGGAGTTCATGCTCATCCCTGGGTTCACCATAACCGAGAATATCAAGCTGAACCGGGAGCTTTCCAAACCCAACCTTGTCAGCCGCGTGCTGGGCGAGGCAATGGAAACGCTCGATAGCGAGCAGATGGCGAAGGATGCCAGGAGGGCGCTGGACAGCGTAGGCATGGGCATTTCGGAGTTTGCCATGGTGGAAGGGCTGCCGGTCGGATTTATGCAATTTGTGGAGATTGCCCGCGAGATTGACAAAACGGGTGTGAAGCTGCTGGTGTTTGATGAGCCGACCGCCGTGCTGACCGAGGGCGAGGCCGAGCAGCTGATCCGCGTGATGAAGAACCTGAGCGCGCAGGGTATCGCGATCATCTTCATTACCCATAGGCTGGATGAGGTGATTGCGGCTTCAGATACGATCACGATCCTGCGCGACGGAAAGCTTGCCGCCACCAGGGAAACGAAGGATGTTACCCTGGAAGAGATGGCAAAGCTGATGATCGGCCGCAGCGGTGAAAGCCTGCTGGATGGCGGCCGCCGGAAGCTGCCGGATGACCTACCTCCTGCGATGAAAATTCGCGGCCTTACCGTCAAAATGCCCGGAGAGGAAGCCAAGGGGATCGACCTGGATGTGCGCCGGGGCGAGATACTGGGCATCGGCGGATTGGCCGGGCAGGGCAAAGTGGGCATACCGAACGGGATTATGGGCCTGTATCCGTCAAAGGGCGAAGTGGAGCTGTTTGGCGAGCCGCTGATCCTGGGTGACGCGGGCAAAGCGCTTGCGCGCGGGCTAGCGATGGTATCGGAGGACCGCCGCGGCGTCGGCCTATTGCTGGAAGAGAGCATTGAGGACAACATCGCGTTCAGCGCCATGGAAGCGCACCGCGATTTTCAAAAACCGCTGCTGCCAAACCCCGAAAAGGTGCGCAAAAACCCGCTGCTGCTGGTGCTGTGCGTGCTTGTGACGGCGGCGCTGCTGGCTGTGGGGTTCTATGGCGATGCGCAGTGGCCGGAGCGGAAGCAAAAGGCCGCGCCAGCACAGCAGGTGGAAACGCTGCCGGAAGAAGTGGCGGCGCTTGATGAGGAAGCCCCGTCCGCTGAAGACGACGGCGGCACGCTGGATGATCTGGAGCTGGAAGACGCGCCGCAGATCGATTCCTCCGCGCCCGCGATCGCCCGGATTTCACCCGCGTTCCTGATCTTTGGTGTGATCGGCGCGCTTGGCGTGGTGTATAGTGCGCTGTACCCGCTGATCGGGAAGCAGACCGACCGCGTCCGCGTTAAGGACGGCAAGGGCGTACGCGCGTACGCGAACCGGATGATCAGGGAGCTGGACATCCGCTGCCGCGGCCCGCTGCAAAAGGCAGGCACGCTTTCCGGCGGCAACCAGCAGAAGGTGTGCGTAGCCCGCGCGCTGGCGCTGAAGCCTAAGTTCCTGTTCGTATCCGAACCCACGCGCGGCATCGACATCGGCGCGAAGCGGCTGGTGCTGGAAACGCTGATGCGCCTGAACCGCGAAACGGGCATGACCATCGTGATGGTATCCTCGGAGCTGCTGGAGCTGCGCTCCATCTGCGACCGCATCGCCATCGTTGCCGAGGGGCGCGTGATCGACACCTTCGCCGCCGACGCATCCGATGTGGAGATCGGCCTTGCGATGAGCGGCATCAAATCTACAGCGCAAAAAGAAAAGGAGGCGACGCCATGAGCCAGGAAATGCTGCCAAAAGAGTCCGTAGGCCAGTCCCTGCGCAAAGGGCTTCGCAGGTTTGGCATCACCAGGATCATCATCGTTTGCTTCTTCCTGTTCCTGGTCATCATGGCGGGGGTGCAGGGGCTGCGCGTGCCTTCGCTGATGAGCAACGTGCTGCTGCGCGCCGGGTTTAACAGCATCCTGGTGCTGGCGATGCTGCCAGGCATTCAGTGCGGCATCGGCCTGAACATGGGGATGACGCTGGGCATCATCGGCGGCCTGCTGTCCACCCTGATCAGCCTGGAATACGGCATGACCGGCTGGGGCGGGTTCATGTTTTCGATCACGCTGGGGGCGCTGCTGGGCGCGGTGATCGGCTACTTTTACAGCCTGCTGCTCAACCGCCTGAAGGGGCAGGAGATGGCGGTATCGACGTACGTCGGCTTCTCTTTTGTGGCGCTGATGTGCGTGTTCTGGATGATTCTGCCGTTCCACAACCCGAAGCTGACGTGGGCGCTTGGCTCCGGCCTTCGCCTGACGCACAACATGGCTTCATCCTTCGGAAAGATCCTCAATAACTTCCTGGCCTTTAAGATCGGCGGGCTGACGGTGCCGACAGGGCTGTATCTGTTCCTGGCGCTGGCATGCCTGCTGATGTGGCTGTTCCTGCGCTCGCGCACAGGCGTGGCGATGAGCGCCGTCGGCGCAAACCCGCGCTTTGCGGAGGCCACTGGCATCAACGTGGACCGCATGCGCACGGTGGGCACGGTGATGTCTACTGCCATCGCGGCGGTGGGCATCGTGGTGTACTCGCAAGGGTATGGGTTTATGCAAATTTACAACGCGCCCAAGCAAATGGGCTTTATCGCTGCCAGTGCGATCCTGATCGGCGGGGCGACAACCACGCGCGCGAAGCTGTCGCATGTGGTAATCGGCGCGATCCTGTTCAATGGCATCCTGACGCTGGGCATGCCGGTGGCGAACGCCCTGGTGCCGCAGGGGAATATCTCCGAGGTGATGCGCATCCTCATTTCAAACGGCATCATCCTCTACGCGCTGACCAAATCGGGAGGTGAGCTGCGTGACTGAAAAACGCTTTTCCTTGAAACAAGGGCTGATGCAAAACGCGGTGGCGGTGATGTTCATCCTGCTGAGCGTGGCGTGCGTGATGCTGTCCGGCATGAGGCTGACTGCGCTGACGTACGAGCTGATGGGCCGCATCGTGCGCAACCTGTTTATCATCCTGGCGCTGATCATCCCGGTTGTGGCGGGCATGGGCATCAACTTTGCCATCACCATCGGCGCGATGGCGGCGCAGATCGCCATCCTGCTGACGCTGAACTGGAAGATTCCCGGCATCTGGGGCTTCCTGGCCGCGTGTGGCATGACGGTGCCGCTGGCGGTGGTGTTTGGCCTGCTGGTGGGCATTCTGCTCAACAAGATGAAGGGCCAGGAAATGATCGGTTCCATGATCCTGGGCTACTTCGCCAACGGGCTGTATCAGCTGCTGTTCCTGTACATTTTCGGCACGCTGATCCCCATCAACAACCCAGACCTGACCATCGTGGGCGCGTCGGGCATCCGCAACACGCTGGATCTGTCCGTAAAGTACGGGTTCAAAGGCGCGCTGGATAACCTGGTGCGGCTCAAGTTCGTGGAGGCGGTGTACTGGTTTGCGGGCATATTTGTGGTGATGTACCTGCTGCTGTTCCTCTTCAAAAAGAAGAAGCTGTCGCAGCTGATCCGCGTGGCGGTTGTTGCCGCTGTATGTGTGGTGGCAATGCAGTTCAAAACCGTGCGCGATCAGTTCGCCATGACG
This sequence comes from Eubacteriales bacterium, assembly GCA_031549905.1. Classification (GTDB taxonomy): domain Bacteria; phylum Bacillota; class Clostridia; order Christensenellales; family Aristaeellaceae; genus Avichristensenella. The sequence continues at coordinate 22,346 of JAVBPC010000004.1, forward strand.
CAAGTGCCGATGGTGACATTTGCGCTCATCGCGCTGCTGTGCGTGTTCAACGTGGTGATCATGCGCACGCGGCTTGGGCAGCGGTTCCGTGCCGTGGGCCAGAACCGCGCGGTGGCGAACGCCGCGGGCATTGATGTCAACCGCACCAGAATCACTGCGATCACCATTTCGACCGTGCTGGCGGGGCTTGGGCAGGTCATCTTCATGCAGAACTTCGGCGCGCTGCAAACCTATAGCGCGCATGAGCAGGTTGGCCTGTACGCGGGTGCGGCCATCCTGGTGGGCGGCGCGTCGATCATGCGCGCGACGAACGCGCAGGCGATCCTGGGCTGCGTGCTGTTCCACATCCTGTTCATCGTGACCCCGCGCGCGGGCAACACGCTGTTTGGCGACCCGGCCATCGGCGAACACTTCCGTGTGTTCATTTCCTATGGCGTCATCGCGCTGGCGCTGGTGCTGCACGGGCTGCGCAGCCGCAGGGCCGCTAAGGAACTGCAAGCATGATTTAACAGCATCTTGTCTTTAAGGCTCCCTTTTCGTTTGACGAAAATGGGAGCTTTTCTTTGTTATTTTGGCGCAGAAACCCCCTTGACGAATGCTTCCAGTTTATGTAAAATGACAACAGATTAACAATATGGAGGAGAACCAATGAAGAAACTTATTTCCCTGCTTCTGGTACTGTTGCTGTTTGCCGCGCCCGCGCTTGCGTCGGAAATCACGGTAGAAGGCGCTTATACGGATGGCGTGTATGTTGGCGAAGGCAATGGATATCTGGGTGCGATGAAGGTTGAAGTTACCGTTGCTGGCGGCAAGATCACGGAAATCAAGCTGGTTGAGACGGTGGATACGGAAGCCATCTACAAGACCGCCGTGGATAGCGTGATCCCCGCGATCATCGAAAAGAACACGATCAACGATGTGGATGTGCAGACCAGCGCGACCTATTCATCCCTGGGCATCATGGAAGCCGTTGCGGCCGCCCTGGAGCAGGCCGGCGCGACGGTTACCCGCCCCGAAGTGGAAGAGGTTGAGGTCGAGGTTGCTGTTCTTGAAAACGGTTCCGTGTACCATGGCATGGGCGCTGTGCCGAACTTCCGCGTAGGCCCCGGCAAGGACAGCGAAGAGGTGCCGGTGTACTCCTTCAACGTGACGATGGCGTCTGTGCTGTTTGATGAAGAAGGCCGCATCCTGGATATGCAGATAGACATCTACGAAGTCAGCACCCCGAACTATGACGGCGCGAGCATGCCGCATTTCTCCGGCTGGCCCGCCACCGAAGGCTACAACACTATGGACCACGAGACCGAGGCGCTCATCGGCAAGTCCGAGAACACCGAGGAGCTGAGCAAGGCCGAAGTGAACGGCTGGCTGACCAAGCGCGAGCGCGGCGCCGATTACGGCATGAACGCCCAGAACGAATGGTACATGCAGATGGACGCGTATCAGCAGATGTTCATCGGCTTCACCGTTGAAGAAGTGCGCGAGTGGTTCACTGCGTACACCTCCACGCGCAACGGCCGCCCGATTAAGCCCACCTCTGAGAACGAAGCGGATGTTGCCGCGCTGGCCGCGATGACAGACGAAGAAAAGGCGATGCTGGCTGATGTCGTGTCCAGCGCGACGATGAGCCTCTCCGACGCGCATGGTTTCATCCTGGAAGCCGTTGAAAAGGCGTGGGAGAACGCGAAGCTGGCTGCGGTGATCGAGTAACGGTTGGGGGCTTTGCCCCCGCACCCCCACTTAGGGGCCTAAGGCCCCTAGAGCAATTTTCGGAAACAATCGGAATGGCTTTGCGAGAGATTTTGCCGTTTTGCTAAGCCGAGGGAGCAAGGCGTAGCAGCGCTACGCCGCGTGGACGAGGCAACGCGAGGCGGCAAAAGATCCGCAAAGACATGCCGAATGTTTTCGCAAAATACTCTATGAACCCCTGCTTCCGCTCACGCGGGGCAGGGGTTGTTTTTGTGTTTGCTGAGTGCATTGCGGAAAATAGTAAAAGGGCTGGGATGCGTCCCAGCCCTCTTCTGCTTTGCTTCAAGAAATTTTTAACCCCTGTGCAGGGATTCTTAAGGGCTTAGGCCCTTGAAGGGGAAGGGATTTCTTGCGAAATCCCTTTATGGCGCAATATCTTTGAAATCGCGCCGCGTGGGGTTCCAAGGGGCAAGGCCCCTTGGTGGTTCCCTATTCTCCTATTCCGCCGCCTTCCAAACCCACTTCTCCCTGGGCAGCCATTCGCGCAACACGCGCTCCATTTCCTTGATCTCCAGCGGCTTTGAAAGGAAATCGTTCATGCCGTTGCGCAGGAACATCTCGCGCACATCGCCGATGGCGTTTGCGGTAAGCGCGACAATGGGCATCGTGCGGCAGCTTTCGCGGGGCAGCCCGCGGATGAGCAGCGTGGTGTCCACGCCGTCCATGCCGGGCATCATGTGGTCCATCAGCACCAGGTCAAAGGGGCGCTCCTCGCACAGCGCGATGGCCTCGGGGCCGGACTTGGCGGTGATAACAGTCGCATCGTAAGTCAGCAGAAACTCTTCGGTAATCATCAGGTTGATTTCGTTGTCATCCACGACCAGAATGGTTGCATCCAGTAGCTGGATGCTGCCGGCGTACGCTTCCTCGGCATGGGTGTGTGAGGCGCCAACGGCCGTTTCATCGATCAGGCCGGCGGCAACCGACGAGGTGAGCGGCATGAACTGCAGCAGTACATTGTCAGGCAGCCCATGCTCGGTGATCAGCCGGTCGGTAAGCACCACGAACTTGGTGCCGGGGCAGTTTTCCGGCTGCAGGCGGTCAAAATGGGCGTAGTCCACGAACACAAAGGCATACTTGCATAGGCCTTCGCCGCCGCGGATTTCTTCAGCGGCAATGCCCATTTGGGTAAGCTTGTCCATCAGGCTGTGCGACTTTTCCGGGTGCTGCACCCAAACGGCCACGCGCCGTGCGGGGGCGGCGGGGAGGCGCACCATCGGCTCCATCGTTTCCACCGCCTGCTTGATCGTGATGCTGAAGCACGATCCCTCGCCATATACGCTATCCACGGTGATGGTGCCGTCCATCCTCTCCACCAGGCTTTTTGTGATGGCAAGGCCAAGCCCCGTGCCCTCGACGTTTCTGTTTTTCTTCGTATCCAGCTGCGAGAAGTTGCCAAACAGCATCGGCAGGTCTTCTTTTCTGATGCCGATGCCGGTGTCGTGCACCTGCATCGTCAGCGCGACAAACCCGGGCTGGGTTTGGATTGGCTCCGCGCGAAGCACCAGGCGCACATAGCCTTCCTTGGTGAACTTTACGGCGTTGGTCAGGATGTTTACGGCGATCTGCTTGACGCGCGTGATGTCGCCGATCATCTCACGCGGAAGGCTCGGGCTGTCCTCCACGATGAGCTCGATCGGCTTTTGCCCGATGCGGATGCGGATCATGGTGACGATATCGTTAATGAACCCGGCTGTCAGGTATTTTTCCGGCGTAATTTCGATGACGCCGGCCTCTATCTTGGATAGGTCCAAGATGTCATTGATGATGGTCAGCAGCGAGTTTGCCGCGCTGCGGATGTTGTGCAGATATTCCATCGTGGGCTCCGGCGGCTTCTGGCGCAGCGCCAGGTCCGTCATGCCCAAGATGGCGTTCATCGGCGTTCTAATTTCATGGCTCATGTTGGCCAGGAATTCAGACTTGGTGCGGTTGGCAAGCTCGGCGGCTTCCAGGCGGCGCTGCTCGGTGATATCGGTATAGAACCCTTCCAGCATGTACGGCGAGCCATCCGGGTGGCGCTCCACCACACGGCTGCGCTCCCAGATCCACTTCTGCGTGCCATCTTTCATGATCATGCGGAATGTGGTTTCCAGCGGCAGGCCAACGGACAGCGTTTCGGAGTTGATTTTTTCAAGCGGCCCTACGTCGTCCGGGTGGATCATATCAAAAAAGCGCAGCGAGTTGTTGTGCATCAGCTCTTCCGGCGTGTATCCAGTTAGCTGGTAACAGCCGTCGCTGACGAATGTGAAGGTGAAATCCGGCGGATCATTCAGGCACTGATACACCATGCCGGGCAGGTTTGACATCAGCATCTGAAAGCGCTTGTTGTTCTTATCCAGGTCGATCATCGCCTGGCGGCGCACGGCCGATTCCATCGCTACGGTGACAAAGTCTGCCAGAGACGACGCAAACGCCTGCTCTTCCTGCGACCAATGGCGGTAGGTATGGAACAGTTCAATGCACACCACGCCCGTAAGGTTCCCGCCAATGCGCACCGGCGCGTCCAGCAGCGAGCAGACATCCGGCCCGTATGTTTCGCGCAAGCCTTCCAGAACCGAGCCTGCATCCACATCATTGATGACGAGCAGGCGCTCTGTGGTCAGCTGTTGGATGTATTGCGGGCGTTCTTTTAAGGAAAAGTCATCCTGCACTTCAAACGCGTCATCCTCGGGGGTATAGCTGGTGATGCTTTCCAGCATCATCGACTGCCGGTTGATCCGCCAGATGCCGATGCGCGTGACGTTCAGCGCCAGGCAGCCTTCCATGGCGATCACCTTGGTCGCGTTTTCCAGTATGCCCGCCGTCAGCGCGGGGGATTTGGTGATTTCCGCCAGCGCGCGGCTGAGCCGCCTGGCCTCGGCGTTGGGGCTGGTAACGTGGTTACTTTCCATGGGATACACTCCGTCCCTGCGTCAATTGGTTTTCAGCAGCGCGCGCCGCGCCGCATAGTCGGGCAGTATGCTTTCCACCAGCCGGTAAAAGGCCTCTCCGTGGTTTTTATGGCGGATATGCGCCAATTCATGCACCACCACATAGTCAATCGCGGCGTCGGGGTAGCGCATCAGGCGGTATGAAAAGCTGAGGCGGTTCTTTCCGCTGCAACTGCCGTGGCGCGTTTTTGCCCCCGTGATGCTGATGCCGGCGGGGGAAAGCCCCATCACCGCCGCGTAATGGGCTACACGGGCGGGCAGCATGTCCGCAGCTTTCTGCCGAAGCGCCAGGATTTCTTCGCCGGTCGGCTCCGGGTACGCTTCACGCTTTTCGCGCTGCGAGGCAAGGTGCGCATCAATCCAGTCCGCGCGCGCGGCGACCAGCCGGTCAATCTCCCGCGCGGGCAAATGCCGAGGTGCGCGAATAACGACCTGAAGCTCCCTGGTGATCTGTATCGCCAGGGTTTTCCGGTCGCTGCGGATGATGCTGTAAACCAAGCTCTTCATGCACCCATTATAGCAAACTATGCGAGGAATGACAATTGAGGGAGAAGCTTTTGTTGCGCACTGATAGGCGGTATTTTCACGGAATATCTTCCTTTGGCGGAGGGTGCGGTGTGCTTATGAATAGTAAAAACGGGAACCGTCTTCGGCCCCCGTTTTTCATGTGCTGCCCTACTCTTCCATTGTCACCGTCATCGTTAGCGTCAGATACTCCCCGTCCGGTATCGTCTGATCCACCGTCAATTCCGAAAGCCCCGGAATGCGGTAGACCTTGAAGCTCACGGTTTCCCCGGCGGAATGCTTGCGCACGGCGGCGCTGACCTCTTCGCCAGTTGTCACGCGGATGCCATCCACCTCAAGGATCAGGTCATCCACCTTCATGCCTGCCGCGGCCGCGGGCGAGCCAGCCTGTACCTTGGTGACCAGCACGCTGCGGGGCAGCATGTCCTTGCTTGGCTCCATGGAAGGTGTGGCAAGGTCGTTTGTTGCGATGCCCACGCGCGGGTAGCGCACCTTGCCGTACTGCAAAAGGTCATTGACGATCGTTTTCACGCTGTTGACGGGGATCGCAAACCCGATGCCCTCAATGGAGGCATAGCCGTAGTAGCCGTTATTGGAAAGCTTCATCGATGTGATGCCCACCAGCTCACCCTGGATGTTGAACAGCCCGCCGCCACTGTTTCCGGCGTTGATGGCCGCGTTGGTCTGTATCATGTTGGTTGCGCCTGCCGCGCCGCTGTTTCGGCCCGTTTCGGTCATGTCGCGGCCAAGCCCGCTGATGACGCCCACGGTCAAAGTGTTTGCGAATTGCGCGCCCAGCGGGTTTCCGATCACCAGCGCCCAGTCGCCAACAGACAGCGCATCGGAATCGCCCACCTTGGCGGTGGGAATCTTGCCTGATTCGATTTTCAGCACGGCAACGTCGGTCGCCTGGTCGCCCGCGATGTACTCGGCAGGGTATGACGTATCCCCGCTGACAACGTAGATCGCCTCCGCGCCCTCGATGACGTGGTAGTTGGTCACCACATACCCGTCATCTGAAATGGCAACGCCCGACCCGACGTAGGAGGTGGACTGCGAAATGCGCCCACCGAGCATACTGGTGCTTGTCATGATCTCGATGCCCACCACGGATGGGCTGACGCTGGAATGCACGGCCTTGAACGGGCTATCCAGCATGCCTGCGGTGGCGGTATCCTCGGCAAATGCGATGCCGCGCGGTGTCAGCCCAATATTTTGGGGCAGGAAAATGGCCGCGACAGTCATCAGCGCGGCAATTGCCAGCGCGGCGCGGCCCATACGGCGGTTATTTTGCGTCATGGAAAAGGCTCCTTTCGGTTCTGTCGCCCTATTATGCCCCTTCCAATGTAAATTCAAAACGCGTTTCCACTAAAGGCGTGGAGCGCACGGTGATTCGCTGCCCATGCTCATCAATGATGCGCTTTGCGATGGCAAGGCCAAGACCCGTGCCGCCGCCGCCCCGCGTATGCGCCTTGTCGGCCATGTAAAACCGGTCGAACACGCGCGGCAGGTCATCCGGGGAGATTCCGGGGCCGTCATCGCAAACGGAAACGCGCACGGTGTCCTTTTCGCGTTTGGTGGCAAGCGTGATCTTGCCGCCCTCCTTGTCGTATTTTACAGCGTTATCCAGCAGGTTTACCAGCACCTGCTCGATGCGGTCCGGGTCGGCGTGCACAAAGCAGGTTTCATCGTCAAATTGCACATCCACATCGATGTTCTTTTCGGAAATGCGCCCCTCTTGCCTCAGCAGTGCGCGGGCCAGCATTTCGTTGATGTCAAAGCGCGATTTCGCAAGCGGCGTTTGCCCGCTTTCGATGTGCGAAAGATCCAGCAGCGTTGCAATCAGCTTGCTAAGCCTTTTCGTTTCGGAAGAGACGATTTCCAGGTAATGGTCGCGCTCGCCGTCCGGGATGGTGCCGTCCAGCATGCCGCCGACGAACCCCTGCATGCTGGTCAGCGGGGAGCGAAGTTCATGCGATACATTGGCCACAAACTCGCGCCGGGTGCTTTCCAGCTGCTCCAGCTCGCCCGCCATGGTGTTGAAAGACTCTGCCAAGCGGCCCACTTCATCCCTGGACTTTACCGGCACGCGCTTTTCAAAGTCTCCGCGCGCAAACCGGTCGGCAGCTTCCGCCATGGCCCGCAGCGGCTTGGTGATCACGCGGCACACAAACAGCAGCAATACCCCGCCGATCGCCATGGAAATGAGCGTCGCCCTGAGCACCTGGCCTATGATTTCCTGATAGCTGGCTTCTACATTTTGTGCGCTGGTGAAAATAAACACCGCGCCCAGCACCTGCCCGTTCTGCACAAACGGCGCGCCCACGGTGAACATGGGTTTGCCGGTTTCCGGCTGGGTGGTGCGCACTTTGACCTCTTGCCCCTCTTCCAGCAGCTTGATAAACGCGTCGAATTCCTCCTGGGTGAAGCTGCTGTAGCTGGAACTGATTTCCATTGTGTTATCGCCAATGGGTATAACGTTGCTATGCCTGTCGATAACAAGCAGCAGCGCATCATATTCCTGCATGATATCCGTGCATTTCCACATGAGGTAGCGGTCGGTTTCGTTGGAAACGAATGCGTTGCGCTGCGAGGCCAGATACGCCACATCGTACGCCTCGGCCGTCAGCGCGTCCAGCCGCGCGTCAATTTTGTCGGTGCGGATGCGGTCATACATCAAAAGCGACATCAGCAGCATCGCGATCAGCAACACCGCCGTGTACATGATCATCAGCCTTGCGTACAGCGTGCGGAACATTACTTTACCTCGAACTTGTAGCCCACGCTCCAGACCGTTTTGATCTGCCAGCCGTAGGTTTCGCTTTCGGAAAGCTTTTCGCGCAGGCGCTTGACGTGCACATCCACCGTGCGCGAATCGCCAAAGAAGTCATACCCCCACACCTGTTCCAGCAGCTGCTGCCTGGTGAACACCAAGTTTGGGTGACTGCCCAAAAAATACAGCACTTCCAGTTCTTTGGGCGGCATCTCAACATCGCGTCCGGCGTACTGCACGGCATAGCGCCCGATGTTTACCGTAAGCCCCGGAAACGAAATCTCTTTGGTGGGCGTGTCGCCCGTCTGATACCGCCGCGACACGGCCTTCACGCGCGCCAGCAGTTCCTTTGGCTCAAAGGGTTTGACGACATAATCGTCCGCACCAAGCTCCAGGCCCAGCACCTTGTCAAAGGTTTCGCCCTTTGCCGTCAGCATGATGATGGGGATGTTGCTGGTGCGGCGCACCTCGCGGCACACCTCCCAGCCGTCCATTCCGGGCAGCATGATATCCAGCAGCATCAAGCCCGGCGGGTTGCGGCGGAACGCTTCCAGCGCCTTGTCTCCCCGGTCCGCCGTTTCCACGTCATACCCTTCTTTTTCCAGGTACAGGCGTACCAGCTGCACAATGTTCGGGTCATCATCGACCAACAGGATGCGGGCTTTGCCCTTCATTGGGTTGCCTCCTTGTTAGATGGGGAACGCTGGGACGCTGTCCCAGGCCCTGCCAAAGGGATTTCATCCCTTTGGAATCCCTGCATTTTCGCCTCACGGCGGGATGAGTATTTGCTATTTCTTCCCCTATGAAGGGATTCTTAAGGGCCTAAGGCCCTTAAGTGGGGTTCCAAGGGGCAAAGCCCCTTGGCCCACCGTCCTTTTGCACCTACCGCAGCGTCACCACGGTGACCCCGTCCTCGCCCTCGCCGTATTTTCCCGCGCGGAAAGCCTTTACATGCGGGTGGCGGCGCAGGTGTTCCTTGATGCCCGCGCGCAGCGTGCCGGTGCCCTTGCCGTGGATGATCGAAACCTCGCCCAGCGATGACAGCACGGAATCATCCAGGTATTTGTCCACAGTGTCGATGGCTTCATCCAGGGACATGCCGCGCAGGTCGCATTCCAGCTTCACAGAGCGCGTCATCATGTCCACATCGGAGCGGGTGCTGGTGACGGCTTTTGCTCCTTGCTGCGCATCGCGCTTTAGTTGCGTGATGTGCACGGTCAGCTTGAGTATGCCCGCCTGCACGGTGACTTCGCCCTTCGCGTCCGGCGCGGAAAGCACGGTGCCGCGCGTGCCCAGGTGCACGATCTGCACGTTGTCGCCCACTTTCAGGTCCTTGGGCGTCATCAGCGTGGGCACAGGGGTTGCCAACGTTTGCTTCAGCTCGTCCGCCGCGCCTTCCATCTTTTTGCGCGCGGCCTGTATTTCGTGTTCGCGAAGGCCAGCGCCTTCCTTCTGCATGCGGCGCAGCTCGCCGATGACCTCTTCGCTGTCGCGGCGCGCCTTGTCCACGATTCTTCTGGCTTCCTCGCGCGCCTTGTCCAGCTGGCGTTCTCGGTCGGCTTGCAGCTTTTCCTTTTCCTTTTCGGCGGCTTCGCGCATGCGCACCATTTCAAGGCGCGCCTCTTCCGCCATCTGGCGCTCCTTTTCGGCGATCTTGCGGTGATATTCGGCGTTCGCGATGACATCCTCAAAGCGGATCTGGTCGCGGGACAGCATCTCCTTCGCGTCGGCGATCAGCCCGTCATCCAGGCCCAGGCGCTTGGAAATCTCAAACGCGTTGGACTTGCCCGGAATGCCGATGGACAGCCGGTAGGTGGGGCGCAGCGTTTCCACATCGAACTCGGCGGATGCGTTTTCCACGCCTTCCGTGGTTAGCGCGAACGCTTTCAGCTCCGCGTAGTGCGTGGTGGCAAGCGTGCGGGTTTCAAGCTTTAGCAGCCGGGTCAGGATGGCCTGCGCCAGCGCCGCGCCCTCGGTGGGGTCAGTGCCCGCGCCAAGCTCATCAAACAGTGCCAGCGAGCGCGGCGTTACGCCGCCCATGACGTTGACGATGTTCGTCATGTGTGATGAGAACGTGGACAGCGATTGCTCGATCGACTGCTCATCGCCGATGTCGGCGAATACCTCATCAAATGTGGACAGTTCCGTGCCAAGGTCGGCGGGTACATGCAGCCCCGCCTGCGCCATCAGCGTGAACAGGCCCACGGTTTTCAGCGTCACCGTTTTGCCGCCGGTGTTGGGGCCGGTGATGATCAGCGTGGTAAAGCCGTCGCCCATCCACAGGTCGATCGGCACAACCTTTTCAGGGTCGATCAGGGGGTGCCTGCCCCGCGCGATTTTGATGAATCCTCGGTCGTTCATCTTGGGGGATACGGCGCGCATCTGGCGGGACAGCTGCCCCTTCGAGAAGAAAAAATCCAGCCGCGCCATGGCATCCAGGTTGTGGGCGATGGTATCCGCCTCCGGCGTGATGCGCTGGGACAGCGCCAGCAGGATGCGCTCGATTTCCGCCTTTTCTTTGGCGATCCACTGTTTCAGGTCATTGCCGATTTCCACCACAGCCATCGGTTCCACGAAGATTGTCGCGCCGGAAGCGCTTTGGTCGTGGATCAGTCCGGGCACAAACGGCCTCGCTTCCGCCTTGACGGGGATCACATATCGATCGTTCCTGATGGTGATGATCGGGTCCTGCAAATGCTTTGAAAACGCTGCGCTGTGAATCATGCTGTTCAGCTTTTCGCGCACGCGGTCGTTGCACTGGCGGATGTGGCGGCGGATGGAGGATAGCTCGGAGCTTGCGCCGTCGGCGATTTCTTCTTCGCTCAAAATAGCGGAAAAGATGTCCTCTTCCAAACGGCGGAATGTGGAAAGCTCGCTGGCCAGCGCGGTGATGCGGGGGGTGTTTTCACGGTCGGTCACCAGCACATCGCGCGCGGCGCGGCCTGCGCGCAGGCATTGCGCCACATCCAGCAGCGCGCGGGGGGACAGCGTCGCGCCCAGCTTTGCCAGCGTTAGCTGCGGGCGGATATCCTGAAATGGGATCAGCGGGTGGTGCGGCAGGTACGTCAGCAGCACCAGCGCCTCTTCGGTTTCTTCCTGCGCAATGCGCGCTGACTGTAAGTCCTCACACGGAACAAGCGCCGCGCAGAGCTCCGCGCCCATCTCGGACACAGCCTCTCCGCGCAGCGTTTCAAGGATCTTTGTAAATTCCAGTACCCTAAGGGTTCTCTGTTGCATGATGTTGCATCTCCAGCAATTCGCGCCTGAGGCGCGTATTTTCATCCTGCGCCTTCATCAGTTCATCGGCAATGTTCATCGCCGTCAGCACCGATATCATCGGCTGCGGAAGGCGCGTGGCAAGGGTGAGCTCCTCCATCTTGCGGTCCACAAATACGGCGACGCGCTTGATGTGCTCCTCAGAATCCACGCCCAGCAATGTATATTCCCGCCCGCCTATGCGGACGGTCGTTTTAGTCTTTTCCATGATGATGCCTCACAGGCGGCTGGTGGGGTAGTCCTGTCCGTACGTTTCCACGCGGATGGTCTCAATCGCCTGCGGGGCGATGGGCCGGTCGTTCGGGCCGCTTTTGGTGGAAACGATGCGGTCGGCAGCCTCCATGCCGCTGGTCACACGGCCAAACGCCGCGTAGCCGCCATCCAGATGCGGCGCTTTCGCCACCATCACGAAGAACTGTGATCCGGCGCTGTCCGGGTGGCCTGCCCGCGCCATGGAGAGCACGCCCCGGTCATGCTGCACGGGGTTGTTCACGCCGTTCTGCTTAAACTCGCCCTTGATGTGCCAGCCGGGGCCGCCGGTGCCTCTGCCGTCCGGGTCGCCGCCCTGGATCATGAACCCGGGGATGACGCGGTGGAAGATGACGCCGTCGTAAAAGCCGTTGTTGGCCAGATCAATGAAGTTTGCGCAGCTAATCGGCGCGGTCTCGGGGTAAAGCTCCCCGGTCATGACGCCGCCGTCCTTAAGCGTGATGGTGAAAGTAGGGTTCTGCATTTCAGTATACCTCCTTATTATGAAGAAACTATATTCTATTTGTGAACAAGGTTATCCTTTAGGAAGCGCCGATTTATTCGCCGCCGACCCGCACAAAAACTGCTGGATGTCATGCGCGACCTCGCCGGGGGAAAGCGGCCATCCGCTGCCCAGCAGCGACAGGTAGCTTTCAAGCAGCGCCTCTGTGATGCGGTGGCGGGCCAGCGTCCACAGGCCCGGCAGCAGTGCGGGCACTGTTGCGCCGCTTCCGTATGGCGAGAAGGAAAGGCCGTCCTTCGCGATGCGGCGGGATAGATCGGACGCCTGCGGCGGCAGCGGGGGCTGCGCCGGTATTTGCACTACAGGAAGCGACAGTATCTCCGCCACATACAGCGCGTCTTCCAGGAAAGGGCCGGAAGGCGCTTCCAGCCACGCAAAGCTTTTCGCTTCCGCTTTGTCCACCGCGCGCATCAGGAACGTGCGCACTTCCTGGCGGCCTGTCACCCCGCGCGCTGCCAGCAGCGGCCACGCGATGTTCAGGTCGCTTAGCGTATCCAGCCGGATGGATGCGTATAGGCGGTCGTCAATTTGCGCCGGGGTCTGCTGGATTTCATCAAAAAGATCAACGCGCACAGCCACCTGCGCCAGGTTCGCCATATCCAGCGCATCCAGCGTGTGGTCAAGGCCCTTGCGCCTGCGCCATGCGCGGCGGGCCTCGGAAAGGCTTCTGTCGCCCATGGCAAGGCCCATCTTTTTCAGCGCCCACAGTGTGGCCTGTGCGGCGTCACTGATAGGGGAATGGTTGAGAAACACCGATTGATACACGGCGTCGGCAACTTGGGAAGTGTTGCCTGTTACATCCGTATTGTAGCGAGATGCTTCCTGAAGAAGCAGCGGAGCGGTCATCAGCGCGTCCACGCCGTTCCCGTGATCATCGGCGATGCGGGGCAGGGTGATTTCCGTATACGGATCATGCGCGGGCGCGCGGCGCATCGCGGCGCGGATGATCTTTACAAGCTCGTCCCGGCCCGAGATCACGTCGCATCCCTCCACAGCTGCTGCTTTCGTTTGGTCATGGCATCCACGCGCGCCAGATAATGGCCGATGTCGCCCACATTGGGCGCGCGCTCAATCCGTACTTCCTTTGCAAACACCCGCTTGGAGATCGCCCCCGCGCCCATCGCCAGGATGGAAACGGTTTCCTCCATGATGTCGATGTTGTACAGGCATTCCTTGCCCGGCAGCGCATACGCCACGTTTTCCAGGTTCCCGGCAACGTACTTTTGCCGGTATAAGTAATATGGACGCATGCCCACCCGGCGCGCTGCCTCGCGACCCGCCTCCACCATCGCCCTGGCAACGTCATCCGAAACCGGCGTGAAGCCAAACTCGTTGAAGCGGGAGCCGTGCTTCCTTGCCAAGGTGTGAACGGTGATGCTGTCGGGGTGAAGCGCCTCCACCTGCGCCAGCGTGCTTTCAAATGCCGCAAGATCTTCGCCCGGCAGCGCCGCGATCAGATCCATGTTGATGTTGTTGAAACCCGCCTGGCGCGCAAGGTAAAACGCGCGGATGGTATCCTCCGCCGTGTGCGCGCGGCCGATTGTGCGCAGCGTTTCATCGCGCATGGACTGCGGGTTGACGCTGATGCGGGTGACGCCGTTTGCGCGCATCAAACCAAGCTTGTCCCGGTCGATGGTGTCGGGGCGGCCCGCCTCCACAGTAAATTCGCGAAAGCCCGGGAAGCGCTGGCGCGCGCCTTCCAGCACCTGCGCCAGCGCATCGATGGGCAGCGCGGTGGGCGTGCCCCCACCGATATACAGCGCGCGGGGCATCAGCCCTTTTTCGCGCACGATGTCCGCCGCGGCGTCCATTTCCATGAACAGCGCCGACAGGTACGGCGCGACCTTCTTGCCCTTGCCAATGGCCTCGGCAAAGAAGGAGCAGTATGCGCACCGGGTCGTGCAAAAGGGTATGCCGATGTAAAGATCAACCGCGCGCTTCGGCGCGCTGATCAGCCCACGCTGCGCGGAAACGGTCTCCAGCAGCAGATCGGCGCGGCTCTCAGACACATCGTAGGTGTGGATCATGGCATTCCGCGCTTCGGCCGGGGGCATACCGCGCGCCAGCCTTTCATAGAAAAGCCGTGTGGGGCGGACACCGGTCAGGCTGCCCCACGTGGGCTGGATGCCGGTCAGACGGCGCAGCAGGTAATAGCAGCACAGCTTCAGCCCGCGCTTTACGCGCCGCTTATGCTCCCACTTGTCGCCAGCAATGGGCGATGACCAAATAAATTTCTCGCCAAGATACGCGCACACATCCTGCGCAAAGCCGCTTGTTTCCGCGTGTAGGTGCGTGAAATCCGCCTCCATCTCGGGCGCTTCCACGATTTCGGCGTCCGGGTAGAAGATGTGCAGCACCTCCGCAAGGTCGGAAAAGCGCGCGGGCAGGGCAGTGTGCAGGCGGATCGTCATCCAAAGTGCCGCCTTTCATCAGCGATGGTGGTTTCCTGGCCGTGTCCGGGGTAGACGGTGATGCCGCCATCCATGGATAACAGCTTTGCCAGCGACGCGGCCAGCAGGTCCGCATCCCCGCCGGGGAAGTCGGTGCGCCCGATGCCCATCCGAAACAGCGTATCGCCCGTAAACAGCAGGTCGCCCACCTGGAAGCAGCAGCTGCCCCCAGTGTGCCCGGGCGTATGGATCACGTTCAGCGTAATGCCCGCGACGGTCATCTCGCCCTCTTCCATGCAGAAATCCGGTTCGCCCTGCGTTTGCGGGCCGCCGACCATCGCCGCCAAACTTAGGTTGGGGTTGGTAAGCATCTGCGCGTCCTGCTCATGGATGAACACAGGCGCATCCTCGCTGCGCAGCGCGGCCACCGCGCCGATGTGGTCAATATGCCCGTGCGTCAGCAGAATGCCGGAAAGCGCGCGGTTTCCCAGCGCCATCAGGATCATTTCCGATTCCGCGCCGGGATCGATCACCAGCGCGTCATCGCGGCTTGGGTCATAGACCACATACGCATTCGCCTGCATATCCCCAACTGCTACTTGCATTACTTCCATTCTGTCAAAACCCTTTCTTGCTATCCAGCAGGATGGTCACCGGCCCGTCGTTCACCAGCGCGACCTCCATGTGCGCCTGGAACACGCCCGTTTCCACCCGAATCCCCGCCTGCCGCAGCATTTCCACAAACCCCTCGTACAGGGGGATGGCGGTTTCGGGCCGCGCCGCGCCGGAAAAGCTGGGCCTGCGCCCGTGGCGGGCATCGCCCAGCAAGGTAAACTGTGACACCGCCAGCACCGCGCCGGATACATCCTGAACGCTCAGATTCATTTTCTCCTGTTCATCCTCGAACACGCGCAGCCCCGCCACCTTGTCCGCGATGTAGCGCGCGTCCTTTTCCGTGTCGCCCTCGGAAACGCCCAGCAGCACCAGGAAGCCCCTGTCAACCGCGCCGACCACCGCGCCCTCTACCGTAACCGATGCGCTGGATACGCGCTGCACAACCGCCCTCATTATTCCTGCTCCCTAAACACTGAAATGATATCCGAGCGCTTCTTTAGCTGCTTGATGACCTTATCCAGCTGCGCGCGGCTTTGTATTTGCACCGTCAGCGATATGGTCGCCGTGCCGTCCTTGTGTGCCTTTGCGGTGACGGCCTCTATCGGGGTTTCCATGCTGGCAATCAGCACGGCAAGGTCGCCCAGCAGCCCATCGTGGTCGTACGCCACGATTTTGACGCCCACGGCAAACTCCGACTCCGCGTTGGCGCTCCAGCTGACCTCTACCATCCGCTCCCTTTCGGAGTTGATGGCGTTGAGGCAGTCCGCCTTGTGCACGGTAACGCCGCGCCCGCGCGTGATGTAGCCGATGATTTCATCGCCCGGCACGGGGTTGCAGCAGCGCGCGTAGCGCACCAGCATGCCGGGTTCGCCCGCCATGTATACGCCGTGGCTTTCCGCCATGCGCTGGCGCTTTTGGTTTTCCTCATCGCTGTGCGGCTCCGGCGGGGGAGGCGGCGCGGCGGGCTTTTCAAGCGCGCGCTGCTCCGCCATCAGGCGGGAGATCACGCTGGTGGCGCTCATCGCGCCAAAGCCCACGGAAGAATATATGTCCTCCAGATCCAAAAAACCGTGCTTGCGCAGCATAGGCTCGATGAATTCCGGCTTTGTTAAGCTTGACAGCGGGATGGCGTTGCGCTGGGATTCTCTTTCAAGCATCGTGCGGCCAAGCTCGATGTTCTCGCTTTTCAGTTCCCGCTTGAACCACTGGCGTATTTTCGTCTTGGCCTGCGTGGTATTGACGATCTTCATCCAGTCGCGGCTGGGGCCCTTCGATGCGGAGGAAGTCAGAATCTCCACAAAATCGCCGGTGTTCAGTTCCTTATCCAGCGTGACGATCCTGCTGTTGATCTTGGCGCCGATGCACTTGTTGCCGACCGCGCTGTGGATGCGGTACGCAAAATCCAGCGGTGTGGCGCCCTTTGGCAGGTTGATGATGTCGCCCTTGGGCGTGAACACGAACACCTCATCCTGGAACAGGTCCACCTTCAGCAAATCGATGAACTCGCGGGCATCCTTTGCCTCATTTTGCCAGTCAAGGATCTGACGCAGCCAGTACAGCTTTTCGTCCAATTCGCCGGCGGCTTGCTTGCCTTCTTTGTAGCGCCAGTGCGCCGCGATGCCGAACTCCGCGATGCGGTGCATCTCGTGCGTGCGAATCTGCACCTCAAACGGCTGGCCGTTCTGGCCCACCACCGTGGTGTGCAGCGATTTGTACAGGTTGGCCTTGGGGGTGGAAATGTAATCTTTGAAACGGCCCGGAACCTGCCGCCAAAGCGTGTGCACAAGGCCCAGCACGGCATAGCAGTCCGGCACGGTATCGACGATAACACGGATGGCAATCAGGTCGTAAATCTGCTCAAACGGGATTTTTTGCAGCTCCATCTTGCGGTAGATGCTGTAAAAATGCTTGGGGCGTCCGTCCACGACGAAGTTGATGCCCATCCCGGTGATTTCGCGGCGCAGCTCCGCCATAACGATTTTGAGGGATGTCTCGCGCTCAGTGCGCTTCATGCCGACCATGCGGGACAGTTCCTGGTACTTTTCCGGCTCCAGGTATTGGAAAGCCAGGTCCTCCAGCTGTGATTTGATCGAGTACACGCCCAGCCGGTGTGCCAGCGGCGCATATATTTCCAGCGTTTCGCGCGCGATCGCGACCTGCCTGTCGCGTGCCTGGTACTTGAGCGTGCGCATGTTGTGCAGGCGGTCCGCCAGCTTGATGATGACCACGCGGATATCCTTGGACATCGCCAGGATCATCTTGCGCAGGCTCTCGGCCTGCTGTTCCTCGCGGGAGGTGAAATCCAGCCGCGTCAGCTTTGTCACGCCGTCTACCAGCTGGGCCACATCCTGGCCAAACTCTCGGCTGAGCTTTTCGTAGTTGATTGACGGGCAGTCCTCCAGGATATCGTGCATCAGCCCGGCGGCGATCGTCGCGCCGTCCATCATCAGTTCCGCAAGTGTGGATGCCACGGCCACCGGATGCATGAAGTACGGCTCGCCCGATTTGCGCTTTTGCCCCTCATGCGCTTTTTCCGCAAAATGCCATGCCCGCTCCACCAGGTCGGCGTTTTCCTGGTTATGATAGCGTACGACGCACGCTTTAAGCTCTTCCAGCGTCATGCTGCGCGTGGGCTTTGTCATGTCTGTTCCTCCTGTCCGCGCATGCGGGCATTTTGCAAGATGGCGCTATCGGAAAGGCTGCACTTGCCGGCAGGCAGCACGGATGCTTCAAAGGGGATCGGCTGGTAGTGGATCAGCCGCAGTTCCTGAAATGCCAGCAGCGACAGGCGGACGGCGGCTTTCGCCATGCCTGCGGCCTCCGCCAGCGCGCTTTCCGACTGGAAGCGGCCGCGCCCGTCGCGTATCGTGCGGTACAGGCCGCGCATGTCGTCGTCGCTGGGCAGGATGCGGGACAGCGCGCCCACTGTTAGCGCCTCATCCAGCGCAAAGTGGCGCGGATAGCCTTCCGCGGCATCCTGATCCGGCATGGCGCACAGCGTGTTAAAGTGGCGCAGGTCGCGCGGCTTGCCAAAGCAGTAGTCGACCCTGGCGGAAAGGCCCATTTCCCGCAGCAGGTTCACCCAGTGCAGCGCGCCCTCCCGGGTGGAAACGGTCAGCAGCGTTCCCTGGCAGGAGGCGGTCAGTGCATCCCTGATCATCGCCTTCAGCGCGTTTTCCGGCGGGGGCGATTCCCACTTGGGCGCGGTCAGCAGGTAGCGGTCGAAGTCGTCCGCATTGGAATCGCATGCCTTTTCAAACGCGTCCGCGGGCGCGTGCGGCAGGATGCGGCTGATCTCGCACTGCGCGCTTTTCTTGCCCAGGAATTCGCTCATCGTGGGGGAAAACAGCGCATCAATGGTGTCCGCCATATCATCCAGCCGCGAACCCTGCCCGAACGCGATGCCATCCACCGCCACACTGCCCTGCAGCAGGCGCAGCTTCAGGTGCTTGCCCATCTGGCCCACGCCGCGCGCCTCCAGCACGCGCGCGCCAGACAGCCGGAATACCGGCGCGGGGTTGCCAAACCCGGTGGGGGCAAGGAAGGCAAGCTGCTCCACCAGCGTCAGCGACACTTCGGACAGCGGCAAATCCAAATCATACTGCGCGGCGGGAACGAACGCGTCCGGTTCGGCAATTTCAGTGATGGCAGCGCGCAGCCTTTCGCGCAGCGCCGGAAGGTTCTCCGCAGGCATCGTGACGCCCGCCGCCTGCGCGTGGCCGCCAAAGCGGGTAAATAAGTCCTGGCACATCGTCAGCGCGCGGTGTATGTTGACGCCGGGGATGGACCGCGCCGACCCCGTGATCACCCCGTCCGTTTCGGACAGCACCAGCGTGGGCCAGCCGTACTTTTCCACCATGCGCGACGCCACCAAGCCTACCACGCCCGTGTTCCAGCCCTGCCCCAGCACGATGACCGCGCGGTCTTGCAGGAAGTCAACATTTTCCAGCACCCAGCTATCAGCTTGCACCAGAATTTCCTGTTCCATGCGCTGGCGAAGCGCGTTCTCTTCATTTAATGCGGCTGCGATGGTTTCCGCTTCAACCGGATCATCCGTCATCAGCATCGTGACCGCGCGGCCCGCGTCATCCAGGCGGCCGCCCGCGTTGATCCTGGGGCCCAGCTGGAAGCCCAGATGCCCCGCCGTGATCACCTTGCCGGAAAGCCCCGCCACCTGCGCCAGCGCTTTTAGCCCGGCGCGGCGCGTGCTTTGCATGCGCTGCAGGCCAAGGTATACGATGGCGCGGTTTTCGCCAAGCAGCGGTACGAGGTCGGCCACGGTGGCCAGCGCGGCCAGCTCCAGCAGCGGCTCAATATCCGGCAGGCCGAACAGCGCGTGCGCAAGCTTCAGCGCCACGCCCGCGCCGCACAGGCGGCGGAACGGATAATCGCCCAGCAGCGGGTTTAGAATGGCAATCGCTTCGGGCAGCTGCGCTGGCGGCTCGTGGTGGTCGGTGATGATCAGATCCAGCGACAGCTCGCGGCACAGGCGCGCCTCTTCCAGCGAAGTGATGCCGCAGTCCACCGTGATCAGCAGCGATGCCTGCCGGGCGAGCCTCCGCACGGCGTCGGCGTTGAGGCCGTAGCCCTCCCTATGGCGGGAGGGGATGTACCAATCGCACCTGGCGCCGTGGGTTTTGAGCGCCTCCACCAGCAGGGCGGCGGCGCACACGCCATCCACATCGTAATCGCCGTATACGACGATCCTTTCCTTGCGGTCGATGGCCTCAAGCACCCTATCCACCGCCACATCCATCTGGCGCAGCAGGTAGGGGTTGTGCAGCTGATCCGGCGATGGGTACAGGAACGCCTCGGCATCATCCGCCGTGGTTACGCCGCGCGCCCAAAGCACCCGCGCCAAAACCTCCGGCAGGCCGGCCTCCAGCAGCGGGGTAGGGGTTTCATCAGTGATGCGGGGCGTCAGACGGATCATGGGGCCTCCTTGGCGGGTTTATTCTGCCGTATAAGAAAAGGCAAGAGCCCTTCCGGTTTCGCTGGAGGGGCTCTTGCCAGGCATGGGTCAGACGCAAATAGAGCGCAGCCAAACGGCGCAGCGGCGAGTACCCTGCGGGATCATGTGAGCGGTTTGACAAGGCGCGTGCGGCATTCGGCTCTCCCTTTTTTGCAACTGGCTGAACCATTTGTGATTGTATGACTACAAAAAAGCAGTATACACTTTTGTTTCCGGGGCGTCAAGATTCGGGGGGATTTGCAGGCATATCACGCACTTGGTAGGATGCCGCGCAGGTTCAGCAACGCCATATCCACCCGCATCGTGCCAATTTCATATAGGATACCATTCACTTCGCGCAGGAAGTCCCCATGTCCATCGCCGCCGCAGGTGATGCAAATGCCGTTTTCGCGGCAGAAATCGGCGCATGCTTCCGTAAACGCGGCATTGTGCCCCGGATAATAACACTCGATGCCGCCCAGCCCAAGGCGAAGCATGTCATCAAAGCCTGCCCGGCATATGGCAGAGTCATCGGCCCACGCATAGTTGCCCGGGTGCGCAAGCACTGGCACGCCGCCGGCTTTTCGCACAATGCGGCATGCATCTTCAAAGGTTACATATTCGGGTTGAAAAGCACCGTATTGCTTGTGAAAGCGCATCCCATCCAGCAAATCTTCGCTTATGCCCTTATCATAGAGGTAGTTGATCCCTTCCCATCCCCCGCGATGCAGCGGCCGCTTATAGGCGCGGTATTCGGCAAGCGTGATGCGCGCGTCTTCTTTCTCCATCGCGCGGATCATCTCCACGCTGATTTGATCAAGCTGCGAGCGGCAGTATGCGAGCATCTCCCGCATCGGTCCATCATGCGGATCGAAGTTATAGGCAAGCAGATGCAACTGCTCCGCTTGCCAGCGAACGTCTATTTCCACACCCTGCACCAACGTAATCCCCGCGGTTTCACATGCGGGCCGCAGGCGGTCATAAGCCGATATCAGGTCATGATCGCATACGGAAATAACGGACAACCCCTGTGCCTTTGCGGAGGCTACGACCTCCTCAGGCGAAAGCGTGCCGTCAGAAAAGTAAGTATGGATATGCAGGTCGGCGTACATGGCGCGGCTCCTCTCTATATGTACTACCTTAAAACCCCACCCGTTCAAACCAAGCCCCAAGCAGCTGCACCCACTGGGCCACATCGGGCAGCTCCCCGGCCAGGCCAAGCCCATGCCGCCCCTCCGGGAACACATGCAGCCCGAACGGCCTGCTGTACCGCGCCATTGCTGCCGCCACCAGCAGGCTGTTTTCCACCGGCACCCCGGCATCGTTCGCGGTGTGCCACAGGAACGCGGGCGGCGTATCCGGCCCGACCAGCAGCTCCACGGACAGCGCGCGCCGCAGTTCCATTGATGGGTAGGCTGAACCGGTCAGGTTCACGCAGGATCCACTGTGGTAGTACGACACCATGCTCAGCGCCCCGTAGCACAGCACCATCGCGTCCGGGCGGCAGCTTTCGCGCTCCACGGGGTCGGCGGCGTTCGGGTCGCCCTGGTCATGGCACACGCCCGACATCCCCGCCAGATGCCCACCTGCGGAGAACCCGAGAATCGCAATCTTGTTTTTGTCAAGCCCCCATTCCGCCGCGCGGCTGCGCACCAGGCGGATGGCCCGCTGCGCGTCCGTCAGCGGCACCGGGTGCGTGTACGGGGCAACGCGGTAGTTCAGCACGAACGCCGAATACCCCAGCCCGTTCATCGCCTTGGCGATGGGTTCGCCTTCGTGATCGGCGCGGCCTGTGTATCCGCCGCCGGGGCATACGATCACCGCGCCTTGCGCGCCCGGCAGCAGGAACGGCGTCAAAGTGGGCTCGGGCTGCCCGATGGAGGCGTCAAAGTAGGGCGGATTCGTAGGCCACAGAGGAATGGGTTGCATAAGAATCACTCCTTTTGTTATCAACGGTTTATGCCCACCATGTCGAGGTGGCGTACGGCCGGAAACCGATGCTGTAATAAAACTGCTGCGATGACCCGACAAAGGCCCGCTTGGCGCCAAGCGCCCCGCAGCGGCGGATGGCTTCCAGCACGGCCGCGCGGCCAAGCCCCATCTTTCTGTACGCGGGGTCGGTGGCCACGGGCTCCACCAGCGCGCTTAGCGATTTGCCATCCTGCCACATGCCGCAGTAGGATACGAAATCCCCGCTGGGTGCGACAACGGCAATTTTCAGCGCAAGGTTGACGTTTGGGCGATCAAACCCAAGCTCCCGTTTCAGCAACTCTTCTTCCTTGAAAATAAACGGCCCTTCGCCCTTTGCCTCATGGTTGAAGCCCTTCCACAGCACTTTTGCGTATTGATACAAATCGTAGGTATCGGCCATGCTGGTGATGCGAAAGCCCTCCGGCAGGGTGTAGGATATGTTGTCCGTGTCAATGGGATAGATGGCGTCGCACTCCTTGTCCTGCGTGGGACGCAGTCCGTGCCGCGCGGCAATATCCTGCATGCGCGTGTCGCCATCCAGCACAAGAACCTGGAATTTGCTATCCTTGTGAAGATTGGCTTTGGCATATGGCAGCATCTCTTCTTTGAGATGCTCGTAACCCGGAAGCGCCAGCAAATAGGCGCTGCCAAGGCTGCAATCATAGGTGGCGGCGGCGATGACAGCGCCGTCTTCTTCCCATAGACCAATCCTGGGCAGACCGCTTTTGTTAAGGTAGCTGTGTGTGACCATCCAATCCCAGCGGCCAAAGTGGTAGTTGTGGCTATTAAGCGCAAGCAGGAAGTCACGCAGCTTGTAATAATCCTCGCCAAATAGGGGATCGGGTGTGTAGCGCCTGAATGTAACCGGCATAGAATACCCTTCCTTTCCGGAAAACCCTTGTCTTATTTCGGCAGCGTTACCCAAAAACTTGTGCCGTGCCCGGGTTCGCTTTCCACCGTGATGTGGCCGTCGCAAAGCTCCACAATCCGCTTCACCAGCGACAGGCCCAAACCGTTCCCGCCTGCGGCGCGCGCGGGGTCGCCTTGATAGAACTTTTCAAAGATGTGTTTAAGGGTCGCGGCATCCATCCCCGCGCCTTGATCGGCGATCAGCACGCGCACCGCGTCCGCCGTTTCGGAAAGGCGCAGCGCAATCTGGCCGCCGTCCGGGCTGTAGGCAATGGCGTTCTGCAGCAGGTTCAGCCACACATGCGCCAGCATTTCCTCATTGCCGTTAAACGCCGTAGGCTCCATATCCACCTGGAATTCGATTTGCTTCTTCGACCACTGCCTTTCCAGCAGCAGCACGCAGGCGCGCAGCTGTTCATCCAGCGCGAAGGGGTGCCTGTTAAGCACCAGCTGCTGGTTTTCGAACTTTGCCAGCAGCAGCACGTTGCTGGAAAGGCCCGCCAGCCGCTCCGATTCGCTGAGGATGATATCGATGTACTCGCCCTGCTGTTCCTCCGTCAGTCCGCCCTGTTTCAGCTGCTTGGCAAACCCGCGGATGGAGACGATCGGCGTCTTCAGCTCATGCGAAAAGGTGTTGATGAAATCGTTGCGGAACATCTCGATGCTGCCCAGGTCTTCGATCATGCGGTTGAAGCTGCTTTTCAGGTCGGCAAGCTCGTGTATCCGGTCATCCTCTCTGACGCGCACGGACAGATCGCCCTTCGCAACAACTTTGGTCGCCTCGATAAGCTCGCGGATGGGGCGCAGCAGCGTTTTGGTGGCGAACACGGCAATCACCGTACCCAGCACCACGCTGACCAGCAGCACATCGGTCAGCAGCACCATCGGGGATCTTTTCACCAGCGGCAGCAGTTCCAGCCTGTCCAGCACGAACGCCGCCATGCCGGTGATAGCGCCCGCCATCATCATGATCATCAGCACAAACACCACCGCCGCAAAATGCAGCGTGCGGAAACGGTCTTTCATCCGCGCCTCACCGCCTTGTACCCAAGCCCGCGCACCGTAACGATTTCGATATCCGGGTTATCGCGAAGCCTGTCGCGCAGGCGGCCGATGTGCACATCCACGGTGCGCTCGTCGGTGTCCGATTCCATATCCCAGATCTCATCCATCAGCTGTCGCCTTGTAAAAATTTTGTTCAGGTATGAGCACAGCTTGAAAAGCAGCATGAACTCCTTGTTGGGCAGCATTTGCGCCTGTCCCCCCTGGGCAACCGTCAGCGCATCCAGCGACAGCACCGTATCCCCAAGGGACAGCCTTTGATCGCTGACGGCCCTCGCACGGCGCAGCAACGCCTGTATGCGCAGGATCATCTCTTCTTCATCCACGGGCTTTACCATGTAATCATCGGTGCCCAGCTGGAATCCGCGCCGCTTGTCAGCCTGCGCCTCTTTTGCGGTGACCATCAGCACCGGCAGCGCGTTTCCGTTTTCGCGAAGCGTCTTCACCAGCGTAAAACCATCCATTTTGGGCATCATCACATCCAGAAGCATCAGATCGATATGCGCCCTTTCCAGCACGGAAAGCGCCTCCACCCCATCCTGCGCCAGGTGCGGGGTGAAGCCGTGCTGCGACAGCACAGCGGCCATCAGCCGTCTGGTGTTGGGGTCATCCTCCACAACCAGGATATCAAACATTGTTCATGCCTCCGCCGGGGATTTGTCACAAGTATATCACATCTTCGGCCTGTTTGTTCATGTTCAGTTGATGTTCGCGTGATACAATCCGACCGATTTATAAAAGGGGGCGTTTTAGAAGCATGCTTGTTCTCAAGGACATCGTAAAGGACTATCAAATCAGCGATACCAAGGTGGAGGCGCTGCGCGGCGTAACCATCGAATTTCGCAAAAATGAGTTCGTTTCCATTTTAGGCCCGTCCGGCTGCGGCAAAACGACGCTGCTGAACATCGTCGGCGGGCTGGACCGCTACACCAGCGGCGATCTGTCCGTAAACGGCGTATCCACCAAGCAGTTCACCGATGACGACTGGGATGCCTACCGCAACCGGTCGATCGGTTTTGTGTTCCAAAGCTACAACCTGATTCCGCACCAGACGGTGCTGGCGAACGTGGAGCTTGCGATGACGCTGTCCGGCGTATCCAAGGCGGACCGGAAGAAGCGCGCCATCGAAGCGCTGACCCGCGTGGGCCTGGGCGATCAGATCCACAAAAAGCCCAACCAGTGCTCCGGCGGGCAGATGCAGCGCGTGGCAATCGCCAGGGCGCTGGTCAACGACCCGGAAATCCTGCTGGCCGATGAGCCGACCGGTGCGATCGACTCCGCGACAAGCGTTCAGATCATGGATATCTTAAAAGAGATTGCGAAGGACCGCCTGGTCATCATGGTCACGCACAACCCGGAGCTTGCAGAGCAGTACTCCACCCGCATCATCAGGCTGCTGGACGGCCGCGTTATCGATGACACCAACCCGTACCACGGCGCGGTTGTGGAGCCGATCCCCGAAAAGAAAAAGGCAAGAACGCGCAAAAAGAAACCCATGACGTTCCTGACGGCGCTGTCGCTGTCGCTGAATAACCTGATGACCAAGAAAACGCGCACGCTTCTCACCGCGTTTGCGGGCTCCATCGGCATCATCGGCATCGCGCTGATCCTGTCGCTGTCATCGGGCGTGCAGGGGTATATCACCAAGGTGGAAGAGGATACCCTCTCCAGCTACCCGATCATGATCGAGCAGGCGACGATGGACTTTTCAAGCCTGCTGGGCGTGACGGCCGATATGCGCCACGCAAGCGAAGAGCACGATAAAGACCGCGTGTACGCCAACGCCGTGATGGAAAAGATGGTCTCCAGCATGATGGCTGAGATGACCCACAACGACCTGAAGGCGTTCAAGGAGTTCATCGAAAGCCCGGACAGCGGGGTGGCAGCGCTGTCCAGCGCCATTCAGTACAATTACTCCACGCCGCTGAACATCTATGCAGCCGATACATCAAACGGGGCCATGCAGGTCAGCCCCAGCCAGGTATTCTCCGGCATGGGCATGGGCGAGAGCATGGAGCAGATGAAGACGATGGCATCCAGCATGGGCGGGTCATCTTCAATGTCTGTGTGGCAGGAAATGCTGGATAACGACGCGGCAAACCAGTCGCAGTATGATGTGCTGGCGGGCCGTATGCCGGTGGCATACAACGAAGTGGTGCTGATCGTTGATGAGGACAACGAGATCACCGACCTGACGCTGTACGCGCTGGGCCTGAAGGACCCCCGTACCACGGGCGACCTGATGACCAGGATATTCAAAGGCGAAGCGATTACGGAGAGCGATGAGCTTGTTTCCTACAGCTATGATGAAATCATGGGCCTGAAATTCAAGGTGATGGCGCAGACCGACCTGTACGAGCATGTGGACGACACCTGGGTGGACCAGAGCAAGAACGATGAATACCTTGTGAAAGCGCTTGAAGATGCGCTGGAGCTGACGGTGGTGGGTGTGCTGCGCCCCTCCGGCGATGCGCTGGCGATGAGCGCCAACGGATCGATCGGATACACGGCGGCGCTGACCCGCTATGTGATAGACCGCGTGAACGACAGCGAGATTGTTGGGGCGCAGCAGGCCGATCCCGAGGTCGATGTGTTTACCGGCAAGCGCTTTGATCTGGCCGAGCAAACGCCCGAAATGAGCTTTGACCCAAGCACCCTGACCGCGGAGCAGCAGGCGTATCTGGCCTCGCTGAAGCCGGAAGAGATTTCCGCGCTGATGCGCGGCAGAGAGCCTACGGCCCCGACGACCACCTACGACCAGAACATTTCGACGCTTGGCGTGGTGTCGCTTGATAACCCCAGCGGCATCCACATCTACCCCAAGAATTTTGAGGCAAAAGATGAACTGACGAAGATCATCAGCGATTACAACCGCCGCATGACCGATGCGGGCAAAGAGGAGTACGTCATCCAGTACACCGACTATGTGGGGCTGATGATGTCCTCGGTCAGCACGATCATCAATACCATCAGCTATGTGCTGATCGCGTTTGTGGCGATTTCGTTGGTGGTGTCTTCCATCATGATTGGAATCATCACCTACATTTCGGTGCTGGAGCGCACCAAGGAGATCGGTATCCTGCGCTCGATCGGCGCATCCAAGAAGGATATCGCGCGCGTGTTCAACGCGGAAACACTCATTGTCGGCTTTACCGCGGGTGCGCTTGGTATCGGCGTGACGCTGCTGCTGTGCATCCCGATCAACGCGATCATCTTGTCGCTGTCCGGCATCTCCGGCATTGCGGCGCTGCCTCTCGCGGGCGGCGGGATACTGGTGCTGATCAGCATGTGCCTGACGTTCGTCGCGGGGCTCATTCCATCCAGGATTGCCGCGAAGAAAGACCCTGTGGTGGCGCTGCGCACAGAGTGATAGCTTTTCAAGGACAAAGTGGAACCCCTGCCGGCATGTCCGGAGGGGTTCTTCTTTAGTCAAAATTGATTCTAATGGAAGTTTATACGACACTTTTAGCAGAATTGTAATCAATTCGTTTTTGAATTGTGTAGGGAAACCCTATATACTTTTTATAGGGATCAAACAGAAGAGGGGGGAGTTAGGGTGAAAAAGCGCCTGACTTGTGTTCTTGTGGCGTTCATAATGGTGTTTGGTGCTGCTATGAGTGCACTTGCGCATTCCGGAAGGACAGATTCCAGCGGCGGCCACCGTGACAACAAGAACAAGAGCGGGCTGGGGTCGTATCACTACCACTGCGGGGGCTACCCGCCGCACCTACACACCGATGGCTGCCCCTACAAGGGTGGCGGAGGCGGCAGCGGTGGCGGAGCGAAACCCACAGCGACGGCGAAACCCGCCGCGAAACCCACGGCGAGTCCGAAACCCGCGAAGATCATCGACATTCCCGAAACATACGAAACCCCGGAAGGCGAGATGCCACTGCGGTATGGGCTTACGAACGCAAAGAATGTGAACATACGCGCGGAAGCATCCACCCGCGCCACCCGCGTGGCGCAAACGGACGGGAAGGGCAGTCCGCTGCTGATCGTGGATCAGGTGGAAGGCGCGGACGGCGAACTTTGGTTTGAAGTGCTGCTGGATTATGGAACCCAGAAGGAAAGGCTTGCATACATCAAAGCGGAGTTTGTGAATGAGGTGGAACGGGATGAACTGCTGAAATCCATTTGATTGCATTGTTTTCGCAAAATGCTTTAGGCCCCCTTCCCACTGTGCATGGAAAGGGGGCCTGCTGTTGGTCGGGTTGTGGCTTAGACCTCGCTGCCCGGGGCCGCCGGGCGCACCTGCTGCGCGTTGCGGACGGCCTGCCGGAGTGCGCCGCGCATCTGCGGCTGCGCGATGACCGGTGCGGACACCGCCTGCGATGTGCTGATCGGGCCCGGAATGGGCGTCGCCTGGCTGAGCACGGGGGCGGGCGCATGCTGGCGGGCCGCGCCGCGCATCAGGGTTTGCAGCGCCGCGCCCTGGCTGATCGTGCCCGGACGGTTTTGCGCCACCTGTTCCTGCTGGGTGTTTACGAAAGTTCGTGGGCTTGACACCTGCGCCGCGCCTCCAATGGGCGTCTGTTCTGTGCTGATCCACTGCACATCCGCGGGCAAACGGCTGCGGTTGCGCAGGCGTTCCAGCTCCAGGCTGGCGGCCGGGCGCTGCGCGGGGCGCATTGCGGGATCATCTGCGGAAAGGGTGTTCTGCGCCGCGGGAGGCGGCGCGTCGGGAACCGCCTCCGTGGCAGGCATCATCACCGCCTCGGATGGCAGAACGGCCGGACGGTATGTATCTTCTTGGCTCATGGCTTTCCCTCCCTGCGGCATTTCGCCGGATCGGCCCAAACCGACCAGGCAGGAGCATCCTATGCGGGAGGGGGGGATGGGGTGACTGAATGGAAGATAGCGGGGGAGGGGGGACGGGGGGGGGGGGGGGGGGGGGGGGCGAGGGGGCCGCCGGGGGGGGGGGATGGGAGGGGATAGATGGATAGGGGGGGCGGAGGACGGGGGGTGTGGTATATGAGAGAACAACAACAAAACACTAAACGAATA
>JAVBPC010000041.1:0-100480 GCA_031549905.1 Eubacteriales bacterium
GGGCTTTGCCCCCTGGACCCCCACTCAGGGGCCTAAGGCCCCTGAGAACCCCTTCTTTTCGCCTCACGGCGGGTTGGGTTTTGTGTTGTATATCATATCAATCCCTACGAAGGGATTCTTAAGGGCCTTAGGCCCTTAAGCGGGGGTCCAGGGGGCGGTGCCCCCTGGCGGTCCTCAGTCCGCCGACAGGATCGCGCCTTTCGCGGCGGATGTCACGAGCTTGGCGTACCTGGCCAGCACGCCCTTTTGAATCTTCGGCGGCAGGGGGGTGTGGCCTTCGCTTCGCTTGGCCAGCTCCGCTTCCGGTACGGCCAGCGTGATTTTGCCCGCCGGAATGTCTATCTGGATCAGATCGCCTTCGCGCACGAGGCCGATCAGGCCGCCCTTGGCGGCTTCCGGCGACACATGGCCGATGGCCGCGCCGCGCGTCGCGCCGGAGAACCGGCCGTCGGTAATCAGGGCGACTTTCTTGTTAAGGCCCTGCCCCGCAAGCGCGGACGTGGGCGACAGCATCTCCCGCATGCCGGGGCCGCCCGCCGGGCCTTCGTAGCGGATGACCACCACGTCGCCCGCGCGGATATCGCCCGCGTAGATCGCCGCAATGGACGCATCTTCGCTGTCAAACACGCGCGCGGGGCCTTGGTGCACCAGCATATCGTCCGCCACGGCGGCGCGCTTCACCACGCAGCCGTCCGGGGCAAGGTTGCCGCGCAGCACCGCGATGCCGCCGGTAACGCTGTACGGGTTATCGATGGCGCGGATGACATCGTGATTGCGCACGGGCGCCACGGCCACGCTGCCGGAAAGTTCACCCGCAACCGTCTGCACGGTCAAATCAAGCAAGCCCTTCTTGGAAAGCTCATTCATTGCGGCCATCACGCCGCCGGCAGCGTAGAAATCTTCCATGTGGTGCGGGCCGGACGGGGCCAGGTGGCACAGGTTCGGCACCTTTGCGCTGATTTCGTTGGCAAGCGCCAAATCCAGCGCAACCCCTGCTTCATGCGCGATGGCGGGCAGGTGCAGCATGGAGTTTGTTGAGCAGCCAAGCGCCATATCCACCGTAAGCGCGTTGCGGAAGGCGGCGTCCGTCAGGATAGCGCTTGGGCGGATATCCTGCTGAACCAGCGCCATGATGCGCGCGCCTGTTTCCTTCGCAATGCGAAGTCGCGCCGCGAACACGGCGGGGATCGTTCCGTTGCCCGGCAGCGCAAGGCCCAGCACCTCGGTCAGGCAGTTCATCGAGTTCGCCGTGAACATGCCCGCGCACGAACCGCACGTCGGGCACGATTCGTTTTCCACGCACAGCAGGCGCGCATCATCAATCTTGCCCGCACTGTACGCGCCCACGGCCTCAAACACGGTGTTCAGGTCCGCGCCGCCGGGGCCCGCCAGCATCGGCCCGCCGGATACGATAATCGCGGGCAGATCAAGCCGCGCCGCTGCCATCAGCATCCCCGGCACCACCTTGTCGCAGCTGGGGATCAGCACCAGCGCGTCAAACCCGTGCGCTTCTGCAAGCGCCTCCACGCTGTCGGCAATCAGCTCCCGCGAAACCAGCGAGTAATGCATGCCGGTGTGCCCCATCGCGATGCCGTCGCAAACCGCGATGGCGGGCACCTCCACGGGCGTGCCGCCGGCGCTCCTGATGCCGTCCTTCACCGCGCGCGCGATGGTATCCAGGTGCATATGCCCCGGCACCGCCTCGCTCTGCGAGTTGACAACACCGATCAAAGGCCTGGCAAGCTCTGCGTCCGTGTATCCCATCGCCTTAAAAAGGCTGCGGTGCGGGGCCTTGGCAAACCCCGTTTTCACCTGGTCACTCTTCATGTTCCAAGACCCCTCTCGCAAAAGAAATCGTGAGAATACGTAGGGAGAAACGCCAGGGGCGCGGCCCCAGGGCCCCCCTTAAGGGCCTAATGCCCGTAAGAATACAGGGATGGGGGTGGGTAATTGATTACATCACGCTGTGTAGCGAAAATTAAGGGATTGCAAAAGGATGAAATCCCTTTGGCAGGGTCTGGGACAGCGTCCCAGCGTTCCCTACTTCTTCCAGCTCATCATTTTGCGCAGCTCCGCGCCAACCTTCTCCACCTCGGTCTCGGCCTCAGCCTTGCGGACAGCGTTGAAGTGCGGGCGGCCCACGCGGTTTTCCAGAATCCAGTTGCGGGCGAATGTGCCGTTCTGGATCTCGGTCAGGACTTTCTTCATTTCTTTGCGGGTTTCTTCCGTGATGATGCGCGGGCCGATCTCATATCCGCCGTACTCGGCCGTATCGGAGATGGAATAGCGCATGTAGGACAGCCCGCCCTGGTTCACCAGGTCGATGATCAGCTTCATCTCATGCACGCACTCGAAGTACGCGCTCTCGGGCTGGTAACCGGCTTCGACCAGGGTTTCAAACCCGGCGCGCATCAGCTCGGCCACGCCGCCGCACAGGACAGCCTGCTCGCCGAAGAGGTCGGTTTCGGTTTCTTCCTTAAAGGTAGTTTCGAGGATGCCGGCGCGGCCGCCCCCGATGCCGGCAGCGTACGCAAGGCCGTACTCCTTGGCGTGGCCGGTGGCGTCCTGGTACACCGCGATCAGGTCGGGTACGCCGCGGCCTTCGACGAACTGGCTGCGCACGGTGTGGCCGGGGCCCTTGGGCGCGACCATCCACACATCCACATCGGCGGGCGGGATGATCTGACCGAAATGGATGTTGAAGCCGTGCGCGAACACCAGCGACTTGCCGGCGGTAAGGCTCGGCGCGATGGATTCCTGGTAAAGCGCCGCCTGCTTCTCATCGTTGATCAGAATCATGATGATATCGGCCTTCTTGGCGGCATCGGCGGCGGTGTATACCTGGAAGCCCGCTTCTTCGGCGGCCTTCCACGACTTGGAGCCGTTGTACAGGCCAATGATCACGTTATGGCCGGAATCTTTCAGGTTCAGCGCGTGCGCGTGGCCCTGGCTGCCGTAGCCGATGATGGCGATGGTCTTACCGGCGAGCGCTTTGGGGTTGCAATCCTTCTGATAATACATAATTGCCATGGTTTCCGCCTCCATTTAGTTGTTTTCTTTGTGTGAGTCAGGTTGTATCTGAACGCCTCTTTCCAGGCCGGAGATACCGGAGCGCACCGCCTGCAATATGCCGAACGGGCGAACGATTTCGATGAACGCTTCCGTCTTGGTGGTGTCGCCGGTCAGCTCAATGATCATGTTATCCGGGGACACATCCACGATGTTGGCGCGGAAAATGTTGGTCAGCGAAATGATGGACATGCGGTGCTCCGCCGTGGCGGCGACCTTGACCAGGACGTACTCGCGCGTGACAGACTGGCCGCTGGTCAGTTCCCGCACCTCGATGGTGTCCTGCAGCTTTTCCAGCTGATGCTTGATCTGCATCGCGGTGTTTTCATCGGAATGCAGCGCGATGGTCATGCGCGAATAGGATGAATCCTCCGTTTCGGCCACGGTCAGGGAGTCGATGTTGTAGCCGCGCCTGGTGAACAGGCCGGAAACGCGGCTGAGGACGCCGGGCCGGTTCTCCACCAGGGCTGAAAACACATAGCGTTTGCTCGTCATGGCGCGCTTCCTTTCTATTTGTCGATCTCGGTGATCTGATCGGTGTACGGGCGGCCGGGCGTTACCATCGGCAGCACGTTTTCATCCTTGTTGATGCGCACATCGATCACCACGGCGCGGTTGAGTGCGATGGCTTCCGGGATCACGGTTGCCAGCTCATCCTTGCTGGAAATGGTGTACCCCTTGATGCCGAACGCATCGGCCAGCTTGACGTAATCCGTTCTGCGGTGCGTGGTAGTCTGGCTGTAGCGGCCGCTGTACAGCACCTTCTGCCACTGGCGCACCATGCCCAGCACCCCATTGTTCATGATGACGACGACGATGGGCAGGTTCTTCGTGGCAACGGTGGTCAGCTCGTTGAAGTTCATATGGAAGCTGCCATCGCCGGTAAACAGCACCACGCGCTTTTCCGGGTTCGCCATCTGCGCGCCGATCGCCGCGCCCAGGCCGTATCCCATCGTGCCCAGGCCGCCCGATGTGCACAGCGTGCGCGGGTACTTGAACTTGTACCGCTGCGCCACCCACATCTGGTGCTGGCCCACATCGGTGGCAACGATGGTGTCATCCGGCACGGAGGCCTGCACCTGGTCTATCACCGCCTGCGGGGTCAGCTTGCCGGGCGCGGGGCGCGGCTCCTGCTGCTTCCATTCGGAAACCTGCTGCAGCCATTCGCCGCGGTGCACCACGGAGATGCGCTCATTCAGCTGCGACAGGATCGCCTTGATATCCCCGCACACGCTGGCATGGGCCACCATGTTTTTGTTGATTTCCGCCGGGTCGATATCCAGGTGCAGGATGCGCAGCTGCGGCGCGAATGTTTTCGCGTTCATGATCACGCGGTCTGAGAACCTTGCCCCCAGCACGATCAGCAGATCGGCATGACTGACGGCCGTGGCGCTGGTTTTTGAGCCGTGCATGCCCAGCATGCCGATGTACTGCCGCTTGCCGGCCGGGTACGCGCCCAGGCCCATCAGCGACAGCGACACCGGCGCGCCGGTTCTGGCGGCAAAGCGGTACAGTTCTGCGGATGCGCCCGCGCGGATCACGCCGCCGCCGGCGAAGATGACGGGCCGCTTGGCCTCATCGATCATCTGCACGGCCGCAGCGATGTCCTCTTCCGTGATGCTTTCCGTGAACGGCGCAACCGGCGCAACAGGCGCGGGTTCAAACTCGCACCTTTCCTGCTGCGCGTTCTTCAGCACATCCACCAGCACGGGGCCGGGGCGGCCGCTTCTGGCGATGCGGAACGCGCGGCGCAGGGTATCGGCAAGCTCCGTTACTTCGCGGACGATAAAGTTGTGCTTCGTCACCGGGATGGTGACGCCGAAAATGTCAATCTCCTGGAAGCTGTCCTTACCAAGCAAGGTCTTGGGCACGTTGCCGGTGATGGCGACCAGCGGCACGGAATCCATGTACGCGGTCGCAAGGCCGGTGACCAGGTTCGTTGCACCCGGGCCGGATGTGGCGATGACAACGCCCACCTTGCCCGATGACCTGGCGTACCCATCCGCGGCGTGGCAGGCCCCCTGCTCGTGCGCGGTTAAGACATGATGAATCCTGTCCCTGTATAGGTACAGCGCGTCAAAGGTATCAATGATTTGCCCGCCCGGATACCCGAATACGGTATCCACGCCCTGTTCCAACAAGCATTCCGCAATGATGTCGGCGCCCCTGAGCTCCATCCAAATCCCCCCATTCGGTATCAAAAAACCTTCGCCCTTGAATCTATCAAGAGACGAAGGTTCACTTCGCGGTACCACTCTTATTGGCGCATGCGCCCACTTATCGGCATCATCTGCAATTGCGATAATACCTATCCCTGTAACGGAGGATTCCGTTTCGCTTACTTACGCCCGCGCGGCGCATTTTCAGCGGAAAGGCTCCAAGGGGAGTGGTTCGCCCGCGCCGACCGCCTTACACCAACCGGCGGCTCTCTGTGCGCACGCGGTGCGCGCCTTTGCCTTGTCATCGCCCAAAAATATGAACTGTGGTGGAGTATACAACATCAGGACGGAAAATGTCAAGGGGTATTTTTGAAAAATGCAGGGCCAATAGGCTTTCCCTGCAAAATCCGTTTATGCTATCTTTTGAAACGACAACCTTGACAACCACCCCCCGCCTGTGTATGATAATCCAATTAGGCCGTATATAGGGGAACTGTAGCTGGAAAGGGGAGGCGCGCGCATGCAGCAAACCGGAGGGTTTACCCGCGACAGCCTGCCCGTCATGATTGACATACAGGGCGTGCGCAAGGCGTTTTCCACGCAAAGCGGGGATGTTGTCGCGCTGGACGGCATCGACCTGTCCATCCGCCAGGGTGATATTTACGGCATCATCGGCATGAGCGGCGCGGGAAAATCCACCCTGATCCGCTGCGTAAACCGCCTGGAGGACCCGTCCGAGGGGCGCATCCTGATCGGCGGCACAAACATATTGACCGCATCCAGCAAGGAACTGCTGAAAATGCGGCGTTCCGTCGGCATGATCTTTCAGCAGTTCAACCTGCTGATGCAGCGCACCGTTGAAAAAAACGTGATGTTCCCGCTGGAAATCAGCGGCATGCCAAAGGCACAGGCCAAGGCGCGCGCAAGGGAATTGCTGGAAACGGTGGACCTGGTCGAAAAGGCGCACGCATACCCGGCGCAGCTATCCGGCGGGCAAAAGCAGCGCGTAGCCATCGCCAGGGCGCTGACCACCAACCCCGATGTGCTGCTGTGCGATGAGGCCACCAGCGCGCTGGACCCGATGACCACACAGTCCATCCTGGCGCTGCTGCAGGATATCAACCGCAAGCTTGGCATCACCATCGTCATCATCACGCATGAAATGCAGGTCATCCGCCAAATATGCACGCAGGTGGCCATCATTGATAACGGGCGCATCGCCGAATGCGGGGATGTCACCCAGCTGTTCACCAACCCAAAGACCGCCGCCGCGCGCAAACTATTCCGCCTGCCCGCAAACGGCCAGCTGCAAAGCGGCCGGTGCGTGCGCATCGTGTTTGACGGCTCGACCTTTGCGGAGCCGATCATCGCGAACATGGCGCTGCACGCCGGCGTCGCGGTTTCCATACTCAGTGCCGAAATCCGGCACCTATCGGGGCAGAGCCTGGGCCAGATGGTCGTACGCCTGCCCGAAGACGAGGCTTTGGCGCAATCCGCGCTTGCCTACCTGCGCGAGCAGCATCTGACCGTAGAGGAGGTGGATCCAAGTGATGACGAGTGGGCTGTGGGCCGAGATTGGAAAGGGAGTTTATGAATCCCTGTACATGACGCTAGCTTCCACCGGCGTTGCGTATATGATCGGGCTTCCCCTGGGCGTGCTGCTGCTGATCACCAGGAAAGGCGGCATCAAAGCCGCGCCCGCGCTAAATCAGGCGCTGGGCGTGATCGTCAACATTTTGAGATCCGTGCCGTTCCTGATCCTGATGATGACGCTGATTCCCGTAACCCGCGCCGTGATGGGCAAGTCGTACGGCTCCTTCGCGACGATCATGCCGCTGACCATCGCCACGTTTCCCTTTGTCAGCCGCATGGTGGAATCGTCACTTGCCGAAGTGGACGGCGGTGTCATCGAGGCCGCGCAGTCCATGGGCGCCAGCACCATGCAGATCATCGTGAAGGTGCTGCTGCCGGAGGCGAAACCCTCCCTGGTCAGCGGGGCCGCGATCACCACCACCAGCGTGCTGGGCTACTCCGCAATGGCGGGTGCCATCGGCGGCGGCGGGCTGGGCGCGATCGCGATCAACTACGGTTACTACCGCTTCAATCTGCCCGTGATGCTGGTGTGCGTTGCCATCATGGTAATCATGGTGCAGCTGATCCAGTTCATCGGCACCCGAATGTCCACCGCGCTGGATCACCGCATTCGCTAATTCCCAATTTCTATCATATTGAGGAGGTTTCCCATGAAAAAGCTCGTATCGATCCTGCTGGCTGTACTGCTTGTCTCCGTGTCCCTCACCGGCCTTGCGGCGGAAAAGGTCAAGATCGCGGCCACGCCCGTGCCCCACGCCGAAGTGCTGGAGTTCATCAAGCCCATCATGGCCGAACTTGGTTTCGACCTGGAAGTCGTCGTGTTCAACGATTACAACCTGCCCAACCTGACCGTTGAAAGCGGCGAGCTGGATGCCAACTATTTCCAGCACACCAACTACATGAACTATTTTAACGAAGAGAACAAGACCCACATCGTCAACGTGATCCCCGTGCACTTTGAGCCGATGGGCGTGTTCAAGGGCAAGGCCGATTCCATCGAGGCGCTGAAGGACGGCGCGGTCATCGGCGTGCCGAACGACACCACCAACGAAGGCCGCGCGCTGCTGCTGCTGGAAACCATGGGCCTGATCGAGCTGAACCCGGAAGCTGGCACCGCAGCCTCCAAGCTGGATATCATCAAGAACGAGAAAAAGCTTGAGATCGTCGAAGTGGAAGCCGCCCAGCTGCCCCTGATGCTGCCGGACTTTGACATGGCCGTGATCAACGGCACCTACGCGCTGGGCGCGGGCCTGTCCCTGCTGACCGACGCCGTGGGCGCGGAAGGCAGCGATGCGCTGGTGTACCGCGGCAGCGTGAACTGGATCTGCGTCAAAGAAGGCAACGAAGAGGCCGCCTTTATCGAAGCGCTGCGCACGGCGTTTAACGACCAGCGCACCATCGATTTCATGACCGAAAAGTACCAGGGCTCCGTCGTGCTGGCGCTGGATCTTACGGATGAAGTTGAAGAGTAATCTACTGGTTTGACCAAGCTGAACGCCCCGCCTGCCCGCAAGGGTGTGCGGGGCGTTTTCAAGCTGACGCCATCTGGCAACCCATCGCAAAACGAAAGGACAGCCGCCATGAAAATCGAAATCGGCAAACAGCGCCCAGCGCATTTCCAGGAGTCCTGGCCCGGCCACTTCGATATGTTCTCCCACTTTGATTCCGCCTTGGGCATCCCAAGCCTGCTTTGCGCCATCACGACCCTGAAAGCAAACGGCAAGCCCAACGTTTGCTTTTATTCCGGCGCAACTTTTACCGGTAACAAGGATGCCTACTATACGGTGCTGCCCGGCCTGTACGGGCATACGGGGCATAACATTCTGCGCGACGGCAACTTCGTTATCAACTTTCTGAGCAGCGTGTACTATGACGCGTGTATGGCCACCATTGAAAACAATACGGAGGACGCGGACGAGTTCGCGGCAGGCGGGTTTAGCATCGAACCGTCGGCTGCCGTGGCAAGCCCGCGCATTGCGGAGGCTTTTCTGTGCCTGGAATGCAAGTTCAGCAAAACCGTGGAGGAACCGCGGCTGTTCATCGGCGAAGTGGTTCACGCGGCCGTAGATGAAGCGTACGCGCACGGCATCGACGGCAAATACGGCGACGGCGGGTTCATGATCAATATTGCAGGCCCCTATGATTTGGCGCAGGGGAAAGGCGCGGGCGATGGCGTGGCAGTGTGCAAGGTGGTTCGGAAGAATCCCTGAAACATACTTTCCCGCAGAAAGTGTATTCTTTTCCATGCTAACAACTCCGGGAATCATCGGCCTTCCGGCCAAGGCATTGCGTAGCTATCCATACTAGCAGGCCATTGCTTATAAACATTGCGCATAGGCAGTATTTCCATAAGACACCGGAGTTGCCATGTCATGTGTGACACTTCCCTATAATGCCAATACTGAGAGCGAGTAAAAAGCATGGCCTTAGATGAAAAGGATTTTGTCGGCAAGGTACATTCCTCTATGTGTCATCAGTGCCAGAAATGAGGATATGCCACGCCGGTTGATGTGCCCATGGATATAGGCACGCTATCAGAGACAGAGTATGAAGGCTGGCGCTTTGATCATGCCCGCTATAATTGACGAATCATATTGAAGGGCTCAAGAGAGCCCTTCGATTCTGCAAATCTCTTCTCGCTCATTATTGCACTTATCCCCAAGCATGGCGGAGTTCACTTCATTCCAAACATTGCCTCTTTCAAATCCAAGTAATAAAGGTAGTCATCTGGATCGACATTTGGCGGGCAACGATGATCACAGAAGGGGATAAAACCGCCCGCAGAGACATAGGGGACAAGCGTTTCCAGGTATGCTTTAATCGCCTCGCGGCCAGCGCCGAGCTGCATCTTGTCCACACCGCCCATGATCCGCAGCTGCCCCTGATACTGATCAAGCAATTCTCCCGGATGGGCACAGCCATTGACTTCGAATGGAAACAGACAGTTGATACCGCCTTCCAGCAGATACGGCAGGATAGGACGGACATCGCCGTCGCAGTCCGTATACCACAGGTCGATGTTATGGGCTTCCAGCTTGCGCTTAATGCGCTTGTAACGCGGCATGACAACATCCCGGAAGAAGGGAACGGAGACGATCGAGCCATTTTTGAAGCAGATATCCTCCCAGCCGGAGGCATAGTCAAACTGCACATGCGGCAACACCTGGTCAAGATAATCCTCCACAAGCTGGCAACAGGTTTCCACCATATCCTCAACCATTTCAGGGTAATCATATGCCGCGTAGGCAAGCCCTTCGAATGTCAGCATGTCCCTTATCTTGCCGATCATCGAGCCGCAGTGTATGCCAAGCGGATAATCTCTGTCATTCGGATGCGCATTCAGAATTTCCGCAACATCCGCACGGCGCGCTGGATCATCCCGGCGGAACCGTTCTTCCTTGCATTTTTTCCAGTCACCCGGCGTTATAATGGATGACCTAAGAAAATGTGGTATGGTGCCGTGACTGTCCAGCGGAACCTCTGCCAACAGTCCGTCTGGGTTCATGATGATCTTCGTCTTTTGTTTCCTTTCTACTACCGCTTCTGGGAATGGCGGGCTCATCCACAGATTTCCCACCACATTTTGTACTTTATCAAAACTGAAAAATATATCGGCATCGTGATTGCTGTGGATATCATTGTCCACAAAAATACCCCACTTGCTGAAGTTTTCCCGCCAGTACCCAAATTCCATATTGAAACAGCGATCCACCGATTGATAGTGCATTTGACGGTTGAATCTTTCCCTATCCGTCATTTCGGATTTCCATTTTGATCTGCAAGGTTTTATTATCATATTGCCGCCTCCCTTCAAAATCGCCCCATCAGTCGATCGCCGCATCCAACGGTACCCTAATGCTTACCGTAAGCCCCCCATTGTCGGGCGCCAAGCTCATACCGGCACTCGCTCCAAATATTAGCTTAAGCCGCGCATTGACATTATTCAGCCCGATATTTATATCCGTGAACTGTATATCCGATAAGAGCATATCATTAAGCTGCCTGATCTTTTCTTCGGGCATTCCACCGCAGTTATCGGTTACCTTAATGATCAAAAAGCCGCCATCAACTTCCGCGTTTATTCTGATATGCCCGTGGCCCTTTTTTATGCTGTTGCCGTGGTTGAAGATGTTTTCCACAATGGGCTGCAAACTCATTTTAGGCACGGAAAGCATTCGGGTCTCTTCGGGAATATCTATCTCTATCTGTAAGGATTCCCCATACCGTGCCTTTTGCAGAAACAGGTATTTTTTGATATACTCGATCTCGTCCGCCAACGGAACGATGTTCTGTGTAATCTGCATGGTAACCCGAATCAGCGAAGATAGTTCCTCCAGCAGCTCCACGCATTTCGAATCGCTTTTCCCTGTTTCCTTTTCAAAAATGATCGTAATGGCCTGAAGTGTATTGTACAGAAAATGGGGGGTTATCTGCGCTTGTAGGGCGCTGATACGGGCCGCATTCAGCATCTCTATGTGCTTTCTCACTTCATCACCGTTTAATGCCTCGGTGCTGTAGGCCTTATAAATTGTTCCAACAATTTGCTTCAGCTCATTGTTTTGCATTTTATCAGGAGCAATCCTCATAGGGTCATTCAGCATTTTTCGGATAAGCGAAATTGGCTTGAACGCCTCCGCGGAAATAAGCATGGTGCACATTGTGGCAAAGAAAACGCACAAGCACAGCACGGCCACGATTGCCAAATAAAACGAATTCATATTTTTATGAAATTCGTTATCTGGAATGGTTGATAGATAGCTCCAGGAAACCACATCGGAATACACAACGTTGCATAAGTAATTTTCGCGATCCGAACTGCGAATCCGCTGCCCGCTGTTGCTTACACCTTTGCCGTATTCGAGTCCGGGGAACAAGTCTTCCATATGTTGTGATATCCAGGCCTCATTGTTTGCCAGCACTATTTGCCCATCGCTATTGATAATCGCGATACCCTGGGTATTGACTTCATCCATGTTCAAAAGCAACTGATTCAGCTTTTCTCCCGAGAAGCCGATGGCGATAAAGCCCTGCCGTTCCGCATAGGAAGAGCGCAGCGGCTTATAGTAGTAAAGCTGCATTGCCCCTGTATCCGCATCGGGGCTTAAAGCGAAAAAAGGCAGATTTGTCTGAGAATAGTTTGCATAAAACGAGTCGATCCAACCGGTATTTTTGAAGGCGCTTGGGGGGCCTGCTGAGTCTGATGTAAGGATATGATTGTTCACTGCTGAATAGATATATATATTCGACATGTATTTCGCCTGGCTATCGCGAATGAGCCGTGCAACCTTGGTTCGCATTGCAATCGTCGCATATGTAGGATACTTGCTCTGCACCCGGTTGGATAATTGCTCCACATCCGCACTTGCGTAAAGGGTTTCAGCGAAGCTGATTGTCTCGGTGACAAACATATCCAGCATTGCCTGTACGCGATACAGCGTGCTGGTGTTCGATTTTTCGAAGCTGTCGTTTAGCAAGGTATCGCCATAACGGAATATCCATGCAAACGCGATAATAACAGGCAGCAGAACAAATCCCAGCATCTTCGCCGAGTTCCGCAAGAACATGCTGTTGAATCCGTATAGCCTTATGCTGGAATATATATCTCTGAAGGTGTTTTTCTTCATCACATTTATCATCCCCTGGGGTCTAGCGTTTCATCGGGCTGTGTTATTCAGATGTCTGGCACGGTATTCCATGGGCGTGCAATCCATGATCCTGGAAAACACCTGGTAAAAGTATTTCTCATTGTTATATCCGACCATGCGGCTGATATCCTGAACCTTCAACTGCGGATCATGCGTGAGCAGCTCGCATGCATGGCTTATCCTTTTTTCTATGAGATAGTCCTTATAGTTTTTCCCAACTATATCCTTAAAAAGTTTGCTGAAATAGACAGGACTCAAAAATATGTATGCCGATGCCTGTTCCAACGTAACGTTGTCTTGGAAATTTTGATCGATAAATGTGCACACCTTTGCGATCATTTCCCTTTTGTCGTTTGTCTTTAGCCTATTAATACGGCCAATCAGGTCCTTTATCAGCATTCCCCCTCTGCTTCTGAGCATATCAATCGAAAGCGAATCCATCAGCATCTTGTACGGGAAAATCCTGTCGTTGTCGGATAGCCGGTTGTCATTTCGCAGCCTTTCTACCAGGCCTGCAAAAAAATCTACAGCAATATCGCGGCACTGATCAATATCCCCATACATACTATTTACAAATGCGTAATAATGGTTTTGCGCCTGTTCCAAATCGTTTTTCAACATATATGTAAGGATGATTTGCTGGCGTTGCCGAATCTGGGGCAACGAGATGCTGGCATCCGCATCGTTTGCCAACTCAGACCATGATGCCGCCATTTCAAACACGCTTGGATATATGCGCATGCACCTCAGGTTTATCTGTACATCGATCATAGCATTGATGGTACCCAGTACGTTCAAACAGTCATTTTCAGCATCGTCCCCTGCGTCTAACCTTAAGCCAAACAGCAAATCGCCCGTTCGTTTGAGCGGGATATAGATCCCCTGTTTTTTCAGACTATTCCAAATGAACTCGATCACCGAGATCATGTCTTCTTCAAACTCAGACAATATATGCTCGCAATTGTTTATCTTCAGCGTATAGAAGGCGCAGGGCTTTAGCAAAAACCTTTCCCAATCCAGCCATGCAAAGTACTTAGTAATTTTTTCCGGTTTCTGAAGGACGCCGCACATGAGGTCTTCAGTAAAGCTTGAAAGCAGATACGCGTCAAGCGACTCGTGCTCCAACCGTTGGCTTTGATTCAGTTCCTCATAAATTCGCATGAACACATCCTTTATGCGCTTTATGGAGATGGGCTTTAGCAAAAAAGCATCCACGCGCAGCTCCATAGCCTGCTGTGCAGCGGAAAAATCCGAATGGCCGCTGATAAGGACCACCTTCATCGGAAGGCTGTTTTCATATACAAATCTTGCAATATCAATGCCGGTAACGCCGGCCATGCGCAAGTCCGTTAATACTACATCCGTCTTATGCTGGGTAATCCATTCAATTCCCTGAGAGCCGTCGTCCAATACGGCCGCCACATGGAACCCTAGCTCTTCCCAGTTGATCAGCGTGAGCATCCCATCGCGCATGATAAACTCATCGTCGATTATTATCAGCTCATACATTCGTTTCACCCCCTGACACCAAGCGATGCCCCTTGTAACGGATTATACACTAGAAGGATGCCTTTTGAAATCATGAAAAAATTGCCGGCTATACCAAAAAAGCTGACAGATACAGAAATCATGACCTCATTTCAGTATGCGAAGAGCAAAACATCTGACAGAAACGTTTTGGCAGGTCAGGGGATTTTCCTTTTATTCAGATTATTTAGTTACGGGTCCGGCATTTTGGTGTAGTTCTATAAAACATGGCAAAACGCTTGGATATA
The DNA here is from genome assembly GCA_031549905.1 of Eubacteriales bacterium. Lineage (GTDB taxonomy): Bacteria > Bacillota > Clostridia > Christensenellales > Aristaeellaceae > Avichristensenella. The sequence goes on from JAVBPC010000041.1 coordinate 14,242, forward strand.
CGCACGGTGAATCATAGCGTATACTTGGCTGGAAGCATAGTCAGGGGTGATGAACATTACTGATTTAGAGCGTTTTATCAACACTATGGAATATAGGCCCGCAGACCGGGTGCCCAATTATGAAGCCGGTGTATGGGGACAGACCAAGCAGCGCTGGATAAGCGAAGGGTTGAATGAGTTCGACATTCACTGGATTTGGTGGGCGGGAGAGGACACCTTCCATTTGGATACGCGTGAGTTTATCCCCGTCAACTATGGGATGATGCCTGCTTTTGAACAGGTGACACTGGAAAAAACTGACCGATACGAAATCTTTCAGGATGACAGGGGCCGTGTACACAAAGCTTTAATAGAAGGAACCGTGAGGGGAACCAGGCCGTGCATGGATCAGTATATTGGTTTCCCGATTGCTGGCGCCCAGGATTTCACACAGATCAAGAAAAGGTATGTGGCAAACCTAAACGCCCGTTACCCTGCGAAGTGGAAAGAAATCATGTTGCCGCGTTGGAAGAACCGGACGCATCCGCTAATATTGGGGACCAATTGCAGTACGCTGGGTTTCTACTGGCTGGCAAGGGAATGGATGGGCACGGAAAATGTGTGCTATGCCTGGTATGATGAGCCGGCGCTGATGCATGAGATGATGGAGTTTATAGCGGACTACACAATTGAGGTATCAAAGCCCATCCTGCGGGAAACAGATGTGGACTATATCATGATCAATGAGGACATGTCCATGAAAACAGGGCCGCTGTTAAGCCCTGATCATTACAGGAAATTCATTTATCCGCATATGCGCAGGCTGACGGACTTTTTCAAATCCAACGGCGTTCGGTACGTTATGGTGGATACCGATGGAAACTGCGAGCTGTTGATACCGATGCTTCTGGATTGCGGCGTTGACGCCATATGGCCGCTGGAGCGGGCTGCCGGCATGGACCCGGCGATGCTAAGGAAGAAATTCGGAAAACAGCTGCGCTTGTTCGGGGGCGTGGACAAAAGGGAACTGGCCAGGGACAAAGACGCCATCGATACGCACCTGAGAGAATTATCACCCCTAATTGCGGAAGGCGGCTTTATACCGACCGTGGACCACGCCGTTTCCCCGGATATATCCTTGGAAAACTTCCGTTATTATATAGAACGAAAAATGGATCTGCTAAGCGGGAAGCTTTAAGGGATAACGAGGGAGGTTCCAAATGGTTAGTTCAAAAAGCATTAAGCCAAAAAAGGGATTGGGCTTTGCCATCAAAACACATCCCACAATGTACCTTATGCTGATACCGGGCGTGGCATTTATGATTGTATTCCGGTACATTCCAATGTATGGCGTAACGCTGGCTTTCAAGGAATGGAATGTCGTCAAAGGAATATGGGGAAGCCCGTGGATCGGGCTTGATAACTTTATCCATCTGTTTACCTCCAGAGATTTTTTCAGTATCTTTCGCAACTCCATCTGGATCAGCCTGATACGCCTGTTCTGGGGCTTTCCCATGCCGGTCATTCTGGCGCTGATGCTAAATGAAGTACACAACAAGTACTATAAACGGACAGTTCAGACCCTTCTTTACCTGCCGCATTTCATTTCGTGGGTTATCCTGGCCGGGCTTGTCATGAACTTCACTTCCGCGAATAACGGCATCATCAATGTGATCAGAAAGTTTTTCGGAGGGACGCCGATCGCTTTTTTGCAAAGCGAAAAGTACTTCCGCTCCGTTATCGTAATTTCAGAAATGTGGAAAAACTCCGGCTGGGGAACGATCGTTTTTCTGGCGGCGATGGCAGGAATAGACCCAACATTGTATGAAGCTGCCATCGTGGATGGCGCAACCCGCCTCCAGCGCATCCGGCATATTACACTTCCGTGTATATCCGGCACAATCGTCGTTCTGCTCATACTTCGCACAGGCGGTATTTTAAGCAACGGCTTTGAGCAGATCTATATGCTCTATTCCCCGCTTGTTTACAGCGTCGCGGATGTGTTTGAGACCTATTCGTACCGCATCGGACTTGCGGGAGGGCGTTTCTCGTATGGTACGGCGATAGGCATGTTTCAGTCCCTGGTAGGGATGATTCTGCTGTTCGCAACAAACGCCATCGCGAAAAGGGTGGGCGAAGGAGGTATGTGGTAAATGAAAATCACCTCATGGGATGACAGAATGATCGCCATAGTCGTTTATACGGTGTTGACCCTGGTCGCAGTCGTCATGCTCTACCCTTTTTTGAACCTTGTTGCTGTCGCGTTCAGCAGCTATACCTCTTTTATAAAAAATCCGCTCATGTTTATCCCCAAGGATCTCACGTTTGACGCGTTCCGTTTTGTCTTCGCCAGCAAGTCGCTCTGGCGCAGCTATGCGAATACGATATTCATCACCTTAATGGGGACCCTGCTGTCTCTGTTTATTACGGTCACACTGGCCTACCCGCTGAGCAAGCGTTTTGTAAAGGGGCGCGGAATCATCAACGGACTGATGATATTCACGATGTTCTTTGGCGGCGGCCTCATTCCGAATTTTCTTCTTATCAGGACGCTCGGCATGTACAACAGTATATGGGCCCTCATCATTCCAGGATTGCTGTCGCCGTATAACACCATATTGGCCATCAATTTCTTCAAAGCCATACCGGATAGCCTTGATGAAGCGGCATATATCGATGGCGCGGGAGACGGATATACGTTATGGAAGATTGTGCTGCCCCTCAGCGCCCCCATAATCAGCACGATTGCCCTTTTTGTCGCCGTTAGCTATTGGAACAGCTATTTCAATGCCATTGTCTACATTAAGGACCACACAAAATGGCCGCTTCAGCTTCTTTTAAGGGAAATACTGCTGGCCGCAGACAATATGGCGCTGGTTACAGGCGGCAACGCGGCGGAAATCAACCCCAACTCTATTCCATCCGTCAGTGTGCGCTATGCCACGGTTGTCGTTGTGATGCTGCCAATTATGTGCGTGTATCCGTTCCTGCAGAAACACTTTGCAAAGGGCGTGATGCTCGGCGCTGTTAAGGGATAGAAGGAGAGGTGAAATGGATCAAAGACACGCCGCAACCATAGAAAGTGGACTTATCAAAATAGTAGGAGGCAAAGTATGAACAGGCTCACGAAAAAAGGCATCCTGGCGTTGGTTTTATCCTTAACGCTTGCTGTTCTGGCGCCGGCAGGGAGTCTTCTGGCAGCGCTGGCAGAATCGTCAGACCGTGAATTCTACGAGTTTACCTTGATGCAAAACTTCTCTTCGCTGGAGCAAAGCGAGAACGTAACAGAGTACTTCAAACGGGTGGAAGAAAAGCTGAACACGAGGGTAAATTTCCGCGTAGCCCCCTCCAGCAACTATGATGAATCCGTGCAAATCATGCTGGCCAGCGGCGACTTCCCCGATGCGATCCTGATACCGGATATCAACAAGCAGTACTATCTGGACGCCGTGCAGAACGACCTGATTATTCCCATTACGCCATACCTGGAAGCGTACGGTCAGAACATTCTAAAGTATTCCTACGACATATCGCTGGATGCCCTTAAGACAAAGGGAACCGATGATATTTACGGGATTCCGCGCACCACGATCGTTCGCGCCGACGGCATTGCCGTGCGCAAGGATTGGGCCGATAACCTGGGGATTACGCTGCCTGAAGAAGGCGGAAGCCTGACGCTTGATGCGTTTACCGAGCTTATGCGTGCCTTCACATATGATGACCCGGATGGCAATGGCGTGAACGACACATTTGGGCTGCGGGTGGACGCGGTGGATGGCGTCATGAAAGTGCCGCTGCAAGTCGGTTGGGCTTTCGAACTGTATGGCTGGCAGGAGGTAGACGGGAAGTATGTGGACCTCCAGTATAGCCGGGAGCATGACAACTATAAGCGTGCGCTGGCATACATGAATATGCTTTGGACAGAAGGTTACGTGGACCCGGATTGGCCGAGCATCAGTGCCGACGTATCGGGACAGCGGATGGATGCTGGCATGTACGGAATCGCTCCGAGCTTCGCGGGGTACGTAGCCGGTTTGGAAGGCAGAATAAAGGCCGTCAATCCTGAGGGGGAAATCAGATGGCTGGCCGGCATACAAAACGAAGATGGCGAAGTAAAAGGCAGCAGCCTGAGCACAGGGTTGTTTGGATTTACTTCCATTATGTACACCGCGGAACACCCCGAACGCATCGTAGAACTATATGACTATATGCTGTCGGATGAGATGTGGAACGAAACCATCTATGGGCCGGAAGGTTTGATTTGGGCGTATGACAGCAACGGAGATAAGGTGAAGATAGCGGAGCCCACAATAAAAGTAGGGAACGGCTGGCAGAGCGAAATGGTCAGGCGCAATAACTCGCCGGATTTCTTCGTGAGCCTGGATGTAGCACCGGAATTGCGCCCGAATGTCCTTAAGAATATTGATATCTCTATCAATAACAGCATATTCGACCTGAGCGCCGGCTTTACTTCACCCATGAGCAGCGATTTGGGTTGGCTGGATTATCAGTCGCAAATCGCGATAGCAACCACCAAAATCATTGTGGGTGATTTGCCTGTAGATGCGTGGGATGAAACATTGGATGGCTATTATGCCGCCGGATACGATAGATACAGCGAATATGTGCTGGAGTATATCAACAGCAGAAACTAACGCTGTACCGCGCATGAACTGATGTCAAAGAGGCTGCTGCATAACTGATCGCTGTCAGTGGCATCGGCCTCTTTTTCCCTGATGAGAGGAGAAACATATGCTCTACCCGCAAAACAATATTTGCAGGCGCACGTGGAAGCTGGACGGCTATTGGGATTTCCAACTCGATCCAAGTAATATTGGCGTGGATGAGCAGTGGGAACAGGGTTTGCCAGCCGGGCTGCCGATTGGCGTGCCGGCATCCTGGAATGAGCAGAGCATTGATTATTACCACTACCGCGGAATTGCTTGGTATGAGCGCTGTGAATGCATTCCGGTGTTGGAACAGGGGCAGCGGGTTTTGCTCAGATTTTCAAACGTTCAATTTGCAGCTGATGTCTATGTGAACGGACTGTATATCGGTACAAACGAGCGGGCGTATCTGCCCTTTGAATGGGATATCACGGAGTTTGCCATGCCGGGTGAAACCAATAGGATAACCGTGCGGGTGAGCGGCACCATCTCGCCTGATGAGCCTGTGAAAATCTGCGATTTTTATGGCTTTGCCGGCATCTCCCGCCCTGTGTTCATATCCATCGTCAACGAGAGGCGCATAGCGGACATCACAGTTTCCACGAAAGCAGCGGAAAGCGGATGGTATGCGGATATTGATATCCAAGCGGGAAGTGATACGACAGCTGTAGCCTATATCGAAGGTCATGCATTTGCGCTAGCCCCAGCTGATTCCGGGCATCAGGGACAGGCGTATCTGGAAGGGGCCATCCCATGGGATTGTGACAATCCCAAGCTCTACACCTTGACAGTCGCATTATTTCATGGAGGAAGCCGCGTTGACGAATACAGCCTTCGCATCGGCTTCAGGGATATTTCCGTTCGCGGCCGGCAGATACTTCTCAATGGGCAACCCGTTTATTTGACAGGGTTTGGGAAGCATGAAGACTTTCCGATTGTGGGAAAGGGCCTGGTTCACGCGCTCAACATTCGGGATTTCACCGCGATGAAATGGTGCGGAGCCAACTCCTTTAGGACTACGCATTATCCATATAGCGAAGAGATTATGGACCTTGCGGATCAAATGGGGATTCTTGTGATAGATGAGGCGCCCTTTGCCGGACTTGACAGCAATCATTTCAAAAACCAAGCGACTCGTGCCAAAGCATTGGAGTATATGGGAGCCCTGATAGCGCGGGATAAAAACCATCCCTGCATTCTGTCCTGGTCTGTGGGCAATGAATGTCAATCGGACTGTACGGAAGCGAAAGACTTCTTCTTACCTGTTATTCAGTTGGCAAGGGCGTTGGACAGCCGCCCAATAACGTATGTCGCGTGGACAAAGCCGGAAGAGGATGTCATCTATCAGCATGTGGATATCGTTGGATTCAACAGATATTACGGTTGGTATGCATATGAGAACTGGCCCGGCTCTGCCAAGCCCGGCAATCTGGACGCCGCCTTGGCGCAGCTAGATGAATGCCTTGAACAGTTTGCCGCGCAATATGACGGTCCGCTGATTCTCACAGAGTTTGGCGCGGATACGATAGAAGGTTTTCATTCGCCCTTCTGTCTACAGTTCACAGAGGAGTTTCAAACGGAGTTCTTGTCGCGCTACATTCAGCTAATCCGCAGCAAGTCATTTATAACGGGGATGCACGTATGGTGCTTTGCCGATTTTGCCACAGGTCAGTCTCCGGGGCGCGTGTTGGGGAACCGCAAAGGCGTCTTTACGAGGACAAGAGAGCCTAAGATGGCGGCCATAACGCTGCGAGGGCTATGGAGTGGAGACAAATGACGCAGGCACATGAGGTTTTTAGCAAAGCAATCCCCGTTTGGATCAGCGGGCGCGAGTGGGAGGCAAACCTTAGCGCGGGTTTTGCCTTCGATTTCCTTATGCAGCCGGGGTGCGAAACCATACTGAGGGTAACCGGCTCCACGCTGTATAGGGTGTTCATGAACGGCCGCCTCATACATTACGGCCCCGCAAGGGCGGCGCACGGTTTCTTTCGCGTGGATGAAGTGAAGCTAGAGGGACCTCCCGGCAAAACGCGTTTGACAATTGAGGTTGCGGGGTATAACTGCGCGTCTTACTATACCTTGAACCATAAGTCATTCCTGTGCGCGGAGATCCTGTGCAACGGCATTGTGGTTGCTTATACCGGCCACACCGTTAGCGCGCGAGTCACCGATGAACGCTCCGGGACCTCGATGCGATATTCGTTTCAACGGGCGTTTACAGAGATATGGCGGCTGAATAATGCGCAGGATACCGTATATGATGCCGGGGTTGATGCGGTTGATGTCGATTGGATGTTCATCCCACGAGGGCTGCCGTACCCTGCCTTTGATAGGAGAATTAGCGCGCGGCCCATCAACTGCGGATACTTTGTGAGGGACACCGGTGCGCCTATGAAAAATTTCTGGTATATGAAAGAAAATGGGCCGCCGGATGCGCCGTTTTATGAGCTGCAACAACTGCGTTTTGCAAAGACACTGGATGTCCCCAGTGCGGGCGATCTATCCATTGAGGCCGGAGAGTATGCGGTATTCAAATTGCCCAAGAACAACAACGGCTTTATCGCCTCGCAGATAGTGGCAAAAACGGACAGCACACTATGGTTTGTCTTTGATGAAATGATGGAAGATGATATCGTCAATGGGCTGCGGATGACCTGCGTCAACATTGTCCAATACGACCTGAAAGCGTCGAACAGTCCCTATCAAACGCTCAGCTTTGAAAGCTACGGATTCCAATACATCATGTGCGTGGTAAAAAGCGGCGGCATTGCCGTAAACAGCCTTGGCCTTGTGGAATACGGGTATCCGTTATGCGGTAACACGGTGTTCGAATGCGGCGATACGGATCTTGAAGCAATCTTTCGCGCCGCGGTAGAGACATACAGGCAAAACACGATGGATGTATTCATGGACTGCCCCACGCGTGAGCGGGCGGGCTGGCTTTGCGACAGCTACTTTACCGCGCAATCGGCGCAATTCTTTTCAGGCTGTGCGCACGTGGAACGTGCCTTTATGGAAAACTACACCCTGCCGCAGCGCTTCCCCGGTATTCCGCAAGGGATGCTGCCCATGTGCTACCCGGCTGAGCATCCGAACGGGAACTTCATCCCCCAATGGGCTTTGTGGTACATCATAGAACTATATGACTACTTCAAGCGGGACAGCAGCGATAAGCCGGAGAAATTCAGAAAAGTTTGTTATGACCTGCTAGGCTGGATGAAGCGGTATCTGAACGCGGATGGACTGCTTGAAGGCTTGCCGGGCTGGAATTTCATTGAATGGTCGAAGGCAAATGAGTTTGTGCAGGATGTCAGTTATCCCACCAATATGCTCTATAAAAGGGCACTCGAATATGTCGGAATGATTTATCGTGACGATGCGCTCATACGCCAGGCGGAAGAGATACGTGGAATCATCATTGATCAGTCGTTTAATGGGCATTTCTTTGTGGATAACGCGCTCCGGGATGAGCGCGGAATACTCAACGGTACACAGAATATTACCGAGGTATGCCAATACTACGCGTTTTTCTTTGAGGTGGCGAAAGATGAGGATCGATTCGCGGCGCTTCGGGATACGGTCATTCACAAGCTTGGCCCATTCCGCACGCTGCCCGGCATCGCGCCCGCAAACGCGTTCATCGGGTATTATCTAAGGCTTTCGCTGCTGCTAAAGTGGCGAAAGTATTCGCAGGCCATTGATGAATGCAAGCTATACTTTTTAAAGATGGCAAAGGCCACTGGCACGCTATGGGAGCTTGATAGCGCAAAAGCCAGCTTAAATCACGGCTTTGCTTCTTTTGCCGGCGTGGTGTTGGTAAAGTGCATAACCGGTGTTGCGGATATCAATGAGCGCGAGCGCATCATAACAATTGACAAGGAGCATTGTTCAAGTGCTGCTGTATCCGTGCGCATAGGGTGCGGTGGCAGAATGCTGGAGATACACCGGGATACAGCCCATGGTACGACCACGTATGAATTTCCAGAAGGGTATAGCATTCAATATCTTTAGGAGGCCGTAAGATGTACAAGGAAGAAAACCAACTAAGCGGCAGGGTTTTTCGGAAGGAAACCGTGAGAAAGGATATCGTCGTCGTGGGTGCCGGTATCGCCGGCATCACGGCGGCGCTAACTGCGGCACGCCAAGGCATGCGGGTAGCCTTGGTGACAGACCGGCCCGTGTTGGGCGGCAGTGCGAGCAGCGAGATACGGGTGGGACCCGGCGGAGCCGACTCCCCCGCATGGAACCGTTACGCGCGGGAAACGGGAATCATGGAGGAGATTTTCAATCACATCCAGTACCGGGCATCATTTAGCGGAAAGTGGAGATGGTTTTACTTCGACCAGGTTTATTTTGACATGGTTCTGAGCGAACCCAATATTGCGTGCTTCTTGAATACGTCGATTTGCAAGGTCACAAGAGACGATAATCTCGTAATCAATTCAGTGGAAGGTATACAGCTGCGCTCTGAAAAGTGCATTGAGTTCCAGGCGGAACAGTTTATCGACTGTTCCGGAGACGGCACGGTGGGTTATCTAGCAGGGGCCGATTACCGCATGGGGCGTGAAGCAAAAGAGGAGTATGACGAGCCGCTTACACCGGAGCAGGCGGATAAGGGTACCATGGGTGCTTCGCTGCTCTTTACCAGTGTTGACACAGGCCATCCCGTTCAATATATCGCACCCAAATGGGCCATTGATGTCACGAAGCTCGGCTCCTTCGGGCGCATCAACCGCAGCATCGGAAAAATGCCCGATGGCACTTTCTACGGCTTTTGGTGGGTTGAATATGGCGGGCAAATTGACTCCATCCACGACGATGACAAGGTTATATGGGAACTTAGAAAGCTTGTGATGGGAATCTGGGATCACATCAAAAACAGCGGCCTATTCAAAGATGTTGCGAACCTTGAAATGAACTGGATTGGATATCTGCCCGGCAAAAGGGAATCACGAAGGCTGATGGGACCCTACATAACCAGCTCCGTGGATTTCCTTGCGCAAAAGAGCTTTCCGGACAGCATAGGCCATTGCGGCTGGGCAATAGACATTCATCCGCCGGAGGGCTATCTTTCGACGGAGCCTGGGGTCGGGTGCCGTCACAGCTATCTGCCCGGCATATCGGATATACCGCTTAGGTGTGTCTATTCCAGAAACATCAGCAATCTGTTGTTCGCGGGCAGGAACATCAGCACCACCCACGAGGGGCTGGGTACGTTAAGGCTGATATCGACCACCTCCGTTATGGGGCAGGCAGCAGGTATGGCTGCGGCTATGTGCATTGAGAAGGGGGCGGCACCCCATGAAATCTACATGCACCACTTGGATGAAATCAAGAGGCGGCTTGCCAGAAGCGATCAATCCATCATCGGATACAGACTTCTGGAAGATAATGACCTTTCAAGAACCGCGCATGTAACCGTTTCCTCTGAAAGAAGATTTGAGCTTACAGAGCCGGATGCATTCCGTATACTGGAACTGCCGCAAGGGATTATCTTGCCTATTTCGGATAGGCTGGATGTACTGTCGCTGTATATGAAGGCCAACACGCCAACCTTGGTTACGGCCGATCTATATACCAGCGATGATAAGCCGCAAAACTATAGAGCGCATACGAAGCTGAAAACCATCACCGTTGAATGCTTCGATGAGAGCTGGTACAATTTCAAATTCGACATGCCCGTCAACGAGGGAAAGAAGTTCTTTGTACTCCTGCATAAGAACCCGGAGGTTAGGCTATTTGTGGCACACAAAAGCATAACCGGCGCGTTGGGTTTTACGTTGGTAGAAGACGTGAATGAGATGAAATGGGACACGGTTTACCGCGCAATGGGAGAAAATACCAGCAATGTGCTCTGTCCGGCGGTTCCGTGTTTCCGGGCAAGTCCAGATCAGAGCCTGTACAGCGGGCAAAACCTAAACAACGGCTATATCAGGCCGTATGGGCTGCCGCATCTATGGGCATCGGCGGAGATGCAACCGGGGCGCGCAGAATGGGCCGAGTATAGTTTTGATAGGGAGCAGATGATTTCATCGGTGGAAATTGTCTTCAATTCGGAGCTAAACCATCCGAGGCTGCAACCCACTATTAGCAAAGTATGGCCGGAGCTGGTAAGGAGCTATGCGCTTTACGCCATTACGGATGCTGGTGAAATAGAACTGGCGCGGGAGAGTGAGAACTTTTTGAGATACAAAACGCATAGTTTTACTTCCATAAAAGCCAAGGCGCTGAAAATCATGATATATGAAACCTGGGGAAGTAAGCACGCCGAGGTATTTGATGTAAGGATATATTAGCCCGAATCGTTGGAGAATTCGTTCGCTGAATATGCGGCTCAACGTGGCAAACATGTGTCAAATAAACTTGCAAATGAGGTGTTTCTAATGGATACTGTGCAAACGAAATATGATGTCGCGGCCTATGTGTGGCCAGCTTACAGCATCTGTGAACCGCGCGCCAAGCTTTTCTGGCCCGAGGGGTACGGCGAGTGGCAAACGGTAAAAGCTGCCTGGGCCAAGTTCACCGGCCACACTTGGCCGCGCCGTCCGCTGTGGGGCTATACCAACGAGGCTGACCCTTATGTAATGGAGATGGAAATTGCCGCTGCCGCTGACCATGGCGTCAACACATTCATTTACGATTGGTATTGGTATGACGGCGCTCCGTTCCTGGAAAGCTGCCTAAACGATGGGTTTTTGAAAGCAAAAAACAATGCCCGTATGCGGTTTTACCTCATGTGGGCAAACCATAGCGTGAATTTTCTTTGGGATAAGCGTTCATCTTGGGATCTTGCCACGACCATATGGGACGGCGCTGTAGACCGGCGTCAGTTTGAGATTGTGGGACACCGTTTGATAGCCCAGTGCTTTCATCATCCGTGCTACTACCGCATAGATGGTAAACCCGTGTTCATGATTTACGATGTCGCCAACCTGCTGCGCGGGCTTGGAGGCATCAGCGCCGCGCGCTCGGCTCTTGATTGGCTGAGGACAGAATGTGTAAAATCCGGCCTTCCGGGATTGCATCTACAGCTAGTAATGTGGAGCGAACGCCGCCGTTTTCGCGCCGAAGGGGGTGAAAACGGTCCCGCCGATAAAACACCTGCTGACATCATTTCCGCTCTTGGCTTTGATTCTATGACGCATTACCAGTATGTTCACTTTACCAACGTAAATCGCAACTATGCCGATATTCTGCCCGATGTAACCGCGGAATGGGAAAGGATTTCCACAATTTATGATATACCATACTATGCCCATGTCTCGGTAGGCTGGGACTCAAGTCCGCGCTTTAACGAGCTTCGCCCGGGCTCAGGTATTGTGAAAGACGCCAAGCCCATAGAGATAGCGAAAGCCCTAACCGCCGCCAAAGCATATGTGGACGCCCGCCCCGCCAATGTCCCACTGATTACTATTAACAGTTGGAACGAATGGACCGAGACAAGCTATCTGCAACCAGACGATTTGTACGGGTACGGTTATCTGGATGCGGTAAAACGTGTGTTTGGATCACATACCTGAGGTAAAAGAATCAAGAAGGCGGAGCCTCCGGTCAGGCTCCGCCAGTTACCCGCATGCCTACCGGTTTTGATTGTATCAATACCGCCCCCCGAACCTCTCCTTTTTTCTCCCGAACCGCGAGCCTTTACAAAACCGCCACTTCCTATTACATTTCCATAAAGTCCAGGATGTAATCCGATGCCCATTTTCACGGGCACTTGTCCCCAGCAACCATCGAATCTTTCTTACACGGGGAACCAAAGGGGCGGTACACGTCATGATGACTATCTTATCTACACCACTTCATCAGCCAGGAGAAGCGCATAATCTTGTAGCCATTTGCAGGGGCTTCGAGCCCCCGCTATCCACACATCACCGGTTTCCATATAACCAAATTGGCAAACCTGTGAACGTGATGGCCTTGTCATTGTAGGTCATCACACAATCGGTTGCCGTACCTACAACCATATTGACAGGGGCAGCGGAAGGGATTCGCCTCCCCCGCTCAAGCCCCTACAGACTTTTGATCCAACCCATCGATGTTGCTCCCTTCAGTTACCCCAGGGTGAACCTTCCGCTCGTTCCTTTTAAGACCGCAGGATAGCGCTCCGGTAGGGCATGCCTTTTTGCATGCGCCGCAGCGGATGCATTCAGTATGGTTTGGGCTTTTTGTCACCGGCACCTGCATGTTACAAGCACGCTCACACGCTTTACAGTGCGTGCATCTGTTTTTGTCAAGATGCATGCGATAAAAGCTTACCTTGTTGAACAACGCATACACAGCCCCCAATGGGCACAGGTACTTGCAGAACGGCCTATATATGAACACAGACACAAGCAGGAGCGCGATCAGGATGCCCATCTTCCAACTGAACAGGAACCCAACCGCCTGGCGCAGACCAGGATTGGCGGCCAACAAAGGGATGCCACCAAGCAGAGTGCCGGATGGACACACGTATTGGCAGAAGAAGGGCTTTGCGATGCCGTACTTGTCGGTGAGCAGCATGGGAAACAGGATCACCAGTGCGACCAGCACACCGTACTTCACATACCGCAGCGCACTATCCAGCTTTGCGGGTACCCGCAGCCGCTTGACTTTGATCCTATGCAACAAGTCTTGTACAAGCCCAAAGGGACACAGCCACCCGCATATGAACCTGCCCAGCATGGTACCGAATAGTGTGAGCAAGCCCAACACATACAGCGAGATATGGTACTTTGCGCTGCCGATGACCGCTTGCAGCGCCCCGATGGGGCACGCCCCCAGCGCGCCGGGGCAGGAATAGCAGTTCAGCCCCGGCACGCACATGTTCTTCAGCGGTCCCTGATAGATTTTACCCTTGATAAAGCCAACAAGATTCAGGTTGGTGGCAAGAAAGACCCCAAGTTGAGTGATTAACCGCTTCATATGCTCACCCGATCCCGATACATTCCAGGCAAATGTGGGTTGCTTTCTTGAATACCGTTGCGTTTTCCGCCCGCAGTAGGCCCAAGGCCATAAGGGTCAAGCCCAGCACCAGAAGCCCGCTGCGAACAACACAGAGGCGTTTTTCCATTGTCATCTCGCTCTTCCGTCACTGTTCCAACAAAGCCAGCCTCTCCTCAATCGCCGAGCGGTAGCCTTCCACCACATCGCCACTTGGCACGCCGATGAAGGGTTCGCCCACGATATTGCCTGCGCCATCCACAAAGATGGTGGTGGGAAAGCCTTGTACGTTGGCCAGAAAACCCTCTTGCATTTCTTTGTTCGCGGCAATATTCTGGTATTTTACGCCGATTTCGTCCTGCATTCTTCGGGCAAGTTCGGCTTCGTCCTCGCCGTCCGTGCAGATGCCCAGCAAATTGACCCCTTCCGGTAGGTTCGCATACAGCTTTTGCAGCTCGGGCAGTTCCGCCACACAAGGGCCGCACCAGGTTGCCCAGATGTTGATCATGGTGAGCTTGTAATCATTGAAACAGGATGAGTCAATCTTTTCTCCGTTCAAACACTGACCATCAAACACGACCGCGCCGCTTTCGAACATATCCTTCATACCGGATAATGTCATGTCCTTTCCAAATTCCACGGTGGCCACCAGCAGCGCCTGGTATTCTGCCTTTTCCTCTTCTGTAAGGATGGAGAGATCCGTATTTGGGTTGGTCAGAAGCGTGTAGACCGTTCCGTCCTTCTCGCCCAGCACCTTTTCCACTGGGTAACGGCTTCGCATATCCTCATCCTTTTTGTCATCCTTTTCAATTATAAAAGCACACAGGGGCAGGATGTTTTTCTTTAGAATATCCTCTAGCTCCTTTTGCTCCGGCGTATACGCGTCGCAGTCATCGGGCAGGTTCGGATCGCTGTAAAGTTTGTTCATCGCTTCCAAACCGGCCGTGGAGATGTAGTCAAGCCCGAAACCATGATCGGTGCCGTAGGGAAGCAGGCAGGGTTCGTCATACAAGGCGGTGTACCACGCATCAGGCCAAAGGAACTTGATGCCGGATATCGGATCGTCGAAATACCGATCCCCCACAATCGGTTCGATGAGCGCCGCGTCGACTTGGGATTCTCCATAGGCACAGCAGCTTGCCAGTGCCAGCAAAAGCGCGCCGAGCAGGGCGAAGGAAACCATCTTCTTTGTCATGCTAATAACTCCTTCTGTGTTTTTCCGGTTACCATTTAACCACAAAAACGTCAGCAAGGTTTTAATGCCAACAAAATGAAACCTTATGGTTTTCTTAATCTTCTCGCAGAAACCTGAGGTGGCAGCCAGATGTGGTATACTTTGTGCAGACATGCGCAAGGAGAGGATGACTATGACCAACACCATCCTGATCATCGAAGATGATGAGCCGATTGCCAGCCTCATCGAAGTGTATTTGGAGAACGAAAGCTTCCATGCCCTCAAGGCCTTTTCCGGCCACGGTGGCCTAGCCATGGCCGCAGAGGAAGCGGTGAGTCTCGTTATTCTCGACCTGATGCTGCCAGATATGGATGGTTTTGAAGTGTGCCGCCGTCTGCGGAAAAATCATACCTTCCCCATCATCATGCTCACCGCGAAGGATGAAGCGACCGATAAGATCGCCGGTTTGACACTTGGCGCAGATGACTATATCACCAAACCGTTTCTCCCCCTGGAACTGATGGCGCGTGTAAAAGCTCAATTACGCCGCTGCCAAAAATACGATGTTCAGAACGCTGAGAGCAAAAATGTCATGGAGGCATCCGGCATTGTTGTGGATGCCGACACGCACACCTGTATGGTGAATGGAAACCCTGTTGCCCTGACACCGACCGAGTTTTCCATTCTACAGCTTTTGTTGGAGCGCCGCGGCAAACCGGTAAGTTCGGAAGAGCTATACAGCGAAGTATGGAGAGAAGCTTATTATGCCGGTGGAAACAACACCGTGATGGTTCATATCCGGCATCTGCGCGAGAAGTTGGGCGACACAGCAGAGGAGCCGAAATACATCAAAACAGTTTGGGGGGTAGGATATAAAGTTGAAGCATGAATACGGAAAACTACGGCAAAAACTGCTGTTGCGCATGCTTGCCATCGCGGTGGGCGTGCTGCTTCTGTGGGTTTTTGTCCAGTTTGTTTTGATCGATCGGGTGTTGCTGTCGCCCATTGAGGAGCTTCCTCCCGGAATGCTCCCCGCTGATGCGGATGTGCTGACAATGGACGCCGATATGATTGCCGCACTGTCCAAAGTATTCGCCCAGCGTCAAAACACATATCTTGCGACCATTGGAATATTGGTCTTGCTCCTGGCGGTCTTCTTTTACATGCTGATGCGCCTGACGAAATACTTTCGGGAAGCCAGCGAAGGCATCGATAAGCTGCTGGAGACAGGGGATGCGAGGGCGCGCCTTTCCCCTGAACTGGATTTTTTGGAGACGAAACTCAACGATGTGAAGCAGGAACTTGACCGGCGCGAGAAAGAGGCCCGCGATGCCGAACGGCGGAAAGATGAACTGGTGGCCTATCTGGCGCACGACATCAGAACGCCGCTGACAACCGTCATCGGGTACCTAAACCTCTTGACTGAGCAACCGGACATAACCCCGGAGCGGCGGGTCAAATATCTGAGCCAAACGCTGGATAGCGCAAAGCGGTTGGACGCACTCGTATGCGAGCTCTTTGAGATCACGCGTTTCAATGTCCAGGGCATTCATCTGGATTTGCGCGGTTTTGACCTAACCTTTTTGCTCAGACAATTGGGGGAATCCTTCCACCCCATCTTACAGCCGCAAGGGAAGAAGATTGTTTTTGAAACACCATCACAGCTAATGCTGAAAGGTGATGCCGATAAACTGGCTCGGGTGTTCCGCAACATCCTGAAAAACGCTGCCGTTTTCAGCGATGACGGTTCAACCATCCGGGTGGAAGCGAAAGAGGGAAATGCCGATGTAACGGTTACCATCAGCGATACCGGCGCACATATCCCTCATCAGGAGTTGGAAGCGATTTTTGATAAGTTCCATCGCTTGGACAATGCGCGCAACGCAAAAACCGGAGGCACGGGGTTAGGGCTTGCCATCGCTAAGGAAATTGTGCATGCGCACGGTGGCGCCATTCAAGCTAAAAGCGATGGAAACGAGACGGTGTTCACGGTGTCTTTGCCAAGATGATGGCATACGGTCCGCTTGGTATTCTTAACCGGGGCTGTCACGGCAGCCCTTTTCGCATGAGGAGTGTTCGAATTCTATCATCTCCACTGCCTAGGGGAGCGTGTCCGGATACTTTTCAGCGTTTCTCCGCGCGGACTTTGGGTGCTGAAAACCACAGGCAGTTCACCACCGTCCCAAACTGCTTACTTCCTGCCCCCCGGTATTGCATAATTCCAAAATCCAAAGCAAAACATGGCCTGACGACATATCTCACAACACAATAATCAAAAAAGTACAGTCCCTTGCAAACAAAATGTATAAGAAATGCGCTTCTCCCGGCGGGTAAAATACAGTATCATTGGGCTAAGAAAACAATAGGGAGGGCGCCGTGTATGACCCTTCATTCCCCATCTGCCTCACCGCCTGACCGTGGAGCAAGAAAACCGCGCCGCCCGCTGCGGACATTCAAAAAGAACGCTGCGTTGCTTTCGCTCAGCCTGCCGGGCATGTTGTCGCTGTTCCTATTTATGTACCTGCCGATGTTCGGTATCTTCATTGCGTTCAAGGAGATCAACTACGCCAAGGGCCTGTTCGGCAGTGACTGGATTGGCTTTCGCAATTTTGATTTCTTTTTCCGCTCACAGGACGCACTTCGTATTACGCGGAACACGCTGCTGTATAATATCGTCTTTATCGTCGTGGGCATTCTTCTGGCGGTGTTTTTAGCAATGGTGCTATATGAGCTGTCCGCTAAGGCGGTCAAAGTATTCCAGACCGTGCTGTTCGTACCGTATTTTCTCTCATGGGTTGTAGTTGGCTACATCGCCTATATTTTTCTGAATCCAACGGCGGGCATTGTCAACCAATTGCTGGGGGTTCTCGGCGTAAAGCAGGTGAGTTGGTATACGGAAAGAGCGGCATGGCCGTTCCTCATCCTATTCTTCTATCTTTGGAAAAACCTTGGGTACAATGCCATCATCTTCTATACGGGGCTGATGAGTGTGGATTCGTCAATGTTTGAGGCGGCAGCGATCGACGGCGCAAACAAGTGGCAGCTTCGGGTTCATATCCTGCTGCCCATGCTCAGGCCGCTCATCTCCATCATGGCAATGTTAGCTGTTGGGCGCATCATGTATGCGGACTTTGGCCTGTTCTATTTCATTCCGCGCAATACCGGTATGCTGTATGAAGTCACGGATGTTATTGATACCTATGTGTACCGGGCGCTCCGGGTTTCGCCTGAACTTGGCATGTCCTCGGCGGCCGCTCTGTACCAGTCCGTGGTGGGTTGTGTGGTCGTGCTGCTTGCCAATGCAGTGCTGCGCCGATTTTCTCCGGATGACGCGCTGTTTTAAGGAGGTCGGAAAATGAAAATGCACGACCGGCACATCATAGCTACGCTGTTGCTTGCAATCATCAGCGTTGTGATCATACTGCCGCTGCTCTACATGATCTCTGTATCCTTTTCCAGCGACGGCGACATTGCCCGGCATGGATACGCGCTGATTCCAAAGACCTTGTCTCTGACTGCGTACAAGCAGGCGTTTGCCGTACCAAAGGTCATCCTGAATGCATATGGTGTCACACTCTTTGTGACCGCTGTGGGCACGTTCTGCTCGCTTATGATTACGACGGCGCTGGCGTACGCCATGGCCCGCAAGGACTATGCATACCGGAAGTTTACATCGGCCTATTCACTGATCCCGCTGCTGTTCAACGGCGGTATGGTATCCCAATATGTGATTAATACCCAGGTGCTGCACCTGAATGACACGATCTGGGCATTGATCCTGCCCTATGGCATTAATGTATGGTATACGTTTATGATGCGCAGTTTTTTGAGCGGGCTTCCAACGGAGTTGTACGAGTCGGCCAAGATCGACGGCGCGGGTGAATACCGCATCTACTTTACGATTGTGTTGCCGCTGTCCGCAGCGGGACTTGCGACCATTGGTCTATTCTATGCGTTCGCTTTCTGGAATGACTGGTGGCTGGCTATGCTGTACATCAACAAGCGCCAGAACCTGGCCCCGCTGCAGATGCTGCTGCAGCGTATCATGATGAACATTGAGTTCTACACCAAACAATTGCCTGCGGGTATTCGGGTGGATGGCGGAATCCCCGTGGAAGGCACGCGCATGGCGCTGGCAGTGCTGGCCGCGGGTCCAATGCTCATCGCTTTCCCATTTTTCCAGAAGTACTTTGTCAAAGGCATCTCGGTCGGCGCGGTGAAAGGCTGACCTGATCGCACCCTGGAACGTTGGGATTCCTGGCGGAATCCCCCTATGGCGCCAGATTCTCCGAATCTGCGCCGCTGTCTCGGAAGACCAAATGAATGGAGGAGGGTTTTGAATGAAGCGTAAGTCCTACCTGTCGCTGTGCCTCGCGCTCCTGCTGGTCGCGGGTAGCCTGCCCTTTGCCGGTATGTCCGCCGGCGCAGAGGAGCTGCCGTTCGTGAAGCTCATCTGGTATATGGGCGGCACGGCGCAGCCCGACCACGATCTCGTGATGGAAGAGGTCAACAAGATTCTGAAGGAAAAGATCAACGCGGAACTTGAAATCAACTGGATCGATTGGGGTAATTACTCCAGCCAGATGGCCATCTACCTTGCTTCCGGCGAGCCGATGGATCTGATGTACACCTCCAACTGGGCCAACGACTTCTACGCGGATGTGGGCAAGGGTGCGTACATGGAGTTGGACATGGCGATGATTGAGGAGCTTGGCCCCAACATCATCAAGGGCGTGCTTCCGGCAGCCTGGGATGCGGCGAAGGTCGGCGGCAAACTGTACGCGATCCCCAACACGCAGGTGCAGGCACGCTGGCCGGGCGTCATCATGCAGAAAAAGTATGTAGAGAAGTACGGCTTTAATGCCGATGAAGCAAAGACGCTGGAAGACTTCACCCCGTATTTTGAAGCTATCGCCAAGGGCGATCCGGGCGTATACCCAATCGATATCTTCAAGGGCAATTCCAACATCCTCACGTATTACATCACCGCGATGGGGCTTGAGTATTTTTCCGATTCCAATCCCTTTGGCGTCTACCTGAACGACGACAATACGCAGCTTGTCAACCTGTACGAGACGCCCGAACTGCGCGAGTTTCTGTTGATGATCCGCAACTGGTACGAGATTGGCATCGTGCGGCCTGACGCTGCGACCATTTCAGACCTGACGGGCGAGAAGGCGAACGGTATGCTTGCCAACATCTTTGCGGTCAACAACCCGGATACGCTGGCCAACCAAGCGAACCTGATGGGTCTGGCCGCTGAAGATTTGACAATCAAAGTGCTGTCTGATCCGTTCCTGAGCACCTCCAGCGTTGTGGCCACGATGACAGCCATCCACAGCGGGAGCAAGAATGCCGAGCGCGCCATCATGCTCTATAACCTGCTCTATGATGAAGTGGATACCCGGATCATCAATCTGATCAGCTTTGGCATCGAAGGCAAACACTACGAAAAGGTGGCCGATGATCTGATCAAGCCGATCGCCAACAGCGGTTACTATGTGGACTGCGGCTGGGAGTACGGCAACCTGTTTAACTGCCTGCGTATTGACCCCACGCAGCCGGCATGGCGGCCGACAGGCGAGGATATTAACGCGAACGCGATTGTATCCAAGCTGATGGGTTTTGGTTTTGACCCCGCTCCTGTCAAGTCCGAACTGGCGCAGATCACCTCCGTACTGGACGAGTACAAGCCGGCGCTGTTCACCGGCTCTGTGGATGTGGATCAGTATCTGGCGGAACTGAACCAGAAGCTGGTGGCTGCCGGCAGTGAAAAAGTGAAGGCAGAAATGCAGCGGCAGATCGACGAGTGGAAAGCGACAAAATGACCGGAATTTAACTTGGGCCGGCTTGCAAGCGCAGGCCGGCCCTTTTTTTCATCTAAGGAAGATGGTATACTGAACACATCCCCGCAAAACGGGGGTCTATTCCTCTTCGGGGAGGCGTTTGAATGCCCCTTCGCAAACACTTTGAAAGAATTCGCTCCCGGCGTTTCTATGTCCGGCTCTATCTTGCTTTTGCATCCGCCGCCGTGTTCATCAGTCTTCTGTCAATATGGGGCTTTTATTATGGCGCGCGTGAGGATATGATTGAAAGTGAGCGCAGGGTGAGCCGCGACCTGCTGACGCAAATCCGCTACAACCTGCAAACACTCGATGAAATGAACCGCACGTTGTGCTTTACCATCCTTGGCAGCAACGAGGCGCAAGGATTGCTCTATACCACGCAGGAGGACAATTACAACCTGATGCTGCTGCGAAACCGGTTGGAAAGCAGCCTGCGCAGCAACCCGTTCGTGCATTCTGTGTACCTTTATAACAGCTCCCGGGATGTCTACTACTCTACCTTCCGTTCTTTTCACTATGTTGATGATGGCTTTTTGCAGAGCATAGAAGCTGGTCTTTTAAGGCCGAACCTGAAGCCGTTGGTGCGCGAAGCGGACGGTCAAATCGTGCTGACATATGGCCTAGGCGAGCTTTTTGGGCGGACCGAGAAGGATGTAGCAATTTACGTCAACGTTAATCTCGATTTTTTGTTGAACAACATGGATGCGTTTTCACAGGGGCATCTGCTTATTTTGGACGACCGGTTACAACCCATCCGCCGCCTGGGAACATCCGCCGATGTGCCCGACGCGGTGCTGGACGCGCTTACACGCGCGCTAACGAATGGCGCGGACATGAACGAGGCAGTGCTTTTGTCGCTGGATGTTCCTGGAGAAGGACGCCACATCGCCACGGTACTCCGCGCGGACGGCATCGACTGGACGCTGGCGCGGATACAACCCTACCGCGAGGTTTTTCCTCGGACGGTGCGCCTGCGCGTAATGATGCTTGCGATCGGCGGTGCGGTGTTACTGGTGATCGTTGTGCTGTACGCATGGATTTCCCGGCGTATGTACCAGCCGATCCGGGGCGTCCTGAGCCAAGTAACCGGCACCGCTGATCTGCATGGCGAGGATGAGTTTGCGTACCTGGCGCGCTTTTACGGTGACATGCGTGAGGAACTGTCCGCACTGCAGAGCGCATGGGAAAACCGGCCACTCCTTTCGGATTTGTCGGCACAGAAGCTGATCACGGAGAGCCGATTGATGAACTCAGACGAAATTGTCGCGCTAGTGAAGGAATACGCACTGCCAATTGAGCTGGATCAACCCATGACGCTGATGCTTTTTTCAACGGATGACTATTCACAACTGCCCGCTGCGTTCTCCGCGGATGCCGACCACTCACTCGTGCTGTTCGGCCTGCGTAACATGCTCGAAGAGCTCCTGGGCCAAGAAGCGCCATTTGTCTCCACCTCCACGGAAAGCGCCACGCTTGCGGTACTCCTGAATGCTGCAGACGCAGACGCCATGCGGCTGGTGGAACGGGCGAACGCGTTTCAGTCCGCAGCGCTGCAGACATTTAACCTAACCATCGCAGTGGCAATCAGCGCGCCCATTGCATCCCCGGTAGCCATCTCCGACACATATGCCCGAACGGCAAGGCGGCTGCGCGACCGCTTCATCCTCGGCAAGGACGCCGTGATGGCCGGGGAAGGCGAAGTGGGGCGAGCTGTACCGGACGCGCTGGAGAGAATGCAGCGGCTGAAGGCCGCAGTGCAAACAGGCAATGCACAGGGTGCCAAAACGGAAGCGGGCCAGGTGTTTGACCAATGGAGAACGCAGCACACCGATGATGTCCTTCCCCAGATCATCCGACTGCAGCAGGCGCTGCACGAGGGGTTCGTGGTGCTCAATGGCACGCGTAGCGATCCCATCGACTGTTCAGAACTGCTCCGCGATGTGCGGGATATCCAGCGGTACACACTTTCGGCGTACCGTACGCAAGTGATGGAGGCACTGGGGCGAATCGGACAAGCAGAGCCGGCTAGCCCCCTCCGGGCGGAAACGTTGGCCGACGATATCCAAGCTATCATCACACGGGATTACGGAGATGCTATGCTCTGTGCCGCCTCCATAGCGGATCGGCTAGGTATTTCCCCCGCGTATGCCGGGCGGGTGTTCAATCAGCGCATGAGCATGAGCATCCCGGAATATATCAACCAGGTTCGCCTGGAAAAGGCGGCTGCGTGGCTGGCAGCTTCCGACCTGACGGTGGCGGAGATTACCCGGCGTGTGGGGTATACCAGTGAGAGTTATTTTTTCAAGCTGTTCAAGGCGCGCTACGGCACGACGCCGCGGAGTTATGGGACATGCAGGACGTGATGGGTGTATCGCCTGTTTTCAGAAGCTGCGTTATGATTCGATGACGGGACACGGTATGAAAAAGACTTTTGAAGCCATGATGACATAATCACACCAGGCATGCTTATACAAGCAATGACCAAAGCGATGCTGTGGCTGTTGGGGTAGCTTGGGCCCTTACGAAAGGTATTAAAGGAGGCTGGGCCATGATCAAACGCAAGTTATAGCTTAAGGATTGGCGGGCAGCAACCCTCACCCATTTGGACATTGGTCATAGAATGATGTATGGCCGAATCCAAGCAAGGGGGTGTTGATATGTATACCGCCGAGCAAATGGAGCAAATGCGTGATGTTGATATCACGACGGTTGATAAAAACGAATTGGTAGACATCGCCACCCTGCAGATTGATGCTTTTGCTCCCATCGAAACACGGGCAAGCGCTTTTTTTGAGCAGATAAAGAACCCCTATGCATTCCGCGTGGGGACTACCGCGGTGAAGATAGAGTTCACACCAGGGGGCAAGCCGCTACACGACTCTTTGCTCGTTTACTTTACCACACTTCGCCAGGACTGTTAAGTACCTGGCTTTCTTTGCTTTTGGCAAACCAAACGATTTTTATCTTACGTGCAGCAGAATAGGAGGCAGTATGGCAAGGATAAGAAAGACCATTACCGCAGCTGCTCTCAGCCCAGATAAACAATGGCTGGTTGCTGTGTATATCAGGCTATCCAGAGAAGACGGTGAAGATGAAAGCCTAAGCGTCATCAACCAAAAAAAGATCATCGCGGAGTATGTCGAACAGCACTTCGACAACAATCATGCGGTTGTGGATTTTTATGTAGACGATGGCATTACGGGAACAGACCAAGATAGACCCGACTTCAAGCGCATGATAAGAGACATCGAGGCAGGACGTGTCAATTGTGTGATTTGCAAGACCCTATCACGGGCCTTCCGCAACTATTCTGACCAAGGCTATTTCCTTGAGGACTTTTTTCCACGGTACAAGACACGCTTTATCTCCATTGGCGGACCCCATGTAGACAGCCATATTCATCCCGAAGCAATCAGCGGACTTGAGGTCCCCATTACCGGCCTGATGAACGATCGCTATGCCGCAAGAACATCGGAAGATGTTCGCAGAACGTTCAACACAAAAAGAAGGAAGGGCGAGTTCATCGGTGCATTTGCACCATATGGTTATAGCAAAGATCCTGACAATAAAAATCATCTCATCATAGATGATGAAGCTGCGCAAACTGTTCGCGATATCTACCGCTGGTATGTTTATGATGGTATGACCAAAGAGGGGATCAAACGCCATCTTAACCATCTTGGTATCCCCAATCCCACTTCATACAAACGTGGTAAGGGATTGAATTTCAACACCCCGAAGACATCAATGAATGATGGGCTGTGGGATACGCTAACTATATCCCGCTTCTTGCAGAACAAGGTATACTTGGGCCATATGGTGCAAGGGAAGCAGATGGTGGTAAGCTACAAGGTGCATGACAAAGTTTCAATGCCGGAAAGCGAATGGTTTTTCAAGGGCAATACCCATGATGCAATTATCTCACAGGCGTTGTATGATCAGGCGCAGGATATAGCGCGCCGTGATACGCGTGCGCCCAGTGGGAACAATACAGTATACCTTTTATCGGGGTTTGTACGCTGCGCTGATTGCCAGAAAGCGCTTCATAGGCGTGCAAACAACCGGGGTTTTACGTACTACTACTGCCGCACATTTGAAAAATCGAAAGACAAATGTGCAAAGCACTCTGTACGCGAAGATTTACTTGTCAAAGCAGTGTTTGCTGCTATCCAAATGCAGACATTGATCGTGGAACAACTCGTCGATACCCTAGAAAAAATCAATGCAGTTCCTGCTGTGCAAACGAAGTCCACACGAATCGACGCCCTGCTCAGCACTAGGAAACAAGAACATGACAAGCTTCGCTCTGCATCTTCTGACCTCTATCTTGATTGGAAGAGCGGGACGATTTCCAAAGAGGACTATCTGTTCATGAAATCGAAGTTCGATTCCCAGATCGAGCAGTTGAATCACAATATTGCAGCCCTGGAGATGGAAAGGAAACAGCTTAGCGTCGGCATCCAGACAAAGGATAACCCAATCTTCACGCATTACCTTGAACGCCGAACCATTCAGGAACTCAATAGGGGGTTGCTTGCCTCCTTGGTTGATACCATATTCGTGCATGCAGACAAGAGTATCACAGTTCGGTTCAAGCATGCGGATCAGTTTGAAAGGTTAGTGGCGTATATAGATGAGCATAAACGAAGCTGATGCTGCCGAAAGTATTCACATTATGCGCTTGGTGCGAGTGGCTTGGAGCAATTTTCGGAATCATTCGGAATGGATTTTCCGGAGTTTTACCGTTTCGCTAAGCCGAGGGAGCAAGGTGTAGCAGCGCTGCGCCGCGTTGACGTATGAACAGGCGGTTTTTCAAAGGGCAATAAACCCATAATGCTTTATTCCCCACGAAACCAAGAAAGTGTGTATAACTATCTGCCCCCACGGGTGCCGACGGCGCTGACGGCGCCACCGGACCCACTGGCCCCACCGGTGCCACCGGTGCCACCGGTGCCGACGGTGCTGTCGGCGCAACAGGCGCTACCGGACCCACTGGCCCCACGGGTGCCGACGGCGCGACTGGCGCTGACGGCGCCACCGGACCCACTGGCCCGACCGGCCCGACTGGTCCGACCGGTGCCGACGGTGCTGTCGGCGCTACCGGCGCCACCGGTGCCGACGGCGCAACCGGCCCCACCGGCCCGACCGGCCCCACCGGCCCGACCGGCCTGCAGGGCCTCCAGGGTGAACAAGGTCTCCCTGGCTCCCAGGTGAGCACCGTCTATGTCTACAGCGACGCGTGCGAGTGCTATGCCCCAGACGAAGCCATCACCTTCAACCAGGATCCGATCCCGGCGTTCCCGGTGCTCGGCATGTCCTTCAGCGCCCCGGATACGATGAACCTGACGCTGCCGGGCCTCTACCGCGTGGATTACACCTTCACGCCCAAGTGCGTAGGCACCACGCTGGCCGTGTTCCTGGATGATGAAGAACTGCCCGGCTCGCGCTTCTGCGCCACCATCGCGCCCAGCGAGCTTGTCGGCCATGTCTTCTTCCTGCTGGGCACGACCGATGTGCCGGTATCCCTGACGCTGCGCAACGTGGGTGAGCATCACGCTGAAACGCAGTGCTGCCATGACTGCCGCGGTGCCGTCAAGGCCAGCCTGCTGTGCACGGCCATCGTCGTAGCCACCTAATACAGAAGATAAACAGTACAAAAGATTGCTGACACAAAAGATAGCACAAAAGCAAAACAGAAATCCGGCGCCTAGCGCGCCGGATTTTTGCTTGTTAAGCGCGCCAGCATGCCCCGCGCACTCTGCCAAAAAGCAAGAATCATCTTCCAGTTATAATAGAAAAACAGCGCCGTGCCCGCCAGCACCGCAAGGGGCATCCACTGAATCGGCAGCAGGTAGTACGCACCCGTAAACGCGCCTATCCACAGCATCAGCCCCGCAAACAGCTTCCTGTCCACGGTGATGGGCATCACATCCTTCAGATCGCGGATGCGCAGCAGCCAGATCAGCGCATAGCTTAGCACCGACCCCAAAAGCGCCGCATACGCGCCCAAAGGCCGCACCAGCACCAGCACAAACAGGATGTTGAACGCGCTGCCCCACAGCACCGTTACAAATGATCCCACCGTGCGCTGTGAAACCAGATACCCCGTACTCATGAACACCATAAATGCCTCAAACAGCGAAATAAGGTAAACCAGGGGGATGTACCGCGCCGCGCCGATGAACTCGCTGCCCAGCATAAAGGGCACAATGTACGGCGTCACCGGCAAGATAATTAGCAGCATCGTCATGATAAAGCGCATGTAGCCCGCGAATGTGCCGGCGTAAAACGCCTTGTCGCCCTCCGCGCCGCTTTGGCGGATGGCGCTTTCCTGCCATGCCAGCTGGAACACGCTGGTCATGGCGTACAGCACAAAGCTAAACTTATACGCCATGTTGTACACGCCAACCACCGTCATCCCCAGCGCCGCCACCATGATGTAGCGGTTTACCTGCGTCACCGACCACACGCTGACCGACTGCGGAATCAGCGGCGCGGAAAAGGCAAGCACCGCGCGCGCCGTCTCTTTTTTGACTGCACGAACCGAAAGATACTGCCGCACTTTCAGTTTCCATTCAAATCCCAGCGCAGCAACGAAGGGCGCGGCAGCCCCCGCGATCAGCAGCGCTTCCGTCGTCATGTGAAACACCAGCAGCAGCGCCAGCTGAAGCCCCAGCAGCGTCACCGTGTGCAGCACGCCCATCGTCATGTACAGCGTGTTCGCGCCAAAGCATCTGGCAATCTTCTGATAATAAAAATACGCGACCGATCCCGTAAAATAGAGAAACAGCAGCCACGGGTACTGTATAAAGTCAAACAGCCATGTACCGAAAACCAGCAGCGCGCCAAAGCCCGCGATGCCGGCTGCGCACAGCGCGCCCACGGTGGAGATATACGCCGGCCTGTCACGCGGGGATGCGCCGATCAGCATGCGAAACAGCGCCTCCATAGATTGCAGCGTCAGCACAGGGATCAGCACCAGAATGGCGTTGTACGCCAGATCGAAATACGCGTATTCTTCGGCCCTAAGCTGCCTGGTGATGATCGGCACAATGAAAAACTGCAAAACGCTGGTGCCCATGGAGCCGACAAAGTACACCAGCGTTCCCTTGATCAGCCCCATTTCGCGTTTGGGCGCGCTCCGCTTTGGCTTTGCTTCCTCCATCGCTATCCCTTGCCCCCCACGCGCCTGCGCCGCCTTTTGGCCATTTTTTCCCGGATGATCACAATCATTGTGCCCAGCATCATCTTGCATAGGTACACCACCGGTTTTAGCGCTGAATGCATGCTTTCGCCGGCGGCCCTCTCATGCATCAGCGCCGGAAACTCTTCTATTACAAAGTCATTCAGCAGCATCTGGATGATCATATTCATATCGGGGTATTCATAGTGAAAATTGTTAAACCGGGAGTAGAACTCAAACGCCCGCTCCGACAGCGCCTGCAGGCCCGATGTGGGGTCGGTGATCACCCGCCCCGTCGCAAATTTGATGATCCAGCGGAAGATGCGGATCACCAGCATCCTGGGCTTTGATATGGGAAAGGATTTCGCCCCCGGCAGAAACCTGGAACCGATCAGGATATCGATCGGCGGCTGACGCTCGCTTAGCATGATATCCATCATCGTTTGCAGGTTGGCGATGTCATGCTGCGCATCGCCGTCTATCTGCAAAACGTATTTGTACCCGTGGCGCAGCGCGTACTTATACCCTACCTGCAGCGCCGTGCCGTACCCCATGTTGTACACATGCGTCAGCACCAGCGCGCCCATGTCGTACGCGATGCGGCCCGTGGCGTCGTAAGAGCCGTCGTTGACCACCAGCAGGTCGGCCACCTGGCAGATGGGTGATTCCGAAAGGCCCTGTATCAGCCCGCCCAGCGATGCTTCTTCATTATAGGCGGGTATGATCAGCAATACTTCCTTCATGGCCCTTCTCCTTCTTCGGGCGGCAGTTCCCCGCCCTCCGCCAGCGCGTGCAGGTATTCCATTTCATGATCTGCCCGAAAGGCTATGCCGGAAAGGTTTGCTGTGAACGCCGCCCGAAGCGCCTCATCCCGCGCAAGGCGCAGGATCGCCTCGGCAAGCGTTTCTTCCGCCAGTGGGATCAGCAGCCCATTCACGCCGTTTTCAATCTGTTCGCGGTTGCCCGTGCAGTCGGATGCGATTACGGGCCGCGCAAGCACCAGCGCTTCCGCCAGCGCGATGGACCAGCCCTCAAAGTGGGTGGCCTGCAGGTAGATATCCGCCTGCGCAAGGTATGGGTATGGGTTATCGCGCACGCCCATCAGCACGAAATCATCGTTCAGGCCGTTCTTTTCGATCAGGCGGATCAGCTTTTCCTTTTCCGGGCCATCGCCCAGCACATACCAGCGCGCGTCAAGGCCCGCGTCCCGCACCCACCGCAGCGCCGGGATCGCGATATCGAACGCCTTCTGCGGGTGCAACCGCGCAACCGTCACCAGGCGGATGCCGCCGTACCCGTCGTCAAACCCCGACCCCTCCGTGGCGCGCGCGCGGATCTCCTCCGCCGGAATCCTGTTGTGAAACACCCGCGCGCGGCCTGCAAGCGCCGGGTGCGCCGCCGCGAACGAGCGCAACACATCCCGCGATACGCAGAATATGGCGTCATATACACGGTAAAACGGCGCGTTCTGCCGGGGGTTTAGCCCCGCGCGCAGGTAGTCCACATGGATGAAGGCAGCCTTCCGCCGCGCCTTCACATACCGCGCCACGAAATATGTTGCGCCGCCCTCCAGAAAGGCCACGGCAAGGTCGTATTCCGGGCCGGTCACCTGCGGCACGCTTGCACCGGCCGCATCGGCGAGCAGTTCCCAGCAGAGCTTATCCGGCTGCAACCGACGGCGCTTCGCCTGGAAAGCAAGATTTCTGGGCAGCGTGCCAAGAAACCGCGAAAGCGCAAGCGGCCTTGCCATGCTGCGCAGCACCTGCTTTCGAATCTCCGCACGGCCTTCGCCGGACAATACCGAGCCCGTATCCCATTCACCGTTCAGTACCTTCACATGCGCGGGCACATGCCGGAACATCTCCCCGCGCGGGATCAGCGAATACAGCGATACCTGATAGCGCGCCGGGTTCAGCGCGCTAAGTAGCGCCATCAGCGTGGTTTCCGCGCCCGCGCGGCCCATCGTGTTCACCACAAACAGGATTGTGCGCATGGGTCATCCTTTCCCCTTGCCCGTGGTCAGCACCACGGATGCGGACGGCGCGCTGCGCCCCTTGACGATGTGCCCCCGGCAAAAGATGTGGCGGTCAAAGTGCCTTTCCATGTAGCGCAGGCGGTAGTAGCACACCGTCCAGCCAACAAACGCGCCGAAAAACGCGCCCAGCCCATACAGCGATGGCTGCAAAAAATACCACGCAAAAAGGCTGCCCAGCACGGTCGCCAGCAGGAAGCACAGCGTTGTGTACACCGCGCCGCGGTAATCTTCCACATAATACAGGAATACGGTGAAGCTCTGCGTTACAAAGATCACAAGGTACGCGGCCGCCAGCACCGGGTAGATCACCATCGTAAGCCCGCCAAAGCCAAGCATCGGCAGCACGATCAGCGCGATAAAGAAGATGACCACCGTGATCCCCAGCTGCATCTGGATGATAAACCACATCTCATCCGTCAGCGTGCGGAACATCGCGCCCTTGGCGTAATCGATGTCGCTTTTGCGCCCGCCGATGACCGCCTCGCAGTACGCCTGGTACTTTTCATGGAAGCGCGTTTCCACCCGCACCACAAACGTTACCGTCAGCGATATGTTTGTGAACATCGCAAGGCACGTCGCCATGTCGTACGCGGGCGCGGAGCGGAACACCTGCGCGATGATGATGTGCAGATCGGAAAACCAGAACACGAAATTGTGCGCGTACAGACCCAGCGTGTACAGCAAATTTGCCGCGATCAGCATCCAGTATTTGCGAAAATAGCGAAACACCCGGCGGTATTCCTTGCTGGCTTCGCGGTAAAAGCTTTTCACCTGCGCGAACAGCAGCAGCGCCGTCAAGGTGAATCCAACCGTAAAGCTATACAGGATGATCTCTTCTGTGGCAAGCCCGGTAAAGCGCTGCAAGAAGAATCCCAGCACCAGCACCACCGCAAGGCCGATGATGTACGCCTTCGCGATCTGCCGGTATTCCTTCAGCGCCGCAACATACGTCATCGTGTAAAACGTGATGACCAGCGCTATATACAGCGCATACGATACGAACACAAATATGGGATCAACGCCGCCCAGCGTTACCTCGAAATAGCAAAACGACCCGCCCAACAGCAGGCACAGCACCGCGCACACCGAAAGCCCCGCGTAGTATGAGGGCAGGATGTCCCTTTCCCGCCTCTCAAAGATCGAATCGGCGATATAGCGCGACAGCACGATGGAAACCGGCGCGGCGGTGATCATCGAAAAAATAAACGCATACAGGAACGTGGAGGACAGCAGTTCCCGCTGAATGATGGGCACATTCATGTACCCCAGCGTGCCATACATGATCAGCAGCACGCCCATGATCAGCACCATCGGGCCGATCGTCGTCAGCGTGGCGTAGGTGACACCGCGCACCGTGGCAAAAAGGCTGCCCTGCTTGAATATCTTTTTCAGTTCAAACCCTATCCCCGCCATGTGCTATCCCTCCTTTCCAAGCTTACGGTACAGCTCATCATACTGGGCCAGGAACCCATCGTGCGTGTAGTGGTTTTGCGCGCGCTTTCGGCCTATGGCGCCCATCTCATCGCGCGTGGCCGGGTCCTTTGCGAGCCTGATGATGGCCTGCGCAATTACCTGCGCGTTCATGATCGGCGTGATGATCCCGCACGCGCCCATTTCGTCCATTTCCCCCTCCAGCAGGCCGTCGCAGTTGCCCACGCGGGTGGCAATGCAGGGTTTCCGCGCGGCCATCGCCTCCAGCAGCGACAGCGGCTGCCCCTCCGAGATGCTCGTCAGCAGCATGATGTCCATCTTTCCCAGGTATTCCGGCACGTTTACGCGCCCCGTGAACACCACATCCTTAACATCCAGCGCCTTCACCAACGCCTCGCACGAATGGAAGTACTCCTCATCTTCCTCCGTCGGCCCCATGATCCACAGTTTCAGGTTTGGCATCTGCCGCTTTGCGATGGAAAACGCGTTGATCATCGTTTTCACATCCTTGATCGGCGTTACGCGCAGCACCGCGCCGATGTTGATCGCCGTATCGTCCGCAGGCTTCCCAGGCAAATCCAGAAACCTTTCCACATGAATGCCGTTGGGGATCACACGCGTTTTTTCCTTCGGGCAGCCGATCTCCACCTGCAAAAGCCGCGCGGTTTCAAATAGCGACACCACCTGGCTTGCGTAGCGGTAACAGCAGCTGGATAGCTTGTAGAAAAATTCAATCCAAAGGTCCTTGTATACGCCGTGCGTCCAGTCCGCCTTGATGATTTCTTCCTCGCGCTCTCTTGTGTAAATGCCGTGCTCGGTCAGCAGCAGCGGTTTCTTGTTCAGCAGCGCGCCTTTCACCGCCAGCATTCCGGCAAACCCGGTGGAGACCGTCTGGTACAGATCGCAGGCCGCCACCTGCCCTTTAAGCACGCGAAACAGCGGCAGGTACATCGACCGGATCGTCCACAGGAAATCCGTATACGTCGTGCGGCTGTACTTTTGCTCGTACAGTTCCGTCACAATAGAAAGAAACTGCGGACTCATCAGCACGGTATCCAGCCGAATGCGCGGGTTGTTCAGAAAGCGGATCACGGCCTCCCAATCGGGATCGTCATCGCCCAGCACCACGCTGCGCAGCGCGGTAAACGCATCCTTGCCGTAGCGCGCCCTGCCGGGGACGACCATATCATCGCCTTCCAGATAGTTTTCAATCACCTTGTCGATGTTCGGCGGCAGCTGGTAGCGGAACTGGCCGGAGCTTACGCGTGTGGGCATGATCGTATGCAGCGTGTAGGTGTGCTGCCGAAAGTGCTCCATCAGCATGTGTGACCAGCCGGATACGCCGCCCACGACATACGGATAGCTCCCCTCGGCGAAAAACGCGATGTTCATCCGCCCTCACCCCCAAACCGGATGGTTCCCCTTTCACCCTGCACGCACACCAGATAAATGCCTTCTTCCAATTCCGTTACCTGGCAGTCCGCCGCGCCAGCCAGGGCTTTGTGCGTGCGCAGCAGGAAATACGAAGGCTCCGAAAGCCCCGTTTCAATCGCGATACCCTCCGCGCTCACCTGTACCGACGGCGTCACCAGCTGATAGCGCAGCATCGCCAGTACCCCATCGGATACGCGCAGGCGCTGCATTTCGCTATACGGCGCGACCATCGCGGAGATCAGCCGGGCCAGCGGTTGGTTCAGCTGCTGCCAGTTGTCCGCGGGCGTCTCCAGCAGCAGCGGCGGGGACATATCCGCCGCGTGGTGGATGTAATACATGCCGGATGCAAACCCGCGCGCCTTCAGGTTCATGACCTCGCTGTCGTCATACCCTTCCGTCATTGCCGGGTAGGATACCGGCGCGCCCGGCTGGTACGCAAAATCGGCCGCGCCGCCTGTAATCGAAAATACATGTCCTTTTGCGGTATCATCTGTGTCATCCCCATATTCGGCAAAAAAACCGTACTTGGGGAAAGCCTCGGCTGCCGCAGCGCGGTTTTCCGTCGGGGTCATGAAGCCCAGCTCGCTCTCAAGCTCGCTCAGCGCGCGCATCAGGTAGCCGATCAGCGCCGATTGCCCGGTATCCCAAGGGTTGATATCCGTAGGCAGGAACGCCGTGGCCGCCATGCCGTTTGCGCGCAGGATGTACCCAATATCCGGCCACAGCAGCGCGCGGTTCGCCTGTACGGCGTCGCGGGCATATACGGACAGCAGCTTTGCCGTATCGCCCGATACCGTGGGGAAGTTCAGCAGCGACAGCGTGCACGCGTTGACCACCGGGTAGGCAAATGCATCCTGCCCGACCGCAAGCACGCCCGTCAGGATGCCGATGCCATCCAGATCCTGCAAAAACGGCCCGTTGACCACACAGAACACGCCGGCTGCCAGCCGCTTTTCGTATACCAGCGGCACCACGGCCTCGCGCGCGTCCGGGTCGCCCTGCCACATCGTGGCCCAGACCTTGCACAGGCTGGATAGCTCCATTTGCCGCGCGGTCAGCGGCAGGTCTTTGTAGCGCACCATGCCGCCCACCAGCAGCCCCTGGTAGAACTCCGCCTGCTTATAGGTCACCGTATCCCCCACGGAAAGAATACCCGCCGCCTCGAAAAACGCGCGGTCATCATCGGTGACCCGCTGGGGCGCCTGCGCGAACACCACCTGGCCGCCCTGCTCCACATAGCTTTGCAGGCGCGCAAGGTCGCCCAGCGCCTCGGTTTCCCGCGCGGCAACCAGCACGCATTTGGGGTTTTCCACAAGGTAGACGGCATCCATCGTCGCAGCCGTCTTTACCGGCAGGCGCAGCCTTTCCATCATCCACTTAAGTGGTTCGTACGCCGGGTCATCCTCCGTGCCAATGATCAGGTATTCCGCGCCGGCGGGGGACGCCCCGGCAGCCTTTGCGCCGGATACAATGCGCCCCAGCTGCACGGCATCAAAGCTGTTGCCCGCAAGCTCCCCCGTGAAATCCACATTCAGCGAAAGCGCCTGGAACACAAACACCAGCAGCACAAAATACACGCTGGCCAGCAGATACGACCGCGTCCTCATTCGCTCTCGACCCCTTCCATTCTCTCTGGCGGCACGGGCGGCACATACGGATTGTACCCGTAATCCATGCTGAAATTCGTATAGTGAAACATATTCTGCCTGTATTCGTATACGATCAGCTCGTCATCCTCATAGTACACGCGCATATCATCCGGAAACTGCCGCATGAACGCCTCCGCCCATTTGGACAGCTTGCCCATCAGCATCCGGCGGGATGCATAGTCGTTGTACAGTTCCCCCTTTTGTGCGGCGGAAAGGCTGGCCAGCGCCGGGGCGGGGGTTTGGGCATCCAACTCATACAGCGGCGCAAAGTCCTTGCCGTTCACCGCGGTAAACGCGTAGCGGTCCACGGGAATCTTTTCCACATAGAAATACACATACGGCGTGGGGATTTCTATCACGATATCCGGCTTATACGGGTCCATCTCCAGCACAAACTGATACATTTCATAATGCCAGCCGTACCCCGCCGACATCGCGCTTTCATCCACCGATGATACGATCGTCCACACGCCTATTTCCCTTTCCCGCTTGATTTGGTAGTACGCGGTGACCGCGCCGCTGGTCTGCGAAAGCGCGGAATAGTACAGGTATCTTGTGCCGTAACGGTAAAAAAGAAAGCCGCCCATCAGCACGATGTATGCGCCCGCGGCCGCCATCCGCCGCCGCGCGCCATCCAGCAGAAACAGCAAATCCGCCGGCGCGACATAAAAGGCACAGGCTGTAACGGACATGAACACCAGCGTGCGGTTGCTGTCCATGATGGTGGGCAGGCCAAGCGGCCCCGACAGCAACAGCACATGCATCATCAGCTGATACAGCGAAATGCCCAGCAAGCGCTTGCCGTACGCGCGGTTTTTGTTCCGCAGCACGCAGTAGATGCCCAGGCCGCCGGTCAGCAGCACAGGCACAATCCTTTCCAGGTGGAACACGAAGGGCAGCTGCGTCATCTGCTGCACGCGGGCAAGGAAATCCGCGGCGGGCACGATAGCCGTCTCCGGCGTGGTTTTGTTCAGCACCCCAAGCCCCCACAAAAACGACTGTTCCAGCGGAACGCCGGTTAGCAGCCCCACGATGGGCCAAAACAGCGCCGCGCCGAAGGCCGCGCCGACCACCATCAGCACCCGCCTGGCAAGGCGCGCCCTGTCCCGCAGCAGCATGCGCGCGTAAACCAGGGAATAGCTGCCGCAGAAGAGCACCAGCACCACCAAAGGGTACATGTGCGCAAGCGCCGACGCGCACAGCGCAGGCGCGAAACGCCACAGGCTGCGTTTGTCCGGCGCTTTCAGGAAGCGCACATAGAACCCCGCCGCAATAAAGCAAAAAAGCTGCGACAGCTCCTGCGTCAGGGTATAGGAGCTGCGAAAGTACGCGCTGGCAAACGTAAACAGGTTGATAAAGCTGTGCAGGCACACGGCAAACATTGCCGTCCACCGGTTTTCAAATACCGCCCGGAACACCCACAGCAGCACTAGCAGGCCAAACAGGTTGTAACAAAGCCCAAACAGGCGCAGCAGCGTCACAGGGTCTATCTGGTACATCAGTGAAAGCGCGGCCACAATGTTGTGCAGGCCGTAGGTGTACACGCCTTTGATGAATATTTGGTTGTTCAGCACGCCTTTGACCCATGGGATGTACACATACAGATCGCTGACACCAAAGGACATACGGTTCAGCACCGGCCCGCCCAGCACAACCAGCGAAAACCCCAGCGCGGCAGTGAAGCACAGCACATACGGCAGGTTTGGCCACAGCGTTCCGGCGGCCCAGCGCGCCAGCCGCCGCAGCACTGCGCGCAGCCTGTCGCGCAGGATGACGGACAGCTTGTAGTGCCCATCGTGCACATGCATGATGAACCCGTACACCGCCGGGGCCTTGCGCCAGAAAGGCTGCCCGCGCGTGATGCTCCAGATCAAAAGCGCCTCCCCAAGCAGCAGCCCCCACAGCGACAGAAAGCTCAGCACATGAAGGAACGCAAGCAGGTATATGTTCATGATCATCTGGATGGCGGACAGCGCCACCGTCAGCATCGTCTTTTCCAGCACATCCCCGGCACGGCGGCGCATATCGTACAACCAGTACGGCGCAAGCAGAAATGTGACGCCGGACAGCGCCGTGATCCCCACGAACTGGAAAAAGTTTGTCACTATCACCGCGCCGCCCCCTTTCTGCCATGCGTCACATCTTTGTTTACGCCCGCCGCGTGTAAAACCGCACCAGTGCCGCGCCCTGGCGCGAAAGCTCAATGTATGACGCCTTCAGCGTTGAAAGCGCCTGAAGGAACCGCTGCTGGTCGCCGGTTTCGTAGTATACCCGCATCAGCCCCAGGTGCGCGGCCTCTTCATCCGGGAAGCGCTCCACCCCGGCCTTGGCCCATGCTTCCGCGCGGGGCAGCTCCCGCATGGCGATCAGCGTTTCCACTGCTTGCAGGTAATGCGCGCTTTCCAGCGCCTCGGGCGTTTTCTCGCGCAGGCTATCCAGCAGGTGCGCGTACAGCGAGTGATAGCGTTCCAGCTCCACGCCGGTCAGCACGCCGCTGTCCAGGTAGCGGCGCACCTGCATGGCGTATGCACCTGCGACCTCCGGATCACCCGGGGTCTTTTCGTATTCCACGCCAAGCTCTTGCAGTGTGGCCTGGAAATTCGCAATCGCCTCCATGACGATCGACGCGGAATAATGGCTTGTCTCCGGATCGTCGTTCTCCAGCGCCTTGGAATACAGCGCGATGTCCTTGTCGCCGTTTAGGCGTATGGAGTTCAGAAACGCCTTGCGCCGCTCCGCATGCGTGGCCACCAGCAAAGATTCCTCTATGGGCACAAGCTCTCTTTCTTCCTCATCCGGCGCGTGCACAAACTGCTTTCGCTCCGTGGAGAAGCTGACCTCAGACAAATCCACCTGCTTGTTTCGCAAAAACAGCTGATAGACAAACGTTGCGCCGAAAAAAAACACCGGCCCCACCACCGGGCAGCACAGCAGGATGGCCGCGCCGATAAACGCCCGCCTGGGCGCACGCCGCACACAGCCCCACACCAGGTATACGGCGGCGATCAGCGCGTTGATGATCAGCACCAGGATGACCAAATACTCGCTTTTCCATGTCATGGCGCATCCTCCAGCACGGCGGGCTCAAGCCCCGCGCGCGCAAACCGGTCGATGACGAACAGCGCCTCATCCCTGGCGGTATTGCGCAGCAGCACCACGGCCCGCCCGTTCAGGATGCCCACGCTGTCCGAATCGCGCACCAGCGCCGTGATTTTTTCCGCGAAATCAGTAAACTGCGCGCCGTCCCCTTTGGGCAGCGGTACCGCCAGCAGCGTGTATTCCTGCACGCCCTTTTCACGCCCCCGGCGCTGGGTTTCCAGCGCGCTCTGGAACGCCTTTTCGTTCAGTATGTCGGTGCCCTGGATGAACTGCTCCTGCCTAACCGCCTCATTATAGCGGAACGCCCTATCAGCGGATGATGAGATCAACCGCGCGATGACGGTAAGCAAGTTGACGCTGTAGGGCGACAGGCGTTCAAACGGCATTGACCACAGCATCACGATGTACACCATGCGGGTGCCCGTCATCACCGGCGCGGCCAGCAGCGGGTACCCGGCCTGCATCTGGCGGTTGACGTATACCTGCCCCTCAGACAGCGCTTCCATGACGGACGGGTACTCTTCCAGGCGGATTGACTTGCCCAGCGCCCTGGCGCTTTGCGATGACGCGGCCGAAAGCCTTGCAAACCGGCTGTTATCCGGCACCAGGTACAGCGCCACATCATCCGAGCGCATGACCCGCCCAACCACATCCACCGCCGCCTGGATCACGCGCTGCGGCTCCATCATGTCCAAATCGGAAATGATCGAGATGATCTTGGCAAAGCTGTCGCCGTACCCCAGCAGCCGCTGCTCCAGCGCGGTTTTGATGGCGGTGTTCGTTTGGTTGATCGTCATCAGCTCCCGGTACTGCGCAGCCATGTACTCCACTTCATCCCTGTGGTTTGCCAGCGCCAGCTTGTACTGGTCGCGCACATTGCCCACCACCATGCCCACCGCAAACATCACCGCGCCGTGCGCCAGCTCGCCGTAGCGCAGCAGGATCGCCACGAAGCTTTGCCCTGTTCCGCCGATCAGGATGTGCGCGGCGCTTGCCAGCAGCGTTGCCAGCGCGGCGTGCAGCTTGCCGAATATCGCCGCCACCAGCACCACATAGATCATCATGAAGTCGACTGCCTTGAACTGCACATTATCGCGCAGCAGATAGGCAAGCGCGGTGAAAATGAACAGCAACAGCACATTTTCAATGTACGGCGCAAACACGGAAATCAGTTGGCGAATCGCGCCCCCGGCCTTTTTGCGCTTCCCGGCGGGGGTATCGGTCTGCTTTTCGGCGGACGGCGCATGCGCGGGCAGCGCGCGCTTTGCCCAGTCGGCGGTGCGCCTCAGCCCTTCTTCCAGCGGAATCTCCGGCGTGAAGCGCGTTTCGCGGGTCACTTTTTCATGGGAAAGGCACAGCGAGGCGCTTCCGGCTGCCTCGCGCACGGGCACATCATGCACAAGCGCAGACAGCGTCTTTGCGATTTCGGCATCTGTGGCGCTTGAAAGGCCCGAAACGTGGTACACGCCGCCGGACAGCGTTTCCGCCGTGAGCAGCGCCTCCACGCCCCGCACCGCGTCCGCGATGTAAGTAGGCTGGCGCAGCGTTTGCGCGCTGGCACTGATGGCCCCGTTGTATTTCGCCTCCGCAAGCATGCTGATGACAAAATCCCACTCGCCCTGCACGGACACCTGCGGCCCAAACACGCTGGACAGCCTCGCCACCGCGATGGCGAAGGGCGCGCCTGCCCGGAACACGGATAGCATCTGCTCCGCGCCCGCCAGGTATTTCCCGCGCGCCGCCACGGGGGCAAGCTGCGCATCTTCGGTCAGTTGGCCCGGCGCGCCGTTCCCCAGCACTTCCTGCGATGAAATGAAGATGAACCTGCGCACGCGGCACTGCTCCGCCAACGACAGCAGGCTGGAAACCTCCGCCAGCATCCTTTCGCCGCCCGTCTCCCCTTCGCCAAAGCGCAGCGTGTCATCCTGCGCGCCCAGGTAGATGATCGCCTCCGCCTGAACGGACTCAAACACGTGCCGAACCCCCGAATCGTTGGCGCGGAACGGAAAATGGGTATACTTGATATCAAAGGAGAGCGACTGGCCGGGTTTCTTCGGGCATATCCAGAAAATATCGTTGCCTTCCCGGTGCAGGTGGTCCACCAGTGCGCCCGCAAAGCCGCTGCCGCCGCCAACAATCGCAATCCTCATAGCGGCCTTCTAAACTGGTTCTGGGGCGCTTCGGCGGGCGCTTCCACCCCCTGCAGCCGCTTGCAGAACTCGATCAGCCCGCGCACCTCGCTGTTAAGCATGCTTACCTGCATGGAAAGCTCGTGGTTTTCGCTTTTATAGATCGAAATTTCCAGCGTGTTTTTCAGCAGGATCAGGATCACCAGCACGATGGCGGCGATCAGCACCAGCGTGGGTGGGTTTTGCACGCCGAGGGCAGCCGATATCCAGGCGACAACCTCCGGAAAGAAGCCGGAAATCAGCGCGCCCACGCCCAGCGGAATCCACAAAAAACTGTTGGCCTCATCCATTTTGCACCGGATGAGCAGCCGTACCGTTACCAAAAACACAAAAAAACCCGCGCACATGCAAAGGATTCTCAGCCCAACGGTCATTTGCACCGCCTCCTTTTGCGGTAGTGTTAATCTCCTTGAAAGAAGTTATACTATTGGCTGCGGGTTTGAATCGCTTTTGAATCTTTTGTGAAGGGGAATTTGTGTGAACGTTGCGCTGATGATCAACACCCTACAGTTCGGCGGCGCGGAAAAGGTGTTTTCCGAGCTTTCCATCGCGCTGGTCAGAAGGGGCGTGAACGTTACTTTTTTCCTGATGGATGAACGCGATATCACATACACGTATGCCGGCAATATACATACAATCGGGCGCATATATAAGAAAGACGCGCCGTGGATGGCACTGCTTTCCTGGCAGCATCTGATAGGCGCGGCTGAGGCAAAGCGGAAGTACTGCATCGATGTTACCATCAGCGCGATGGAATACCTGAACCTGGTCAATGTGCTGACCGGCCGCGACGCCAAGATCACGACACTGCACAACCACCGCTTCCAGCACGAGGTCACCCCCACGGCAAAGGACCGTTTCATTGAAAAAGTCTTTGCCAAACTTTCCCGGCGCTGCCGTACCATCGTCTGCGTTTCCCGCGCAATCGAAGAAAAGGCGCGCGCGCTGTACCCCGGCGCGCAGGTGGAAACTATCTACAACTGCTTTGACCTGAACGCCCTGCGGGCGCAGGCAGACACAGGCACGCCGGAGGTTCCCTATGACTTTGGACCGGAAACGCTGGTGCACGCGGGCCGCCTGACAAAGCAAAAAGCGCAGGACAGGCTGCTGCGCGCGTTTGCGCAGGTCAGGCAAAACAGGCCCGCAGCGCGCCTGCTCATCCTGGGCGGCGGTGAGGAAGAGGCCGCGCTTCAACACCTGGCGCGTGATCTTTCCATCACGGACAGCGTGACCTTTCTGGGGTTTGTCAAAAATCCTTACTATTATATCCGCTGTGCGCAGGCGTTTGTGCTAAGCTCCGATTACGAAGGATTTGGCAATGTGATTGTCGAATCCATGGCCGTAGGAACGCCGGTGATCAGCACCGATTGCAAAAGCGGCCCGCGTGAGATTTTGGCCCCCGATACCCCGATCACGGCCTTGGCGGAAGGCGTAGAATGGGCGCAGTACGGCGCGCTAACCGCGCTTTCCGATGAGGCTCTGGCGCAGGCCATGGAAGCGCTGCTTGCGGATGACGCGCTGCGGGCAAAATACGCGGCGCTGGCCCTGAAGCGCGTGGAGGACTTCTCGCTGGATACGGCCGTGAACCGCTGGATGGCGGTCATCGGGGGCTGCCGCCCTTGAGCAAAACAGAGATTGCGCGCATGCGCCTGCTGCATATCATCACGGGGCTGGGACCCGGCGGCGCGGAAAACCTGCTGCTGGATGTTGCCGGGGAGCTTGCCGCGCGGGGCGTCCGGCAAAAGGTGCTTTTCTTCTTTGGTGAAGCGGAGCTTATGCCCGCGTTTGAAAAGCTGGGCATTTCTGCCGTGCGCATCGATTGGCAAAAAGGGCGTTTTATCAGGGCGGTGCGCAGGGTGCGCCGCGAGATCCTCGCCTTTCATCCAAGCGCGGTGCACACGCACCTGCCGCGCGCGGATCTTGCGGGGCGGGCAGCGTGCCTGACCATCCCGGGGCTGCCGTGCTTTACCACGATCCATAACATGGACACATGGCGGCGGAAAAAGGCCTTGCGGTTTCGTTTGCTGAGCCTGTTCGACCGGCTGACGATCAACCGTGTGCACCGAATGCGCCTGATCGCCTGCGCCGAGTGCTGCCGCAGGTATGTGATCGAGCACACGGGCATCCGGCCGGACAAGATCACCACCAACACCAACTGCGCCGCCCCGAAGCCGCAGAAAAAGGGCGCAGAAATCACGCGCCGGGCGCTTGGCATCCCGGAGGATGCGCCGGTGCTGATCAATGTGGGCCGCCTTTGCGCGCAGAAATGCCAGATGGATATCATTGACGCCGCGCGCCGCCTGAAAGACATAGGC
Organism: Eubacteriales bacterium; assembly: GCA_031549905.1. Lineage (GTDB taxonomy): Bacteria > Bacillota > Clostridia > Christensenellales > Aristaeellaceae > Avichristensenella. The sequence goes on from JAVBPC010000041.1 coordinate 56,168, forward strand.
GATAGCAACGCCCGTTTTCTGATCCTGGGCGAAGGCGAACTGCGCCCCGATCTGGAGCGCGCCATACGCACGCACGGCCTGTCGGACATGGTGCGCCTGATCGGATTTGTGCCCAATGTGTACGACTATTTCGCCATTAGCGACGCGTTTTTGCTCACCTCCGCGTACGAGGGATCATCCATCGCGCTGCTGGAGGCGTTCCTAAACCGCCTGCCCGTGATTGCCACGGATATTGCCTCCACCCGTGAGATGCTGGCGGGCGGCGCATCGATGCTGTTGGTTCCGTTGCATGACCCGCAGGCTATCGCCGATACCGTGCTATCCATCGAAAAGGGCGAAACCGCCCTTGACCCGCTGACCGGCGCGGCGTACGCCTATGCCGCCGCGCTGACCCCTGCCGCTTATGTGGACAAGCTGCTGGAAATATACCGGCTTGGAGGTGTACGGTGAGCGCGTTTCAGAGGCTTGCCTCGCTGCCTGCCGCACGGTGGGCTGTCAACCTTCCGCTGTTTGGCAACCGGCGCAGGCTGCGCGGCCAGAGAAACCGGCTGACAGGGCTTTCAAAATCGCTGTGGATCAAAAGCCGTGTACGGGTGGAAGGAAACGGCAACCTGATAACGCTGGGCGATGTGGTACTGCGCGGGGTGTCCATTTTCATTAAAGGCAGCGGAAACACCGTGCGCATCGGGGACGGCGGCAGGCTGCTGAATACCACGCTGTGGATTCTGGCGGATAATGCCACCATCAACCTTGCGGGCGAAAACATCATCAACAACTGCGAAATCGGCGTGGAAGGAAACGGCGGCCGCGTGCTATGCGGGCATGATGCATCCATCGGGGGGTTTGTGTGGCTGGACGGGCGTGCGAACAGCACCGAAACCGCCAGGCTGTACGCCGGCAGTGAAACGATCACCGTCGAAGACGGCTCGCGCGTATCCGACGGGGTGACGATCCGCACCACGGATAGCCACGACATCCTGACCCTTTCCGGCGAGGTCGTCAACCGGCCCGCCGATGTGCGCATCGGACGGCACGCGTGGATCGCCTCCGGCGCAATGCTGCTCAAGGGCGCGGGTGTGGGCGATGACTGCATTGTGGGGGCCAGAAGCCTTGTCACGCGTGATTTCTCGCAGTTACCCAATGTCATTTTGGCCGGAAGCCCCGCCAAGGCCGTAAGGGAGGGCATCACATGGCGGCTGTGACGGTGATCGTACCGATGTACAATGCGGCGGCCACCATCGAAAGATGTGTGAAAAGCGTCCTTGCGCAGACAATGCCGGATTATCAGCTGCTGGTGGTGGATAACGCATCCACCGACGGCAGCGCGGATATATGCCGAAGCGTGGCGGCGGGCGATCCGCGCGTGCGCATTGTGCGGGAAGAAAAGCGCGGGGTCAGCGCCGCGCGCAACCGGGGGCTTGCCGAATCGGGCAGCGAGTACATCTATTTTCTGGATGCGGACGATGCCATGGGGCCTGGCGCGCTTCAAGAAACGCTTTCAGAGGCGCGGGCATTCGGCGCGGATATCGTGTGCCCGGGCATCTGCCATATGCTGCCGGGCGCGAAAGGCTGGAAGTGCAAGCAGACCGTTTTGCCCGCGGAAACCGCGCGGTTCGACGGCGTGGATCAGTTTGCGCGCACGTTCGCAGCGCAGTTGCCCAGGTATAGCTTCCTACAGGTGTTCATGCTGTACCGGCGCGATCTATTCTTTCCCGAAGGGGAAGCGCCTCTGCTGTTTGATGAAGGGCTTTCCCTGGGCGAAGATGTGATCCTGAACCTGCGCCTGTATGCGCGCGCACGCCGCATTTCGCAGTTGAACAAAGCGCTGCATTTGTATTATCATTACAAAGGCGAAAACCTTAGCACGCGCTACCGGGCGGATATGGTGGAACTGAAAGCGCGCATCCTTGGAGATATGAAGGCATTTCTTCGGGCACACGGGTGCTTTGACGAAGCGGGGCAAACGGCGTACTATACCATGTATGTCAGCGACGCGATGGTGATGGCCGGCAACCTGTTCAAAGCCCCGGGCGCGGACACAGCGGCGCGGTGCCGGGCATTTGCGCAGGTGCTTGCCGTGCCGGATGTTCAGGCGCTGCTTTCAAGGCGGCGCGCTCTGCCCCTGCCGCCCGTCAAACGGCTGTTTCTTTCCGCGCTTGCCGGTAACCGCTTCCGGCTAACCCAGCTTGGTATGTGGATATATCAATACATATGAGGAGGTCACCCCATGAAGCTAGGCCTGTCCATTTACTCTATCGATCCCGAGATCAAATCCGGCCGGATGACGCTTGCCGGGGCGCTTGACTGGGCGGCGTCCCAGGGCGCGGAATGCGCGGAGCTTGTGCCGTTCTCCTACACATTTGAAACGGCGGATGGCAAGATTGACCTTGACGCCACCGCAAGCGCCCGCCGCGCCGCGAAGGATGCGGGCATTGAGCTGGTCAACTATTCGGTGCTGGCAAACCTGTGCCTGGAAGAGGACGGCGCGTTTGAGGCCGAGATCGCCCGCGTCAAAAAGCATGTCGATATTGCCGCCGAGCTTGGCCTGCCCCGCATGCGCCACGATATTTCCGCGTTCCGCCGCCCGCGCGGTGAAAACGGCGTGGAATTTTTCGAGAAGCTGTTCCCGAGAATGGTTGAGGCCGCCAGCCGCATTGCCGAGCACGCAAAGACGCGCGGCGTGACCACCTTGCTTGAAAACCACGGCTTTTTCGTCAACGGGTGCGACCGGTGCGAGCGCCTGATCCGCGCCGTGAACATGGATAACTACAGGCTGCTGCTGGATACCGGCAACATCACCTGCGTGGATGAAGACCCCGCCGTGGCCGCGGGCCGCATGGCCGGCCTTGCCGCCATGGTGCACCTGAAAGACTTTTACATCCGCCGCCGCGACCCCGGCGACACCACCGAATTCGACTGCGGCGGGCACTGGTTCCGCTCGATGGCGGGCAAGTACCTGCGCGGCGCGATCCTGGCGCAGGGTGACCTGGACATCTGGGAAATCCTGGAGAAGCTGAAATCCGCCGGATTTGACGGCCCCATCGCCATCGAGTTTGAGGGGCTTGAAGACCCCAAGTACGCATCCCGCGTATCGCTGGATAACGCCCGCCGCATCTGGGGCGAGGTCTAAATGGCGTATACCCTGATCGTTGCGGAAAAGCCGTCCGTGGGGCGGGATATCGCGCGCGTGCTCAAGTGCACGGAGCGCGCGGACGGCTATATCATCGGGGCCGAGTACAGGGTGACGTGGGCCGTGGGGCACCTTGTCACCCTGTCCGACCCGGAAGAAATCAACCCCGAATGGAAGCGCTGGCGCGAGGCCGACCTGCCGATGCTGCCGGAAAACATCCCGCTGAAAGTGCTGCCCAAGACCAAATCACAGTTTAATATCATCAAAAAGCTGATGCGAGACAAGGAATGCACGGGCATCATCTGCGCCACCGACGCGGGGCGTGAGGGCGAGCTGATCTACCGCTACATTGCGCTGATGGCCGGCTGCAACAAACCTTCGCAGCGGCTGTGGATTTCCAGCATGACCGACAGCGCCATCAAAGAGGGTTTTGCCAACATACGCCCCCTCTCCCAGTACGATGCGCTGTATGACAGCGCCCGCTGCCGCTCGGAGGCGGACTGGCTGGTCGGCATGAACGCCAGCCGCGCTTTTACGTTGCGGTACGGCGCGCTGCTTTCCATCGGCCGCGTGCAAACGCCCACGCTGGCGCTGCTGGTGCGCCGTCGCAAGGAAATAGAAGCGTTTGTTTCCACGCCCTATTGGACGATTGCCGCTGATTTCGGCGGGTATACCGGGCTTTGGCTGAATGAAGAAACGCGCGAAAAGCGCGTACTGGAAGAGGCGCTGGCCGCTGCGATCGCCGCGCGCGTCAAGGGCGGCACGGGCACGGTGGAATCCATCCAGCGGGAGGCAAAGCGCGAAACCCCGCCGCCGCTGTATGACCTGACATCCCTGCAGCGGGACGCGAACCGCCTGCTCGGGTTTACCGCGCAAAAAACGCTTTCCACTGCGCAAAAGCTGTATGAGGAGCACAAGCTGATCACCTACCCGCGCACGGACAGCCGCTATCTGCCGCGCGATATGATCGGCCGCACGCGGAAAACCTTGCAGAACCTGCCCATGCCGTACTCTGCGATGGCCGCGCCGCTGCTGGCGGAAGAAAAGCTGCCGATGAAGCCCAGCATCTTCAACGACGCGAAGGTGACCGATCACCACGCCATCCTGCCCACGGAAAAGACCGCCAACCTTGATAAGCTGCCGCCCGACGCGAAGGCGCTGTACGATTTGATCGCGCGGCGCTTGCTGGGTGTGTTCTATCCGGACTACCTGTACGACCAGGTGCGCGTGCTGACCCGCGTGGGCATTGACCCGTTCGAAAGCCTGGGGCGCGAGGTCAGGCAAGAAGGCTGGAAAACCGTGCAGCCGCAGCGACCCACAAAGGGCAAAGAGAAGGAAAAGGATGACGAAGCGCAGGCGCTGCCCACACTTTCTGAGGGTGAACAGCGGCCCGTGAAGGCGGTCACCGTGAAAGCGGAAAAAACAAAGCCGCCCGCGCCGCACACGGATGCATCCCTGCTGTACCAGATGGAAAACGCCGGGCGCGAAATCGAAGACGAGGCGCTGCGCGAGGCCATGAAGGCCGGGGGGCTTGGTACGCCCGCCACGCGCGCCGCGATCATCGAAAGGCTGATCACCGTCGGCTATGCCGAGCGCAAGGGCCGCGCCATCCAGGCGACGGACAAGGGCGTCAAGCTCATCGCCGTCGCGCCGCAGGATATTGCCTCCCCGGAAACCACCGGGCGGTGGGAGAAGGCGCTTTCCGACATCGCGCAGGGGCAAATGGCGCCTGACCGGTTCCTTTCCGGCATCCGCCGCCTGTCCGCCGTGCTGGTGGAGGGGGCGAAGGCCGCGCCTTCCGATATTGTGTTCGAAAAGGAAGAGAGAAAGTCCCCGCGGCGCGGTACCGCCAAGACGAGTGCAGGCGTTGGTGTAAAATGCCCGCTGTGCGGCAAGGGCGATGTGCTGGAGAACAGCAAGGCCTTTTACTGCTCTAGGTTCCGCGAGGACTGCAAGCTGACCATCTGGAAGGATGCCGTGCAGCGCCAGGGCGGCCCGGAACTGACCCCCGCGCTTGTAAAAAGGTTGTTTTTGGAAAAAAAGCTATATGGAAGCACAGGTTTGCTTTCGCTGGATGGCGCAACGGTCCGCTTCAATCCAGGTGAAAAACCTGTGGCAAAATCGTGAGCAATTGTGAACTTTTTTCCGTTGCTTTGCGATTCGGTTTCCTATATGCTATACTATAATGTACGGTAAGGATTTCTCACGGAATCTATCATAGCACAAACTCAGCGGAGGCAAAGGAATGCAGGAAAAAGCTATCCCCATGCTGCACGGTGAAGCGGATACCGCGGGCAACAGGCGGCGCATCAACAGGATGCTGCTGCTGTTCGGCGCGATTGCCCTGGCGGCGCTTTGCGGCATCATCTTCTCGCTGATCTGGCGGGATGCGACACACATGCAAAACGTAAACGAAACGAAAAGCCAAATCCTTTCCATCGCGATTACGCTGGTGGCGGGGTTTGTGATCATCTTCCTGTGGGGCATGAAGATGACGCCGCTGATGTGCTATCGAAAGTACCTGCGCGAAACGCGCAGGGGCCTCTCCCGCGTTGTGGAGGGGGTCGTCGTCCGGTTTGATGAGGGTACCACCTTTCGCGATGGGCTGAACTTCTACGCGTGCATCGTCAATGTGGGCGATCTGAAGGAGCCGGAGGATGAACGCCTGCTGTACTGGGATGTGCGGTTGAAACGGCCTGACATCGCCATCGGAGACACGGTATGCTTTCGCGCGCACGGGAACGATATCATCGGGATGTTACGAGAATAACCTGCTTGGAAGGAAATAAGATGGCAAACACCCCAAAGCGGACCATGGTCTGCGTGACGGTACAAAAGACTTGCGAGCGGTTGATCCGCGAAGGGGCAACATTGGCACAGGGTGCCCCGCTGAGCGTGGTAAATGTGGCCAGGAACGGCGAAAAGCTGCTGGGCGCCGGCAGCGACGGCGAGGCGCTGGAGTATCTGTACCGCATATCCAGAAGCGTAGGCGCGGAAATGGATGTGCAGCGCTCCACCGATGTGATCGGCACGCTGATCGATCTTGCCAAAAAAAACCAAATTGAATGCATCGTGCTTGGCGCATCGCAGGGAACGGGCGCATATGACTTCGCCGCGGTGCTTCGGGCAGAACTGCCGGAAGTGGAAATTCATGTCGTTTCGTAAGAAACAGCAAAGACAGACGGTAAACATTGCATCTCCCTTTTCGGGAAGGGAATCGGTCTTCTTTTCGTGAATATGTTAGCAGGTTCGCTGCTGACTATACGAACAATTGAGGTGTATACATGGCAACGCGCAATCATTATACAACTACGCCGGGATACGGCATCACAAACAGGCAGCCGGTTCAGCGGCCTGCGCAGAATGTTGGCTACCGCCAGCAGCAGCCCGCAAGGACCGCGCCTCCCCCGCCGAGGCGCCCCACCGCCGCCGTTCCCGCTAAGGATTCCGGGGATACGGTGGTGCTTACGTTGCTGCTGATCGTCGCGCCCCTGTCGTTTATCCTGGGGGTGTTCGTTCCGTTCTTCCTGTGGGTGTTTATGGGCGTGGCGCTCGTGGCGCTGATCACCATGTGGGTGATGCGCTATTTCACCCAGGGCTGGCGCACGGGGTTCTCGATAGGGCTTGTGGGCTTCATGGTCGTAGCCTTCATGTTCCTGCCGGATGTGAAAGCCTCTCCCCAGCAGTATGGCGTGCTGGGCGCGGGGGATACGCAGACGGGCGGCGAAGACGGAAGCGGCCTGGCGGGCGGCGAAAGCACCCCGGATGACAGCGGCACGAACGCCAACAGCAATAGCAATAACAACATTGCCGCGCTGCTGGCGATGGGCGCAAGCGCCACAGAGACGCCAACCGACAGCGGAGACGAGACGCAAGGGGATCAGACCGGCCTGGCCGGCATCCCGGAATCCGTTGATCCCACATCCCCCGCGATGAACCCCGCCCAGTCGGAGGCGCAAAAGGTGCTGACCGCCTACCTGGAGCTGTGGAAAACCGGCAGCTACGAGGCGATGGTGCAATACACCACCCCCAGCTGGCGCAATTCAATCGATATGCCGCAAGCCCAGCTTTTCTATAACCATGACAGCATGGCGCTGATAAGCTGGCAGATTACCGCCGAGAACCAGGCCGTCAACGCTGATTCCGCCGCGTTTATCGTCATCGCCAACCTGGAACAGAAAAAGGCAGGCCGCCCGGCCGCCACGATGAAGTACAATGTGCTGATGTTCCTGGTGGATGGCAAGTGGCTGATTGACCCCGATTCCATCGCCAGCGGCACCGCGGTGGTGCAGGCCACGCCCTATGTGGCGGGGCAGCCCACGCCGGAGCCGACGGCCACGCCGGTCCCGACGATTGACCCGAAAATGAAGCTGTACTGGAACAGCACCGGCGGCAAGTATTACCATGCCGATGCCAAGTGTTCCACAATCGATCCGTCATACTACAGCAAGATGAAGGAAATTACCTACGCGGACCTGACCAAGACCGCCTACAAGGACAAGCTGCCCTGCACAAAGTGCGGCGCGCCGTCCAGGTAACGTAAGAACGATAGGCGTCTGTTAAGACTGCCGCCAGGGGCTTTGCCCCTGGACCCCACCAAGGGGCCTAAGGCCCCTTGGAACCCCTTCCTCGCCTCACGGCGGGGAGGGGTTTTTTATTTTAGACAACCCCGCATGAAGGGATTCTTAAGGGCCTTAGGCCCTTAAGTGGGGATCCAAGGGGCAAAGCCCCTTGGCCCCTGGCGTCCTTTCCCCCATCCTCCTGCCTCAGCATACGCTAGGGCAGGAGGATGTTTTCATGCACCGAATGTTTTTCATCTTTTTGCTCTGCCTGGTTTTGCTTTTTGGTGCGGCGCATGCGGAGGGCGCCGTCGCTTATCTCTCCCCGGAAGAGGCTCCGTCCCTGGCCGAAGGCGCGCTGCTGGAAATCCACTTTATCGGCATTGGCGCGGCGGATGCCATTTTGCTGCGCATGGGCGATGAAACGATGCTGGTGGACTGCGGATACGCCAAAACGGGCGAAGCGACCGCCGCCTATCTGCACGGCATCGGCGTTACGCGGCTTACCTGGGCATTTGCCACGCACCCGCACGATGACCACATGGGCGGCTTCCCGGCGGTGCTTTCGCAAATCCCGGCGGATTGCTTCCTGATGCCGCGCTTGTTTGAAAAAAGCGGCAACCCGGAATACACAGCAACCGTTTCCGTGCTTGCGGAGAAAAATATCCCTTTGCGTTTCATGGAAAATGAAGCGATGATGTCGCTGGGCAGCGCCACGCTGACGTTCTACCAATGGGAAGACCCTGACGCGAGCGTGAACAACCGCTCCATGATTATCAAAGTGACGCTTGGTGAACGCGCAGCGCTGCTGTGCGCGGATCTGGGAAACGGCGGACAAAAGGCGCTGACGGCACAGTACGGGGACGCCCTGCGCGCGGATATCCTCAAAATGCCTCACCACGGCATCGGCATCTACCGACCGGAACTGCGCGAAGCCGTGCAGCCGGAGTTTGCGGTCGTCACAAACACAAAGGCGGGCAGCGAGTGTGTGCTGGATGCATTTGACCGGCACGGCGTGCGCTGGATGCTGACCACGCAGGGCACCGCGGTCTGCGTGACGGACGGGGAGCACTGGCAGGTATGGCAAATCCCCAAATGACCCCAAAAGCGGTGAGAGCGCGGCCCAAACAGGCTGCGCTCTCGTCGCTGAACTTCATGGTGACGGGTTTGGGGGTGACGGGTGTCTATCGTAAACGCCTTTCGGCGGGGATCGGCCGGTCTTCTTCGGCCGCTATGACGCTTTGCTGGCCCGCGCCGGGCAATGCACTTGCATCGTCTCATCGCTCCTTTCATGTCGGCGCGAATTCGAAGATGCCGCGCCATAAACGGGTTTCGTAAGAATTTCCTTCGTCTGTTCCTTTCGACATGTATAGCATACCCCCGGTATATGGCAGGGGGGTGGCAGGTTTTCAAACAAATTGTAAACTTGGCGCATTTAAGGAACCAAACCCTGTTCTTCGAGATAGTCAAAGCTCTCGCGCATGCAGTCGAAGGCATCCTTTTGCCATGTCTCCTGCTCGGCAAACGCGTACAGCACGCCGTTTTCCTCGCATGCCCGCAGGATGGGCGGCCAATCGATCCGCCCCTGGCCAAGGGGCATTAGCCGCTCTGCGCCGTCCGCGTCCACCATGCTGTCTTTGCAGTGGACCATGTCCATGCGCCCCCGCAGCTTGTGAAGCCAGGCAATCGGGTCCTCGCCTGCCCGAACGATATGATACAGATCCGGCAGCACATCAAGCGCGTCCGGCGTGTTTTCCAGCAGGATATCCATTGCCGTGACACCGCCAAACCGGACAAACTCCTGCTGGCGCGGGTGAAATACCAGCGTTTTCCCTCCGGCCTGCAGGCGGCCCGACAGCGCACTTAGCGTTTCCGCGAAAGCAACAACGCCATCTTTCGATAAATGCTGCCCGGGAATGCCGCTGACGCACACGCGCGTGCTGCCGCACAGTTCGTTCAGCGCCAGCACGCGCGGCAGGTCTTTGACGACCTCCTCATAGTAATCCTGCGTGGAAACGGATACCAGGCCGGTTTCTTTCAGCGCGTCCGCGATTGCGCCGTTTGGCACGCTTGGCGCTATCCATTGCAGCTGCACCACGCGATAGCCAATTTCCCGCAGTTTGCGGAAGGACTGAAGCACCTCGCCGGGCGTATTGAGATAAGCCTTGATGCTGGATATTTGCGCCCCGATGCGGAGCATATCATTTCCCCCTTCGCCGTGCCGTTTTATACCATTTCCAGATAGATTTTGCACGAAAGACCGCGAGAGATTTTTTCGTCCGGCAAGAAGCCGGAAGGAGGCGTAGCAGGAGGCTACGCTGACTGGCAGGTGCCGCCGCCGGGCGGAAAAATATCCGCGGGATTTGTGCAAAATTTATTTGGAATTGGTATTAGGGTCATTCTGAAAAGAGGGAAATGTGCAAGATGGAGTGGATTTTTCGCCAAATCAAGGCGCAAAAGCGCTGGAATAGCAGCGCTATTTCAAGCTTTTGGAACGCTGATATGGCGAAAAAGACGCCCATATTGCATCGTTTCCCCTTTTCAGAATGACCCTAGCTGCTATTCGGCAAAATGAGAGGCTTTCCCTTGCCAAATACGGCCATGCAGCTCAAAAACGGCATAAAAAAACGGGCGTCGGTGCAACCTTCGCCCTGTCTTTAGGGATATTCTTTTTTCAGGATTTTACGGGATTTTTGCCAGCACGGCATCAAACTCGCCCGTCAGCTCGCCCAGCGCGGATGCCTTGCTGATCTTCTCCGCCACGGTGCCAATCTGCGCGGCGATCTCGGGGTCGTTCGTCACGGCGACGCGCTCGACACCGGGGGCCACGGACTGGATGCGCGACGTGACCATATCGACAATGCGCTCGCTCAGCACACCCTTGTACTGGGTATCAAAGGTGACGCCGGCCACGCAGGTGTCGCCGATGATGGCGGTCACGCACGAGTCAATCTCGCTGATGCGCACAGCCGCGTCGTTGGCCTTCTTGGACAGCGCGGTGCTCTCCGAGCCGGTCATCGACAGCGTGGGGATTTCACCCGTCGCGGTGGGGCTTGCCATCGGGTTCGTGCCGGTCGCGCCGGGGAACATCGTGGGCATCGTCGTCACCATGGGAGTGGGGGTAGCGGTGGGCGTGTTGGAAGAGCACGCGGTCAGCGCGGCCGCCAGCGTTACGCCCAGAATGAGCAGACCAATTTTTTTCATGTTCATGGTTTTCTCGCCTCCTTGCGGGCATAGTGTTGCCTGGGATCGAGAAAATTATGAACGCTTGCGCGCAATTACGGCGTTTTCAGATAAAACGAGCACCCGCCAATGAATTCGCGCAAAATGGCCGTCGGTCCAAGCTCCGATTCGATATCGGCGGTCTGGAAATAGTTGAGGAATTTGACCAAGCGGCGCGCTGCGGTGAAGTGCGGGTTATCCTCATGGATGGCGAACAGCAGCGGGTACGCGTACTTTTTCAGCACCATCAGCTCGTACGCCAACGCGGAATTGAACATGATATCCGATTCCTCCTGGAAGGGGAAGATGTACTTCTCTTCGCCCCGGCGCACGGACGGCCACATCGCAAGCGTTTCCTCAAAGCGGGCGTTGCGGAACTGGTGATCGCGCACCAGGCGGCGCAGCAGCCTGACATCGGTGGTGCGGATGCGGTTGTGGTCATCCAGGTTCAGCGTGGTCAGCGCGCTTACGAACACGCGGTAGGAGAACTCACGCGGCACGGCACCTGTCAGCGCGGGGTTCAGCCCGTGGATGCCCTCGATCAAAATCGGCTGGTCCGGCCCGGCGGAAAGCAGCGTGCCTGCGGCCTCGCGCTGCTTATGCTTGAAGCTGAAGCGCGGGATTTCCACCGTTTCGCCACGGAACAGCTCGCCCAGCTGCCGGGAAAGCAGCTGAACATCCAGCGCTTCCAGGCACTCCAGGTCCGGCTCGCCGAACTCATCCACCGGCACATCGGCGGTGCTTTTATAGTAGTTATCCAGCGACAGCATGATCGGGCGCATCCCGTTCACGCGCAGCTGGATCGCCAGGCGGTTGGTGAATGTCGTTTTGCCGGATGATGACGGCCCCGCGATGAACACCGCCCGCGCGCCCTTTTCGGCAATGCGGTCGGCGATGCCGGCGATGGATTTTTCCTGCAACGCCTCGCTGACGCGGACGAACTCGCGCAGTTTCCCCTGGCTCACCATTTCATTCAAATCGGCCACGTTCCGGCAACCCAGAATATTGTACCAGTGCGCGGATTCCGCAAACGCGCGCATCATTTTGGGGCGCTCCGCAAACGGCGCAACGGTATCCGGCGCGCTGGGCAGCGGCATATTCAGCACAATGCCCGGTGCAAGGTAGCGCAGAGCAAATGTGCGGATATGATCGGTGGAAGGCAGCATGTCGCCGTAGAAATACTCGTACAGGCCGCCGCAGCCGTACACATCGAAAAATGGATGGGAACGGTAGGCAAGCAGCTGCGCTTTGTCGGGCTGGCCCGCCTGGGTGAAGTAATCCTCCGCTTTCTCGCGCGACCAGCGCTCGCGCACAAACGGCAGCGCGGCATCACGCAGCGCGCGCATGCGGTTTTCGACCGCCTGCACGGTTTCATCCGTCAGCGACGCTTTGACATCGATGTAGATGCCGTACCCTACGCTGTGCTCAATCCGTACGCGCACGCCGGGCATCACATCGCGCATCGCCAATAAAAACAGGAAGCGAAGCGACCGCTCGTACACGCGGCGGCCTTCATCGCTGGTGTAATCCAACAGCTCCAGCTGGCAATCCTCCTCCGGCGCCCAGTTCAGCGGGCGCACGCGGCCGTACAGGCTGGCCGCCAGCGGGCGCGGGGTGCGGCCCGGAAAAAATGCATGAAAAATGGCAAGCGCGTCCGTGCCGGGTGCGAAATTGCGGACTTCCGCGCCTATGGTAATCGTGGGCATGGCGGTACCTCTCTTTCCTTGGAGTGGACGAAAGCTCATGGCTCAGTATACGCCTGTAGTGCTTGTTTCCATGTAAATACTACTTCCGGGCATATTTTCCCCAAATCTCACAGATCTTTTTTCGCCCGGCCGCGGCGCTTTCCAGTCTGTGCGCCCCGGCATCAGCCAAGGGCTGCCGCCGGGCTTCGGGCGGCAAATCTACGATTTACTCGCCCTCGGCCTGGCCGATGGTCAGGCGCTTAGCGTAGCCTCCAGCTACGCCTCCTTCCGGCTTCATGCTGGACAAAAAAATCTCTTGCGAGCTTTGAGCAAAATATGTCCGGAAGTAGTATCATTAAATCAAATCTGCCAAGTTTCGTCAAGCAGCGCAAAAAAAGCCCCTTCCGCGTGGTTGCGGAAAGGGCCGTTTCTGTGTTGATTTTCGCTTACAGCTGATCCGCCAGCTTCGCCACTGTCACCTTCGCATCGCCCAGAAGCAGCGTAACGCCTTCCTCCTGGGTGTACAGTGGGTTCGGCACGCCCGCATAGCCGGGCTTGGTGTCGAAGTTGCACATGATGACATGGCGCGCGGCCACAACATCCAGCACCGGCATGCCGTAGATGGGCGTGCCCTCGGCGGTGTTCGCGGCGGGGTTTACCACGTCATTCGCGCCGATGACCACACACACATCGCAAACGGCAAATTCAGGATTGATGTCATCCATCTCAAACAGCTGCTCGTACGGCACATCCACTTCGGCCAGCAGCACGTTCATGTGGCCCGGCATGCGCCCCGCCACCGGGTGAACCGCGTACGAAAGCTCCACGCCCTTGGCTTCCAATTTGTCAGCCAGGCGCTTGACCTCTTCCTGCGCCTGCGCCAGCGCCATGCCGTAGCCGGGCACAATGATCACTTTCTTTGCCTCGCGCAGAAGCTGGATGGGATCGGCCGCGGGCTTGGGTTCTTCCTTTTCCACAGCAACGTTTTCAGCCGCCGCCTGCTCGTCAGGCTTTTTCGCGGCGGCTGTTTCCGGCGTTTTCGCAGCCGCAGCCGCCGGCGCGGCCTTTACCGCCACAGCGGAAGTTTTGCCCAGCAGGATATCCATCAGGTGACGGTTCATCGCCCGGCACATGATCTCCGTCAGCAGCAGGCCGGATGCGCCCACGATGCCGCCGATCGCCACCAGCAGCGGGTCGGAAATGGCAAGGCCCGCAATGCCCGCCGCAACGCCCGAGAATGAGTTCAGCAGCGAAATGGTGATGGGCATATCCGCGCCGCCCACGCGGATGGAGAACAGCACGCCAAACGCGCCGGATGCGATGATGCAAACCGTCAGCCACAGCGGCAGCGACAGTTCAACCGTCAGCAGCACCACCGCCAGCAGCGTCACCAGCAGCGATGCCGCCGTAAGCGCAGCGTGTCCGCTTAACACCACGGGCTTTTGCTTCATTTTGCCCGCCAGCTTTGCCGCCGCAATCGCGCTGCCCGTCAGCGTCAGCATACCGACGGCAACCGCCAGCGCCGCCGTTGCGGATGAAAACGCGCCCGGTACGCTGGGGTGAATCAGTTCCATCGCGCCCACGATCGCGGATGCCGCGCCGCCGAACCCGTTCAGCAGCGCGACCGTTTGCGGCATCTGGATCATCTTAACCCGCTGCGCGCCCAGCAGACCCGCGGCAAGGCCGACCGCCATTGCGGCCCACAGACCCAGATCAGACAGCAGACCCGCCCGAACCAGCGTCAGCGCAATCGCGCCCGCCATGCATACGGCGGAAAACAGGTTGCCCTTGGCAGCCCTTTCCACTTTGCTCATCATCGCGATGCCAACCAGCACGCCAACCGTCAGAATCAGCGACAGGATGTAGTATACAGCGTCACTCATGGCCGCGCTCCTTCCTGTGGAACATGGCCAGCATGCGGCCCGTAACACGGAAGCCGCCGGCAACGTTCAGCATCGCAAGGAAAATCGCGACAAACCCAAGAATGCGGCTGCCGGTCGCCACCGCCGCGCCCGTCGCGGCCAGCGCGCCCAGGATCGTAATGCCGGAAAGCGCGTTCATCCCCGACATCAGCGGGGTGTGCAGAAGGCTTGGCACGTTGCCAATCAGCTTATACCCGACCAGCGCGGATACAATGAACAGAAGAACCAGCAAAAGCGGATGCATGAGATAACCTCCCTTGTTGGTGAAACCCCGTTAAGCTCTGGGGTGTTCGAGGGGCGAAAGCCCCTCGATTGCAATCCGGCATCGGCGGCTTTGTCGATACGCCCAGACCCCTCGCCTTCGGCGGGTGTCTGGCTTCGGGTGGCAAGTCTACGATTTGCACACCCTTGTCTGCCCGATGGGCAGACGCTAAGTCGAACGGACAAAACCGTAAGGTTTTTTACTTTGCGTCCTCCCCGCCCGGAAAACCCGCAGGTTTTCAGGGGAGGATGTTCCTACCCCATCCTTTCAAACGTGTAAACCTCAGTTTACGCGTTTGCTTAGATGCCCATCGCCTCGCGGGCGCCCTGATGCACAACTTCACCGTCAATCGTGGTCAGAATACCGCGCACGATATCATCCGACCGGTCCATTTCAAGCGCGTCGCCCTTCACCAGGTACTTGACCAGGTTGAACATGTTCTGCGCGAACATCCAGCTGGATGCCTCCGGCAGCATGCCGGGGATGTTCTTGATGCCGATGACGGTCACGCCGTGGATGACTTCCATCGTGCCCGGAGGGGTCACGGCACAGTTGCCGCCCTGGTCAATGGAGATATCGACGATGACGCTGCCGGGCTTCATGGTTTTGAGCATTTCTTCCGTGATCAGCACCGGCGCGATCTTGGACGGCACCAGCGCGCTCAGGAACACGATATCCATCTTCGGCAGCGCTTCGGCCAGAATGACCTTTTCCTTCTCGGTCCACTCGGGGGGCAGCGCTTTGGCATATCCGCCTTCACCAACGGCGATCTCTTCCGGCACGCCCAGGTCCAGCACCTTCGCGCCCAGCGATTTGGCCTGCTCGGCGGCGGCGGGGCGGATATCGGCGGCATGGACGACCGCGCCCAGGCGCTTGACGGTGGCCAGCGCCTGCAGTCCGGCAACGCCGACGCCCACGACCATCGCATTGATGGGCTTGATCGCGCCCACGGCGGTGAAAATCTGCGGGATGAATCTGGGCAGCTCATCGGCGGCCAGCAGGATGCCCTTGTATCCGGCGCAGGTGGACATGGAGGTCAGCGCATCCATATTCTGCGCGCGGGAAATGCGCGGCACGCCATCCAGCGTAAGGCCGGTAACGCCCTTTTTCGCAAGGTTCTTGATCATTTCATGGTTGACGGGCGACGCCGGGTGCAGGAACGTAATCAGCGCCTGACCCTTGCGCATCAGGTCCACTTCATGGGTATTCAATTCCTGGTTGAACTGCGGTTCCTTCACCTTGAGGATCAGATCGGCCGCATCGTACACTTCCTTCGCGCCGGCCAGCACCGTCGCGCCCGCTTCCAGGTAGCGCGCATCCGGGAAGTAAGCGCCTTCGCCGGCGCTCTTCTGAACGAAAACCTGATGCCCCTCCTGGACAAGGCGCTGCACCGTTTCCGGCGTGGCGGATACCCGGCGCTCTCCCCGCATGATCTCCTTAGGAATTCCGATTCGCATGGCAGTAGTCCTCCTTGGGTGTATTGTTATTTTACAATAGAGATGTGCGCAAGGGTTGGCACATCCTGTTTGACGGTGGACAGCACCACAAGTGTGCGCGTCAGCGACACGCCCTGTATGCTCTTGATCTCCCCTAGCACGCTTTCCAGCGAGCGCGTCGAATCCGTTGCCACTTTCACCAGGAAGTCAAAATCCCCGGTGACATAGTGGCACTCTTCTATGTGCGGGTTTTCATTCACGCACTTGGAAAAGTTTTCATTGTGTTTTGGGTGTTCCAGGCTTACTGAAATGAATGCGCAAATATCGCGCCCCATATAGGCCGGATCAATCAGCGCAGTGTATTGCCGGATTACGCCCGACTTTTCAAGCCTGCGTATCCTTTCAATCACGGCGGAAACGGAAAGGTTTACCTTCTGACCAATGGATGATGCGCTCATCCTGGCGTTTTCCCGAAGGCAGGCAATGATCTTCTTATCCAGTTCATCCATACGCATCGACTCCAGCATTTCTTTTCTTCAGTATACCTATAAACAGGAAAAATGTAAAGTATCGTATAGTAGATACGCGATTTTTTTCGTTGTAACGATGTTTTTACAAAAAATTGCGTTGGGAGGATCAGCAGTGCCGGAGCAACATGCCCGGGGATTATCAAGGGGCCGATGCCCCTTGATTTTCAATCCGGCATCGGCGGCTTTGCCGCCGAACGGACAGAAAACCCGCCAGGGTTTTCTTCCTTGCATCCTCCTCGCCCGGAAAATCCGCAGATTTTCAGAGGAGGATGTTCCTTTCCGTCTCTTTCAACCGCATGAGCCTCAGCTCATGCGGTTGGGTCATTGCCCGCCCAGGAAGGTAACATACGCGGCGTACTGCTGCGCAAGCGCGGCACTCTTCACATTTGCAAGGCTGGCATCCTTGGAAAGCTCCGCCATTGCCTCCCGGCAGGAACCTGCAAGGCCGGACAGCCCGCGCACCACGGGGTTTGACACGGCGGAAAGGTTCTTCTCCACGCTTTGCATCAGGTCATCCAGATTCAGCGTAGCGTACACGGCCGCGTTTGCAGCGTCATAGGGCGACAGGCGGCTCATCCTCTCCAGCGTATCGAATGTATCGGTGATGGCGTCCGCGCAGCGCTTCAGCACCGCAAGCTGCGCGGCGGACGCGGTAAAATCCAGCGTAACCTCCTCCGTGGACAGGCGGCGTATCTCCGCCTGCGCGCCGTGGGATTCGCGCAGCAGCTCAGCCTCCAGCAGGGTGCGGTACGCGGCCACGGTCTGGCTGTTCGCCTCAACCAGGTACCAATCGCGCGCGGGCAGCACAATCGCTTCCGCAGCCGCGGGCGCGGTCGTCGCCTTGCCGAACACGGAGGCGACATCCGGCAGCGTCGGGGGATTTAGCAGCAAACAGGCCGCGGCTGCCAGCACCACTACGGCCGCGGTTAGGAACCAACCGCCGGGCCCGGCGGACCTGCGGTGATGAATTCGTCTGGACATGAAAACCCCTCCCGGGGCAGGGTATGCGGGAAGGGGGCGCAAGTATGCCGCTTTCCAATAGAGGAAATGCCCTGTTTAGCGAGAAATATACAGTATACTGGGTACTCATCCACCAACTTAATATAGGAGGCCGCCCATGCGTTACGGCACATTTGATACCGCAGCCCGCGAATACCGCATTGAAAAAATGGATGTTCCCGCATCGTGGACAAACTACCTGGGCACGGAAGATATGGCATCCGTCGTGTCCCATCACGGCGGGGGATACACCTGGTACAAATCCCCCGAATACCACCGGGTAACGCGCTTCCGCGCAAACGGCGTGCCAATGGATAGCCCCGGCCACTACGTTTACCTGCGCGATGCTTCGGACGGCGATTTCTGGTCTGTCAGCTGGCAGCCGGTGGGGAGGCCGCTTGACCAGGCCGAATACCTGTGCCGCCACGGGCTTTCGTATACTGCCTATGAATGCAAATACAAGGGCGTTCACGCCACGCAAACGCTGTTCATCCCGCGCGGGGATGCCGTGCAACTGTGGGATGTTTCCCTGACCAACACTTCGGATGCCGAAAAAACGCTGGATGTGTTCGGCTACATCGAGTTTTCTTTCCACCATATCCAGATGGACAGCCAGAACTTCCAGATGAGCCTGTACGCCACCGGCAGCCGTTACCGCAACCATGCCGTGGAGTACGAGCTGCACTACGAAGAAAACAGCTATCAATATTTCACCGCCAGCTTTGAGCCGGACAGCTACGACTGCGTGCGCGATGCCTTTATCGGCGCGTACCACACGGAGCGCAACCCTGCTGCCGTGGAAAAGGGGCGGTGCTCCGGCAGCGAGATGCTGTGCTACAACCAGTGCGGCGCGCTGCACAAGCGCATCACGCTAAAACCCGGCGAAACGCGCCGTGTTCTGTTCATCCTGGGCCAGGGCAACGCCGATGAAGCCGCCCGCGCAAGGGCCCGCTACGCTGCCCCCGGCGCCGTGGACGCCGCCCGCGCGGAGCTTGCGGCGTTCTGGGATAAGCGGCTTTCCAAGATGGTTGTGAACACCCCGAGCGCCGGCATGAACGAAAGCCTGAACCTGTGGAACCTGTACCAAAGCGAGATCAACGTGCTGTTTTCCCGCTTTGCCTCGTTCATCGAGGTAGGCGGCCGCACCGGCCTTGGCTACCGCGACACCGCGCAGGATGCGATGTGCATTCCCCATTCCGAGCCGGACGGCTGCCGCTGGCGCATAGAGCAGCTGCTGCAGGGGCTGACGACGATGGGCTACGGCCTGCACCTGTTTGAGCCGCGCTGGTTCGATGAAAACGAGCAGCAGCAGTCGTTCAAATCCCCCACCGTGGTGCCAAAGCCGGACGCTAACAGCATCGTGCACGGGCTGGATCACGTTTGCGCGGATGACGCGCTGTGGCTGATCGGCGCGATCTGCGCCTACCTGAAGGAAACCGGCGACATGCCGTTCCTGTGGCGCGAAATCGGCTACGCAAACGGCGGGCGCGGCACCGTGTATGAGCACATGACGAAAATACTGGAATTCTCCGCCGAACAGGTGGGTGCGCACGGCATCTGCAAGGGCCTGCGCGCCGACTGGAACGACTGCCTGAACCTGGGCGGCGGCGAAAGCGCAATGGTCTCCCTGCTGCACCTGTGGGCGCTGGATCAGTTCATTGAGCTTGCCGAAATCGCAGGCATGACGGACCACGCGGCGTACTTTGCCGGCATGGCGCAGGAAGTGCGCGCCGTGTGCCAGCGCGAGCTGTGGGACGGCAAGTGGTTCATCCGCGGCATCACCAGAAACGGCAAAAAGATCGGCACGCAGCAGGATGTCGAAGGCCGCGTGCATATGGAATCCAGCACCTGGGCCGTCATCAGCGGCGCGGCCACCAGGGAACAGGCGCTTGCCGCCATGGACAGCGTAGATGAGTACCTGTACACCCCTTACGGGCTGATGCTGAACGCGCCCAGCTTCACCAAGCCGGATGACGACCTGGGCTTCATCGGCCGCGTGTATCCGGGCGTGAAGGAAAACGGCGCGGTGTTCAGTCACCCGAACCCCTGGGCGTGGGTGGCGGAAACCATGCTGGGCCGCGGCGCCCGCGCGATGAAGTTCTACGACGCGCTGCTGCCGTACAACCAGAATGACCAGATCGAAGTGCGCTACAGCGAGCCGTACAGCTACTGCCAGTTCATCATGGGGCGCGACCACCCGGCACACGGCCGCGCGAACCACCCCTGGATGACCGGCACGGCAGGCTGGGCGTACTACGCCGCCACGCAGTACATTTTGGGCATCCGGCCAGGATACAAGGCGCTGACGATTGACCCGTGCATCCCGGCGGAATGGGACGGGTTCACCGTCACACGTCAGTGGCGCGGGGCGACGTACGAAATTAAGGTGGAGAATCCCTCGCATGTGGAAAAGGGCGTGGCGATGATCTACCTGGATGGCGCGGCGGTGGAAGGCGTGCCGGACATGGCGGATGGCGCCGTACACCAGGTGCGGGTTATCATGGGATAAATCATCGGATTCACTCCGGTTTTAGGAGGCGGTACAATGGTCACATTTGGAACGGGCGGTTGGCGGGATATCATCGGGGATGGGTTCACAAAAGCAAACGTGCAGCTGCTGATGACGGCAATGGCGCAGAAAATGCGCGATGAAGACGTGTGGCAGCGCGGGTTCTGCATCGGATATGACAGGCGTTTTCTGTCGCGGGAAGCTGCTATGTGGGCCGCTGAAGTGCTGGCCGCGCACAGGATTCAGACCTTCCTGATCAAGCGCCCCGCGCCGACGCCCCTGATCATGTTCACCGTCATGGATTTCGGCCTGCCCTACGGCATGGCGGTCACCGCCAGCCACAACCCGGCGCTGTACAACGGCGTCAAGGTGTTCACCAAGGGCGGCCGCGACGCGGATGAAACCGTCACCGAGGACCTGACGCGCCGCTGCCGGGAAATCAAACCGGAAGACATCCAGATGATCCCATACGAAACGGCGGTCAAAACCGGCTTTGTGGAGGAAATCAACCCCACCAACCGGTACATTGATTCCATCCTGCGTGCCGTGAACGTGGATGCCGTGCGCTCGCGCAATTTGCAGATCGTGCTGGACCCGATGTACGGCGTCAGCCGCACCTGCCTGCAAACTATTTTGCTGACGGCCAGGTGCGATGTGGAGGTCATCCATGAGCGGCACGACGCGCTGTTCGGCGGAAGACTCCCCGCCCCCACCGAGGAAACGCTGGGCGCGCTGCGCAACCAGGTGCTGGAAAGCAACGCCGATCTTGGCATCGCGACCGACGGCGACGCCGACCGCCTGGGCATCATCGATGACGAAGGGCGGTTCATCCATCCGAACGAAGTGCTGGTACTGCTGTACTATTATTTACTTAAATATAAGAACTGGCGCGGACCGGTGGTGCGCAACATCGCCACCACGCACCTGCTGGACCGGGTGGCCGAAGCGTTTCACGAGCAATGCTACGAGGTGCCGGTGGGGTTCAAGCACATCAGCAAGGGGATTGACGACAACAACGCGGTGCTGGGCGGCGAATCATCCGGCGGGCTGACCGTGCGCGGGCACATCCACGGCAAGGACGGCATCTACGCCGCCGCGCTGTTGGTGGAGATGCTGGCCGTGACCGGGCGGCGGCTTTCGGAGCTGTACAAGGAGATAAGCGACCAGTACGGCGCGTTTACGATGGTGGAATGCAACCTGGAATTTGCCGCCGAGCGCCGCCCCGCGCTGACAAAGCTGCTGATGGAAGACAAGGCGCTGCCCGCGTTTGATGCGGCGCCCACGAAGGTATCCTACCTGGACGGCGTGAAGGTATACTGGCCGGACGGGTGGGTTGTGGTGCGGTTTTCTGGCACGGAGCCGCTGCTGCGCATCTTCTGCGAGATGCCGCAGAAGGAACAGGCGGAGGCGATGGTGGAGGTTTTTCGGGCGTTTCTAAAGGTGTAGCTCCGCGAAAGGAACCTCTCGATTGCCCCAACTCTTATTGGCTTGGTAGCGCGTAAAAAAGTGTGTAAACCCGAAAACGGCCCCCACCATCAGATAGGGACGGCAACCCTGTCGCCAAAGTAAGCCAGCAGGTGGTCGAGGATGGTCGGCCAGTTTTTAATGGGCATCGGCCACTTCTCAACGATGTTCATCGTAGCCAAATACAGAATCTTCATGAGAGCGTCATCGGAAACGAAGGCGCTCTTCGTTTTTGTCACCTTGCGCAGTTGGCGGTTGAAATTTTCAATAGCGTTGGTCGTGTAAATCAGGGTACGGATTTCGGCCGAATACTTGAACATGACGGAGAGCTCCGGCCAGTTGGCCCACCAGCTTTTCACGCCCAGGGCATACTTGCCGCCCCATTTGGCCTCCAGTTTGTCCAGCGCCGCCAGCGCTGATTCTTCGGTCACTGCCTTGTAAATGGCTTCAAAACGGCCGTGAAAGCCTTGATATCCTTGTAGCTGACATACCGGGTGGAGGCTATGATCTGGTGGCTCACACAGCGCTGAACCTCCGTCAGGGGGAATGCAGCACGGATGGCTTCGACGAACCCGGACAGCCCGTCCACTGACACAATCAGTATATCCTTTACCCCGCGGTTCTTCAACCCAGTCAGCACATTCGGCCGATACTTGGACGATTCCGTCGCGCCCAGCCAGACCCCCAATACGCCTTTCTTTCCCTCCAAGTCCGTGCCGATGGCCACGTAAGCCGCTTTCTTTGTGACGATGCCATTTTCACGGACGCTGTAATGGACGGCATCCAGTATCACCATTGCGTACACGCTCCCAAGCGGCCGCTCCTGCCACTCCCGGATCATCGGCAGCAGCTTGCCCGTGGTCTTGCTTACGCGGCTGTCGTCTATTTCAATCCCATACATTTCCCGCATGGTTTTCTAGATATCCCGCGTCGACACCCCTTGCGAATACAGGAAAATGACTTTGTCCTCTATGGCCGGCACATCCGTCTGGTGCTTCTTTACCAGTTGCGGCTCGAACTCTCCATCTCTCCCAAACTCCCTTGCACCGTCTTGGACGAGTAGCCGTTCCGGCTGTTGTCCGTTTCCTTATTTTTATAGTCGTACTTTGAGTACCCTAGCTCGCTCTCAAGTTCAGCGTCCAGTGCCGCCTGGATCGTCTCTGCCGTCAGCATCTTTACGAAATTTTGCACGTCCTCTATTGTCTTCACGCCGTACTCGTTCATGAGCTCACGCAGTTTGCTTGTCTCTCGCCGCTCTTTCCTTGCCTTGTTTCACCCCGGTTGCCACCAACACGGTGCTCGTCGCCATGTCCCATTGCTTTTCGCCCTGGCGGTATTGCGCCAGGCGGCGGTCATACCGGGCGTGAATCAACGCGGTCAGGCGTTCCACCTCTGCGTCAGTCAGCCCATGCGGGTTTCGGCGCAATGCTTTGCGCATGCTTTCCAGCGTACCAATGCGGTTTTCGTTAATCTGCCGCTGCGCAAGTTCGGGCGGCGTGCCGGCGTTATCCGGCGCGTAGGCAAGCAGGCAGCGCATCGCCACATCCACTTGGGCAAAGCCTGCCGCCTCCAGCGCTCCAGGAATTTCGCTTTCTGACAGGCCATATTGGGCAACGCCGTGCTGCTTATCCAGCGACATATCAACCCCGGCCCAAAGCTTGTCAAGCAGCGCCTTCTCTTCCCCTTCCACCGGTTTCCAGCTTTCAGGCGACAGGTTTAGCTGCGTGCGCACGGACAGCACAGCAATCCGCCCGCCCGGCCGCAGCACGCGGTATTGCTCGGCAAGGAACGGCCCCGCCGGCACATGCTCGATGACGGTATGGGAATAGCACAGGTCGAAGCTATCCGCCGGGAAGGGCAGTGCCAGCGCATCGCCCACCACGAATGTGCAGGGAATGCCCAACTCCTCGCTTTTCGCCTTTGCAAAGGCGATGTGGTTGTCATCGCGGTCAAGACCGACGGCATCGATGTGCGGCAGCGCTTGTTTCAGCCGGTGCAGCAGCAGCCCGCCCGCGCAGCCGATCTCCAGCACACGCATGCCATCCGCCGCGCCCATGGCCGGAAGCCAGTCCGCGCGGTTATCCTCCCGAAAGCGCAGTGCCCGGGACTCGTACAGTTCCAGCGGGGATTGGATGAAGTCCGACCAGAAAGTGTGCAAAGCCACCGCCTCCTCCCGTGATGCGATGAGCATAGCAGGGCGGTGGCCGGTGCGCAAATCCCTCTGCCGGCGGCGGTTTGCCTTTATCCATGCGCATGCGGTCTATGCGCGCTTTTACGTGCGTTTGGCAAC
The DNA here is from genome assembly GCA_031549905.1 of Eubacteriales bacterium. GTDB lineage: Bacteria > Bacillota > Clostridia > Christensenellales > Aristaeellaceae > Avichristensenella. The sequence continues at coordinate 80,176 of JAVBPC010000041.1, forward strand.
AATTGCTTGACAAGTTGCGGCTTTTTCTTTATAGTACAAGTATCATCGATGCGGAACATCGCATAGGTCTTTTATACTATCGCAGAAATAGGAAAGCATCTTATAATGCTGCTTTTTTTGTGTTATAAAGCAGAAGCAGAAAGGCTGTCGCAATCGCGACAGCCTTTTTACTTTTACCGCTTATCAGCCCAAGATCGCCTGCAAATCCTGCTCCGGCGTGGTAATCGGGTGCAGATCAAACATCTTGACCAAGGTGCTCAGCACCGCGCTTGAGAAAAACGCCGGGATGCTTGGCCCAATGTAAATATTCTTGATGCCCAGCGACAGCAGTGTCAGCAGGATGCACACCGCCTTTTGCTCGTACCATGACAGCACCAGCGTCAGCGGCAGGTCGTTGACTGAGCAGTCAAACGCACCCGCAAGCGCCACCGCCACCTGGATTGCGCCGTACGCGTCGTTGCACTGGCCCATATCCAGAATGCGCGGGAACGGCCCGATGCTGCCGATATCCAGATCGTTGATGCGATATTTTCCGCACGCCAGCGTCAGCACCACGGTTTCCTTGGGGGCCTGCTTAACAAAATCGGTATAGTAATTGCGGCCCGGCTTCGCGCCGTCGCAGCCGCCCACCAGGAAGAAGTGCTTGATCGCCCCGGCCTTTACCGCGTCAATGATCGCGGGCGCGTTATCCAGCACGGTTTGCCGCCCGAATCCCGTGGTGACCGTGTGGCCGCCGTTGATGCCGGTAAGCGCCTGATCCTCGGCATAGCCGCCCAGCTGGATGGCCTGCTCGATCAGCTGCGTAAAATCCTTGTGTCCCTTTTCATCCGCCTTGATGTGCCGCATGGCCGGGTACGCCACCACCGATGTGGTATACACGCGGTCGGCATAGCTGGGCCGAACGGGCATCAGGCAGTTGGTGGTGAACAGCACCGGCGCGGGCAGGCTGTCAAACTCCTTCTGCTGGTTCTGCCACGCAGTGCCGAAATTGCCCTTGAGCTGCGGATGCTTTTTCAGCTGCGGGTACCCATGCGCGGGCAGCATCTCGCCGTGCGTGTAGATGTTCACGCCCTTGCCGTCTGTCTGCTCCAGCAGCATTTGAAGATCGTACAGATCATGACCGGTAACGACGATGAACGGGCCTTTCTCTATGGTCAGCGGCACCTGGATGGGCGTGGGGTTGCCGTATGCGCCGGTGTTAGCCTCATCCAGCAGCGCCATGCACTGGAGGTTCACACCGCCAAACTCCATCAGCAGGCCCAGCCATTCCTCCACGGTGTGCTCCTCGTCAAGCGCCGCCATGCCCTTGATGAACCACGCATCCACATCGGCGGAACGCTTGCCAAGCACGCGGGCGTGATGCGCATAGGCAGCCATGCCGCGCAGCCCGAACAGCAGCGTGGAGCGCAGCGAAAGCAGATCCGCCTGCCCGTGGAACAGCGCGTCGGGGGCTAGCGCTTCGCCGCCGCCAAGCGCCTCGCGCCGGGCTTTGACGGCAGCCGCCAAGGCATCGACCTTGCCCGCGTCAAAGCTTACGTTGGTCACGGTGGTAAACAGCCCGTCAACGATCAGGTCAACGGTTGCCGCATCCTGCGCGGCTTTTTCCTGCGCCGCCTGCGCCAGCGCGATCATCTCGCACGTCAGCTGATCCTGCGCATGCGCGGTGGGCGGCGTTTTGCCGCATACGCCCGACTGCGTGCAGCCGGTGCCTTTGGCGGTCTGTTCACACTGATAGCAAAACATGTTTTCCATGGATATACCTCCCTCATGGGCCGTGTATTTGCGGGCGGAACAATTTTCTGCACCCGCCTACTTGCTTCTACAGATAGATTGTATTATAGTGGACAAAAAAATTCCGTTGCAGGCGCAACGAAATTTGAAAGGTTACGAAAATGGACAGCTATACTGAAGTGATGGGCTCGGTCGAACTGTTTCGCGGTGTGGAGGCCGCGCACCTGCGCGCGATGCTCCAGTGCCTGGGTGCAAAGACCGTGGCCGTGAGCAAGGATCAGTATGTCCTTGCGGCGGGCGACAAGGCGGAGCACGTCGGCATCGTGCTGGAAGGGCGGTTTCTTGTTGTGCGCGATGACATCGACGGTGAGCGCTCCTTGCTTGCGACGCTCTCCCCCGGCGATTTCTTCGCGGAGGCGCTGTGCTGCGCGGCCGTTGCCGAAAGCCCGGTCAGCGTGCTGGCTGATGCCGATGGTACGGTGATGCTGCTGCCGTTCCAGCGCATCCTGCACACCTGCACAAGCGCCTGCGGCCACCACAGCAGGCTGCTGGAAAACATGCTGGCCATTCTTGCCAGTAAAAACCTGCTGTTCCAGGACCGCATGGAGCTGCTCAGCCAGAAATCCATTAGACGGCGGGTGATGCGGTACCTGGAATCCGTCGCGGCGCAAAAGGGGCGCGAGTTCTCCATCCCGTTCAGCCGCGAAGAGCTGGCCGATTTCCTGGCGGTGGATCGCAGCGCGCTTTCGCGGGAGCTTGCGCGGCTGAAAGCGGAAGGGCATATCGATTACTGGAAAAACGTGTTCAAGCTGCTATAGCGCCTTCGCCATCAGTGCAAACCGCCGCACCACGCGGAAGCCCGTGCGCTCGTACAGGCGCTGCGCATGGTTCGTATCGCCGGTGAACAGCGTGGAGAACGCCGCGCCCTCCTGCACAAATTCCCACATCAGCAGGTTGAACAGCACCGTCGCGATGCCGCGCTTTTCATATAGCGGGTCGGTGCAGATGCCCGTGAAAAACCCGCGCCCGCTGTCCTGCTTATCCACAGGGCCGGTGAAGCCGACGATCTTGCCCGCGTGCGCAGCCACCAGCATGGGCCGGGGTCCACCCGGCACCTTGCCGTTGGGCAGGAAGCGGATGTCGGTGGTGGGCTTGCCGCTTTTCCACGCGGCAATTTCAGTGGCGATGGCGCTGCGCCAATATTCGGAGGGAATCCTGTCGCACATGCCGTCGTAATCGTAGTTCAGGTTCGCGTTGTATCGCCCGGTGAAGATGCCCTCCGCGGCAAGGCGCGCGCGCTTTTCATCCACCTCCGGCTTTTTTTCATAGTCCGTAAGGTTTAAGTACATCGCCACCTCGCGGTGCTTTTCCTCAAACCCCTGTGCCAGGAAGAACGGGTACCCCTGCGATTCCATATCCGCGCCGGGGGCGTTGTTGTGATCGTGCCCGGGCGTGCCGGGAATCATCCAGTCGATGTTCAGCGGGTTCCCGCCCGATACGGCAATTGTCTTTTTGCCAGCCGCCTGAAACCGCGCCGTCAGCTCCGCAAGCAGCGCAGCGCCCACGCCCTGCCGGCGGCGCGCCTCATCCACAAACAGCACGGTGACGAATCCCGGCGTGCTCTCGTTTGTTTCCTTGGGCAGGAACACCTTTTTCGCCAGTCCGTGGATGTAGCCGATGACCTCGCCACCGTCTTCCGCAACCAGGATAAATTGCGGATCGTGGTTCGGGTCGCCTTCAAATTTCTTGCGGTAGTAGTCCTCCGTGAGGGGGCGATACACCACCTCGCCAGCTTCCACGCTCCCGTTCCACAGGCGCAGCAGCGCGGGCAAATCCTTTTGTTCAAATAACCTTATTGTCATGACAGTTCCGCCTTCCCTTTATGTTTGCGCCGCCCCGCGCGCACCACAACCAGCGCCATCATCGCCACAGTAATCACATACGGCGCCATCGCCGTCAGGTTGGAATTCACGCCCACCGACTGCAGGCGCAGCCCCAGCGCGTCAATGAACCCGAACAGCAGCGCCGCCAGGAACACACGCGGCGGGTTTGCAAAGCCGAAAATCACGCACGCCACCGCGATGAACCCGCGCGCGGCGGTCATGTTTTCGGTGAACATCGTCAGGTACCCCAGCGACAAGTGTGCCCCCGCAAGCCCCGCAAACACCCCGCACAGCACCGACGCCAGCGTTTTCATCCTTTCCGGGCTGATCCCGGCGGAGCGCAGCGACTCCGGATGCTCGCCCGCCGCGCGCAGCCAGAAACCCAGCGGCGTCTTGTAGATCAGCAGCCAGCAGCAAAGCACCATCGCCCAGCTGACATACACCAACAGCGTGTTGCCGCTGACCAGCGGGCCGAGTATGGGCACCTTTTCCAGCAGCGGAATGGTGATCTTCGGCAGCGGCACTATGCCGGGATTTGAAAACGCGCCCTTGACGCCGAACATCTGTCGCAGCAAAAACACCGTCAGCCCCCCGGCGAAGATGTTCAGCGCCACGCCGATGATGAACTCATCGCTTTTGAACTTCACCACGAACAGCGCGAACAGCAGCCCCAGCAGCACCCCGGTCAGGATCGCGACGGCAAGCCCCCCCACCCAGCTGCTAAGGAAGTAGCTGCCCACCACGGCGAAAAACGCGCCGGTCAGCATCATGCCGTCCATGCCGATGTTCATCACGCCCACATGCTCCGTCAGCGCAACGCCAAGCGCCGCCAGCACGATCGGCGTGGCGGTGCGCAGCGTATTTTGCAGCAGCGCCAGTGTGAATACGCCGTCCATCACACCGCCTCCTGTCTGGCGCGCTTTGCGCGGAACATCTCCACCACACCGCGCTCCGCCGCCATGAAGAAGATGATCACCGACTGCACGATCAGGATCAGTTCAGACGATATCCCCACGTTCAGCTCCATCGAAAGCCCGCCGATGCGCAGCGCCGCGAAAAACACGCTCATCAGCACGATGCCGATGGGGTCATACCGCATGATCATCGCCACCAGCATGCCATCAAAATAAAACTCGTTCGACAGCGACGGAATGAACCGCTTATGCAGGCCGAACACCTCAAACATGCCGACAAGGCCGCACAGCGCGCCGGAAATCACCATCGCAATCAGCGCCAGCCGCCCCGTTTTGATGCCCATGTACCTGGCGAACCGCTCGTTTTGCCCGGTCAGCTTCATCTCATAGCCGGGCACGGAGCGCTTCATCAGGTACCACACGATCAGTGCGATCCCGGCCGCCAGCAGCGCGCTTTGGGTCAGGTTTGACAGCGGAATCAGCCGCGAGAACAGGAACGCCTTATCCACGGCGGCGGTGCCGGCGGCGATGCCCTTGTCCGTGGTGCGCAGCGGGCCGTTGGCCAGGTACGCGCAAAAGTAAATCGCGGCGGAATTCAGCATGATGGTGGTGATGACTTCGTTTACCTTCAGCCGCACTTTCAGCCACGCAGGCAGCAGCGCGTACAGCCCGCCCGCAGCCATCGCCGCCAGCAGGCACAGCGGAATCGCGATCCACGGCGACCAGCCGGAAAGCGCCGCCCCCACCAGCGCGGACGCCATGCCGCCCAGGTACAGCTGCCCTTCGCCGCCAACATTGAAGATGCCCGCCTGCGCGGCCACCGCCATCGCAAGGCCGGTCACCATCAGCGTCACCGCACGGGCAAGCGTGTTGCCGATGGCGCGGTTTGTGCCGACCGCACCTTTGATCAGCGCACCGTAGCCCTCTACGGGGCTGTATCCGCTGACGGCCATGATTGCCGCGCCCACCAGCAGCGCCAGCAGCACGCTGATCAGCAGCGACAGCGCGTAGCCGGGCTCATGCGCCTTGCGTTTGGGGATCAGCGCCCGAATTGTCTTATTCATTCCGCGCCCGCCCCCTCTCCGCCGGTCATCGCGATGCCGATCTGTTCACGGGTAGCCTGCCCCGCGGTGAATTCACCGGTGATCTTGCCTTCGTATACCGTCACAATGCGGTCGGACAGACGCAGAATCTCATCCAAATCGGCGCTGAGCAGCAGGATTGCAGCGCCTCTATCGCGCTTCTTGATGATCTCGCCATGGATGAACTCCATCGCGCCGATGTCCACGCCGCGCGTCGGCTGCGCGATCAGCAGCACCTTCGCGTCCTGGTCAAACTCCCGCGCCACCACGATCTTTTGCAGGTTGCCGCCGGACAGCGCGCCCGCCGGGCTTTCCACGCCCGCGCCGCGCACATCGTACGCCGCGTACAGCGCCTCGGCGTGACGCTTTGCCTCGCGGCGGCGCAGGTGGCCAAATTTTGAAAACGGCCATTTCCGCTGGCGGCCTGCCAGCAGGTTTTCCGTCACGCTTGCCTTGGCGGATACGCCGGTACGCAGCCTGTCCTCCGGAATGTGCGCCACGCCCAGCGCGCGGATCTGGCCGGGGTCAAGCCCCAGCGCCCTTTTGCCCAGTATTTCTATGTCACCGCCGCGCACGGGCCTCAGCCCCGCCAGCGCTTCTATCAATTCACTTTGGCCATTGCCCTCGATGCCCGCAACGCCCAGTATTTCCCCCGCGCGCACATCAAGCGTCATGCCCTTCACGGCGGGCAGACCCCGATCATCCAGCGCCTGCAGGTTTTCAACATAAATGGCTTTTGCGCCCGGCTGCGCGCGCTCCGCCATCGGGGGCGGCGGCATATCCTGGCCCACCATCATCTGCGCCAGTATCTTTTCATTGACATCGCGGGTTTCGCGCACGCCCACAAGCTTCCCCCGCCGCATCACGCCCACGCGGTCGGATACGGCCATGACCTCATACAGCTTGTGCGTGATCAGGATCACCGTCATACCGCTTTCGCTGACGATACGGCGGATCACGGCAAACAGCTCATCGGTTTCGCCGGGCGTCAGCACCGCCGTCGGCTCATCCAGAATCAATATTTCGGCGCCCCGGTGCAGCGTTTTTAAAATCTCCACCCGCTGCTGCACGCCAAGGCCCAGCTCCGACACCCGGGCGCGCGGGTCCACCTTCAGGCCGTACCGGCGGGAAAGTTCGCGCACGGTATCTTCCGCGGCCTTCTGATCCACAAAAAGGCCGCGCCGCCTGGGTTCGCGGCTTAAAACAATATTTTGCGCCACCGTAAAAGAAGGCACCAGCATAAAGTGCTGATGCACCATGCCGATGCCCATGGCAATCGCGGCAGCGGGATTATAGCGCATAACCCGCTGCCCCTTGGCGTATATTTCCCCCGCTGTGGGGGTGTGAAGGCCGTACAGCAGCCGCATCAGCGTGGACTTGCCCGCGCCGTTTTCGCCCACCAGGGCGAATACCTCCCCGGCGCGCACATCCAAGGAAACCCGGTCGTTCGCCAGTACGCCCGGAAAGCGCATGGAAACATTGCGGAAGGAAACGGCTATCTGGTCGGACATGCCCTTGGCACCTCTTTAGCGCAATGCGAAAACGCTCTTGTATTTTATCTGGTCGTCTCCACGGTAATTTCGCCGGCAATGATCTTTTCAGCCAGCGCTTCGACTTCGGCCTTCAGCGCGTCATCCACCTGCTGGGGCATCGTGTCATCGCCGTAACCCACGCTGATGTAGCCGGTTTCCATGTCAGCGTTCCACGCTTCGCCGCCGGGGAATGTGCCATCCTCAACATAGTTCATCACCGCGCCGTAGATGGACAGGCCCATTTCCTTGATCATCGAGCATACGATGACTTCCGGGTTGATGTACTTCTGATCGCCATCCACGCCGATGGCGTAGTTGCCGGTTTCGGCGGCGGCCTGGAACACGCCTTCGCCGGTCTTTCCGGCTACCTGGAAGATGATGTCCGCGCCCTTGTCATACATGGCCAGCGCGTGCTCCTTGCCCTTGGCGGGGTCTTCGTAGTCCGCCGTGTAGGAAACAAGCACCTGAACATCGGGGTTGGCATACGCCGCGCCCTGCTGGTAACCGACGACAAAGTTGTTGATGGTGACGCTGTCCTCACCGCCGATAACACCGACGATGCCGGTCTTTGACAGCTTGGCAGCGATGTAACCCACCAGGAACGAGCCTTCGTTCTCAGCGTACGTAACCGCCAGCACGTTGTCGATGCCGACCATCTCGTTATCAACGAAGATGAATTTGGTATCCGGCAGTTCGGGGGCGATGTCTTCGAGCGCCTCCCAGAACTCCCAGCCGACGGCCACAACGAAGTCATACGCTTCGGCTGCGGAAATCAGGCTTTGCTCAAACAGGGAAGCATCATTTTTGCATTCGATGACATTGCCCTGAATGCCCGCTTCCTTTAGCATTGCAAGGCCCTCGGCAGAGGAATCAAAAAACGAACGGTCGCCCAGACCGCCGGAGACGACGATGGCCACGGTCGGCAGCTTCTCTTCGGCCAAAGAGGTAAGGCCGCTTAGCACGAACAGAACGGACAGGCAGATGGCGAGTAGCTTTTTCATCGGGATAGGTCCTCCTTCATCAGGGTAGTGTACTGCTGTAACATTCGCCGCGCATGGGGCAGTTCCTGCTGGCTGATTTTTACTGGTACAATCCACCTACTATACATTTCGCGTTATATCCTGTATGATGGTGTCGAAAAAAGGAGGTCTGTATGCGCAAACATTTTGCGGCTTTTCTTGCGATTCTTTCCATTTTTTGCCTGCTCGCGCCGGCCTCCGCGGAGGACGCGGCGACAGTTACTGCGGGCGGCGCAGCGGATGCGACGCTCCGCGTAATGCTGCAATCCCTTGGCGAGCGCGGGCAGCTGAATATCACGCTGACCGGACCTTACTCCGTCAGCGGTGACAAAACTTTCCAATTTGAAGCGGATACGAAGCTGCGCCTGGGCGCGGTAAACGGCAACATCGTGATGCAAACGGGCGGGCTGACGATCGAGCTTGGCACATCGATCACACTAAAACGCCACCTGGACAATACAGGCAAAGCGGGCGGGGCAATCATAGACGAGGCCGGAAAAAACGCGCTGTACATGGGCGATCTGAAAATCGACTGCCAGGGTACATGGCTTCGCGCGATCGTCACCGTCGGCGTGGAGGACTACCTGTACGGCGTGGTGCCGTATGAAATGAGCGATACCTTTCCCATAGAAGCGCTGAAAGCCCAGGCCGTGGCGGCCAGAACATACGCCATGCAGCGCAAAGCGCGGGGTAGTTCCCAGGCGTACGATGTGGTGGATACCACAAACGACCAGGTGTACAGGGGCCTGAACACGCGCTATGCCAACGCCATCAAGGCGGTGAACGATACGCGCGGCATCGTCGGCATGTACAAGGGTGCTTTCGCGGAATGCTTCTATTCGGCATCCAACGGCGGGCAGACGGCGCTGGTCGAAAACACCTGGGGGCAGACGGGCGATTTCGGGTACCTGGATATGCGGGATGACCCCTACGATGTGGAAAATGTCGAAAGCATCGTCAAACGGTTCAAGGTACCCAAGGATCTGAGCCGCCTTGCGGAGCCGCTGTACGGCACGCTGCTGAACCAGGCTGCGTTCATGCTGCACTCCCAGGGCGAGGTCAGCCAGCTGGACGCCGTGGGCCTTGCCAATCTTCTTTCCCTGGAGACGGTGAACCCCCTCTATGCAGGCGACAACCGCCAGTACGCCACGCTGCGCTTTACCTTGCAGGCCAGCGTACGCCGCGTGGATGACGAAGGCGTCATGGGCGAGCTGGAAGTGATTGAAGAGCCGCTGACGGTGGACCTTGCGGTATACGGTCAGGCGCTGGATCTGCTGGATATCCGCATCAACAATTCAAAATACGATATGGTAAGCGTTGCGGAAAAAGCGAATGAGTTCGTAATCGAAAGCCGCCGGTACGGGCACGGCGTGGGCATGAGCCAGCGCGGCGCGCAGTGGATGGCGGGCAGGTACGGCAAAACGGCGCTGGAAATCCTTTCCTTCTATTATCCCGGCATGGAACTGGTGCAGTATACCTGGCTGGAAACGCCGCTTTCGCCCGCGCCCACGCTGCCGATGAGCCTTGCCCCCACGCCCGTGCCTACACCGGTCCCCACGCAGGGGCCCGTGCCCGCGCTGGAAGAGGGCGAGCAGTACGCGCGCGTCACAGTGGACGGGGATGCCAGCGCCACGCTGAATGTGCGGGTGGCCCCCTCGCTGGATGACGATGTGATCGCCACAGTGCGCAACGGCTGGACGCTGATCATCAAGGAAGTGCTGGAAACCGGGTGGGTCAGCATGCGCACTGGCGATGTGGAAGGGTATGTTTCAGGCGATTTCATTGAGATAACAGGGCAGACAAAGCCGGAAGCGGTTTCGGCCGCGCCGGAAACAACCGCGATACCTGCGGCAACGGAGGAAGGGGTGCTGTAAAGCACCCCTTCCCTATGATTTTCCAAGGTCCAGCCGGGCGCCAGAAAACCTATTCCCCTTTCTGGAAATGTATGGTTTCCTCCGCGACGGTCCCAGATAGGCCGATGCTCGGCACCAACCGGAAGTCCGCCGGGGTTTCCGGGGCCTTGAATGTCATCTTGAAATTGACGGCATCAGCACCGACATATACGGACATACCCGCCAGCAGCGTACACTTTTCATCGCCCGCGTACAGGTCGTAACCAAACCGTCCGCCGCTGATTGTTGCCGCAAGCTCATCCAACGTTTTTACCCCGGGAAGCATCACAACATCAACCTTTACATCGACATCGGATGCAACCATGGTTGCGCTGACGGTAAAGTCCTCAAGCGCGCAGGTTCCCTGCAGGGGAACGCCGCTCTGCGCATTTTTGCGGATGGTCACAGGCAGCTTGATGACCGGCAGCCCATCCAGCCCTTTTTCATAGCAGCCCGCTTCATCCTGATAGAATTGCGTCGCACCGCGGTGCATCAGAAATTCCAGCCGCAGCTCTTCTTTGTTCTGCGCTTCCTCAGGCAGCGGGAACCTGAACTCTATGTAGCCTACCGTGGTTCCGTCCTCTTGGCGCTGTAAATTGCAGCGAAGCGCATCGATTTTGGTGTCGCCGCAATACACCGCAACATCCTCGATCATCTGGGCGCGCACCTCAAAGTATGCCCTTCCATCCTCGGCAATCTTCTGATGCATCAACTCAATATCCTGTGGGGAAGCGGAATAGTCGAAGTACGGCATTCCATTGATTCGGTATTGTTCCGCGGTGATATCGTTTCCCTCCGCAAGGGCATCGTCCGGGTCCATGAAGTTTACGGGAATCCACGGTGCGGACAGCGTGTAGGCGATAAACAGGTTTTGCCCGTCATAATGCGCCTGGTTCACGGTAAACGTGGCCTTGGGGTAGACACCCTCTCCCGGCACATCCACGGACAGGTCCGAATAGGACTTCGCGCTCTGGTCAATCAGGTACAGGTACTCATCCCCTTCAAACTTGGCGAACTCACGGAAAACATCAAGGTTAGCGGCAACGCCAATGCCGATGGCGAATATCAAAACGATGACCAGCGCCGCAACGCCGGTGATGCTTTTCTTGATCATGGGTTTCTCCTTCTCCCGAAGGGCGCAGGCCACCGCCCGTTTGAACTCATCCGATGTTTCTCCGTACATATTCCTGTCAAATTGCGTCATAGCCGGGCCCTCCTTCTTCGATGATAATCTTAAACAGCTTTCTCGCCTTGATCAGGCGGTTTTTGACCGTCCCTTCCGGGATGTGCAGCATGCGGGCAATTTCCTTTGTGGTATAGCCCTCAATGTGATGAAGGATCAGCGGCAAACGGAAGCGCTCCTCCAGCCTGCTGAACGCATCCACCATCAAAAAGTTGCTTGTGGGCGTGATGGCAATGGGTATCTCCCCGGAGGGGAATTCCCGTTTCCTTTTTCGCAGCATGTCATGGCACACGTTGATCAGAATCCGCACCATCCATGTGCCCATGAACCTGGGATCGCGAAGCGCTTCCCTTTTTTCCAGCGCGCGCCGGATGCATTCCTGCACGGCATCCGCCTGATCGCCGGGATTGTGCAGCAAACCATAGGATACCCTGTACAGAGTATCCTGCATTGCAACAACCTGCTCCGCGAATTCTTCCCTTGTCACATTTTTTCTCCCTTGCCGGCCGGGTTTGTATGTATACACTGGTTAGACGGCTGAGGGGTGGGTTTGGCTCATGGGGCGAAAAGTTTTTGCCCTTTTTCAGGATAAGCTGGCTATATCAGCAGAGTATTGCCTTCATACCAGTAGATTTCCGTTCGGGCATTTCCCCTGCGGGAAAAGCAAATACAGTCAAATGGTAGCGCAGATATATCGAATAGTCAAAACAAAAAAGGAGGCCCTAAAGCCTCCCCATTTCTGAGGACAACATCGCGCCAACACATGCGCAGTCCTGTATTAAGCCAGCAGCACCCTGTCATTCGCCAGCGCCTGCCCGCTGGCACTTTCAAACAGCTGAAGCAAATCCTGCACCTTCAGCCTTTCCTTCTCTTCCCCGCGCACATCGATCACCACACGCCCCTCGTGCATCATCAGCAGTCGGTTGCCGTACTTCAGCGCGTGCTTCATGTTGTGGGTCACCATCAGCGCGGTAAGGCCGCTGTCCCTAATGCACTGATCGCTCAGCTGCAGCACCGTTTCGGCAGTCTTGGGGTCCAACGCCGCCGTGTGTTCATCCAGCAGCAGCACATCCGGCTTTTGCAGCGTGGCCATCAGCAGCGTCAGCGCCTGCCTTTGCCCGCCGGACAGCAGCCCCACCTTCGCGGAAAGCCTCGCCTCCAGCCCAAGCCCAAGCCCCGCCAGCAGCGTCCGGTATCGCATGCGTTCCTTTGCCGTCACGCCCCAGCACAGCGTGCGCCTCTTCCCGCGGCGCAGCGCCATCGCCAGGTTTTCTTCTATCGTCATATCGGCGGCCGTGCCGCTCAGCGGGTCCTGGAACACACGGCCCAGGTACTTCGCGCGCTTGTATTCGCAAAGGCGCGTCACGTTTTTGCCATCCAAAGAGATGCTACCGCCATCCGGCGCGAATACGCCCGCCACCAAGTTTAGCAACGTGGATTTGCCCGCACCGTTTCCGCCGATCATCGTAACAAAATCGCCGCGCTCCACTTTCAGCGTTACATCGGACAATGCGGCGCGTTCGTTCACCGTCCCCTGGCCAAACACCTTGGTAATGTGGTTTAGCTCAAGCATGCGCGGCGCCCCCCTTCATCGATTTCACCAGCGTGTGCAGGTATGGCCGCATGCGCGGCACCGACAGCGCCAGCGCCACCGTAGCGGCGGTGAACAGCTTCAGGTCGTTGGGTTCCATGCCCAGCTCCATCACCATCGCGATGATGATGCGATACGCAATGGCCCCGAACAGCAGCGACAGCAATCGGATATAAAAATTGCGGCGGCCGAACAGTACCTCGCCCACAATCAGCGAGGCAAGCCCGATGATGATCGACCCCGTACCCATCTGAATATCCGCAAACGCCTGGCTTTGCGCGATCAGCGCGCCGGACAGCCCCACCAGCCCGTTGGACAGCATCAGCCCCAAGATGATCATCGTATCGGTGTTGATGCCCTGCGCGCGCACCATGCCGGGGTTGTTGCCCGTGGCGCGCAGCGCGCTGCCAATCTCCGTGCCGAAGAACCAATACAGCGCGCCCGTCAGCAGCAGCGCAAGCCCGCCCCCGACCACGATCCACGATGCGTACTTTGAAACACCCAGCCCCTGCACCATGGCAAACACCGTGGGCATGCGCAGGATGGAGACGTTGGACGCCCCCATCACGCGCAGATTGACCGACCACAGCGCGATCATCGTCAGAATGCCTGCGATCAGCGCGGGGATTTTCAGCTTCGTGTGCAGCAGACCCGTAACAAGCCCTGCCAGGCATCCCGCGCCAAGCGCCGCCAGCGTGGCAAGGATGGGGTGCGCGCCCCCTTTGATGAGGGCCGCGCACACAGCCGCGCCAAGCGTCAGGCTGCCTTCCACCGTCAGGTCGGCGATATCCAGTATGCGATAGGTGATGTATACGCCGATGGTCATTACGGCCCACAGCAACCCCAGGGCGACGGCGCTTAGCAGGATCTGGCTCATTTTGCATGCTCCTTTTTGTTAGGTGAAAGAGGGGATCAATTACTCCATTTCCTTCGCGTAGGCCAGCAGGTCCTCAGGGATCTCAAGGCCGATCTCGCGCGCGATCGTGGCGTTGATGCAGTAATCGAACTCTGTCTGGCTTTCCACCGGCATTTCGGAAATGTTAAGGCCCTCATTCAGCAGGCGCACGGCCATCATGCCGGTCTGGTAGCCCAGCGTGTAGTAGTTGATGCCCAGCGTCGCCACACCGCCCGCCATCACCATGCCGCTTTCGCCGCAGACTACCGGGGTCTTGGTTTCCGCGATCACGCTGTACACAACGGGCATCGAGGATGCCAGCGCGTTGTCGGTCGGAATATAGATGGCGTCGCACTTTCTGGCGATGGATTCGGTGGCCTGCAGCACCTCGCTGGTGTTGGTGACGGTGTTTTCGACGTACTTCATGCCCAGCGCCTCAATGGCCCGCTTGGCTTCTTCGGCCTGCACGACGGAGTTGACCTCACCCGCGTTGTACAGCACGCCAATGGTCTTTGCATCCGGGCAGATCCTCTGCAACAGCCTGATCTGGTCTTCAATAGAGGCCATATCCGTGGTGCCGGATACGTTCGTGCCGGGAACTTCGTTGCTTTCCACCAGGCGCGCTTCGACATAATCGGTCACCGCCGTAGCCAGGATCGGGATATCGGTCGTCTTGCCCGCGATGGCAAGCGCCGCCGGGGTCGCGATGGCCAGCACCAGGTCAACCTTTTTCGCGACGAAACGGTCGGCGATGGTGGCAAGGTTCGCCTGGTCGCCCTGGCCGTTCTGGTAATCGACGGTGATGTTTTCGCCATCGACATAGCCGTTGTCGGCCAGCGCGTCGATGAACCCTTCGTAGGATGCATCCAGCGCCGCGTGTTGCACCATTTGGATCACGCCGATGGAGATGGGCGCTTCCTGCGCAAAGGCAGCGGAGGTAACAAGCAGGGACAGAATGAGTGCGATGGATAGAATACGGCAGGTCTTTTTCATGATGGATGCCTCGCTTTCGATGATTTTTGCCATTTGGGGGATATATTTCAAACGGCAGTATGCCGAATGAAGCGACCAAAAACCGTGCGGCCAAAAACAAAAACCGCCCCCTGTAAACAGAGGGCGGATAAACCGCGGTACCACCTCATTTTACCACAAACAACGCATATGCGCAGCTTGCGGCCTCAAAAGGAGCCAACACTCCCCGTCGATGTAACGGTCGAACCCGGCACAGCCTACCGCTCAAAGGGATTTCACCCCAAGGGTTTCAGCTTGCAACTTCGGGGAAGAATTCGTTACCCGGCCCCGCTTTCTCGCACCAACCGAAAGCTCTCTGAAGGGACCTTCTGGCAACCACGATTCCCCGTCTGACGTTTTGCCCGATTCTAGCACGACTTTTCCCCCCCGTCAACCCCTTTTTTGAAATTCTTTATCGGCCAACTTGCACCTGGCGTTTTGACAGGATCACATTGGCCGTGAGCAGCGCCGCACCGGCGGCCAGCAGCGCCCACTTTTCCGGGCGTAAAACGCCCTCCATCAAGCTCAGCGAAAAGAACCTGCCTGTGTACTTTCCACGGGTGAAAAATTCTAACGAAAAAAGGAACATTGGCAACAAATACGCCAGCGTTCGACTTTTCGAAAGATGCCCGGTCAGCAGGCCGATGCCGCCGTAGAGCGCCGCACTGGCCAGCAATCCCACAAACATCGCACCGAAGCTGAACGGCAGCGCGTATGCCGCCGCGACGCTAAGAAGCGCGGCAATCCCAAGGGCAAGCAGCAGCGTGACAAGCGCAACGCGCATCATAAACCCACACCAATACGGCGTAGGGCGGACGGCAAGCGCCTCTCGCTGACCATCCAGATCCTCCAGGAACGCAAGCGGCGTCAGCAGCAGAATGCCCAGCAGCGGCGCGACGGTTTCGCCAATCGTTCCGATCTGCTGAAATTCCAGAAACCGAAAGCTGACCACAAGCGGCAGCAGAATGAGCAGTGCGGCGCACAGCAACAGGTTCCAGAAGGGCAGCAGTTTCAGCTGATACCTAAACATAGCCGCCCCCGTGCGCCCGCCTGTGCCCATGGATTAGCCCCGCAAGCGCCACCAGCCCAACAGATGCCGCGACCATCACAAGCCGGTTTGCAAGCACCTGCGCCGCCCATTCCGCCGGGAAAGGGTTCATGTTGTTGTAGCGGATCAGCTGAGCCCACAGCGGGTACGGCCCGGCAAGCCCCGGCCGCGCCACCGATACCATCCACAGTGCTACCGCCACCGGAATCGCCGCAATGCCCGTGCCCGCCGCCTGCGAAATGAACAGCGCCACCGCCGTAACGATCAGCACCGTAGGCAAAAGCCAGCCCACGCTGATGCCGATGTACGCCCACACATCCACCGGATGCCCCTGTGATCGCATCAAAATTGCGCCTGCGGTGGGTATAAGTGCCGCCAGCATCACAAACGCGCACAGCGGCAGCGCAAGCCCCAAATATTTGCACATAAGATACCGCACGCTGGAAATGGGCCTGACGCCGATCACCGCGTCCGCGCCGCTGCGTTTATCGCGCCCCATCATGAACGCCGCCAGAAACGCCGGGAACAGCCCCAGCGCGATGCCCGCGTAGTCGGCGTACATCCGGGCCTGGGCGCGGGTGTACTGATCCTCTTTTATTAATTTTTCATAGTCGGCGACCGCCTGCTCATATGTCATGGGCACATAGTTTGTGCCGTAGATGGAACTGAGCCGAAAATACTGATCGCCCAGCGCGTCGTTCAGCGCCGTGATGCGCGCCTCATACTCCGCATAGGGCAAAGAGGACGGCATATCGCCTTGATGGGATACATCCAAAAATTCCTTGCCGGTCACATCCTTGAATGCCTGCCGCACCAGTTCCACCTGCTCGGATGACAGCCGCACCTGGCGGTTGATGAACCCACCCAGCGCAGGCATGGAAACAGGGTTTTCGTTTGCGGCAAAGTACAGCATGCGGTTCATTGACGCCATTTTCGCCTCTTCCGATGTGTCGGAGATAAAGCCGTACGACGGCTCAGCTTCCGAAACGGGCAGCCCGGGCACGGGCGGCTCCGGCCAAGTGAACGTTTCCGTCCAGAATCCATCCCCCAGCTGCGAACCCAGGAAAAATGCGATGATCAGCATCACCACATACAGCAGCGGGTTTTTCAGCCACTGCCCGATCTCAAACCGCAACAGCCTCATACGCCCGCACCCCCTTTGACCAGCAGCATGTACGCATCTTCAAGGCCCGGCGGTACCGCCGCCGCGCTCTCTGTGGGCTTTGCTTCCGCCAGCACGCGCACATCAAATCCGCCCGCATCCGGCGCCATCGACACCACCGTGTGCCGCGCGCGAAAGGCTTCCAACCCGCCCATTTCAACGTGCACGCGCCATACGCGCCCCTGCGCCTTTTCCGCCAGCGCCTTCACGCCGCCCGCGTACAGCAGCCGCCCGTCCGCCAGCACCGCCACGTTTTCGCAGGTTTGATAGATGTCCTCCGCGATGTGTGTGGACAGCAGCACCGTCTTATCCCCGGAAAGCTGGCATAAAAGGTTCCGAAAGCGGATGCGCTCCTCGGGGTCAAGGCCCGCGGTCGGCTCATCGACAATGATCACCTTTGGGTTGTTCAGCAGCACCTGCGCGATGCCCAGCCGACGCCTCTGCCCGCCGGAAAGTTTTCTGACTTTTACACGGCTGTTTTGTCCAAGGTTCGTCATTTCCAGCAGCGCGTCAATTCTGGCATCCCGCCGCGCCTGATCCTTCATGCCGGAAAGCAGCGCCAGGTAGGAAAGTGTATCCCTGACGGTGAAGGTAGGATAAAAAGAAAAGTCCTGCGGCAGGTAGCCGATGATGCGGCGCACGTTTCTTTGGCTTGCAAGGGGCACGCCGCACAGCGCCGCGCCGCCCGAGGTTGGGGTCAGCAGCGTGGCCAGCATGCGCATCAAGGTGGTTTTACCTGCGCCGTTGGGGCCCAGCAGGCCGTACATGCCCCCGGGAATGGTCAGTGTCAGGTTGTCAACAGCGGTCTTTTCGCCGAATCGCTTGGTCAGCCCATGTATCTCTATGCTCACATTTGGTCTCCTTGTTCAGGTTTTAACCGTATCCAGTCCACGGCAATGAATAGCAGGAGGGATGGTGCGCCGATCAGGCAAAACACCGCCGCGTCGCCCCGGGCGAACACGCACGCGCACACCACAAGCAGCGCGCCCAGCAGCGCCAGCGCAGCCTGCGCGAACATCGTACGCCGCCTGCGCATCTTTTCCGCTTTTGCATAAACCCCGCTTAGAAACCTGCGGTCACTGGGTGTCATGCGCGTATCCCTCCTTGATCAGTTGATGTTTCAGCCGCTCTTTGGCGCGGTGGTGCGAAACCTTTACCGCGCCCGGCGTTTTCCCAAGGATCTCCGCGGCCTCCTTTTGCGAAAACCCTTCAATATCCAGCAGGTGTATGACGCGCGCGTCCGCCGGGGATATGTTTGACAGCGCGGCATGCAGCGCGCGCTTCCGCTCCTCCAGGTACACGGTTTCCGGCGCGTAGTCATTGGCTTCATCCAGCGGCGCCCACTTGCGGAAGCGGCGGAACCAATCCATGCACCGCCTGCGCACCAATGTATACAGCAGGGGTTTGAACCCCATCTCGGGGCGCACGCGCCCGGGGTTTAAAAGCAGCCAGGCAAACGCCTCCTGCACGGCATCTTCAGCGGAGGCAAGATCGCCGGTCAGACGCAACGCGAACAGCACCGCTGCCCTCCGGTGCAGCGCCACAAGCTGTTCAAATGCGTGCGGGTCGCCCTCTAGAAAAGCTACCAGCAACGGCTCAACCAACAGCGGTTCATCCTCCCTCCTGTATGGAATTCGCGCGGCGTAGCGCAAAAGTTACACACCATGTATTGCTAAATTTTGTCATGCGGCGTCTGATTATGCGATGCCCATGGGAACTGCCGGAATCTTTTTGGCGTCTTACCATGAAATACATGGGCAACGCGGCCCATATCAAATGGAGGATTCATTTCATGAAGCGATTGCTCGCCGTCATGGTCTCCATTGTGTTTCTGACGGGTTTTATGCTGCCGGCGCAGGCGCTGGCCACAATGGATGTGAATCAGTTCGCCGGGGAATACAAAAAGACCTGGAAACGGGTTAGCGGCAAAACGCCCAAATTTCTGCCGGGAAAGGTCATCCGTGACCCCGAAGTTCTGACGTATAGTCAGCTATCCAAGGCTGTTTGCTTCAATGTGGGCGAAATCGCCGCCGGTCACTACCCCTATGTCGCCGTATCCGCCGCGCTTGCGGGGCTGCCTGACAAGGAAATCGGCACATGCGTGGAAACAATGGTGAACGCACTGCTGGTGGGCATGTCCATCCTTGCGCCCGACACCAAACAGGCCGCCGCGAATGCCGTAATTGAGACCGTTGACAGCATGCTCAACGATTCCACAGCCGATGCGGCCGCCTCCAGCTGCGAGGGAAGGGCCGTGGGCGACTGGTTCGTTCATGTTGATTACGATGCGGCGACAGAGCAGGTCGATATCACCGTTGGGTATGTGCCGCAGGTGGGATAGGCGGCGGGTTGACACGAAATTGAACAGCATAAAGGCAAATGCTTTTGCCCCTCACGGCGCTGTAGAAAAACCTCTTCTTTTGTGGTATACTAGTGTCCTAGCTGGGCTATGGCTTGGCTTTTCGGCAAGAGATTTTTTTGTCCGGCAGGAAGCCGGAGCGCAGACGTAGCAGCGCTACGTCAAGCGAAGAGTGCCGCTGTCGGGCGGAAAAAGACCTGGCGAAAAGCCAAGCGATAGCCCAGCTAGGACACTGGGCAGACAAATACCGGGAGGGGTTTCCGA
This sequence comes from Eubacteriales bacterium, assembly GCA_031549905.1. GTDB lineage: Bacteria > Bacillota > Clostridia > Christensenellales > Aristaeellaceae > Avichristensenella. The sequence goes on from JAVBPC010000041.1 coordinate 99,742, forward strand.
TGAGGGGAAAAGAATCTGGCGCGCTCGCGGGCGCGATAGTATGCCTTTCAGTAGCGCTGCTTCGCATGTTCGCGCCTGCGCTGCCTTTTGATTGGATGGGGCTGGTGCTGGTTGGCCTTAGCGGGGTGCTGATGGCCTCGGCTTCCTTTGTGCGCCACGGACACCACGGCCACGGCAGGCATTGCCCGCATCACGGCGGCCCAAAATCCGCGGAACCTTCACAGCAAGCAGACAGCGCAAAACCGCAGCACCCCTCGTTCGCGCAGATGGATCTGCTGCGCGGCTGCATGGCGCAGGTCAATTGGCCGGAGCGGGACGGCGGCCTGTACGACGCGCTGGATCGTCTTCGCAAAGAAAAGCCGTTCGCGGCGCTGTGTGCGGCGCGCGGCACGCTGTTTATGTTCAGCAAAGATGCCACCCGGCTTGAGCAGCTGGAAAAAGATACCCTCGCACTGCTGACGGAAGTATTGGACCACACCGCATCCGCCGGCGAAGAAGCCGCCGATCCCGCAACGGTAAACGCGCTGTTCTCCTACACGCTGCGCGCCATAGGCCGAATGGAAAGCGCGCAGTAAAAAGGTGTTTTAGAACTAGAGCCCATAAACTCCCCACCCAGCCACAGCGTCCCGTTTCCTCCCCCCGCGGTCGCACCCGAAATTCTATGAATTTCGGCAGACCGCAACCCCGGGGTGCTCGAGGGGGTCTCAACCCCCTCGACTTCAATCCGGCATCGGCGGCG